>JAWGCW010000004.1:0-110443 GCA_032548025.1 Finegoldia magna | reverse complement strand
TTCAGTAATAAAAGTATATTTTTTAAAAATCAAAAAAATATCAGCTCACAACCTATCAGGAGGAGCTGATACACAAAACTTTTCACATACCCTTTTTTTAATATAGAATTAATTTCATTCTCTTCTGAATTGATTAATTTTAACTTTTTATCACGTGTTAGACTTTTCGTTTTAATTTCTAATTTTAATGCATCACTTTTATTATCAATTTTTTTCATAAAAACATAGTTTACGGGAAGCCTTGCTCTCGTATACTTACTAGCTATGCCTTTATTGTGCATTTTAATTCTTTTTGAAAAATCATTTGTAATACCTGTATACAAACTCTTATCAGCACATTCTAAGATATATAGATAATACATTAATACATACCACTTACTTGTTTTGCAATATCGTAGCTGAAACCTTTTTGGAGTAAGAAAGTAACTATTTTATTCCTTAGCTCATAGCCTTCATATTTTTCTTTCCAAATATTGATTTTAGTTTCAACTATTTGAGTTGCTTTGTCTAACTCCATATTATATCCAAAAACCTCTTCTAAATAATCCTCATAAATTCTTTTATCAATACCTTTTTGGTATAAATCGTTGATTATTCGTCTTTTACTGTAATTTGTAAGATTAATTTTATCGTTAATAAATATTTTTGCATAGTTATAATCGTCCAGTAAATCTAGATTTTTTAATTTAGTAATTACTTCATCAATAATTTCTGTGCTAAATTTCTTAGATTTTAATTTTGTAATTATTTCTTTTTCAGTTCGTAATTTATAAGATAAAAAATTAAGGCTGATTTCAAAAGCTTCTCCAAATTTTGATATGTTCAATAGGTGAGCATACAATTCATCATCTATTATCATTTCGTTATGAATTTTAAATTTTTCAAAGTCATTATAACTTAATAAAAAACTTTCTTTTGTATCAGTCTCAATTACAAACTTATCTTTTTTATCATTGAACTCAATTTTTTGAATTATCATTTTATCTCATGTTCATTATTACATTGAGTATGAATGGAGCAACCATCATCGCCACTAGAATAATAGCTATAATTTGAGCTAATTTTTGTTTTTTCATGAAATTCACCTCTATGATATTCTAACACAAAAACATATATTTGCATATTTTAAAATAATGCTATAATATATTTATAAAAATGGAGGTAATTATGGCTGATTTAAAATTTGAAATAGTAGAAAGAATTGGAGTTTTATCCACAAAAGCTAACAACTGGAACAAGGAATTAAATATCGTAAAATGGTCTGATTACGATGCAAAATACGATATTAGAGAATGGAATCCTGATCATACAAGAATGAGTAAAGGTCTTACATTCACAGAAGAAGAATTAAGAGTATTACATGCATTAATAGAAGATGAATTGAAACAATTAGATTCAGAAAAGTAGGATATATTTTGAAGTTTATACATTCAGCTGATTTTCACTTAGGCATGAAATTTGAAAAATCTTCAATTCCACAATCTATGTCTAAAATAAGAAGGCAAAGAATTTGGACATCAGTTGAAAAATTAATCAAATATAGTATTGATGAAAATGTTGATTATATTTTTCTGTCTGGAGATTTGTATAATTTGGAAAATTTTAGCCTAAGTGATATGAATCGTTTAATGGATTTGTTTTCTAGAACAAATTCACAAATTTGCATTATAGGTGGTAATCATGATCCTATTTATAATGATAATTTATGGGATATGGTAAATATTAGTGATAATCTGAATATTTTCAAAAAGGATACTCTTGAAAAAATAGAATTTCATGACACTGATGTTTATGGGATAAGTTACAATAAAAACAATTACGATTTTATAAACATTTTTGATGATTTAAAACTGGACAAGTTAAAAACTAATGTTTTAATGATTCATTCTGATTTATTAAATGATAACAATTGTTATATGTTTTTTGATCAAGATAAAGTAAATAATTTGGGTTTTGATTATGTGGCTTTAGGCCATATACATAAACCGACTATTTTTAATGATAAATTTGTGTATCCAGGTTCTATTGAACCATTGAGTTTTAAAGAAAAAGGGATGCACGGTGCTGTTATTGGAAGTATAGTTGATAATAGACTTGACATCGATTTTTTAGATTGTTCAGAATCAAACTTCAATGAATTTGACTATAATATATCAGATAAATTTAGTTATTACGATTTAGTGGGTTCATTGTCTAAATGTTTAGTTGAAGATAAGAAAAATTACATTAGAATTAATTTAAAGGGACAATTAGAAGAAGGATTTGATCTAGATATAGATTCTTTACAAGAAAGTCTAAAAAAATATTGTGAATATGTAGAAATAATTGACAACACAGAATCTAATATAAATTTGGATAAAATTTATGAATTTAACAGAAATAATGTGTTGGGTTATTTTATTGAAGAGACAAAAAAATTGAACCAAGACGATCCAGTGGTGAAAAGAGCAATTAATTTAGGAATTAAGTCCTTATTGGAGAATAATTTATGAAAATTATTAGATTAGATTTGATATCATTTGGCAGATTTAATAATTACACAATAGAATTTGGAGACAAATTTAATCTAATTTATGGGTTAAATGAGTCAGGGAAGACCACTATATCCAAATTTATAGAAGGTGTATTTTATGGATTTATTAAACCTTATTTAAAGAGAACTGTATATACTGAAGACTACGAAAAATATCGCCCTTGGAATAGCGAAAACTATGAGGGTAGTATTTTAGTGGAGAAAGATAACAAGAGATATGTGATTTATCGTAATTTCAAAGAAAAATATTTTAATATTTTCAATGAAACTACTGGTAATAACGAAACTGATCTAGATGGTTTTAATCAAGATAATTTATCGTTTCCTGGTGAATACTTTTTTAAAATGCCTTTAGATATCTTCAAATCAACTGTTTTTTCTAATTTGAAAGAATTAGATGCAAAAGATAAGAATGTGAGTTCTATTGTTGATATGCTATTGAATTCATCAGATAGCAATAATGATTCTGTTTCATTTAAAAAAGCTCTAGATAATCTTGAAAAGATGAAATCAAATATTGGGACTAAACAATCTAAAACTAAACCTTTAGGGGGGTTATATCAGAAAAAGTTTGACTTAGAAGATGATATCAAAAATATTAATAAAGACAAAAAAGAATATGAAGATAGTTTAAATAAGTTAAATGAGTACAAGCTTAGACATGAAACGCTGCTTTTAAACAAAGAAAAATTAGTTAATTTGCAAAAGAAGAACGATATAGAAAAAATAGAAGATGCAAAAAACTATAAAATGCAGATATTAAAAGAAAAAGCAAGTTTATTAGACAGAGTATCAAAGATTAAATACATCAATGACATTGACGAAGATGATGTCAATAGTTTGGAATATCAAAATAAATTATTAAACGACAATAGAATTACATTTAATGAGTTATCGAAGCAAAAGAAATTATTAAGTAAGGATTACTACCAATTAAAAGCAAAACTTAGTAATTATGAAACTATAAGAGATTATACTGATGAAATTGATAATTTAATTGAAAAATTAAATGGATTTTCTAAATTAAAAATAAAATTATCCATTATTGGAGTTATAGTTACATTAATTATTGCCGGAATGATTTATATGATGGGGTATACAAAAGAAATAGTTATTGCTCCTGTATTATTTGTACTGTATTATATTTTAGTTATTATATCGATCAAATTTCAGAGATTATCATACAATCGTCAATTAAATAAGATTGTGAAAAAGATTAATCAAATTACAAATATGAATTATAAAAATTACAATGAAGTAATTAATGACTTTACATATGACTCAAATATGGATAAAAGCATTGATTATTTGGGCAAACTTGAGGGACAACTTCAAGATCTTGATTCAAAATTGGATTCAATTATAAATGAAGATGAAAGTTCTAAGTCTAAGATTAACAATATTTTATCGTCATCAAGAAATTTGAAGAACATAGATGTTGAAGATTATAGAAGAAAGAAAATAGAGTATAACCAATTGATGGATAGAATTTCTGATAAAGATGATCAACTTCAAAAGATATCATCTGAATATGATTTTAGTATTTTATTAGAAAATATTAATTCAGATTCAATAAAACTTGAGGATAATGATATAAAAGATATCAACTTACTTAATAAAGAAATTGACGAATCTATTGAAAAGAACGCGAAATTATTTGAAAGGACTAAAATACTTGAAAAATCTGTAAATCTTCTATTGGAAAAAGAAGAAAGATTAGCAGATATCAATGAGAATATTCAAAAGTACGAAAATGAAATTACATCTATAGAATTAGCTATGGATTTGATCAATAAAAGTATAAATAAATTACACAAAAATTTTATCCCTAGAATTAACAAGAAAGTTTCAGAAATGATGGCTTATTCAACTAAAGATAAGGACAAATTTAGAGTTGATGAAAATTTAGATGTCAGTATTTATGATGGAGTAAAATTTTATGAACAAAAACATTTAAGTTCTGGAACATTTGACTTGCTTTCTGTTTTTATTAGAATAAGTGTTCTTGAAGAATTAATGGGTCTTGATTATTTGATGATACTAGATGATTGTTTTGTCCAATTAGATGATGTAAGATATAAGAAATGTCTAGATTTGTTATTTAAAATTTCAAATAATAATCAAATAATACTTTTTTCTTGCCAAAACAGAGATGAGCAATTGTTAAATGAACTAGACATAAAATATAAGAAAATTGAGTTAAAGTAATTATGATATATGCGATAGGTGATTTACATCTGGATTATACAAAAGAAAAATCGATGGATGTATTCGGTGATAATTGGGATAATTATGAAGAAAATATATTTCATAATCTAGAAAAATTGGATGGTGAAGACATTATACTTATACCAGGAGATATTTCCTGGGCAATGCAACTAGATGATGCTTTTGTGGATTTGAAAAGAATCGATAAGAGTCCAGGCAGAAAGATTTTAACTAGAGGTAACCATGATTATTGGTGGTCTGGTATAAGTAAATTAAGAAAATTAGATTTAGAATCTATTAATTTTATTCAAAATGATTCATTGGACTTAGGAAATATCAATATATGTGGATCACGAGGATGGCTCGATCCAACTAGCAAAGAAGCTTCAGAAAAAGATGAAAAGATTTTTCAAAGAGAAATTTTGAGAGTGAATATGAGTTTGGAAAGTGTCCGAAATAACAATGATATTATTATGATGCTTCATTATCCACCTTTTGATATCAATAAACAACCTAATGCGTTGTTTAATTGTTTGAAAAATTATAATGTTACGGATTTAATATATGGACATTTACATGGATATGGACATCAAAATGTCGTAGAAGGAACAATAGACGGAATACATGTACATTGTGTGTCTTCGGATTATATCGATTTTAAAGTTAAGAAAATTAGGGAATAATATGGAAAAAGAATTAGAATGTAAGGTATTTACTGATGATTTTAATGGTTTGATGGATAAAGCTATTGAAATGGGAGCTAAAATGATTGCCCATGAAATTCAAGAAAATATTTTAATTGAATCTAATAATTTTGATTTAATTGATAGTAGTGATTATCTTAGAATAAGAATTTCAAAGGATATTTTTAATAATGAAAACAAGAAATTTCTTACTTACAAGAAGAGAGTTAATGATACAAACGTTAGACATTATGATGAATATACTATAGAGTTTGATAGTGAAGAAAACTTGAAACAAATATTAAAATTTGTTAAATTGGATAAGCAATCTTCATCTAAGAAAGAAAGAAAATCTTTTGAGTTTATGGATGCAAGACTAGATTTTGATTGTTGGGATAAAGATTTTTATCCGTATCCATATTTGGAAATTGAAGTCAAAGATGAAGAACATTTAAATGAGATAATAAATAAATTAGGAATAAATAAAGATCAAATTTCAACTGAGTCTATAAGTGAACTAAGATCTAAAATACAAGAAAGTTAACAGAAAGGATCGACTTTTAATGGCAAATAAAAAGCTAGTGGTAGTAGAATCTCCAACTAAAGCAAAAACGATTCAAAAAATGTTAGGGTCAGGATATAAAGTTGTAGCTACAATAGGTCATTTGAGAGATTTACCGAAGAGCAAATTAGGAATTGATATAGACAATGGTTTTGAACCGCAATATATTAATGTGCGTGGTAAAGCTAGTGTAATCAATGCTTTAAAAAAAGATTACAAAAACTCTCAAAAAATATTCTTGGCAACCGACCCTGATAGGGAAGGAGAAGCTATTTCTTGGCATTTGTGCTATTTGTTAGGTATAAATCCAAAGGAAGAAAATAGAGTAAAATTCCAAGAGATAACTAAAGACTCTGTAAAAGAGGCAATAAAAAAACCTGAAGCCATTGATTTAAAATTGGTAGATGCTCAACAAGCAAGAAGAGTTTTAGATCGTATAGTAGGTTATAGCATTTCTCCGTTATTATGGAAGAAAGTTAAATCTGGTCTAAGTGCCGGTAGAGTACAGTCTGTAGCCTTAAGATTAATTTGTGAAAGAGAAAAAGAGATAAGAGAGTTTGAACCAGAAGAATACTGGTCTATTCATGCAAATTTATCAAAAAACAAATTGGAATTTGATTCTGAACTATATTATTCAAAAACCGATAAAACTAATAAAATCAATATAAAAAACAAGGATGAAGCGGATAAAATTCTAAATGATTTGTCAGATAATTTTGTTGTAGATTCTATAAAACAACAAAAAAAATCTAGGAAACCTTACGCCCCTTTTACAACATCTACACTACAACAAGAATCCTATAAAAAGTTGTATTTCCAAACTTCTAAAACTATGAGAATAGCTCAACAGTTATATGAAGGAATTAGTCTGGGCAGCGAAGGGTCAGTAGGTTTGATTACTTATATGAGAACAGATTCAACAAGAATTTCTCAAGTTTGCGTGGGTGATTGCCTTAATATAATTAATGATCTCTATGGAAAACAATATGCTACAAAAGGATACGATTATTCTAAAAAGAAAAAAGGATCACAAGATGCTCACGAAGGTATTAGGCCGTCATCAGTAAAAAGAAGACCGAATGAAATTAAAAAATATTTGACAGATGATCAATACAAATTATATAAATTGATTTGGGAAAGAACTGTTGCTAGTCAGATGAAAGATGCAAGATATTTATCTACATCAATAGATTTTGATAACAATGGTTATACTTTTAGATCTAATGGTAACGTGGTGATTTTTGATGGTTTTACAAGAGTATATTCTTTAAATACTAAAGATAGCGAATTGCCTGAATTAAAGGAAAAAGAATCTATAACTTCAAAAGAAATAGAATCTAAACAACATTTTACTAAACCAAAACCTAGATACACAGAAGCAAGCCTTGTAAAAACACTTGAAGAAGATGGCATTGGTAGGCCAAGTACTTATGCATCGATTATAAGCAGTATTTTGTCTAGAAATTATGTTGAATTAAAAGAGAAAAAATTTTATACAACAGAAATCGGAGAAAAAGTTTGTGAATTTGTAGTTAAATATTTTGATTCAATTATTAATGAAAAATTCACTGCTGAAATGGAGAATGAATTAGATAATATTGCTGAAAACGACGTTGAATGGAAAAAAGTAATTAGAGATTTTTATGATGGATTTTATGAAGATTTAATCAATGCAAAAAATGCACAAGATAAATTTAAAGTTAAAGACGAACCAATTGGACGTAAATGCCCTGAATGTGGCAATGATTTGGTAATAAAACACGGAAGAAATGGAAAGTTTATTGGATGCAGTGCTTTTCCTGATTGCAAATATACTGAAACTATTGTAAAAGATACTAAAGTAAAATGCCCAAAATGTGGTCACAGAATAATAGAAAAAGTTTCTAAAAGAGGTAAAGTTTTTTATGGATGTGAAAATTATCCAAATTGCGACTTCGCTTTATGGGATAAGCCTACAGGTGAAAAATGTCCTGAATGTGGTAGTTTACTAGTTCATAGAAAAAATAGACATGGAGAATCCATTCTTTGTTCTAATGAAAAATGTGATTATAAAAAGCTTGAAAAATAAAAACATATATGATATACTTTGAAAGTAAAACACACAGTCGATGATACAGATGCAGTTGCTTAATTGTCGCATTTGTAGATGAGTCGTCTGGAGGAATAAAACGGAGGTAGAAAAATGTCAGTAGTATCAATGAAATCATTGTTAGAAGCTGGGGTTCATTTTGGACATCAAACAAGAAGATGGAACCCCAAAATGTCAAAATTTATATTTACAGAAAGAAATGGAATCTATATTATAGATCTTCAAAAAACTGTAAAACAGATTGATGATGCTTACAATTATGTAAGAGACATCGTTGCAGATGGTGGAGAAGTTCTTTTTGTAGGAACAAAAAAACAAGCTCAAGAAGCAATCGAAACAGAAGCTAAAAGATGTGGACAACATTACGTAAGCCAAAGATGGTTGGGTGGTATGTTAACAAACTACAAAACTATCAAAACAAGAATTAATAGACTTCACAAATTATATGAAATGGGAGAAGATGGAACTTTCGATCTTTTACCTAAAAAAGAAGTTAGCCAATTAGAAAGAGAAAGAGAAAAACTAGAAAAAAACCTTGGTGGTATTAGAAAAATGACAAAAATGCCAAGTGTACTTTTTGTAGTTGATCCTAAAAAAGAATACATTGCTGTTCACGAAGCAAAAATATTAGGAATACCAGTTGTAGGTATCGTAGATACTAACTGTGATCCAGACGAATTGGATATTGCTATTCCTGGTAACGATGATGCAATTAGAGCGGTTAAGCTTTTAACTTCTACAATTGCTGATGCTGTTATTGAAGCAAATCAAGGTCGTGAAGATTCAGAAGAAGTTTATTCTGAAACTGAAGATGATACAGAAGAATCTCAAAACGAAGAATCAGTATCAGAAGAAGATTTAAAAGAATTTGTTGGAAATTCTGAAGAACAATCAGACGAAGAATAATAAAAAACAAGCGACGGTTAAACTGAAAATTGAATAATTGTTTGACGGTCGCTTTTTAATTTAAGTGGAGGTAATAAAATGGCACAAATTACTGCTAGTATGGTAAAAGAATTAAGAGAAAAAACTGGCGCAGGAATGATGGACTGTAAGAAAGTTCTATCTGAAGCAGATGGAAATATCGAAAAAGCAATTGACCTTTTGAGAGAAAAAGGACTTGCTGGAGCAGAAAAAAAAGCTGGAAGATTAGCATCTGAAGGTATTGTTGAAACTTATATTCACGGTGGAAAAATTGCTGCTATTGTTGAAATAAACAGTGAAACAGACTTTGTTGCAAAAAATGAAGAATTTAAGAACTTCGCAAAAGATATCGCAATGCAAGTTGTAGCATCAAATCCAAAATACGTAAGTCGTGATGAAGTACCAGCTGAAGAGGTAGAAAAAGAAAAAGAAGTATTAGTTCATCAAGCTATGAACGAAAATGATGGAAAAAATATTCCTGAAGATAAATCAAAAATGATTGCTGAAAAGAAAGTTGAAGGAAGAATTAACAAATTCTACTCACAAATTTGTCTATTAGAACAACCATTCATTAAAGATCCTAATAAATCTGTAGAAGAATTATTAACAGATTTAATTGCAAAAATAGGTGAAAACATTAAAATTCGTAGATTTGCTAGATTTGAAGTTGGCGAAGGTTTAGAAAAGAAAAACGAAGATTTTGCTGAAGAAGTAAAAAAACAAATGGGTCAATAAAAATTATTGCTGCGATTTCTATATTGCAGCTTTTTTATTTTACATATTATCATATTGATTTTAAAATTTTAATTTGGTATGATAAATTAAAGAAAACCTTATTATTAATTAGGAGGAAATTTTGAGTTTAAAATATAAAAGAGTTCTACTAAAATTAAGCGGTGAAGCTTTAAGTGGAGACCAAGGACACGGATTAGATGATGATATTATAGAAAATATTTGCGATTCTATAAAAGCTGTCCACGAAGAAGGATTAGAAATTGCTATTGTTGTTGGTGGTGGAAATTTCTGGAGAGGAAGATCATCTAAAATTGATAGAGCTACATCGGACTCAATGGGAATGTTAGGAACGACAATTAATGCTTTGAGATTGCAAGCATCATTGGAAGCAAAAGGTATTCAAACAAGAGTGCAAACAGCAATAGATATGAAACAAGTTGCAGAACCTTATATTAGAAGGAGAGCCATAAGACACATTGAAAAAGGTAGAATTGTAATTTTTGCTGCTGGAACAGGATTGCCATATTTTTCTACTGATACAACAGCTGCATTAAGAGCAGTAGAAATTAACGCTGATGTTATTTTAGCAGGTAAAAGAGGAACCGATGGTATATACGATTCTGATCCTAATAAAAATAAAAATGCAATCAAATACGATAAACTGACTTATATTGATATTTTAAACAAAGGTTTAGGAATAATGGATGCAACAGCCACATCACTTTGCATGGAAAATAATATGGGATTAGTGGTTTTTGGTATAGATGATCCTAAAAATATAATTAGAGTTTCTCATGGAGAAAATATTGGAACAATTGTTGAGGGGGATAAAAATGAGTAAACAAATTTTAAAAGATATGGAAGCAAAAGCTGATAAAACATTACATGCTTTAAGGGAAGATTTAAAAAAAGTAAGAGCTGGTCGTGCAAATCCTAGTATATTAGATAATATTATGGTAGATTATTATGGTACTGCAACACCTTTAAAACAAGTTGCTACGATTTCTGCTCCAGAAGCTAGATTGCTTACAATTCAGCCATGGGATAAATCAATAATGAAAGAAATTGAAAAACAAATTCAAGCATCTAATTTAGGAATTACTCCTTCTAATGATGGGAATATTATAAGATTACCATTTCCACAATTAACTGAAGACAGAAGAAAAGAATTAACAAAAGTCGTCAAAGAGTATGGCGAAAAATCTAAAGTCACGATAAGATCTGTCAGAAGAGATTGTGTAGACGATGCAAAAAAAATGGAAAAAAATGCTGAAATATCTGAAGATGAATTACACACATTACTAGATGATATTCAATCATTAACAGATAAGTTGACTAGAGAAATTGACAATATTGTTACTGATAAAGAAACCGAACTAATGGAAATTTAAAAATAATATTTAATAAATAAATCTATTCACATTATGAATAGATTTATTTGTTGCATTAAACTATTATTTTTAAATATCACATATAAACATCTAGAAATAGAAATTATGACAAAAATGTTACAATTATTACTTTTTTGAAACTTATTTGTAACTTTTTTGTTGAATTTACTTGACATATTTTTTTTATTCTTTTAATATTATTTTAGGATGTATTAGGAGGAAATTAATATGAACAAAAAAGGACTTGGCTTATCTATCGGATTAGCTTCAGTCATAGCTGTAGGAACTTTTGTATCGCCTTATTTAAGTTCTACAACTTTAATAGGAGACAATAATATTGAATCTAATAAATTAAATGATTCTAAATATTCAGTTGCAATAAAAAGCAATGATGTATTGACTCCAAATGCTGGAAAAGAAGAAAAAGAGAAAGCTCTTAATGAAATAAGAAATTCACAAGTAAGAAACGTATTAAATGATTCCACAAGAACTATATCTAAAAAGTCTAAAGAAGAAATTAATTTTGAAGTAAAAGTTAATAAACAAGAATTAAAGACTTCTGCTGAAAATAACGTTTCTACATACAAACAAAATAGTGAAAAAGTAGATACAAAAAAAGATGAAGCTAAAAAAGTAGAATTATCTACTGCAAATGTTGGGAAAATTTCAGAAGATAATAAGAATTCAAAATCAAGCCTAAAGAAAGAAAAATCTGAAGTTGCTTCATTAACTCTTTCAAGAAATTCTGAAAATGAAGAAGAAAAGATTTATTCAAATATAACAAAATCTACGACAGGTGATTTATTTGTAAGAGAACAAGCAGATAAAGAATCTGAAGCAATAGGTGTTTTACCAAAAGATACTAAAGTTGTTGTTAAAGATGATAGCAATAAATCATGGGCAAAAATAAACTATAATAACAAAGATGCATACGTAAGTAAAGACTTTTTAGCAAATGAAATTTCAAATAAAAAAGTAGATTCTGAAACTAAAAAACAAGTTTCAAAAAACAATCTTGATGCTCCAAAAGTAAAATCTGAAGTAAAATCTAAATCTACTGAAAACTCAGTAGATATGTGGGTAAAATCTCCAGTTTATCTAAGAAGTGAAAAATCAATCAGCTCTAATAAACTAGGTGTATTAGAGAAAAACACTAAAGTACAAGGTGTAGTTGAAGATAGATGGTTCAAAACTTCTGTAAATGGAAATAATGGTTTTATTAGTATAAAATACTTGCAAAATACTAAAATTGAAGAAAAGAAAAATAATGAACTTCAAGTTTCAGAAATTAAAAACAAAGAACAAGTAAAGAAATCAAATTCTACAAAATTTGAAGGAGCTAACTATACTGGATATGTAAAGGAAGCTGTAAATGTTAGAGATAAAGACAGCATCGATTCTAACGTAGTTTCTGTATTAGAAAAAGGTACTAAAGTTAGTGGTATCAAAGGGAAATATTGGTTAAAACTTTCTGAGGGAAAATATAT
The DNA here is from genome assembly GCA_032548025.1 of Finegoldia magna. Lineage (GTDB taxonomy): Bacteria > Bacillota > Clostridia > Tissierellales > Peptoniphilaceae > Finegoldia > Finegoldia magna_K. The sequence continues at coordinate 97,831 of JAWGCW010000004.1, read as the reverse complement.
TTCTGTAAATTATATTCAAGACAATAAAGTTGAATCAAACCAAAAAATAGATACTGAAGTAAAGGATTCTTACAAAAAAGAATCTAACTCTAAGGTTGTAAGATCTAATGAAGGCGGTTCTGGAAGTGCTGTAGCTCAAGCTGCTTATAATTATTTAGGAGAAAAATATGTTTGGGGTTCTGCACAACCAGGAGTAGGATTTGATTGCTCTGGATTAACTAGTTATTTATATAATAAAGTTTGCGGTATTTCTCTTTATAGAAATTCAGCTGCACAATCAAATAATGGATATCCTGTAAGTAAAAGTAATTTGAAACAAGGAGATTTGTTATTCTTTAGTACAAATGGATCAGGTAGTATTTCTCACGTTGGGATTTATGTTGGTAATGGAAAAATGATTCATGCATCAACACCTTCAACTGGTGTAATTATTTCAGACATTGACTCAAACTATTACTCAAATACATTTGTAACAGCAAGAAGAATTTTAAACTAAAATCTTAAGCTATTGGTATTTAATACCGGTAGCTTTTTTATTGGACGAATTGCTTGTGCATATGATATTATAGTGTATATAGATATAAGAGGCGCATTATGAATTTTAATTTTTCTAAAGATAAAATTTTAATTGGTATAGCAATAATTGTTTTAGTCGGTTTTGGTTATTATAAATCTAATTCAGATAATTTGAATAACAATCAAATTCAAGCGCTAGTCGATACAAAATCAACAGAAAGCATAAATGAGAAATCTGAAAATAATACACAAAACAGAGAAGATAATTCCACGACTATGTGTCAAATAGATGGTTGTGTAAACAAACCTGGTGTCTATCATTTTAAAAAAGATGATAGAATTAAAGATATCGTTGAACTAGCAGGTGGATTTAAACAAGATGCTGATACGAAAAGTGTAAATTTGGCGATGAAGCTAAAAGATGAAATGAAGATCTATATTCCTTCTAAATCAGAAACTTCAAAAGAACAAAACAATGATACACAAAGCTCTGATTTAGTTACAATAAAAGATAATAACTCAAGTAATCTTGTAAATATTAACACCGCTGATAGTAATAAATTGCAAACATTACCAGGTATTGGACCTTCCAAAGCTAAAAAAATAATAGAATTTAGAGAGAAAAATCAATTTAAAAAAATTGAAGAAATAAAAAATGTAGATGGAATAGGCGATAAAACTTTTGAATCATTAAAAAGTTTAATAACTATAGATTAAAGGAGATAAAAATGTTAGACAAAAAGTACAAAACAATCAAACCAGAAGATGTTAAATTAACTGAGTTTACTCAAACAGCTGGATGCGCAGCAAAGATTGGACCTGGTAAATTAGCTGAAGTATTAAGTCATCTTGAAAAAGTAAATGACGATAATTTAGTAGTAGGATTAGATACAAGCGATGATTGTGCTGTATACAAAGTAAGAGATGATTTATGTTTAATTCAATCTCTAGACTTCTTTACGCCGGTTGTTAATGACCCATATACATTTGGTCAAGTAGCTGCGGCAAACTCTTTAAGTGATTTATATGCTATGGGTTCAGATCCATTGTTAGCTTTAAATATTGTTTGTTTTTCAGATTGTATGAATCAAGATATTTTAGTTGAAATCTTAAAAGGCGGAGCTGACAAAGCTAAAGAAGCAGGATGTCTATTAGTTGGTGGTCACACAATTCAAGATGATGAACCTAAATATGGGTTGTCTGTAACTGGAATCAATCATCCAGATAAAGTATGGGCCAACTCTACAGCTAAAGTTGGAGACGTGGTTGTATTAACTAAAAAATTAGGTGTAGGAATTGTAAACACTGCTATAAAAGGTGGAATGGATAATCAAAAATTATTTGATGAAGTTATCAAATCTATGTCTACTTTGAATAAATACGCTAAGGAAGCCTGCGATGGACTAGAAGTTCATGCTGCTACTGATGTAACAGGATTTGGTTTGTGCGGCCATGCACTTGAAATGGCTAAGGGATCTGATTTAACAATAGAAATTGACTCACAAAACTTACCTATTTTTGAAGGAGTAGAAGAGTTTGTTAACTTAGGATTAGTTCCAAAAGGAGCTTATGACAACAGAAACTTTATCAGAAATGATGTAAAAATCAGCAAAAATGTTAGTAGCTTTGTAGATGATTTGGTCTTTGATCCTCAAACATCAGGCGGATTATTAATTGCATTATCTAAGGAAGATGCTGATAAACTTGTAGAAAAAATACATGAATCAGGCCAAGTTGGAAATATAATAGGAAGAGTAAAGGAAAAGACAGATCACTTTATTGAAGTAATCTAATTAAACTTATGAGACTTAGAATTCTGTTAGTTTTTCCATCTAATGTGTATAAAGATGAGATCATTTTGAATTTCTCTAATGATGAAAATTATGAAGTTTCAGAATGTTCTACAATTGAAGATGCACTTGAAAAACTAAAAAAAGGTTACTATGATTTTTTGCTTAGTGATATGAATTTTTCGGATGGTACAGGCTTAGACTTCAAAAAAGAAATTAGCAAATTATATTCCATTCCGACAATATTTGTTAGTGACGAATCAGATGATATGAAAAAAATCTTAGCGTTGGAATATGGCGCAGATGATTATGTAGTTTATCCATTTAATATGCTTGAGTTAAAAGCAAGAATTAGAGCAGTTCTCAGAAGAACGAAATCAGATTTAGTAAATGACCATAATAAAACAAGCATAATACAAATTGGTGAATTTGAATTTAATTTAATATCAAGAACTGTAAAAAGATATGGTCAATATATAGAATTAACAGGAAGAGAATTTGAATTGCTATATGCACTTGTTTCTAATAAAGATAAGGTTCTTTCAAGAAAGGAATTGGCTGCGAAATTATGGGAAGATGCACAGTCTCATATCAGGACTGTTGATGTTCACATTAAAAGATTGAGAGAAAAAATCAAAGATAACGAATCATTAATAATTAGAACAAAATGGGGAGAAGGATATTACTTCTCATCAAATACAAAAGTTTAAACTGCTTTTTAAAAAGCAGTTTAATTATTTATGGAGGGAATATGTATCAAACTGATATACCTAAAAAAGATCAATTAATTGCAAATATAATTACAAACATGGGAGAAATAAAAATTTGTTTGTTTGAAAATGATGCTCCAAATTGTGTGGAAAATTTTGTAACTCATGCACAAGAAGGATATTATGATGGAACTATTTTTCATAGAGTCATCAAAGATTTTATGATCCAAGGAGGAGATCCACAAGGAACAGGCTATGGCGGGGAAAGTATTTGGGAAAAGCCTTTTGAAGATGAATTTTCGGATGATTTAAAAAATATAAGAGGAGCATTATCTATGGCTAATTCTGGACCAAACACTAATGGATCTCAATTTTTTATAGTTCAAAACACTTCAATTAGAAAAGATTATATTAAATATCTTGACGAATGTGATTTGGATGAAGAACAAAAAGAATACTATAAAAATAATGGGGGATGTTTTTGGTTAGATGGAAAACATTCTGTATTTGGTCAAGTTTATAGTGGAATGGATATTGTAGACAAAATTGCTAACGTAAATACTGACTTTTCAGATAAACCGTTGGATGATATTATTATTCAATCAATAGAGATTTCAAGGAATTAATATGCATCAATATAGAGGCAAATTAATAGTGCATACTGGATCTATGTTTTCTGGAAAAACATCTAGTTTATGGAAAGAAGTGAATAGGTTTAAAATTGCTAAGTACAATGTAGTTGTGTTTAAGCCGAAGATGGATTCTAGATATTCTAAGGAAAAAGTAGTAACACATGATAAAAACGAAATTGAAGCAATAAATGTCGATAATATTGACGATATAGTTGAATATACAAAAACTCATGATGTAAATGTCATTGCTATAGATGAAGTACAATTTATTAATTCAAAAGCAGATCATTTTGTAAAACAAATTAACTATCTTTTGGAAAAAGGATTCACAATTATTGCTGCGGGACTTGACATGGACTATAAAGCAAAGCCATTTCAACTTGTTAAGGAGTTATTGCCTATTTGTGATTACGTTGAAAAACACCACGCAGTGTGCGCTGTGTGTGGAAATGATGCATGGGTTAGTTATCGTATATCAGACGATAAAAACAGAATACAGTTGGGTGCTAGTGAAGCATATATGCCATTATGTAGAAAACACTATATTGAAAAAATGAATGAAAAGAAGCTAACAGAACTGCAAACAACATATTTAGATAAAGATCAAAAAAATAAAAACACAATTTAGTATAACTAAATTGTGTTTTTTCTATTCTGGGTAGATTAAATTTTCTGTTTTAATAGAATTTAGAACCTTCAAGTACTTATCAGAATATAATTTTGCCATATTTAAATTCATATCTGAATAGTTGCCACAGTCCTTTGCTGATTGACCAGGTATATCGCCTTCATAATTAGATATGAATTCAAAGAGTTCTTTAACTAAATCTACGATATCTTCAGATTTTTTATCTCCGACCAAGATTAGATAAAATCCTGTTCTACAACCCATAGGACCAAAATAAATAACTTCATTTTCAAGCTTATTTCTTAAAAATGTAGCTCCTAAATGTTCTATTGCGTGAACTTCTGCTGTGTTCATAACAGGTTCTTTGTTAGGTGCAGTTATTCTTAAATCAAAAGTAGTTAATACTTCATTATTTAAGTAATCTTTTCTTGATACATAAATTCCTGGTAATAATTTTAAGTGATTAATTTTAAAACTTTCTATTTTATTCATATTTCCTCCTAAATAAAGTTCAATGGGTCTTTTTGAATTGATGAAGATATAATCAATCCAATTGAAATTAAGTTGATAATTTGAAATGTTCCACCATAACTAAAAAATGGTAAAGGGATACCAGTTATTGGCATTACCCCAATAGTCATTCCAATATTTTCAAATATGTGGAATAAAAACATTGCTGCAAATCCAATAGTCAATAATTTTGAGTATAAATTATCTGAATTTTGAGCAATAACCACACATCTATAAAGCATAAGGGCATATAATAAAATCAATATAAATCCACCTATAAATCCAAATTCTTCAACTAATACTGCAAAAATAAAATCTGTTTGTTTTTCAGGAATAAAATTATATTGACTTTGAACTCCTTTTAAGAAACCTTCACCAGTTAATTTTCCTGATCCTATTGCTATTTTACCTTGGAGAGCTTGCCATCCAGTATTCGATAAATCTCTTTCAGGATGAACAAAATTTAATATTCTATCTCTTTGAAATTGATCAAGCCTCAAGTATAGAAAAGGTAAACTGACTATACCTAAGATAATTGCTCCTATTAAATATTTCCAATCAATTCCAGCTGTAAACAACATTACTATTATTATGAATGTATACACCATAGCTGTTCCTGCGTCTGGTTGTTTTAAAATTAGAGCGACAGGAATGAAAGCAAAAATTAGTATTTTTAATAAAATTTTAGGATTATTTAGGCTGTTTTTGTTAGATTCTATAATATTTGCTAGTGAAATAATAAGAACTATCTTCATTATTTCAGAAGGTTGAAAATTAATTGGTCCAAACTTAAACCAACTTCTTGCACCCCATTCATCACCAACACCAAAAAATAAAACTAAAACCAGTAAAACATTGCAAATTATGTACAATGGAATGTTAAGTTTTTTTATTATGTGGTTGTCTAGTGAAATTATAAAAAAAACAACAATTATTCCTATAATTGTAGCTATTAATTGTTTTCTGAAATAATGGTTTGAAAGACTTGATCCAGCACTATATAATACTACAAGACCGTAAATAACAAGTATTAAAACGCTTATAATTAGAATTTTATCTATTTTTGATATATTTTTTTTGCTAATATTAAACATGTCTCACTTCCTCAACTAGTATTATAACATATTAAAATATTAAGGTGTGATATAATAATGATTTAGAGGTGATTAGGAGGTTTTATGAATAGAATAGGATGTCATTTATCTACATCAAAAGGACTTCACAAAACTATAGAACAATGCTTAGAAATAAATGCTGACACTTTTCAATTCTTTCCACGAAATCCAAGAGGATCTAAGTCTAGATTAATTCCTGATAGAGAAATAGAAAAATTTTTGAAGCTTAGAGATACTCATGATATAAACGAAATAGTATGTCATGGAGCATATACCATGAATTTATGTAGTGATAGAGAAGAACTAAGAGAATTGGCAATCAAGCTTATAAATGAGGATATGAAAAAAATTCGAGATTTGGAAATTGATAATTATGTTCTTCATCCAGGAAGTCATAAAAATCAAGGAATTGAGAAAGGACTTAATTTAATTGTAGAAGGCTTGAATCAAATAGATGTTTCAAATGGTCAGAAGATATGTATTGAAACTATGAGTGGAAAAGGTAGTGAAGTTGGATTTGATTTAAATCAAATTGCTTATATTATTAGTAATGCTAGTATTCCATTGTATGTTTGTATCGATACTTGTCATTTGTTTAGCTCAGGAATTAAACTGGTTAATTTTGATGATTATCTTGATGAATTTGACAAGTTAATTGGTATTGAAAAAATTAAAGTGATTCATTGCAATGATTCTATGATGCCATTTGGAGCAAATAAGGATAGACATGAAAAGTTTGGTAAGGGATTGATTGGAGAATCAGACCTTTTTAATGTAATATTTAATGAAAGGTTAGAAGGCAGACCAATAATACTGGAAACGCCTAACAACTTAGATGGTTATAAAATTGAAATTGAAGAAGTAAGGAGAAAGTTTCATGAGTTACGAGAAAATTAATAAAATTTTAGATGATTTAGATAGCTTATATCCTAATGCAAAAGCTGGTTTGGATTTTACTACTCCATTCGAATTATTAATTGCCACTATTTTATCAGCACAATGTACAGATGTTAGGGTTAATAAAGTTACAGCTGTTTTATTTCAAGAACATAATACCCCTAAAGCTATATTAGATTTAGGAATAGATGGATTAGCAAAATACATCAAAAGCTGTGGACTATACAAAACAAAATCAAAAAACATCATTAATACATGTAATGTTTTATATAATGATTACGATTCAAAAGTTCCTGATACTATAGAGGAATTAATGAAATTACCAGGAGTTGGAAGAAAAACTGCAAATGTAGTTGTCAGCAATGCATTTGGTACACCAGCTATAGCTGTGGATACTCATGTTTTTAGAGTAACTAACAGAATTGGAATTGTAAATGAAAAAGATGTATTAAGTACTGAGTTAGCTTTGATGAAAGTAATACCAAAAGATAGATGGTCAAAAAGTCATCACTTATTTATTTGGCATGGAAGAAATTTATGTAAGGCTAGAAATCCAAAATGTGAAGAATGTATATTGAACGACAGGTGTAAATTTTACAATTCTTAATTAAAAAAACTATTGACAGATATCTTTTTTGATGTTATTATAATGAAAATAAATCAAAGGAGATAGTTATGTTAAAAAATAGAAATTTAATTAATGCAGATGATTTTAATGTAGAAGAGATAAACGAAATATTGAATTTAGCAGAAGAAATTATAAAGAGTCCTTCTGATTTTTCTAATTTGTGTAATGGAAAAATCTTAGGGACTCTTTTTTTTGAGCCTTCAACAAGAACAAGATTAAGTTTTGAATCAGCGATACATAGATTAGGTGGAGATTGCATCGGTTTTTCAGAAAGTGCAAGCTCATCAACATCAAAGGGTGAGTCTTTGGCTGATACAATAAGAACAGTGTCAAATTATACAGATATAATTGCGATGAGAAACCCTAAAGAAGGTTCAGCAGTTTTAGCTAGTTCTTATGCAGAAGTTCCATTGATAAATGCAGGTGATGGGGGTCATCAACATCCAACTCAAACCTTGACAGACCTGTTGACAATTTGGATGACTAAAAAAAGATTAAACAACATGACAATAGGATTGTGTGGGGATTTAAAATTTGGTAGAACAGTACATTCTTTGATCAAAGCAATGTCAAGATATCAAAACAATAAATTCGTTTTAATATCTCCAGAAGAACTTCAAGTGCCTGATTATATTAAGATATTTTTAAAATCAAAGAATATAGAATTCAAAGAAGTTGAAAAAATGGAAGATGTAATCGGTGAATTAGATGTTTTATACATGACTAGAGTTCAACGTGAAAGATTCTTCAATGAAGCAGATTATGTTAGATTGAAAGATTCATATATCTTAGATAATGATAAAATGAAATTAGCTACAGAAGATTTAGCTGTTCTTCATCCATTGCCAAGAGTAAATGAAATAGCTACAGAAGTTGATAGCGATCCAAGAGCAGTTTATTTTAAGCAAGTTAGATACGGTGTAATTGTTAGAATGGCGTTAATATTAAAATTATTAGGGGTGAGATAATGTTAAACATTAATAGTATTGAAAAAGGTATTGTAATCGATCATATTAAATGTGGAATGGGTTATAAAATATTCCAACTTTTAAAGTTAGACAAGGCTGATTATACAGTAGCATTGATTATGAATGCACAATCAGGCAAATTAGGAAGAAAAGATATGATTAAAATCGAAAATGTTATAGATATAGACTTTGATATACTTGGAGTATTCGATGATAATATGACTGTAAATATAATTGAAAATGAAAAAATAAAAGAAAAAATCAGCTTAAATTTACCAGAACATATTGAAGGTTTTATTAAATGTAAAAATCCTAGATGTATAACTCAGTCTGAAAGAAGTATTGTACAAAAATTTAGTTTAGTTGATAAGGATACTAGAACTTATAAGTGTGATTATTGTGATCACTTATACAACGTGGAGGAATAATGAAACTGCTGCTTAAAAATTGTCATATCATAGATAAAGAAAAAGATATTTTTGCTGATATTTTAATAGAAAATGATAAAATAAAAGCAATAGGAGAAATATTTGAAGAATGTGATGAAATCATTGATGTAACCGAAAAAATAGTAATGCCAGGATTCATAGATTTGCACACTCATTTCAGATATCCCGGTCAAGAAAATAAAGAGGATTTATATACTGGTAGCCTGTCAGCTCTTGCTGGAGGCTACACAAGTTGTAATTTGATGGGAAACACTAAACCAGTTGTTGATAATAATGAAATCTACAATCAAATTATAGATAATTCAAAAGAAATTGATCTAATAAATATATATCAATGCATGGCCACAACAAAAGATTTAAAATCTATAGAAATGATTAATTTTGAAAAAGCAGACAATAATATCAAATTTTTTAGTGAAGACGGGAAAGGCATAACAGACTCTTTACTAGCTTTTAATATCTTTACAGAAATAAAAAAAATAAACAAGGGTATAATGGTACATGCAGAAGACCATAATCTAACGAAGATTTCTACAAGGTATGCAGAGGATTTAGAAACAATTAGAGATTGCTACTTAAGCTTAAAAACAGGATGTAGAGTTCATTTTTGTCACGTTAGCACTATCGACTCATTGGAAGCGATAAAATTCTACAAAGAAAAAAACGCACCAATTACTTGCGAAGTTACTCCTCATCACATATATATGAAAGATAGTGATTTTAGAGTAAATCCTTCAATAAGAACTCAAGAAGATATAGATTGCATAATAAAAATGATAAAAAACAATACAGTAGATGCTATTGCAACGGATCATGCACCTCATACTAAAGATGATAAAGATAAAGGTGCATGTGGAATGATTGGATTAGAGACAGCCTTTAATATTGCATATAAAGTGTTGCATGAAGAAAATGATATATCATTAAACAAAATATCTGAATTAATGAGTTACAATCCAGCTAAGATATTAGGCGAAAACAAAGGTGTTATAAATCCGACATACGATGCTGATTTAGTTATAATTGATATTAATAAAGAAATCAAAGTAGGAAAATTTAATTCAAAATCAAACAATTCTCCATTTATTGGCGAAAAATTTAGGGGTAGTATTGATATGACAATCGTAAATGGAAAAGTGAAATTTGAGAAGGGGGCTAAAAATGATAATAGATAAGCTTTCTGAAAGAATAAACGAAAGATCTATAGTATGTGTAGGACTAGATACAAGTACAGATTATGTACCAGAAAATATGAAAAAAGGAAAGAAAGTTAGCGAATATTTATTTGATTTTAATAAGGAAATCATAGATAATACAAAAGATTTAGTAGCATGTTTTAAAGTGCAAATTGCTTACTACGAGGCACATGGTATAGAAGGATTGATAGCTTACAAAAACACTCTCAAATATCTTAAAGATAATAATTTAATATCAATTGCCGATGTAAAAAGAGGAGACATCGCAAATACAGCAAAAGAATATGCAAAAGCACATTTTGAAGGTGATTTTGAAGCTGACTTTATAACCGTAAATCCATTTATGGGATATGATACTTTAGAACATTACTTACCTTACCTTGAATCCGAAGAAAAAGGAATATTCGTATTAATGAGAACATCAAATCCAGGTTCAAAAGATATCCAATATAAGGATTATAAAGGTCAACCACTATATTACGAAATAGGTGATAATTTGAATAACATCGCAAAGGATTATCTAGGAGAATGCACTTTAAGTTCTTTAGGATTTGTAGTAGGTGGAACTCAAAGTGAAAATGCAAACAAGATCAGAGAGAGATATCCAAATATAATGTTTTTAATTCCAGGATACGGAGCACAAGGAGCTAAACCCGAAGACATAAGAGTTTACCTTGATAATTTTAAGAAAGGAATAGTAAATTCGTCTAGAGGCATAATATTAAATTACAGAAAGTTTGATGATGGAGAAGAAAACATCGGTAAATATGCGAGAAAAGCTGTAGAAGATATGAGAAAGGATATTTACGGTGAATAAATATATCAATTCTGAAATAATACTTAATGAAGAAATTAGCGAAGGAATTTTTAAATTAGTTTTAAAAGGAAAATTCCAAGGTGATCCTGGACAATTCTATATGTTAAGAGCTTGGGATGAATCACCACTTCTTCCAAGACCACTTAGTATTTGTGATTTGGATGAAGAAAGTATAACATTTTTATATGCTGTAGTAGGTAAAGGAACATCGATTATTTCCTCAATGAGAGTGGGAGAAAACATCAAAATTCTTGGCCCATTAGGAAATGAATTTGAATTACATCCAGAAGCAAAATGTGCTATAGTAGCTGGTGGGATTGGCATTGCTCCAATGAAATATTTGTCAAGAAAATTGAAAAACATAGATTTGTATGTTGGATATAGAAACACAACATACATGGAAGATGAAATTTTAAACAAAAATGACACGTTTATTTCTACTGAAGATGGATCAATTGGACTAAAAGGATATATAACAGAATACGTAAAAAACGACTATGATTATATTTATGCTTGTGGCCCAAATCCAATGATGAATTCTTTAAAGAAAAGAAATCTTGATGCGACAGAATTTTACTCATTAGAAGCCCACATGGCGTGTGGAATAGGCGCTTGTTTAGGATGTACTGTACATACAACTAATGGGCTTAAAAGAGTTTGCAAAGATGGCCCAATTTTTGAGAAAAATGAGGTGATATTTGATGCTTAAAATAAACTTTTGCGGTGTTGAATTTAAAAATCCTGTTGTTGGAGCTTCCGGAACATTTGGATTTGGAAGGGAATATGAAAATTTTACAGATCTAAATAAGTTAGGAGGTATTTCTACAAAAGGATTAACTATTCAACCTAAAAATGGAAATACTGGTTTGAGAATCTGGGAAACACCTTCTGGAATTATGAATAGTATAGGATTACAAAATCCATCTATTCAAGAGTTCATTAATAGGGATCTGGACTATATGTTATCTTTGGATACTGTTACTATTGCAAATATTGGTGGTTCTGATATAAAAAGTTATATTGAAGCAGTTGAACTTATATCAAGCACTGACATAAAAATAATTGAGTTAAATATTTCATGCCCCAACGTTAAAGAGGGGGGAATGGCTTTTGGAATAAAATGCGATATAGCAGAAAAAGTTGTATCGGAAGTAAGAAAGCATACCGATAAAATTTTAATGGTAAAATTATCTCCAAACGCTAATGATATAGTTGAAATGGCTAAAACGTGTGAAGATTCGGGAGCGGATGCGATTAGTCTTGTTAATACTTTTAATGCTTTAGCGATAGATATTAATAAAAGAAAACCAGTATTTGACAATATAACTGCTGGTCTTTCAGGACCTTGTATAAAACCGATAGCTTTAAGAATGTGTAGAGATGTGTGCAAAAATGTTAAAATTCCTGTTTGTGGTATGGGTGGAATTCAAAATTACAAGGATGCACTAGAATTTATTATGGTAGGTTGTCACTTAGTTCAAGTTGGTACAGCAAATTTTGTGAATCCAAATGTTATGGTTGAAATAGCAAATGGCATGGAAAACTACCTAAAAGAAAATAATTTTAAATCAATAGAAGATATCAGGAATATTATTTAGGAGGAAAATGATGGATAGAGTTGTTGAATTATTAAAAGAAAGTAATGCATTGTTAGAAGGTCATTTCTTATTGTCATCTGGAAATCACAGTGATAAGTATTGTCAATGTGCAAAATTATTACAATATCCAGACAAAGCTGAAGAAGTAATAAAAGTTATTGCTGAAAAGCTTAAAGATGTTGAATTTGATACTGTCGTTGGGCCTGCAATGGGAGGAATAATAGTAGCTTATGAACTAGGAAGACAACTACATAAACCAGCTATATTTACTGAAAGAAAAGATGGCGAAATGTGTCTTAGAAGAGGTTTTGAAGTAAAAAAAGGCGAGAAAGTTATTATTTCAGAAGATGTTGTAACCACTGCTAAATCTTCGTATGAGACTAAAAAAGTTTTGGAAGATTTGGGAGCTGAAGTAGTAGGAATTTGTTGCTTAGTAGATAGAAGTGTAAATCTGGATATTGATTTACCTTTGTACAGTGCAACAAAAATTGATATTGAAATTTTTAAACCGGAAGAATGTCCTTTATGTAAAAAAGGTATAGAATTGGTAAAACCTGGTTCAAGAGAAATTAAAAGCAAATAATATATTATAAAAATAAGCCTAATTTGAAGATTTCCTAATGAGATATTCAAATATTAAGGCTTATTTTTTGTGTAAGAAAAAATCAAAATATGATACAATAATTAAGAATAAACTAAAAGGAATTGAAAATGGATTTATCAAATTTAGATCAAGATAGACTGCCTAAACATATTGCCATAATAATGGACGGAAATGGAAGATGGGCTACAAAAAGAAATAAACCCAGAGTATTTGGACATAATGAAGGGATGAAAAGAGTTGTTGATGTTGTCGAAAACTCATTAAATATTGGAATAAAATATTTATCCCTGTATGCTTTTTCGACAGAAAATTGGAAAAGACCACAAAAAGAAATAGATTTTTTGATGCAAATACTCATAAAATATATAGATGACCAATTAAATAAACTAGTAACTCAAGGAGTCAAGATTAATATTTTGGGAGACATTAGTGTATTGCCCGAAAAAGTAATTCAAAAGATTGAATACGCATTGGATTCAACAAAAGATAATGATAAACTTATTCTAAATATAGCTATTAATTATGGTTCAAGACAAGAGATATTAAGAGCTGTGAATACTGCGATAGTAGATGGAGAAATCCTGACTGATGATGAGTTCTCAAAACTTTTATACACGAGAAATCAACCAGACGTTGATTTGCTAATAAGACCAGGAGGAGAAAAAAGGCTAAGCAATTTCTTGCTTTATCAAATGTCTTATGCAGAACTTTATTTTTCGGATATATATTGGCCTGATTTCAAATTAGAATCACTTGTAGATGCAATTTATTGGTATCAAAATAGAAATAGAAGATTTGGTGGATTGAAATGAAATTTTTAAAAAGGACATTAACAGGAATAATAATTTTATTGTTATCTATTTTTTGCGTTTCTAAAGGGGGAATTTATCTTTTAATAATGAATTTATTCCTAAGCACTGTTGCAATTTACGAACTAGAAAATGTAATTAACAAGGATTATTCCAATAGCATTAACATTAATAATTTGATTATTAATCTATTGTTTAATGTTAGTTTTAATTTAAGCATTTATCTTAAAAAAGAATTATTTGCAATTACTTTATTGTGTGGTTTTAGCTTGATAGAATTGACTTTGTATACCATTTTTGATAAACCTATCAAAGAAGTATTAAATAACTATTTCTTGCACATATATATTACGATTACTTTTTCGTTAATGTATTTTATTTCTGGAACTGAATTTATTTGGCTTATCTATATATGTTCATGGGGGACAGACACAGCAGCATATTGTACAGGAATGTTATTCGGAAAACACAAATTGACAAAGATTAGTCCTAAAAAAACTATTGAAGGAGCTATTGGTGGGATTATAGGAAGCATGTTAATTGGAGCTATTTTTTCTATATTTTACGGTAATTTAAATGTTGTTAAGATAGTTATTATCGCTTTCTTCGGTTCTATTATATCTCAAATTGGTGATATAAGCGCTTCTAAAATTAAAAGAAAAGCCAATGTGAAAGATTTTGGTAATATTTTTATAGGACATGGTGGAGTAATGGATCGATTTGATAGTTTTATTTTTGTTTTGCCTTATCTTTCAATTTTATATTGTTTAGGACTATAATTAGGAGGAAATGTGATTACAATAATTTCATCAATTATAATATTTTTACTTGTAATTTTAATACATGAATTTGGACATTTTATAATAGCAAAAATGAATGGGGTATCCGTTTTGGAATTTTCAATAGGTATGGGACCAAAACTTTTCCAAAGAGAATCAAATGGAACTCTTTATTCTTTGAGAGTGTTACCTGTGGGAGGTTATTGTCAATTAGAAGGGGAAGACGAAGAAAACGACAGCCCAAATTCTTTGAATAATCAATCTCCACTTGTAAGACTTAAAGTAATTTTAGCCGGTGCTATTATGAACTTTATATTAGCTTTTATATTGTTAATTTTATTAATGTCTGTAAGTAGAGTTAGTACTGAAGTATCTGGTGTGCTAGAAGATTCACCAGCATATTCTTCAGGAATACAAACAGGAGATAAAATTGTATCTATAAATGGGAAAAATATAAATGATGGGGAGGAATTATTACAAAATATCAAAGAATCACAAGGTGATTTGGATATTGGAGTAATAAGAGATTCTCAGTCAAAGAACATAAAAGTCACTCCAAGATTGGAAAATAATGTTAGAAAAATTGGAGTAAACTTTCAAGAAGAATATGATATTAAGAATTTTAGCTTAATAAAAGGCTTTAAAAAAGGCGTCATAACTTTTCTTAATTTGACAGGCATGTTATATAAATTCCTAGGGATGCTTATAACTGGACAATTAGGTTTAGGAGGAGTTAGTGGACCTGTTGGTGTGGTTAAAGAGATCGGTAATGCTGCAAAGACAGGTGTTGCTAACTTAATTTTCTTATTGGCATATATTAACATTAATTTAGGTGTATTTAATTTATTGCCTATTCCAGCTTTAGATGGAGGAAGAGCGATATTCATACTAATTGAGATGATATTTGGTAAAAAAATATCTCAAGAAAAAGAAGGATATATACACATGGTAGGATTAATTTTGCTTTTAGCATTAATCGCCGTTGTTACAATAAAAGATGTTATTAAATTATTTTAAATGTTTTGATTAGGCCTGTTTGGGCCTTTTTAAATTTGAAAGGTGAAGTAATGAAAAGAGAAGATACAAAAAGAATTTACGTAGGAAATGTTGCTGTTGGAAATGGAGCAAGAGTTACAGTTCAATCTATGACGAATACCGATACAAAAGATGTTGAAAGCACTGTTAAACAAATTAAAGAATTTGAATCTGTAGGATGTGATATTTCTAGAAGTGCAATTAATGATTTAGAAGATGCTAGGGCGATACCAATTATAAAAAGTATGACAAATATACCATTTATTGCTGATATTCAATTTCATCACAAATTAGCAATAGCTGCAATTGAAAACGGGTGTGATTGTATTAGAATTAATCCTGGCAATATTGGTGGAATAGATAGAGTCAAAGAAATTGTAGATTGTTGCAAACATCATAAAATTTCCATGAGAATTGGTGTAAATAGTGGATCTATTAATCAAAAATTCATTGACAAATATCATGGAGTAAATGTGGATTCAATATGTTATAGTTGCCTTGATCAAATAAGAATGATAGAAGATATGGGATTTGACGATATCAAATTATCATTAAAATCTTCTAATGTTAATATGTCAATAAAAGCTTATGAAAAAATGTCAGAGTTATGTAATTATCCTCTACATGTCGGTATAACAGAAGCAGGTCCTTCTACTAAAGGAATTATCAAATCCAGTGTAGGAATAGGAAGTATTTTGTCAAAAGGAATTGGAGATACTATCAGAGTTTCTTTAACTGGTGATCCTAAAGAAGAGATCATTGTAGGAAGACAAATTTTAATGAGTTTAGGTTTATTAAATGAAGGAATTGAAATAATTTCATGTCCAACTTGTGCTAGAACCAAGATTGATTTGATAAGTATAGTGAATGAAGCTGAAAAGAAATTGGATAAAATAGATAAACACATTAAAGTTGCTATTATGGGTTGCGTTGTAAATGGGCCAGGAGAAGCAAAAGAAGCTGATATTGGTATAGCAGGTGGAAATGGAGTAGGCTTAATATTTAAAAAAGGAGAAATTGTACGAAAAGTTAAGGAAGAAGAATTATTAGATGTATTAATTGAAGAGATAGAGAGGTTATAAATGCATTTATTACTCAACGATGTATTAAAGAAAATTGGCCTAAAATATGATTCAAAATCCCCAATTTATATTGATAAATTGATTTATAATAAGGATAATGATGAGTTAGATTGTTTGATAAACATTCAAAAAGATGAGAGTAAGGACAACTTGGCAGAATTTATACAAAAAGACTTATTAAATTTTATAACAAAAATTAATATTGATTTTACAGAGTATGAAGATTCAAAAATCAATTTTTCAAAAGATGATTTGATTAAAATTTTAAAAACAAGTGATTTTTGTGAATATTCTTCTTGTATTGATTTTGAAAGTTCAAACATAGACGAATCAGAAATTTCACTTATTTTTAATTTTGAGCAAATAAGGGATAAGTTTATATCAGATCAAAAGGATAATGAATTAACAAAATTAATAAATAAGACATATAATTTAAGTTATTCTGTCAAATCTGAAATTGTTGAGTTAAAGGATAACGATGATTATAGACAAAATCTTATTGAGTATGATAATTCAATTCGAAAAAAAATAGCTGAATCCATAAAAGATACTCCAAAGCAAGAAAAAGAAGAAGTTAAAAAAACGGGAATAAAATGTGGTAAAGACATAACCAAGTCTCCAATAAAAATTAAAGAAATTATAGAAAATGAAGATGATACTTGTATCAGAGCTGAGATTATTGATGTAGATATAAGAAGCATAAAAGATGGAGAAAGTTTTATTATTTCTTTGGATCTAAGGGATGAAAGTGGAGCTGTTTTTGCAAAGAAATTTTTGAAGAAAAAAGAATTTGAAGCATTTGGTGATAAATTGAAATCTGGAGTTTATCTTTTATTAACAGGAAGGTTGGAATTTGATAGATTTACTTCTGGAAAGACCTTTTCAATAAGACAAATGCAAGAAGTTGAAAAGCCAGAATCCAGAAAAGATGAATACGAGAAAAAACGTGTAGAACTACACATGTATTCTCAAATGAGCCAACTAGATGGATTTATTGACTTGGATGAATGCTGTAAAACTCTAAAAAAATGGGTACATCCAGCTCTGGGCTTAACAGATAAATCTGTAGTACAAGGTTATCCACAATTGTATGATGCTTGTAGCAAAAATGGAATAAAACCACTTTTTGGAATGGAAGCTAAAATAATAGAAGATGATTTTAGGATAATAACAAATCCTTATGATTCTATGAACTTGCAAGAATTTGTAGTTTTTGATATAGAAACTACAGGATTATCAAATGCGACAGAAAAAATTACGGAAATTGGTGCTGTAAAGATAGTAGATAATCAAATTGTAGATGAATTTAATCAATTAATAAATCCTGAAATACCAATACCAGAAAAAATAACGGAATTAACGTCTATAACAAATGAAATGGTAAAAGATATGCCTAAAATAGACGAAGTATTACCTGATTTTTTAAAATTTGTTGGTGACTGTACTTTAATAGCACATAATGCAGATTTCGATATGGGATTTATCAAAAAAAATTGTCTTGATTTGAGAATTAATCCCGTAAGAACATATATAGACACACTAGCTTTTGCAAGGGCGTTGGAACCTCATCTCAAAAATCATAAACTTGATACTTTGACAAAAAAATACAACGTTAATTTATTTAACCATCACAGAGCTTGTGATGATGCAAGAGCAACAGGAGAAGTATTCATTTGTATGGTCAAAGATCTTGAAAAAAGAGGAGTTAAATTTGATATCAATATAAATAAAATGGATTCTGATTGGAGCATATCTAAAAGAGAATCTCATACTGCAACAATATACGCTAAAAACTTAGTAGGTTTGAAAAACTTGTATAAACTAGTGACTGCTTCTAATTTAAAATATTTTTACAGAGAAGGTGGAATACCAAAATCTGAATTGAATAAAAGAAGAGAAGGTCTTGTAATTGGATCTGGAAACGAAGATGGAGAATTAATAAAAGCAATACTTGGATTTGAATCAGATGAAAAATTAGATGAGATTATTTCAAGGTATGATTTTTTGGAGGTTCAACCACCACTTTATTATGATGGAGTAAAGTCAAAAAGAATGAGCTTTAACTTAAAGAGTTGTGAAGAATTAACTAGAAAACTATATGATCTATCAAAAAAGCACAATAAACCTCTTGTGGCTGATTCTTATGCAAAATACTTTGAAAAAACGGACTATATTTTTAGAAATATAATATTAGAAGGTCAACCTAGAAAAATTTATGGAGAAAAATTCCCTACGTTGTTTTTCAGAACAACTGATGAAATGATGAATGAATTTAGTTTTTTAGAAAAAGATGTGGCTGAGGAAATAGTAATAGATAATACCATAAAAATTTCAGAAATGCTAGATGATATAAAGCCAATACCAGATGGAACTTTTCCACCAGTTATTGAAGGCTCTGATACAGAATTAAGAGAAATGACTTATAAAAAAGCTAGAAGTATATATGGCGATGATTTACCAGAGATTGTTGAAAATAGATTAGAACGTGAATTGTCATCTATAATTTCAAATGGATATGCCGTATTATATATTATCGCTCAAAAATTAGTAAAGAAAAGCAACGAAGACGGATATCTAGTTGGATCAAGAGGATCTGTAGGCTCAAGCTTTGTTGCGACAATGGCTGATATAACCGAAGTTAATCCTTTAATTCCGCATTATATTTGTGAAAACTGCAAACATTCTGAGTTTATACATGATGAGAATATTGGATCAGGAGTGGACCTTGAAGATAAAACTTGTCCTGTATGTGGACAACCATTAAAAAAAGAAGGTCATAATATACCATTCGAAGTTTTCTTAGGATTTGATGGTGATAAAGAGCCAGATATTGACTTGAACTTTGCTGGGGAATATCAACCTACTGTTCACAAATATACTGAAGAATTATTTGGAGAAGGAAAGGTGTTCAGAGCTGGAACTATTGGTACAATTTCCGATAAAACAGCTTATGGATATATTAAGAAATATTTCGAAGATAAAAACGAATACATTAATAATTCAGAGATAAAATATTTACAAAGAGGAATCTTGGGAGTTAAAAGAACATCGGGTCAACATCCTGGTGGAGTAATGATAGTTCCAAGAGATAAGGACATTGAAGATTTTTGTCCAGTTCAACATCCCGCTGATGATGTTAATAGTGATATTATTACTACTCATTTCAATTATAAGTCTATAAGTGGTAGGATTTTAAAGCTTGATTTGCTTGGACACGATGTTCCAACAATTATAAAAATGTTATCGGATATGACAGGAGTGGATCCATTAACTATCCCTATGGATGATAAAGAAACTATGAGTATTTTTTCATCGATAGACGCTTTACACTTTGAAGAATTAATTGATGGATTGGATATAGGAACGTTAGGAATACCAGAGTTTGGTACAAACTTTGTAAGAGGAATGTTAAGAGATACAACCCCAAAAACTTTTTCAGAGTTAGTCAGAATTTCTGGGTTATCTCATGGTACAAATGTATGGTTAAATAATGCACAAGATCTAATAAGAGATGGTGTTGTTGAATTAAAAGATACTATTTGTACAAGAGATGATATTATGATTTATCTAATAAATAAAGGTCTTGAAAAGAAAAAATCATTTAAAATAATGGAAACAGTAAGAAAAAATAGACTTCTTGATGAGGATACACTAAATTATATGACAGAAAATGGTGTTCCAGATTGGTATATTGAATCTTGTAAAACAATTGAATATCTTTTCCCTAAGGCCCACGCGGTAGCGTATGTAATGATGAGTTATAGAATAGCTTATTTTAAAGTACACTATCCAGAAGCTTTTTATTCGACATTTTTTACAATAAAATTACAAGATTATCCAGGTGATGTTATTGTGAGAGGATTAAGTGCAATTAGAGAAGAAATGCAATCTTTGAAGGATAAATACAAAGAATCAAATTCTAAGATGACAGCAAAGGATAGTAACAAATACTCTGTATTAGAAGTAGCAGAAGAAATGTATTGCAGAGGAATAAAACAATCAAGAGTTGACTTGCATAAATCTGACAAGGCTAGGTTCAAAGTATTAGAAAAAGGATTCATTCAACCTCCATTTAATGCACTAGAAGGGGTTAGCGATGCAAACTCTATTGCTATTTTTGAAGAAATACAAAAGGGTGATTTTATTTCAAAACAAGATTTTACTATGAGAACGAAAGTTAATAAAACAGCTTTAGAAATACTAGAAAACCACGGTGTTTTAGATGGTTTACAAAACGAAAACCAAATAAGTTTATTTGATTTTTAGTGATATGTTATAATTAGATAAATGGAGTGATTATGGATAAACATTTAATTTACAAAACTAATAATGAAAAATTAATAACATTTATTTTTGGTCAATTAGAAAAAAATGCAAAAAAAATTGAAGAAGCTTGTGATGTTATATTAAAGATTTCTGAAGAAGGTATTCTAATTAGTGGTTCTGATTTGAATATTGAAAGTGCAAGTAATCTTTTAGAATCATTAAATACACATACTTTATCTGGGAATGAAATAACAGATCAAGATTTGGATTATTTGCTTTCTAACTTAGAAAAAATAAAACAAGAAAATATTTCAAAAATTAAGGACTATGTAATTTGTTACAATTCAAAAGGTAAACCTTTAAAGCCTAAAACAGTAAATCAAAGAAATTATGTTGAATTGATTAAAAAAAATGATATTGTTTTTGGAATAGGTCCTGCCGGTACAGGAAAAACTTATTTGGCAATGGCGATGGCAATAAATGCATTTAGAAATAATGAAGTGGATAGGATAATTTTAACTAGGCCTGCTGTAGAAGCTGGAGAAAGTTTAGGATTTTTGCCGGGAGATCTTCAAGAAAAAATTGATCCTTATCTAAGACCAATATACGATGCTATGTTTGATATACTAGGTTATGAAAATTTTGAAAAATTCAAAGAAAGAGGATTGATTGAAGTAGCACCATTGGCATATATGAGAGGTAGAACTTTAGATAATGCATATATTATATTAGATGAAGCGCAAAACACTACCAATGAACAAATGAAGATGTTTTTAACTAGAATAGGATATGGGTCAAAAGCTATAGTAACGGGAGACATTACACAAGTAGATTTACCAAGAGGTAAAAAATCAGGATTACTAGTTGCGACTAATATTCTTAGGGACATAAAAGGAATAAGCTTTTTAGAATTTGAAAAAACAGATGTTGTAAGACATCCACTAGTACAAAAAATTATTGGAGCTTATGAAAAATTAGATAACAATAGGTCAAATTATGATAATACAGATAAGTAATAGACAAGATGATTTTCAAATTGATGATGAATTAAGATCGAATATTGAAAACTCAATAAAAATATGTTTGCTTCAAGAATTAAATGATGATAATTATGAGATATCTTTGTCATTTGTTAGTGAAGAAGAAATTAAAGAACTTAATAGAAATTATCGAAATAAAGATAGTGTAACAGATGTGTTGAGCTTTCCTTTAGAAGATGATTTTCAAGTTCAAACAAATCTTTTGGGTGATATTATTATATGCTGCAAAAGAGCTTTAGAGCAAGCTAAAGAATACAATCATTCTATTAAAAGAGAAATTGTGTACTTGGTTGTTCATTCTATGTTTCATTTGCTGGGTTATGATCATATTGATGAAAGTGATAAAATTATTATGAGAAATAAAGAAAAATCAGCCTTGAAAGAAATAGGTATCTATAAAGATGAAGAATTTAATTAGGAAGTCAAAGGATAAAAATATTTCTAAAAATACTTCTTTTATTACTAGTTTTCAATATGCAATGGATGGAATTATTCATTGTTTGAAAAATGAAAGAAATTTTAGAACTGACATTTTGATGACAGTTCTGGTTATGATTGCGTCATTAATGTTTGACTTATCAAGGGTAGAAATGGCTTGTTTGTGCATAACTATAACATTTATATTAATGGCAGAAATGATTAACACCGCCATTGAAACGATTGTTGATTTGATTTATGACAAATATGATGATAAAGCAAAAATAGCAAAAGATGTAGGTGCAGGGGCTGTACTACTAGCTGCTTTTAATTCTATTTTTGTAGGTTATTTTATGTTTTATGATAGGATTGTACCACTTAGTCATACAGCAGTTATAAAATTACAGAACTCACCAACTCATTTGACATTTATAGCTTTGATTTTGGTAGTTGTTATAACTTTAGTTTTAAAAAGTTTTATATATCAGAATAAATGGACTTATTTGCAAGGTGGAAGCGTGAGTGGTCACGCATCGGTTTCTTTTTGCAGCGCTACAATAATTGCTCTTCTTGCTAATAATACATTAGTGACAATACTATCATATTTTATTGCTTTTCTGGTTGCAGAAAGTAGAGTAGAAGGAAAAATCCATACATTAAGTCAAGTTATAGTTGGTGGCATAATTGGGACATTAGTGGCAATATTATTATTTAAAGTAATTATTTAGGAGTATTATGGAAATTAATAAAATGTATAAAATTGCATTGCAATATAAACAAAACGCATACACGCCATATTCTCATTATAAAGTGGGATGTTGTGTCAAAGATATAGAAGGAAACTATTATGGAGGTTGTAATATTGAAAATGCTTCATTCAGTCCTACTATTTGTGCTGAAAGAACAGCAATTTCGAAGATGGTTTCTGAAGGATTTAAATTAATAGATACTATTTTAATAATTGGAGATTCTGATTTTACGTATCCTTGTGGTGTTTGTAGACAAGTAATTAAAGAATTTTCTAACGAAGATACGAAAATAATAATAGCTAAAAATGAAAAAGAGTATATAATTTATAATATTAAAGATTTGTTACCTCATGGTTTTAGTGGAGATGATGTAAATGTTTAAATCTGGATTTGTTTCAGTTATAGGTAGAAGTAATGTAGGGAAATCAACTCTTTTAAATAGAATTTTAGGAGAAAAACTAACAATTATTTCTGGCAAACCTCAAACTACTAGAAATAAAATACAATTGATATATACTGACGAAAATATGCAAGCAATATTTTTAGATACTCCAGGAATACAAACACCAAAAAATAAACTTGGAGATTATATGCTTAAAGTATCAATGTCAACTTTGAACGAAGTTGATGTTATAACATATATAGTAGATACTACTGAAGAAATAGGGAAACTAGACTCTGAAATTATTGAAAAATTAAAATTAGTTAATACAAAAATAATTTTATTAATCAATAAAATAGATAAAATATCAAGTGATAAAGTCTATGAATTAGTAGAAATGTACAGTAAAGTTGGAATATTTGAAGAAATAATTCAAATAAGTGCATTGAATGGAGATAATGTAGAAGGATATTTAACTTCTCTGAAAAATAATTTGCCCGAAGGGCCAATGTATTATGACAAAGATAGCGTAACAGATCAACCTATTAGACAAATTGTACAAGAACTAATTAGGGAAAAAGCGCTAATAAATTTATCTGATGAATTACCACATGGAATAGCTATAACTATTGAAAAATTCAAAGAAAGACAAGATAAGAATCTAATTGATATAGATGCTACTATTATTGTTGAGAAAAAAAGCCATAAGGGCATGGTAATTGGTAAAAAAGGATCAATGATTAAAAAAATTGGAACTGATGCCAGAATTGATATTGAACAATTATTAGACGCAAAAGTAAATCTAAAACTATGGGTTAAAATAGATGAAGAATGGAGAAATAAAGATTCTAGATTAAGGTATTTGGGTTATAACTAATGCAACAAGATTACATCAAGACACAAGCTATTGTGTTGGAGCATATAATTTATGGAGAAAATTCTATAATTTTGAATGTTTTCAGTAAAGAAGACGGTATTATTGGAATTTTCATCAATAATATTAATTCCATGAAATCAATTATAGAATTTAATGTTCTGTCAGTAAATGATTTTACCTTAAAAAAAGGAAATCAATTCTATTATTTAGTGGATTATGATTTAATTAACTCTAATTTTAATATAAGAACAAACTATAAATCAGAATTATTTAGTTTGGTTATAGTTGATTTAATAAAGTCAATTTTTTACAATGAAGTTTGCAATGAAAAAGTATACGCTTTGATATTGAAAACAGTAATATTCTTATCCAAATATTCTGAAGATCAATACGCTTTAATAAATGCGTTTATTTTGAAACTTGTATCATATCTTGGATATCAACCTAGTATGTTTTATCAAAATAGTCACAACAGGTTTTATTTAGATGGTGGATTTGTAGATTCTGACGGAGAATACTACCAAATAGATAATTTACACGCAAAATATATGATATACTTAATGAAAAATAGGTATGATGACATAGTTAATAAAAAGTATGAATCTATAAATGAAAACGAAATTTTAAAAATTTTGTTAAAATACACGATGAACAATTTTGGAATTGAATATTTGGGGTCATTAGGCTACCTTGAATATTTATAAGGAGAAATAATGTATAACTTATTAATAGATATAGTGACTAATAATATTCCCGAGAATTTTATAGGATTTATAAATAGATCGCTTGACGAAAAAATAAGAAAAGAATTAAAAAAACTGCAATTAGTATATTCAAATATAGATTTGGATACAATAAAAGATCATTTTTTTATTTACATTACTAATATAGAAAATACAGGATATACACTAGAAAATTACGAAAATGTAATAAATAAAGCTATTGATTCGATAAATTTCAAGTACAAATATGATTCTGAAAGTTTATCGTTTAGAGAGTCTATCTTGTACATTAAAATTTTTAATGAAAAAGAAAATAAAACTATAGAATTCAAAGGCTTAAATGAAGATAAAGATGACAGCTTAGTTGATTCTTCTACTTTTAACAATTTTTCTTCAGAGTTACGAAAAAATCAAATAATATTAAAAAAAGAAGAAAGATTACAATCACTTGAAAAAAGCGCTAATAAACTTGCTAGAGCAAATGGTTGTTCAATTATTAATAACAAAAGCATACTCAACGAATACGCAAATAAATTTGATTATCCTGTAAGCGTTGAAGGATCATTTGACGAAAAATATTTGTGTATCGATAAATCGATACTTTATACAGTTTTGATGGAGAATTTTACGGTATTACCAATGGAATTCGATAACGGTAATAGTTCAAACTTTTTTGTTTACGCTAAAAACAAGAGTTCTGAAGATTCCCACATTTTGATTAAAGAAATTAATGACAAATTAGAAGAAATAAATAATTTGATAAACCAAAAATCATATAGAAAACTTGAAGACTTTGTTGAGGATTTGAAAACAGTAAATTATATCAATAATTATGGTAACTTTTATGACAAAACTCAAAGACTAATAAAGATATCAATTGAATTATGTAAAATGCTATCAGTTAGTAACGAAACTATTGATTCTGTCAAAAGAATAGCATTTCTATGTAAAGCGGATAAAGCAACTGAAATTGTACAAAAATGTTCTTATTTACACGGCTTAATTGGAAAACTATATGCTAAGTCTGATGGCGAAGATAAAATTGTTTATGACGGAGTATATGAACACATTAAACCGAGATTTATATCTGAAAACATTCCAAATTCAACTGCTGCTAGAATTGTTGCAATTTCTGATAAAATGGAATATGTTATGTCCTACATAATATCTAGTAGTGATGATAATTTTAAATATAATTATAAGTTAAGAAAAACTATAACATCTGTGATTTCTATAATACTTAGATCAGAATTAGATTTTAATTTAAGTGATTTTATTACTAAAATCTTATATGTATTTCTCCAAGACAAGGGAATAGTAGATTATGAGTATTTTGAAAAAAGTATAAAAGAAATTATTCTTGATGTTTACAGAGATGAGTGTGTAAAATTAGGGTATGATTTTGATGAAGTTGATGTGATAAATTATAACAATTTAAATATTTTTAAGTTAAATCGTTTATTGACTAATCTTCATGACATAAATACAAAAAACAATGGCAAATTAATGATTCAAATTCTAAAGATGTTGGAGGTAAACTCTAGTGAGTGCAAGTATACTCCGATGGAATTAGATAACAATAATTTGTGCAATTTATTAGAAAAATTAGCAAACTGTTCTGACGAAGACTTACCTTACTATAAATTAATTGTCAAAGGTGTATTTAAGAAAATAAATTAAGGAGAATGTTATGAATAAAACCATGGTAGTTATTTCTGATTCCACGGGTGAAACAGCGAATCAAGTTTTGGATGCTGTTAAAGTTCATTTTGATATTAAAAATGTAAGAATAAAAAAATTCTCAAAAATTATTAGAAGAGAACAGATTGATGAAATATTAAACGAAATTAATGGAGAAATCCTAATATTTTCAACAATCGTAGATCGTGATTTGCTGAATTATTTGATTGAGAAAACAGAAATGAATGAATCGATTTATTTAGTAGATGTTCTATCATATCCTATCTTAGTTTCAAGTAAGTTTTTTAAGCAACAACCTAAATTCGATATTGGATTAAATAGAAAAGTTGACCAAGAATATCTTGAAAAGATGGAAGCTTTAGAATTTGCAGTAAAATATGATGATTGTAAGGATAAGTTTGGTATTTTAAAAGCTGATATTATATTAATAGGAGTTTCAAGAACTTCAAAAACTCCATTGAGTTTAAATTTAGCATTCAAAAATTATAAAGTATGTAATATTCCAATTTTACCAGAAGTCCAAGTCCCATCTGAATTATTCAAAGTTGATAAGAAAAAAATTATTGGTTTGATTATTGACTCTGATAAACTTAATAATATCAGAGAAAATCGAATGGCTAAAATTGGTTTGCAATTAGGCTACTCAGATGATTCAAGGATAGAAAAAGAGCTTGATTATGCAAAAGAAATTATGAACAAGATAGGCTGTAAAATAATTAATGTTACGGATAAAACAATTGACGAAACCTCTAATGAAATAATTTCATATATTGATAAATAACAGTAAAATTTAAGTTCTCATTTTTTGAGAGCTTTTTTTGTTTTAGCTATTGAATTATGATAAAATATTAAGAGAATACCGGAGGTAAATGTGGAAAATAGTAGATACGAAATTCAAAGAAAAATAAATGAAGACAAATTTTCTACGACATTTAAAGCTTATGATAAAAAATTAAATAGATACCTTAGTTTCATGGAGTATAACGACAAAAAATATTTTGATTCATTAGCAAATAATTTAAAATCTTTATCAAACTTACATCATCCTAATATTCTTGAAATGTATGACCTAATGATTAGTTCTGATAATAAGTGTTTTTTAACTTATGAGTTTTTTGATGGAATATCATTGGATAATTTGTTCAAAAGAAAGAATGTTTCAGAATCATTTATATTAGATATTTTAAAAAAGATTTTACTATCTTTAATTTATTCTGAAAATAATGAAATATTTTTTGGAAATTTACGAATTTATAATATGTTAGTAGATGAAAATAATAATCTTAAGATTGATATTTTTAAAAACTTTGATGGTGAAAATTTTGGAGATAGTACATCTCAGTTAAATCATAATATAAGCGTATTATTAGAAATTCTAGAAAATTCTAATATAGATATTGAAAATAGTAATTTGAATAGCATTTATCAAAAGCTAAGAAATAATTCTTATGATGATACACAGGGTATTATGAAAGATTTAAATGAAATTAATAATTATAAAATGACAGGTTCAAATAATGATTCTATAGATAATACAATTAAATTAGATTTAAAAAATGGGCATGAGAAAAATATGTCCTATAAAATAGATGAAAATTTATTTGAGGAAGAAGAGATAAAAAATAAAAAGAAATCACATAATTATCTTAAGTCTTTTTTAGTGTATTTTACATCTGTATTATTAGCTTTTTTTGCCGCTGCAGTAATTATTTTTTGTTACAATTTGAGGCCAAAAGCACCTGATTATGTTGGGAAAAACTTAAGGCTTGCTGTTGACCAGGCTACAGCAAATGACATTGAATTAGTTGTGGACAAATCAGTAAGCGTGGACAAGTCAGATTTTAATAAATATGTGGTTATTGCTCAGAGTCCAAAAGTTGGCGATAAGCTTTTATTTAATAAAAAAATTAAGGTAGAACTTGGATTAGAAAAAGAAGACACAATGATTAACTTAATTGGTTTAAATTTGAAAAAAGCTAAAAAAGAGCTATCTAATCTAGGTGTAAATGTTAAGAAAGTTAGATACAAAAAAAGTTCAGTATATGATGAAGGTGTAGTAATTGACCAAAGCATTGAAGCTGGTAGAAATATTAAAAATGGTGATTTCATTACTATAACTGTAAGTTCTGGTAAAGAAAGAAAAACAGAAACAGTTGAAGATGAATATACTCCACCTGAAGAAAATGAAAGACCTAATGAAGATGAAACTGAAAATTCTAGTGTAGATAATAATGATTCAAATTCAAATTCAGATAATAATCAAGAATCAGATAATGAAAATACTAAAAAAAACGATAATAACAGTGGGGAATAATATGGAGTATTTTTCGATTTCATATAAGGGTGATATCAGAGAAAAAAATGAAGACTACTATAAGAATGAAACTTTCAAAGATTCCCAAATTTTTTTAATAGCAGATGGTATGGGAGGATGCAAATACGGAGAAAAAGCTTCTGAAATTGCTGTTGAAGAGTTTTTGATTTGTTTTAAAAATCATTACGATGAAAAACTTAGTATGAAAGATTTGATTTATGGATCAATTCATCATGCAGGTTATAAAATTTTGGATTTCTCAAAATCAAATAATTGCTTAAATAATATAGGAACTACATTCTTAGCCACTATTATTAAAGAAAATACAATGTATTTATTCAATATTGGTGATAGCAGAGCTTATTTACAAAATGAATATGGGTTTTATCAAATATCAAAAGACCATATTGTAAAAAACAATGAAAATCTCAAAAATGCTATAACAAGAGGACTTGGTTTTTTGAGTATGGATAAACCTGATTATATTATTAAGGAATTAAACGCTGATGATCAGATACTTATGGCTACAGATGGTTTTTACAAATTCATTGAAAATAGTAGTATTGAATATATTTTGAAATCAAACTTGAACGTAAAAGAAAAATGCAATACATTATTAGAAAATGTAACTAATAAATCTGATGATAATATAACGATTACATTAATTAAAATATAGAAATTATTTATAAGCTGTCGAATTTCGATGGCTTATATTTTATAAAGGAGATTTAAATGAAAGAAAACAATAATAAATTGGCTTCAAATTCTTATGTTAATTTATTTATAAATAGACACCAACATGCTCCAACTTATTCGATAATTACTCATGGTTGTCAAATGAACGAACATGATTCTGAAAAAATCAAAACATTATTAGAAAATATGGGGTTTGAACAATCGGATGAAAAATTAGATGCAGATTTTATAATTTTTAATACTTGTTTGGTAAGAGAAAATGCAGAAATGAAAGTCTATGGACAATTGGGAGCATTAAAAAACTTAAAAAGAGAGAATCCTGATATGCTAATCGCTGTCTGTGGATGTATGATGCAAACTGGTCCAGCAAGAGATATAATTAGAGAAAAATATCCACAGGTAGATATAGTATTTGGAGTAAATAACATAAATTCATTACCATATCTTATAGATAGACACCTAAGCAGCGGAAAATTAGTTGTAGATATCGAAAGAAAAGATGATATTGATGAAGATATTGCTATTAAAAGAGAAAATGAATATGTTGGTTATGTGAATATAATGACAGGATGCAATAACTTTTGTACTTATTGTATAGTTCCTTATGCGAGAGGTAGAGAACAGAGTCGATCTGTTGAAAGTATTTTATCAGAAGTAAAAAGAATGGTAGATCAAGGATATAAAGATATAACTTTACTTGGACAAAATGTAAATTCTTACGGAAAAACACTTGAAAATCCTGTTACTTTTACCGAGTTATTAACAAAGGTTAATGATGTTGAAGGACTTGAAAGATTAAGATTTTTAACAAGTCATCCTAAAGATATCTCGGATGAATTAATTAACGCTATGGGTAAATTAGATAAAGTTTGCGAAAACATTCATCTACCTTTTCAAGCTGGGTCAAATTCGGTTTTAGAAAGAATGCACAGGAAATATACTAAGGAATCTTACTTAGAGAAGATAGAAAAATTAAAGAAAAGCGTACAAGGAATTACTTTTTCAACAGACATTATAGTAGGATTTCCTGGAGAAACAGAAGAAGATTTTCAAGACACTTTAGATGTGGTTAGAAAGGTTGGATACGAACAAGCTTTTACATTTAAATATAACAGAAGGCCAGGAACAAAAGCTGACTTGTTCGAAGATCAAGTTGATGAAGATGTAAAACAAGATAGATTAGAAAGACTTTTGGATGTTGCTTATCCGATTTTTTACGAGAAGAACAAATCATACCTTGGTACTATACAAGAAGTATTAATTGAAGGGGAAAGTAAGAATAATCCAGAAGTAATGACAGGAAGAACTAGAACATTTAAGTTAGTAAATGTTAAATGTGATAAATCTTATATAGGGAAATTAGTAAATACAAAAATTGTAGATTTTAATTCTTTTGCATTAACAGGGGAAATGGTGGATTAATATGGGTTATACTCCTATGATTAAACAATACAAAGAAATAAAAGAACAGAACAAAGATTGTATATTATTTTTTAGATTAGGAGATTTCTACGAAATGTTCTTTGAAGATGCGTTACTAGCTTCCAAAGAACTTGAAATTGTTTTGACACAAAGAGACTGTGGAGAAAACCAAAAATGTCCAATGTGTGGTATTCCTTACCATGTGAGTGATGTATATATTAATAAATTGGTATCAAAAGGATATAAGGTTGCTATATGTGAACAACTTGAAGATCCCAAATTGGTAAAAGGTTTAGTTAAAAGAGGAATCATTAAAATTTATACTCCTGCTACAGTAATTGAAAATGAGAATTCTGACACTGGAAATTTTAATTATTTGATGAGTATTTCAAAAAAATTAAATGAAGTTGCTATTTCGTATATAGACATCTCTACGGGTGATATTTCATATACAAATACCACATCTGATGATATTTATAAAATAATTGAAAATGAGATTTCAAAAATTACTCCAAAAGAAATAATATTTAATGATCATGAGTTTTCAGCTAAATCATTAGAAACAATAGCAACTAAGTTTTCTATTGTATTAACAACTGTTAATAATAGCAATAATGCTTTGGATTTCATTAATAGCAAGATAAGATACGATAATAGCAACAGTGAAACAACTAATATTTGTGTTGTGAATTTATTAAAATATGTATTCAGATATCAAGAGGATTTAGTTCATATCAATAGCTCTAGCAAATATTTTATTAATGAATTTATGGAGATTGATTCTAATAGCGTTATTAATCTTGAAATTCAAAAAAACTTATATACAAATTCTAAAAATGGTAGTTTGTTCGGAGTATTGAATCATACAAAAACTTCTATGGGATCTAGACTATTGCATAGCTATCTAGAAAGACCATTGATGGATAAAGAAGAAATTCTAACTAGACAAAATAGGGTTGAAGAAATTTTTGAAGATTATGAGTTATTAGTTAATTTAGAAGATTGTCTTGATGGTATATACGATTTAGATAGGCTTATAGCTAAATTATCATATAAAAGTGCTAATGCCAAGGATTTAATTGCTCTAAAGGTTTCAATTGAAAAGATTCCATATTTAAAAAATCTTTTAAATTGTAACAAGAAAAACATACAATTAATAGGAGAAAAATTAGATGATTTACGTGACATATACGATTTGATTGATAAATCAATAGTTGATGATCCTCCAATAACTTTGACAGAAGGAAACTTAATAAAATCTAATTTTTCTACTGAATTGGATCAGTTGAGATATAACAGAGTGAATGGAAAAAATGAATTAGTAGAATATGAAATGTCTGAAAAAGATAGATTAGGAATTAAAAACTTAAAAATTGTATTTAATAAAAAACTTGGTTACTTCATAGATGTAACCAAATCTAACTTAAATAAAGTTGGAGATGATTATGAAAAAAGACAAACATTAACTAATTCATCAAGATTTAAGACTAAACAATTAGAAGCTATAGAATCAAAAATATTAGATTCTGAGAATGAGATCTTTGAACTTGAATATAAGATATTTGAGGATATTAGAAAAATGATTCTAGAGAATTTGTCTAGAATAAAAAAATCAGCAGATTTGATTGCAATCATTGATGTGTCAAATTCACTTGCTAAATGTGCTTATTTGAATAATTATATTAAGCCTGATATCAACACTTATGGATTAATTGATGTACTAGAATCCAGGCATCCCATAGTGGAGTTAAGTGTGGGTCAATCTGAATTTATAACTAATGATATTTTAATAGGATCAGGGAAAAATGATATACAGTTAATTACTGGACCTAATATGAGTGGTAAATCTACGTATCTTAGACAAGTAGCCCTAATTTGCATATTGAACCAAATTGGTTCATTCGTACCCGCTACCAAGGCAAATATTTCGATTGTGGACAAGATTTTCACAAGAATTGGATCAAGTGATAATTTATTTAAAGGTGAATCTACTTTCATGGTAGAAATGAAAGAAATGAGCAATATTATCAAGTATGCTACTTCAAATAGTTTGTTAGTTCTAGATGAAATAGGTCGAGGTACATCGACATTTGATGGACTAAGTCTTGCGTGGGCTATCGTTGAATATATATCAAGGAATATAAAAGCAAAAACTTTGTTTGCAACTCATTATCATGAACTTACAGAATTAGAAAAAAAGTTGGATAATCTCATCAATATGAAAGTCGATATAAAAGAAACTAATGACTCTATTATATTTTTAAGAAAAATAACTAGAGGTTCGACTGATAAAAGCTATGGTATTGAAGTAGCTGAGTTAGCTGGAATGCCAAAGACTCTTATAAAACGTGCAAAATCAATTTTAAAAGAAATTGACAAGGAAGATACTAAAATTGATTTACCAATTGAAGATTTTACAGTTAATAACGATGAGAACGATGAAAAAAATATTAATGAATTGGAAAATTTCAAGGATGAAATTCAAAATATTAATATAAATGAGATTACTCCACTTCAGTCCCTACAACTGTTGAATGAGCTTGTTATTAAAGCTTCGAAATTAGGTGATAAAGATGATTAAGTTATTGTCAGAAGATACAATTCAAAAAATCGCAGCAGGTGAAGTTATTGAAAGACCTGTTTCAGTTATAAAAGAGTTGGTTGAAAACTCTATAGATGCTGGAAGTGATACCATTGTTGTAGAAATTAAAAATGGTGGGAAAGATTTCATATCTGTTAGCGATAATGGTTTTGGAATTGAAAAAAATGAAATAGAATTAGCGTTTAAAAGACACTCAACTAGTAAGCTTGAAAAATTTGATGATTTGTATGATATAAGGACATTAGGTTTTAGAGGAGAAGCGTTAGCTAGTATTCTTGCTGTGAGTAAACTTTCTGTCAGTACGAGAACAAAATCAGAAAAAATAGGGAAGAAAGTTGAGTTTAGAAATTCAAAGGTTATAAGTGAATCTGATGTTGCAATGAATGTAGGAACTAAAATAGTAATCAAGGATCTATTTTACAATGTGCCTGTAAGAAAAAAATTTATGAAGGCAGACCAGACAGAAGCAAATCTAATAACAACTACAATGTACAAATTTGCTATTTGCAACACAGATGTGTCTATTAAATACATTAAGGATAACAAAACTCTGTTTGAGACTAAAAAGAATTCTTCAATTAGGGAGAATATTATTAACTTATTTGGTACTTCGATGTCAAATAATTTAATTGATATAGATATAAATTCACGAGATTACAAAATCCATGGCTATATTTCAAATAATAATTTGTATAGAGCCAATAGACAAATGCAATATATATTTCTAAATGGAAGATTTGTTAAATCTGAAGACATAAGAAATACCGTAGAATCTAATTATAAATCTGTAATACCTAATGGGAGATTTCCATTATTTTGGTTGTTTTTTGAAATAAATCCAAAGCTTGTAGATGTTAATGTTCATCCCAATAAACAAAAAGTTAAAATTTCTATTATAGATGAAATATTGGAAGAACTTAATAAAAAAGTTAGATTTTTATTAGAAAATAATGCAATAATTGCAAATATTAGCCAGTCAATTCCTGATGATGACAAGTACAAAGATTTAAGAAAAAATTATTTTGAATCTGATTCTAACCTAACAAACTATAAGTATGATAAGGTGTCAGAACCTACTTATTCTTATAACCTTTTTAATGATAATTCAAAATTAGGTAATTTAAGAAATATAAAATACAAAGATGAGTCAGAAGATATTATCAGAAAGCCAAAAGCTACCGAAGATTTTTTTGGTGCAAACAAGATAGTAAATCAAAATAATTTATTTAATAACGATAGTGAACAAATTAAAGTCGAATCTTCTTTAAAAAAATATGAAAAATTCGATATCTTAACAGTTTTATTTAAAACGTATATTTTAGCTAAGGATGAGTTTGACAGTAAAATATATTTATTTGACCAACACGCATGTCATGAGAGAATTAATTATGAAAAATTAACAAAACAAATGCAAGATAAAAAAGTAATATCTCAAAATTTAGCTTTTCCAATTAATATATGTTTAACTGATGAATTAATGGAAATATATGCAAATAATAAGAATATATTTAAAGAATTGGGATATGAAAGTGATGTTTTTTCTGATGATTCAGTAGTAGTTCGTGCCGTTCCATATTTATTTGGAAATTCAAATGCTGAGTTTTTATTTACTGATATTTTGGATACAATTGCTAAGAATTCAAATGATCCTTTTGACGTAATAGAGTCTAAAGTAATAAAGAGATCTTGTAAAATGAGCGTAAAAGCCGGTGATACATTAAGTAACTTTGAAATAGTTAAACTTTTGGAAGATTTATTTAAGTGCGAATATCCATTAACTTGTCCTCATGGAAGACCAACTTTTATTGAAATGAATGAAAAAGATTTAGAAAAAATGTTTATGAGGATAAAATGAGAAAAAAATGTATTGTAATCGTCGGACCTACTGGAGTAGGGAAGACCAGGTTAAGTATTTTTTTAGCAAAAAGTTTAAACAGTGAGATTATTTCTGCAGATTCTATGCAAATCTATAAGTATATGGATATTGGTACTGCAAAAGTTGAACCAAAATATCAGAAAGAAATAAAACATCATTTGATAGATATAGTTGAACCTAATGAGAATTTTAATGTAGAACAATTTCAAAGTCTTTGCATAGATAAAATTGAAGAAATTTCAGCTAAAAATAAAATTCCAATTATTGTTGGAGGAACAGGATTATATATCAATTCTATAACACATAAATTAGAATTTAACACTGTTAAATCTGATGAAAAATTAAGATATGAATTGGAAAATATAGCAGAATCACAGGGCAATCAAAAACTCCATAAAATGTTGGAGGATATAGACTCCGAGTCGGCGAGTAAAATTCACATGAACAATGTGAGACGCGTTATTAGAGCAATTGAAGTATACAAGCTTACAGGTCATAAATTTAGTGAAATAAACGACAAATTCGATCATTATAACGATGATTATGATTTTTATATAATTGGATTAAATGATGATAGAGAGATCCTTTATGAAAGGATAAATCAAAGAGTAGATGAGATGATCGATGAAGGCTTTATGGCTGAATGCAAATATATTTATGAACTGACAGATGAAAATTCTCAATCAATTCAAGCTATAGGTTACAGAGAAGCTTTCATGTATTTGAATAATGAGATCTCTTTTAAAGATATGGTTAGTTTAATGAAAAAAAATAGCAGAAAATATGCTAAGAGACAGTTAACTTGGTTCAGACAAGATGAAAGAATTCATTGGATGAATTTGGAAGATTTTAATAAATTTGAAGATATTGAAAAAAATTGTTTGGAAAATTTGAAAGAATGGTTATATGATAAAAGATAAAATAAAAGAATGGTATGATGTAGATGATTTTAGCTATGATACAGTCATAGAAAGTAATAATCAACAATCAGATAAATTTAAAGAATTGGAAAATTTGGAGTTTGTTAATCAACTTAAGGTTTTGAAAGCTTTCCAAGATAATAAGTTACAAGCTACTGATTTTGCATCAACAACTGGATATGGATATGGAGATGTTGGAAGAGATAAATGTGAAGCGATTTTTAGGGATGTTTTTAAGGCAGAAGACTGTCTTGTTAGACCTTCAATTGCTTCAGGAACCCACGCTTTAAGCTTATTGATGAAAGGCGTATTGTTACCTGGGGATAAATTGTTATATATTACGGGTTTGCCTTACGATACATTACAAGAAGTGATAGGCATAGAAGGTAATTCCCCATGCAATTTAAAAGAGTATGGTATTGACTTTGACTATGTTGATTTGGTAGATAATAATATAGATTTAGAATCTGTAGAATCTAAAATAGATTCTTCGGTAAAAATGATTGCTATTCAAAGATCAACAGGATATAGCTTGAGAAATGCTATAAATATTGAACAAATTGAAAAAGCAGCTAAATTTATCAAAGAAAAATTTCCTGAAATTATCATCATGGTTGACAACTGTTACGGAGAGTTCACTGAATACAAAGAACCTATTGAGGTTGGATGTGATGTTATTGCTGGATCTTTGATAAAAAATCCAGGTGGTGGAATAGCGCTTTCTGGTGGATATATTGCTGGTAAAAAGTCCATCATCGAAAGGGTAGCGAATACATTAACAGCACCAGGAATAGGGAAGGAAGTAGGAATAACTTTTGGCACTACTAGAAACACACTGCAAGGGTTATTTATGGCTCCCAAGATTACAATAGAAGCTATGAAATCAGCATTATTATTTTCTCACGTATTTAAAAAATTGGGATTTAAAACAATACCTGATGTGGAAGATAAAAGAAGTGATATAATTTGTGCGATTATTTTAAAAAATGAAGAAAGAGTTGTTGAATTTTGTAGATCTATTCAAGAATCATCTGTTGTAGATTCACACGTAGTTCCTTATCCTTGGGATATGCCAGGATATGATGATAAAGTTATAATGGCATCTGGAAGCTTTATTGATGGTTCTAGTATAGAGATTTCAGCTGACGGTCCATTAAGAGAGCCCTATGTAGCTTATTTTCAAGGATCACTGAGTTATAATCAAGCATTACTTGCTTGTATGAAAGTTGTTAAGAATTTAAAAAATAAAAATCTAATCTAAATTAATAAAAGCCTTCCTATTGCAAAATAAGAAGGCTTTCTTGGTATTATTTAATAAATAGTTCTGTATAGGCCAATAACTTTTCCTAAAATTTCTACATCTTTTACAATAATAGGATACATAGTTGAATTAGAAGGTCTTAGTTCAATATGGTCTGAATGTCTGTAAAACCTTTTAACAGTTGCTGATTCATCCATTAATGCAACGACAATATCTCCATTATTTGCAGTATTTTGTTTTCGTACAATTATCTTATCACCGTTTAATATTCCATCTTCAATCATAGATTCTCCTTGGACTTTCAAAATAAATACTACACCTTGTGATGTATATTCAATAGGAAGAGGAAATGTATCTTCGACATTTTCTATGGCCAAAATTGGCATTCCAGCTTGAACTTTTCCAACAATAGGAACATCTATAGTCTCTTTTTTTATTTCGTTTTCTTGTTCTTCATAAACACTATCTATAATTTCTAAAGCTCTATTTTTTAAAGGATCTCTTCTTAAATAACCCTTCATTTCTAATTTCAAAATATTATTATGAACAGTTGATGTAGAATTGATATTCAAACTATCACCAATTTCGCGAATAGCAGGGGGATATCCTTTGTAATCTATATATCTTTTTATAAATTTTAATATTTCTATTTGCTTAGAGGTTAAATCATCGTACATTAATATACTCCTTTTCTATTCTTTTCTTGATTATATCATATTTCTTCAAGAAATGAAACATTTGTTTCCTTTTTTAATAGAACATAAAAACTTTTGTTGACATATAAGAACATATGTTGTAGAATAAAAGCATAGAACATATGTGCAGAAAATAGTTTCTGAACGGGAGGAAATATGAAAAAATATAAAATTACAAATAAGTTCAAATTTTTTAGATTTATATCGATTTGTTTTGTAGCATTGTCTTTGATGATTTTAGTATTAACGTCTAATCTTAGTTATGGTAATTATGAAAATCAAGAATATAACACTGAGTATTATATTGTAGAACCATCAGACTCATTATGGAAAATTTCTATAAAATTCAAACCTGATAATATGAGTACAAGACAATTTATATCTATAATAAAACAATACAATAGATTTATAGAAGGTAGCTCAATTAAAGTAGGCGAACATTTGAACATACCTTTAATAAATAAATAAGATACTGTTATACTCCTAATACTATCTAATAACAGTAATGAAGATCAAGCGCATGTCTTGATCTTTTTGTCTTTCTTACTTATTATTTTTTAAATCGTTGTTCAAGCTATTAAGTGGGTTCTTATTTACTGCATTTCTTAAACTATTATTATCTACATGTGTGTATATTTGTGTGGTGGACACTGATTCATGTCCTAAAATCTCTTGTAATACTTTTATATCGACATCACCATATTGATACATTAAAGTAGCTGCTGTGTGGCGTAATTTATGAACACTGTATATACTAGTGTCAAATCCACCAACTTTTAAATAATGTTCTATTCGGTACTGTATTGCACGATTGCTCATTCGATTTCTTTTTTTGCTGATAAATAGTGCGTCATTATCGATTTCTGGTCTTATTTTAAGATAATTATCTAAAGCATCTAAACACATATCATTTAGATAAACAGTTCTTTCTTTGTTTCCTTTACCGATAACTCTCAATGTATTTGTTTTTATATGATCGATGTTTATGCTACTAAGCTCTGATAGTCTCATGCCACAGTTTAAAAATAACACTGTAATACAGTAATCACGAGCTTTTATTTCTTCATCTTTTTCACATAGTATAACTTTAAGTAAATTTAGTGATTCATCTAGAGTAAGATATACTGGTTGTCTAATATTTTTTTTTGGCGAATCTAAGAGTTCTGCAGGGTTTATTATATCAAGTTTTCTAATATTGATAAGATACTTATAAAATGTTCTGATACTAGAAGTTTTACGACTGCGTGTAGACGAACCATTGGATCTATTATGATCTAAAAATCCCATAAAAGAATGCAAATCAATAACATCAATATTTTTGAAAAAATTCAAATCTACATCAGAAGAATCAATCTTAACAATATCATCAAATGATTTTAATTTTATATTTTGCTTACGCGCTATAATGTATTTAATCATTAAATTGATATCGTAAGCATATTCTTTAACTGTGTTTGACGAACGTCCTTTAATAGTTTCTAAGTAGTCTAAAAAGTCCATAAGTATTATAGGATAGCTATTCATAGTTCATAGTACCTCCAAAATCTATAACCTTAATGTCACAAAATTATTATTTTGTGACATTATAATTTTATCAAAAACCTCCTCTATTGTCAAAAAAATATAGCAAATTTTAATTGCTATATTTTTTGATCTACTATAAAATTTTGTAAGTTTTCTAATCCTTGTTTAATGTCTTCAATACTTGTTGCATAGCTCATTCTAATATATTTGTCGTCTCCAAAAACAATACCTGGTACGAATGCAACGTTATATTTGGAAAGCAATTCATTACATAATTCTAAAGAATTATTAATTGTACTATTATAAAATTGATCTATTTTAATGAATATATAGAATGCTCCTGCTGGATAAATATATTCTATGTCAAATTCATCTAGTTTGGATACTATATAGTCTCTTCTGGACTTAAATTCACCAATCATTTTCTCTACTTCATCAGATTCGTCTTTTAACGCTGTTAAACCGGCTATTTGGCTCAATGTATTAGCATTGGATGTAATATGTCCTTGAAGTCTTTTTATGAGCTTAGAGACCTCCTTAATGCTACAAGAATATCCCAACCTGAATCCAGTCATTGCATAAGCCTTTGAAAAACCATTAATTGTTATTGTTATCTCATTAATTTCATCAGATAATGAGCCTATACTTATAAATTCTTTATCATATGATAATCTTTCGTAAATTTCATCAGATATAATATATACATTATTTTCGACTGCCCAATTACCAATACTAAGTAATTCTTCTTCTGAATAGATAACTCCTGTAGGATTAGAAGGATTATTTAATATAAGACATTTAGTGTTTGAGTTTTTATATTGGTTTAATATATCGACATCGACTTTGAAGTTTTCGTTATATGGTAAAATGACAGGCTTACAATCTGTTAATTTACACATTTCAGGATAACTTAACCAATATGGAGATGGTATAAGAACTTCATCATTAGGATTTGTTAATGCAAATAAGCTATTAACTATTGCTTGTTTAGCACCAGTGGATACAACTATAGAATCTTTATCGCATTTTATATGATTACATTTGTTAAGTTTTAAACTTATTTCTTCTCGTAAATCAGGTATTCCGCTAGTATCAGTATATCTAACAATTCCGTTATCCAAGTACTCTAAAGTTTTATCAATTATATATCTTGGAGTCTTGAAGTCTGGTTCTCCAACTGTAAAGTTATAGACTTTTATTCCTTCTTTTTTTAATTTATTAATTTTAGCACTCAACTCGAGTGTTAAAGATGGATTTATACTGTTAATTTTTCTTGATAACATAATTGCTCCTTAATTCGTGTAGTTTTTTTATAGATTTAAGTGTTGTATAATTTAATGCAAAATTTCCCATTAAATAGTTACCATCAAACTCCTTTCCATGACAGTCGCTTCCTGCTGTATATATTAGTTTGTTTTTTATCGCTATATTTAAATATTTTTTGATATCAGTAAATGAATGCTTTGAATTAATTACTTCAATTCCATCAATACCCATTTCTATTATTTCATCTACAATATTATCATCATTCAATGTTATAGGATGTGCTAATACACATACTCCATTAGCTGATTTTATAGAATCAATAATGTTTTGTAGTGATGTGAAGTTTTTTGCGACATAACATTTACCTTTTGAAGATAAATATTCGTTAAAAGCTTCGTTTTTATTTTTGCATATATTAATATCGACTAAATATTGAGCTAAATTACTTCTAGAAAAAACTTTATCCTTACTATAATTTAGGACTTTTTCTTTGTCAATTTTGATTCTGAATTTAGCAAAATTTTTCTCAAAAATATCAATTCTATTTGCTCTATCATTTATAGCTAATTCAGAAATTTTTCGTAAGTTTTCATTGGAACTATCTACATAGTACCCAAGAATATGTACTTCTTTGTTTTTGTAAGTTATACCAAATTCTACAGCTTTAATGATGTTAGTATTATAAAGTTCTGGATCAGCAGACATTAAAATATCATGATCAGTAATTGCAATTTCATCTATATGATTTTTATTTGCAGTTTTTTGAATTTCTTCAATACTTAATCTTCCATCACTTTCTGTAGAATGTACGTGCATATCAATCATTTTTAAATCCCTTTAAAGTTTTTCATATTAGAAGAAGGTCAACAAATGTTGACCTTCTAAGTTAATTCTTATTTTGCGTAATCAGATACCCTATTTTCTCTTATGACATTTACTTTAATTTGTCCAGGATATTCTAATTCACTTTCAATTTTATGAGCTACATCTTTTGCTAATATAACCATAGCGCTTTCATCAATAACTTCTGGTTTAACCATAATTCTGATTTCTCTACCGGCTTGTATAGCATAAGAACTTTCAATACCATCAAATGAATTAGCTATTTGTTCTAGATTTTCTAATCTTTGGATATAGTTTTCCATAGATTCACGTCTAGCTCCAGGTCTTGCTGCTGATATTGCATCAGCAGATTGAACTAATATAGATTCGATACATGTCGGTTCAACATCTCCATGATGAGCCTCAATACAATTGATAACATCTTTAGGCTCTTTGAATCTTTTAGCGGCGTTAACGCCTAGTTCAACGTGTGGTCCTTCGATTTCGTGGTCAATTGCTTTTCCTAAATCGTGAAGTAATCCACCTCTTTTAGCTAATTTCACATTTACTCCTAATTCACTTGCAAGCATTCCAGCAATATTAGATACCTCAATAGAATGTTTAAGAACATTTTGTCCATAACTTGTTCTGTAATGTAGTTTACCAAGAATTTTAATCAATTCTGGATGTAAACCATGTACATTAGTTTCATCGCAAGCTTCTTCGCCTTTTTCTCTTATAGTATTATCTACTTCTTTCTTGGCTTTTTCAACCATTTCTTCAATTCTAGTAGGATGAATTCTTCCATCAACTATAAGTTTTTCCAAAGCAATTCTTGCAATTTCACGTCTTACAGGATCAAAAGCTGATAATACAACAGCTTCTGGAGTATCATCAATTATTAAATCTACACCTGTTAAAGTTTCAAATGCTCTTATGTTTCTACCTTCACGACCAATGATTCTACCTTTCATATCATCATTAGGTAAATTAACAACAGACACAGTAGATTCCGCTACTTGATCTGCAGCATATCTTTGAATTGATGTACTAATGATTTCTCTTGCAAATTTTTCAGATTCTTCCTTAGTTTTGGATTCGATTTCTTTAATAATAGCAGCTTGCTCACGTATTGTTTCAGATTTAACTCTATCAAGAACAATGTTCTTGGCTTCATCACTTGTTAATCCTGCAACTTTTTCTAATTCTAATTCCTTTTCATCTATTATAGATTGAATTTTTTGTTGCATATCATCAGCTTTTTTTAATTCTGAATCTAGCTTTTTA
This sequence comes from Finegoldia magna, assembly GCA_032548025.1. Classification (GTDB taxonomy): domain Bacteria; phylum Bacillota; class Clostridia; order Tissierellales; family Peptoniphilaceae; genus Finegoldia; species Finegoldia magna_K. The sequence goes on along the minus strand of JAWGCW010000004.1, from coordinate 54,229 downwards.
TGTTTCTTCTCTAATGATGCATTTTTTCGTTCTAAATTTTCTTCTTTAGAATTAAGTCTATCTTCTTGACGACTGATTTCTTTCAATCGAGATTTGTTTTCACGATCTAAATCACTTTTCATCTTAAAGATTTCATCTTTTGCTTCTACTAATAGTTCTTTTTTCTTAGTTTCAGCATCTTTGTTTGCATCTTCAATTATTTTAACAGCATAATCTTCAGCGCTTCTGATTTTTTTCTCAGCCATGCTTTTTCTTAAAAAGAAACCTATTACAATACCTAATATTGCGGCAAGAATACCAATTATTAAAGATGTCGCGGTGCTCATAAATACACCCCCTTTATTCAATTTTCAATATTCATTAAATAAATCTTTTGGATAAATTTACTCTTTTAGTGTAGTACAAATACCGTTGATTGTCAATATTTAGATATATAATAGAAAATTATATAACATCTATTTCAGATGTATTATTTCTATTTGTAATTCTATAGTTAATATCTCCAATAGCAGATAAGTGAGCGTTATGGGAAATCATTATAATTTGTTTATTGTATTCTTCACTAATTTCATTGATAAAATTTGCTACATTGTGTATATAGTCTTCACTAACATGCTTACAAGGTTCATCAAGTACAATAATATTGGCAAGATTATTTTCATATAGCATGATAAAAGATATTCTTAGAGCCAAAGAAACTATGTCTACTACTCCCCCACCTCTAGCATCTACAATATCGTAGGTAAAAGTTTTAATCTCACCATCAATATCTAAGCTTTCTTCTATAAAAAACTTAGCAGAAGGATTGCTATTTTTAATTTTTATTTCGATTTTAAAATTCATTTCTTTTTCAAAGATATAACTTAAACATCTACTTACAAGGTTTTCTATTTGAATTTTAGCTTGTTCTCTTGAATATTCTGAAGTCTTGTCATAGAGCATTTTGATGATCTCAAGTTTTTCTATTTGCTTTTCAAGAGCATCAACGCTTTTTTTGGTAGCTAATATTTCTTTTTCTATTGATTTTTTTACAGCCAATTCACTTTGATACTTAATTTCCATAGAAGTGATTTTGGATTGAATTTGAGCTAAATCAATTTTTTGCATCAGGAAGAAGCTCCTCAGCTTTTTGTAAATCTTGTTCGATTTGATTTTGAAGTTTAGTAATTTCTGATTCCAAATTTTCAGGATCTATATTTAATTCTTTCAACTGATTAAGTATATCTTCTTTTTGCTTCTCTAAAGTCTCTAATGCAATTTCGGCTCTATTTTTTTCTTCTTTAGCTTTATCAAGTCTTTCTTTTATGTTGTTAAAACGTTCATTAGTATTCATTATTTTCTTAACTCCTTTACTATTTGAGTAACATGCTCTTCATCTATTTCACTTAGACAAAATGGACATATTTTTTCTTTGTAGAGATTTTCTTTGTATTTTTGTATCAGGTCACCTATTACAATATTACATTTGGATATTACTTTAGTATTCTGTTGATAAATGTTTTCTTTATCGTCTAATGTAGCTTTTATTATTTTAAGTTTGGCTAATAATTCGGAAGTTTTATAAAGATTGAATATTATATTTTGTAAAGTTTTAATTGACTTCAATTTATTTAATTTATCATTTTTTTCTAAAATCATATGATTAACTTTTTGATAAGAAATGCTAAGTTTATATAGCTGTATATATTTTTCTTTGTTTTTATAAATTCTATTTGTTAATTCTGATACTTTAGATGTATTAATACTTGTTAATACCTGACTATTATCCCTTATTTCTTGGTTAATTCTATAGTAATTTTCATTTAAATTAGATAACTGATTTAAAATTTGGATATCATTTTGAGTATTTAATAAGATATTATAGGATTTATGCACTTGTTTAAATTTTTCTAATTTACTTTCATAATTTTTAAAACTACTATTTACATAAGTAAATCTTTCATGTAATGGTTTTAAAAACTTCAATAGTGTAAGATTTTTATCGATGCTATCAATAATTTCTGATATCAAATCCGTATATCTTAAATTATTCAATTTTACATTACTAGATTTGATACCTTTTATTATTTGCTGATAATACTCATATAATTGATTAAGTTTTGAGAAGGAAGAAATATTATCTTCTGTATTCTGCAAAGTTTCTGAACAAATATCTAGTCCCTTGTATTTATCTAAGTATTTATAGCCATTTTTAATCCTGACATTTAATCCAGAAAGTTTAATGGATAATGTTTTCAATATATTTAATTTTTCAAAATTTTTGGCTAAATTATTGTATAGAACTCTTAGGTTGTCAATTTTTATTTTATCTTCATTTAAATAATTATATTTATTTAAAGATTCTTCTTTTTCGTTGATAAAACTTTTTTTAAAATTTAATTCTCCTTTTGTGCTTTTTATTTCTCTTGAGACATTTCTGGATGCATTGTCTAGTATATCAATATTTACTAGTTTCCCGATAGCATTTGCTTTCGTAGAATCTGTTTCTGACAGTAAAAATGAATTTTCTAATTGTGAAGCGATTAAAATATTGTATTTCTCGTTCAAGAGATTAACTTTTTTAAAAAGAAAATCATTTTGAATTTCTGATGGTATTTCTCTACCGAAGTTTTCATATTTCTTAATATCTTCACTATCAGGATTGTTTTTAATGTAGTAATAATTAGTATTACCTTTTCTACCTCTTAAAATAAAATTACCGTTGTTAAATACAATTTTGACTTCAACATTATTGTATCCATTTCTGATTAATAAATCCGTTGTGTAATCATTGAATAAGACCCATGATAGAGCTCTAATTAAGGCAGTTTTTCCACTATCAGAAGCACCTGTAATTAAGTTTACTTTTTCTGAAAGCTCAAAATGACCTTGTTCGTATGACTGAAAATTAGTTAAATATATATCGGTAATATACATTATTCTATTCTCCTTATGGCTTCATCAATAATTTCTTCATCTATTTTCATTTCTCTTCCTATGGATTTTAAGTTGTTATTGATGTCTATAATCGGATTGCTTGATAACTTTGAAAGTCTTTCTTTTATATCCAGTAGGCTTTTGTTTTTAATAGAATACGGGTTTAATTTATCATTAGAAAAAATTTCACTACTTTTTTTAGCACTTTTTAGATAAATTTCTTCAATTTTGATATCATCTTTTGTAAGTTCGATTATCAAGACCTTAGGTCTTCTTTTTCTTTCTGATTCAGTATTAGTCATTCTAGCAATACTTCCTGGATTTGCGAAATACTTTTCATTGACCTTTACAGTCTTAAATCCAGTATGATAGTGACCACTTAAAACAATATCACAATCAGTATCCATAATTTGATCGATTAAAGTATACTCAATTTGTTCAATAAATTTCTTATACAATAAAAAACTGTGTATTATTAGTATATGATAGTCTATATTATCCAATCTTTTCGGATAATAATGGAATTTATCAGATGAATCAATATCATGAGTATATGGTTGGCCAGAGATTTGAACTCTCAAACCATCTTTTTCAATTATCTTAGGCTTATCTTCTTCAATTAGTTCCAATACATCTAATGAATTGTATAGTCCCATCATAGCTCTATCTATAGAGTTTGGATTATAACCATATATATCATGATTCCCACTTATTATATGAATTTTCTTCGGAAAAGTTTGAAATAATTTACCAAATTTAGACGCTGTTTTTATTCCAACATCTGCTTTATCAAACAAATCTCCACCGTGAAGTATCATGTCAACATTTTCTTCTATTGATATTTCCCTTATTTCTTCAATTTTTTTATAAATAGAATCTTCATAATCATCTATTCTAGATCTAGGATTTCTAGATTTTATATGTGTATCTGTAAAAAATAATATCTTCATAATAGAAATAATGGGCAAGTAATACTTGCCCTAGTCTAATTCATCCTCACTTATTTCGTTATTTGATTCGTCTTTTATATCATCGTTATTTTCTGTTTTAATAGCCTCTGAATCCTCTTTTGATCTTAATCCATAAAATTCATAAGTTTTATCGATAATTTCTTCTAGTATTTTTGGATTTTCTTCTAAAAATACTTTAGAGTTTTCTCTACCTTGACCTAATTTTTCATCTTCATAACTGTACCAAGCACCTGCTTTTTTTACAACTTTGCAGTCAGTGGCTAAGTCTAATATTGTACCTATTTTAGAAATACCTTCCCCGTACATAATGTCGAATTCTACTTGTTTAAATGGAGGTGCTACTTTGTTTTTGACGATTTTAACTTTAGTACGATTTCCAACAATATCGTCACCTTTTCTAATAGCTTCTCCTCTTCTAATTTCAATTCTAACTGAAGAATAGAATTTTAAAGCTCTACCACCCGTTGTAACTTCTGGATTACCAAACATTATTCCAACTTTTTCTCTAAGTTGGTTAATGAAAATAACTGTACAATTGCTCTTGGAAATAACACCTGTTAATTTACGTAAAGCTTGAGACATTAGTCTTGCTTGTAGACCAACATGGCTGTCTCCCATATTTCCTTCTATTTCAGCTCTTGGAACTAGTGCTGCAACAGAGTCAATGATAATAATATCTACAGCAGAACTTCTTACAAGAGAATCACATATTCCTAAAGCTTGTTCACCTGTATCTGGTTGTGAAATGATAAGATTGTCTGTATCTACACCTAAGTTTTTAGCATAAATTGCGTCTAATGCGTGTTCAGCATCGATAAAAGCTGCAGTACCACCCATCTTTTGTGCTTCAGCAACTACATGGAGTGCCAAAGTTGTTTTACCAGAAGATTCAGGTCCATAAATCTCAATAACTCTACCTCTTGGTAAGCCACCTATTCCTAAAGCAACATCCAAATTTATAGCTCCAGTAGGAATAGCTTCGATATCTTTTTGAACATGATCTCCGAGTTTCATTATAGAGCCTTTTCCAAATTGTTTTTCAATGCTTGCAAAAGCTTCTCTTAAAGCTTGATCTTTTTCAGATCCATTAGCAAAATCCATGACTACCTCCTAAAAATTAAACAGAACATAAGTTCTTGTGTTTATTATACCACAAACCAAAAAATAATTATATATTTTTTAAATCTAATACATTAACATTCTTAAAAATATAATCACATAAGCTGATTACAGTTAATACAATTGATATATAATATAGGTACATATCTAAAGCAAACCCTAATTTATCCCCAGTATTAATCAAAATTAAAACAATAGCGATAAATTGTGTCATAGTTTTTGATTTTCCCCAATAACTTGCTGCTAATGTAACTCCATTAGATGCAGCTAATATTCTGAAACCGCTAATAGTAAGTTCTCTTAATACAACTATAACCACGCTCCATGCAGGAACTTTTCCTAGTTGTACTAGGACAATTAATGCACTGCAACTCAACATTTTGTCTGCTAATGGATCCATAAACTTTCCAAATGTAGTAACTAAATTTTTCCTTCTAGCGAGTTGACCATCAATAAAATCTGTTATTGCAGAGATTATAAATATTAACGCAGGTATATAATTGTCTGTTTTGAATATCAGTAATGATGCTACAAAAAATGGTATTAAAATTACTCTTAATGTTGTGAACTTATTTGCAATATTCATATCAATCACGTCTTTCTAAATAATCTTTAGGTATTAAAATTTTTCTAGGCTTGCTTCCCTCACTAGGACCAACAATACCTTTTTCTTCCATTTGATCTATAATTCTTCCAGCCCTAGCATATCCTATTTTTAATTTTCTTTGTAATAGCGAAATAGATGCAGAATCTTCATTCAAAATAATTTCAACAGCATCTGTAAATAAAATATCTGTATCATCATCTTCAAGATCAATACTGTCTGATTTATCTATGTCTTCTATGATTTCTTCTTTATAATTAGTTTCATTTTTATTTATTAAGAATTTAACTACATTATCGACTTCTTCATCAGAAATAAAAGCTCCTTGAACCCTACTAGGTTTTGCCATTGATGATGGGAAAAATAACATATCGCCTCTTCCTATAAGCTTTTCTGCACCAGATTGATCTAGAATAGTTCTAGAATCGATTTGGCTACTAACAGCAAAAGAAATTCTAGACGGTACATTTGCTTTTATTGTACCAGTAATTACATCCACTGTTGGTCTTTGAGTAGCAATAATTAGATGGATACCACACGCTCTTGCCATTTGAGCTAGTCTGCAAATAGCGTCTTCAACATCATTTGCTGAGACCATCATCAAATCACTTAACTCATCTATAATAATAACAATATATGGTAGTTTTTCAAGTTCATCATTTTTATTTTTCTTATTATAAGCTTTGATATCTCGAACGTGATTTTCTGAAAATATTTGGTATCTTCTTTCCATTTCCCTTACAGCCCAGTTCAAAGCAGCACTTGCCTTTTTTGGATCTGTAACAACCGGTATAGCAAGATGTGGAATATTATTGTATATACTCAATTCGACAACTTTTGGATCAATCAATATAAGTTTTACATCATTTGGATTTGACTTATACAAAATACTCATTATTATTGTATTTATGCAAACAGATTTACCACTACCAGTAGCTCCTGCTATAAGTAGATGTGGCATCTTATCAACGGAAGTTACAATACATTTTCCAGAAATATCTTTTCCTAAAGCTATTGGCATCAACGATTTTTCTTTAACAAAATTATCAGACATTAAAATCTCTTTTAACATTACAGAATTTTTAACATCATTTTCTACTTCAATTCCAACTACTGATTTACCGGGAATAGGAGCTTGTATTCTAATTCCACTAGTAGCTAAAGAAAGTGATAGGTCATCTGCTAGATTAACTATTCTTGAGACTTTCACCCCTGCCTTAGGCTCTAATTCATAGCAAGTAACCGTAGGACCTCTATCGATTTGAACAACAGTCGCATCTATTGAAAAGTTTTTTAAAGTTTCTTCAATCATTTTTGCTTTCTGTAAAACAGAATCATCATTATCTTCCGCATATTCAGCATTTTTCAAAAGTTCCAATGGTGGAAAAGTATAATTACTTTGTCCAGAAAATTCACCAAAATCTATAACAGAAAGCTGTTCTCCAGATTCTTTCTCATTAGACTTATAATCGTTGAGTTTTGGTTTTGGAGGTTCAAAATCTATTGATTTCTCCAAATCAGATTTTTCTTTAAGTGAATTTTTAGAAATCCTTTCTTTTGTAGATTTATTTTGCTTAATCTCACGCGATTTTTCGATGTTTTTATTTTGTTTGTTTTGTTCAATTTTAGTTTTTATATCTACAAATGTCTTTTTAACAAAAGCGAAAAATTTTTGAAATAATTCTTTTAAAGTTAAATTCATTATTACAGATATAAAAAACAAAAAACAAAAAACAAGTGCAACATATAAACCTATGTAGCCTATAGCTATGTTTAGTATTGATGCTATAATAGCTCCAATTACTCCAATACCACTGTAGTAATTGGCTAAATTTAAATTCAAATCAATCCTTTGATTAATATTAAGATTTGGATAGTTTGATATATTAATTAAACTCATTACGAAAATTGAAGAAACAGCCAATATATAAGTAATTTTTCTTAGTTTATTTCCATGGTTTATATCAGATATCGTCGATATAGTATACAGTATACCTAATGATATAAACACGTATGAAAAGATGCCAAAAGTATTAAAGTATATATTTTTTACAATAATTCCCAAAACACCAACTCTACTACTAGCCATAAAGATAAGTGAAATAATTAACACTAATATAATTATTAATTTTGTCGAAGAGTTAGCATTTTTTTTGCTATTAGATTTTGATTGAGTTTTGTTTCGTGATTTAGTATTTCTAGCCATAATTAGTAGCCTGTATGGCCAAATCCGCCATCATTTCTATCTGTTTCATCTAGTACTTCAACTTCCTCAAATTGAATATTTTCGTATTTTTGAAGTATCATTTGACAAATTCTATCCCCAGATGAAATTGTATATTCTTCATTCGACAAATTGACTACAGGAATTTTTAATTCTCCTCTGTAATCACTGTCTATAGTACCAACACAATTTATCAGAGTTATTCCATGTTTAATACTCAAACCACTTCTTGGTCTGATTTGAACCTCATAACCTTCTGGAATTGCAATATATATTCCAGTAGGTACAAGAGTTCTTTCAAGTGGTTTTAAAGTTATATCATTTTCAGTATAAGCTCTCAAATCTATACCACTAGACCCAATTGTTGAATATTTTGGTAGAGGGTTATTAGATTTATTAATTATTTTAACTTTCATAATGTCCCCTTTCAAAAATATAGTTGAGTAATAAAATTACTCAACTATTAATTATTTATCTTCTGTATTTTGATCTTCAGATTTTTTATCAAAATTCTTTTTTTCTTTTCTTTCTGGTTTTGGTAAAAGAGCTTTTCTGGATAATGTCATCTTACCTTGGTCATCTATATCCATAAGTTTTACCATAATTTCATCGTTTTCTTTTAAAACATCTTCAACTTTATTAGTTCTTTCATGTGCTATATTAGATATGTGAAGAAGGCCTTCTTTTCCAGGTAATATTTCAACAAAAGCACCAAAATTCATAATCTTAGTAACTCTTCCTAAATATTTTTCACCGATTTCTGGTTCTCTAACTATTTCTTTAATCATATCTATAGCTCTTTGTGCACTTTCAGTGTTTTCACCAGCTACTGTAATTTTACCATCATCTTCGGTATCAATTTTCACGCCAGTCTCATCAATTATTTTGTTTATTACTTTTCCACCTGGTCCAATAACTTCTCTTACTTTTTCAGGTGCAATATTAATTACCATAATTCTAGGAGCATACTTTGAAATTTCTTTATTTGGTTCACTTATACATTCGTTCATTAATGATAATATATGAAGTCTACCAACTCTAGCTCTTTCTAAAGCTTCAGTTAATATTTCTTCAGAAATTCCAGTAATTTTTATATCCATTTGCAATGCAGTTATACCATCTTTTGTACCTGCAACTTTAAAATCCATATCTCCTAAGTGATCTTCTAAACCTTGAATATCAGAGAGAATTACAACATTATCATCTTCCTTAATCAATCCCATGGCAATACCTGCAACAGGTTCTTTTATTGGAACACCTGCATTTAATAAACTAAGTGTTGAACCACAGACAGATGCTTGAGAACTAGAACCGTTAGAACTTAATACTTCAGATACTACTCTTATTGTGTATGGGAATTCTTCTTCTGATGGAATTACAGGTAATAGAGCTCTTTCAGCTAAAGCGCCGTGACCAATTTCACGTCTACCTGGACTTCTTAAAGGTCTTGCGTCCCCTACAGAATAAGGTGGGAAGTTGTATTGATGCATATATCTTTTATCTTCTTGTTCAATTAATCCATCTAATACTTGTGCATCAGATGGAGTTCCTAATGTTGTAACAGATAAAACTTGAGTTTGACCCCTTTTAAACAAACCTGAACCATGTGGTCTAGGTAATATATCAACATCACAAGTTATTTCTCTAATTTGATCAAGTTTTCTATTATCAGGTCTGATATGATCTTCTAATATTAAACGTCTTACTTCTGCTTTTTCTAAATCATCGTATATAGTAGAAACTTTTGAAGCTATACTTTCATCATATTTTTCAACAAAATAATCTACTACTCTTCTTTTAAGTGTATTAATGTGATCTTCTCTATCTAATTTATCTTCATTAACTGTAATTTTCTTCAAATCTTCAATGCAGAATGATTTAACTTCTTCATCTAACTCTACATTTTTTTCCGGTTGAACGAATTCTTGTTTTGGTTTTCCGCATTCTTTTTGAATTGATTCAATAAATTCACAAATTTTCTTGATTTCTTCATGAGCTCTAAGAATAGCTTTTAACACTTGTTGTTCAGTAATATTATTACATCCAGCTTCAACCATCATGATAGCATCTTTAGTACCAGCGACAGTTAATTCAAGATCAGACTTATCTCTTTGTTCTTGCGTAGGATTTATAATAAATTCACCATCAATCATTCCTACAGCTACAGAACCAGTAGGTCCTAAGAAAGGAATATCCGAAATGCTCAATGCAATAGATGATCCTATCATAGCTAAAATATCGGGAGTATTATCTTGATCCACAGAAAGTGCAGTAGCTATAACTTGTACATCATTATGATATCCTTCTGGAAATAACGGTCTTAAAGGTCTATCGATTAATCTAGCAGTTAATGTAGCTTTTTCACTAGGTCTACCTTCACGCTTTATAAATCCTCCTGGGATTTTTCCTACAGAATAAAGTTTTTCTTCAAAATCGCATGTTAAAGGAAAGAAATCAACTCCCTCACGTGGCTCTTTTGATCCTACAGCAGTAACTAGAAGTACAGTTTCTCCAGATTGAATTAAACATGCTCCATTAGCTTGTTCAGCAACTTTTCCAATCGTAACTTCTATTTTTTTACCGCATAAATCATATTCATATTTTTTTATCATATATTCTCCTTATAAATAAAAAGAGCGGAAAAACCCGCTCTTTCAATTATCTTCTAATGTTTAATCTTTTAATTAAATCACGGTATCTTTCAATGTCTTTATTGCTAAGATAGTTAAGAAGATTTCTTCTTTTACCGATCATTTTGAAAAGACCTCTTCTAGAATGGTGATCATTCTTATGAGACTTTAAATGTTCAGTTAAGTAGTTTATTCTGTAAGTCAATAAAGCTACTTGAACTTCTGGAGAACCAGTGTCTCCTTCTTTTGTTTGGTATTCTTTGATTATTTCTTCTTTGATTTCTTTGTTGTACATAATTTCCTCCATAAATCTTAATATTCACCATTACAGCGATATCGTTGAGGTTTCGAATATCAATGTAACAGTAGTACTTATTTATATTATCATATAATCTTGTAATTGTAAATCTAAATCTTGGTTTTTTGCAAAATTATAATCGCTTTTTAATTTATTGATAAGTTCAATCTCAGAATTAAATTTTACATTATCTCTTATTTTGTTTATGAATACTAATGTCAAAATTTTTCCATACAAATCACCTTCAAAGTCTAAAATATGAGTTTCAATCTTTACATCATGCTCATCGTAGGTTAGATTTTCTCCTACAGAAGTTATACCTTTGTATAGTTTGTTATCATAAATAACATTAGTATAATAAACGCCAGCTGCTGGTATAATATATTGTTTACATTCCAAATTAGCAGTAGGATAACCTAAATTTCTTCCTCTATGTTTACCATCTACGACAACTCCCTTAATACTAAATGGTCTGTAGAGCATTGAATTAGCATTCTCAACATCTCCACTCATTAAAAATTTACGAATTGTTGTCGATCTAATAGGGACACTTTTAATAAATTGGTCATCTATAGTGTAGAGTTTATAATTAAAAACTTTTTGGAAATCTTCTAAAGTAGATACATTACCAGATGCATTAATTCCGAATTTGAAATCTTTGCCCACAACTAAATTTTTGAAATTAGTATACTCTTTCACATAATTTAAAAACTCTTCAGGCTTTAGGGATAAAAAAGCTTTATCAAATGACTTGATTAAGCAGTAATCTACATTCATTCTTTTTAGTATATTTATTTTATCATCCGTTGTTAATATGTTTTTAAAATTATCATATTCTAAAACTTCTGAAGTATGTGACTTGAATATAATAACCCCTGATTTACCTAAGCTAACACATTTATTTATAAGTTTTTGATGTGCTAAATGTAATCCGTCAAAATTTCCTAAAGTAATAGCATCAATATGAATTTTTATGTTATCTTTGTCTAAATCAATTATTTGCATATGTCAAATACCTTATTCATTTTTAAAAAATTATCTTCAATACTGCCGATTCCAATAAATTTATTCTTACAAACTACTTTGATATTATCAGTGTTTTCGTGGTTGATGTTCACTTTAACACCATTGGTAATTTTTTTATATAAATTATCATCAAGTTTTATAGACTTCATTTCTGTTAAACTTTCGTACACTGAAAATGATACATCGTCAATATTACATTTTCTGAGAGATTCTATTTTTACTGAATCTTTTATGTCGAAACCTCCAGAATTTACTCTGATAAGAGATTTCATGTATGCTAATCTATCTAATTTTTTAGCAATATCTTCAATCAAAACTCTAATATACGTTCCCTTAGAACATCTAACTTTGATTATACATGAGTTTTCTAGAAGATATAATGGTTCAATATTATAAATTGTAATTTTTCTGGATTTCCTCTTAATTTCTTTGTTTTCTCTTGCGTATTCATAAAGTTTTTTTCCATTTACTTTAACCGCGGAATACATCGGAGGTACTTGTTCAATGGTTTTACCATTTAAATCATCCAAAATTTGTTTTAATTTTTCTTTATCGTATGTTTTATCAGAAGAACCTGTGACATTACCAGACAAATCAAGAGTATCTGTACTTGTACCAAAAACCATTTCAAATATATATGTTTTACCATATTCCATTAGATATTCTGTTATTTTAGTTCCTTTTCCAACGCCTAATAACAAAACTCCGGTAGCATCAGGATCTAGAGTACCAGCGTGTCCAATCTTCTTAGTTTTTAAAATTCCTTTACATATAGAAACAACATCTTGAGATGTATATCCCTTTTCCTTAAAAACATTAATTACACAATCCATATCTATAAATTTCTTCTTTTATTTTATTTAAAACTGTCTCAAAATCCCCTGTAATTCTTGTAGCAGCAGCATTCTTATGACCACCTCCACCAAGATTTTTGGCAATTAATCCTACATCAATATTTCCCTTGCTTCTGAAACTTACCTTGTACTCATTTTCAGTTTGTTGTTTAATTAATACTGATATTTTGATTTTGTCTGTATCTCTGAAAGTATTAATAACACTATCAATATCTGAAATTTCAACACTGTATTTATTTAATTGATCTGTCATTACAAAACTAATTGCAACATAATCATTATAAATTTTAGTCTTGGATAAGATTTCATTTTCTAGAAGTTGTGCTTCAAATTTTTTTGATTGATAAATTAATTCATTGATTTTCATCATGTCTGCACCATTTTCAACTAATTTAGAAGCTTTAGCTAATGTATCTGCAGTTGTAGCAGAATATAAAAATCTTCCAGTATCAGTTGAAATTCCTGTTAAAAGTGAAATGGAAATTTCTTTATCAATTGGTAGATTAATTTCATTTATTAAATCAAATACTAATTCGCAAGTTGAACTATAACCTTTTTTTACTATGTTAACGTCACCGTAAAACTCATTACTTTGATGATGGTCAATATTTATTCTGTATTTTGCTTTGTTAAATAACTCATCAATCTGACCTAATCTCTCATAATTAGCACAATCTAGACAAATTATCATATTAATATTAATATCTGTATTATCTGATAACAAATCCAAATTAGGAAGAAATTTTAAATTTTCAGGAATTTTGTCAAACTCAATAGGATATACCTTTTTCCCTAAATTTAGTAAACTTTTTGATAAAGCAGTTAATGAGCCTAAGTTATCACCATCTGGGTCTAAGTGAGAAATTAGAGCAATTGAATTTGCATCCTTCAATTGCTCTTTGAATTTCAAAATTTCATCATTAATCTTCATTATAGTTTTCCTCGTGAATTGATTTTATTAGATTTTCGATATGCATACTTTGTTCACTAGTTTCATCAATTTTGAAAATCAGTTGTGGTACATGTCTTAAATCTACATTTTCACCGATTTGTTTTTTTAAAAATCCTTTTGCTTTGTTCAATCCTTCAAGAGTTTGTTTTTTCTTTTCATCATCGCCTATTACAGCTATATATACTGTAGCAAAACTCAAATCATTTGTTACTTTTACGTCGGTAACAGAAACATTTAGTTTGTCAATTCTAGGATCTTTTAGTGAATTAATTATAGAACTTGAAATAACTTTTTTGATTTCTGATGAAATTCTTCTTACTCTTTTAATATTCATAATTCTCCTATCTTTGTACTTCGTTTAGTACATATGCTTCCAGTACATCTCCTGGTTTAATGTCATTATAATTTTCTAAGCCCATACCGCCCTCATAGCCTTGAGTCAATTCTTTAACATCGTCTTTATATCTCTTTAATGAAGAAATAGGACCTTCGAAAATTAATATTTCATCTCTCAACAAACGAACCACAGCATTTCTAGTTACTTTTCCTGTATTAACATATACTCCGGCAACAGTACCTACTCCTGGAACTTTGAAAGTATCTCTAACTGTAGCTCTACCTAAAACTTCTTCTTGATATTGTGGTTTTAACATACCTGTAATTGCATTTTTTACATCCTCTATAGCATCATATATAACTCTATAAGTTCTTATTTCTATAGATTCATTTTTTGCCATATCCAAAGCCACTTGAGTTGGTCTTACGTTAAAACCAATGATAATAGCACTTGATGCAGATGCTAAGTTAACATCAGATTCAGTAATACCACCGACAGCACCGTGAATTATATTAACCTTTACTTCTTCATTGCTTAATTTTATTAATGATTGTTTGATAGCGTCAATTGTACCTTTAACATCAGTTTTTATTATAATATTAAGATCCTTAGTTTCTCCGTCTGAAATTTTTCCAAATAACTCGTCCAAGTTCATTGTTGAAGAAGATTTGATTTGTTCTTCACGGTTATGGTCTTTTATTTTTTGAGCATAATTTCTAGCTTCTTTTTCATCTTTGACAGCGTATATCATATCGCCAGCTTCAGGTACTTCGTTTAAACCTAAAATCAATACTGGTGTTGAAGGACCTGCTTTTTTAACTTGCTTTCCTTGATCATTAAACATAGCTCTGATACGACCACTTGCTTGTCCACTAAATACCATATCAGAATGTTTTAGAGTACCTTTTTGCACCAAAATTGTAGCAGTTGGACCTCTTCCCTTGTCTAACTGAGCTTCAATTACAGTACCTACAGCAAGTCTATTTGGATTAGCTTTTAGTTCTTCAATTTCTGCTACCATTAAAATCATTTCAAGTAATTCATCAATACCTTCACCTGTTCTAGCTGAAACTGGAACTAAAACTGTATCTCCACCCCAGTCTTCAGGTACCAATCCATTTTCAGCTAATTCAGTTTTTACTCTTTCGATATTAGCATTTTCTTTATCTATTTTATTAACAGCGACAATTATTGGAACGCCTGCGGCTTTTGAGTGATTTATAGCTTCTACTGTTTGAGGCATTACACCATCATCTGCAGCAACTACCAATATTGAAACATCTGTTACTTGTGCTCCTCTACTTCTCATTGCTGTAAAAGCTTCGTGACCTGGTGTATCTAAAAATACTATTTTCTTATCATTAACTCTAATAGTATACGCACCAATATGTTGTGTAATTCCTCCGGCTTCTTTACCAGCTACTCTAGAATTTCTAATTCTGTCAAGTATGGATGTTTTACCGTGGTCAACGTGTCCCATTACAGTGATGACAGGTGGTCTTTCTTTTAAATCCTCATCCTTATCTTCAAAATCTAGGTTAAATACATCATCGTCATCAAAATCTTCTACTTCATCTTGTTCAACGATAACATTGAATTCACCAGCTACTAAACTAGCAGTATCAAAATCAATTTCTTGGTTTTGATTTGCCATTATACCTAATTCCATTAGTTTCATTATTAATTCACTAATAGATACACTTATTTTTTCAGATAAATCTTTTACTGTAATTGTAGGTTGAATAATAAATTTCTTAGGTTCTTTTGGCTCATTCTTGATGATTTCTTCTTTTTTATTTTGATTATTGTTTTTATTATTCTTGTAGTTTTTGTTATTTCTATTATTTTTATTATTCGTATTATTGTTAGAATTTTTGTTTTTGTTATTTTTAAAATTCTTATTCTTTTTCTTATCGCTAGAACTATGTTTTTCTTTTATTTCAGATTTGTTTTTGTTTTTTTTCTTATCAAAATGATATACAGATTCATCATTATTATTACTTGAATTCTTTGGTTTAAATCTTTTTTTAGAATTATTTTTTTCTTTATTAGATTCATTATGGGATTTGTTTTCTAGCTTTTCATTTGAGTTTTTATTTACAACTTGTTTACTTTCTTTTTTTTGATTACTGCTCTTTTGATTATTTTGAACTTGTTTTTGTTTTTCATACAAAGATTTAACTTTTGATATTTGGTCTTTATCTAATGTTGACATGTGACTTTTAACTTCAATTTTGTTATCTTTTAATTTGTTCATTAAGTCTTTTGTTGAAACATTTAATTGTTTTGCCAATTCGTATACTCTTATCTTTTCCATACAAAGACCTCCCTTTGATTATTCTTCTACATGGTTAATTAACTCCTCATATATAAGTGCGTCTACATCTGTTTTTAAAACCTGACTTAGTCTTCTGCTTTTCTTTGCCTTGTTTATGCATTTTATATCTTTACATAAATAAGCCCCTCTGCCATTTTTCTTATTTGTCAAATCTACAGAAACTCCGTCTTCTTTATTAAAAACAACTCTTATTAGTTCTCCCTTTGGTTTATTTTCACCACAAACAACACATTTTCTTAAAGGAATTTTTTTAGTTTTCATTTAATACTCCAAAACTTAAATACATTTAATTTTCAGAATCTTCTTCAAATTCAGTATTTTTAGAAACCAAAGAATTATCATCTTCAGCATCATCAATATCGTCTTCTATATCATCTGATTCATGATATTTTATTTTATCAAAAACTTTTTCTTTATCTTCAGCTCTAACTTCAATACCATTTGCTTCTAGAAAATCTGCTTCTCCATCGAATTCAACAGACAAGCTACCATCTTCATAAGATTCTAAATATTGATTAAATCCTTTGATGTCTATTTTCCAGTTAGTTAACTTAGCTGCAAGTCTTGCGTTTTGCCCTTCTTTTCCTATAGCTAAAGACAATTGATCTTCTGAAACGATTACGCGACATATTTTTTGATTTTCGTCAATGAATGTAGCTATTACTTCAGATGGACTTAAACTATTAGATATGAAAGTCCTAATATCTTTTGACCAAATAACAATATCAAGTTTTTCTCCATTCAACTCATCCACAATAGACTTAACTCTAGTCCCGCTGAAACCTACACATGAGCCAACTGGGTCAACATTTTCATCATTACTGAATACCGCAATCTTAGTTCTTGAGCCAGGTTCTCTTGCAACGCTGAAGATCTCAACAGTTCCATCATTTATTTCAGGAACTTCTAATTCAAATAATCTTTTTATTAGAAAATTATCTGTCCTTGATAATATTATTTGAGCTCCTTTTGTGGTGTTTTTAACCTCTTTAATATAAAGTTTTAATCTCTTGTTAGGAGTATATTCTTCAGATTTTATTTGTTCTGAAATAGGTATAATACCTTCTACTCTCCCCAAATCTATATAGACAATTCCTCTTTCAACACGTTGAACTGTTCCAGTAATTATCTCTTTTTCTCTTTCAATAAATTCGTTATAAATATTATCACGTTCTGCATCTTTTAGTTTTTGAATAACAATATTTCTAGCAGTTTGAGCGGCGATTCTTCCGAAGTTTTTAGGTGTTATTTCAATTTTTACTTTATCACCTAAATCGTATTTACTTTTAATAGTCTTAGCTTCTTCTAAACTTATTTCAGTATTTTTGTCTTCAACATTTTCGACAACAGTCTTGATTGCATATAAATTCACATTACCATTGTCTCTATTGATGTTAACTTCTACAGAACTTTCTTCGTTTTCATGGTCTTGATAATCAAAATTTTTCTCATAGCTTTTAATCAATGCTTTTTCTAAAGCATCGAAAACAACTTCTCTTGGTATTTTTTTTGATTTTTCTAATTCATCAAGAGCTTTTATAAAATCATTGTTCATATATTACTATCAATCGAATAATGAAATCTTAATCGACGATATATTACTCCTTTCAATTTTAATCTGATTTTTTTCCAAATCCAAAGATATTTCATGATCATTGAAATCTTTTAAAATACCTTTGAACTCTTTCTTACTTTCTAATTTTTGATATAAATTTACTATTACAACATTCCCTAAATTTTTTTTGAAATCTTTATCTCTAGTAAATGGTGCTGTTATATCTACTGATGCAATTTCTAAATAATAGGGATCTGAAATAGGATCTATTTCGTCCAGTTTGTCAGTTATTCTATTATTTATTAATTCACAATCATCAATTGATATTAGACCTTCATCCTTTTCGATGTAAAAAGTCAAAATATTTTTTCCATTTTGATTTGAATATTCTACATCATAAAAGTCGATTCCAGTATCTTCAATTAAAGGGCTGAGGTCATTATTCATAAGTTCCCTTAGATATTTCTTATTCATATATCTCCTTTTCTTGAATTATTTAAATAAATAAGAGTGGGATTTCCCACTCTTAGCCACAATTTATTCTATAGTAATTGTATCATAATTAATTTTAATAATCAAACTATCTTCTATTTCTTAAAGACAAAGGCTTATCAATTATTTCTTTCATAATTATAGCTTTTTTTAATTCATCTTTATGTTTAAATTCATCATTAATCTCAACTCTAATCAATTCTAATTCGTCCTTTTTTTCTTCGAAAAAATCTTTATCAATTAATTTTTGATTTTCTCTTCTATTATTTGTTTGTTGAAAATTATTTATATTATTTTGATTGTATTGAGAATTGTTTGATTTATTAGAAGATAACTTCGTATTTGATTTATCTTTTCTTAAATCTTCTAATGTCTTTTTCTTGCGATAATTCTTACGGTTAAAGTTTTTTTGGTAACGTCTTGAACTACTCAAGTGAATAAAATAATTAGCAAAAAACTTTACAACTATTATCGTAACTACAAGAGATAGAAAAGAAAACATTACTTATCATCCTCTTTGATTTTTTCGCTATTTCCAGAAATAGCTTGTCTCATCTCAGTATCACTTATTATATTTTTCATATTATAATAATCCAAGACTCCCAAATTACCAGATTCTAAAGCCTTAGCGATAGCTAGAGGAACCTTTGATTCACTTTCAACTACTTTCGCTCTCATTGAACGAACTTCTGCTATCATTTCTTGTTCTTTTGCAACGGCCATAGCTCTTCTTTCTTCTGCTTTTGCTTGAGCAATTCGTTTGTCCGCTTCTGCTTGATCTGTTTGTAGTTTCGCTCCAATATTTCTTCCTACATCGACATCGGCTATATCAATAGAAAGTATTTCAAATGCAGTTCCTGAATCTAATCCTTTGTTCAATACAGTTTTTGAGATTGAATCTGGATTTTCAAGAACAGATGTATGAGATTCTGATGAACCTACAGTAGTTACAATACCTTCACCAACTCTAGCTATTATAGTTTCTTCTCCTGCACCACCAATTAATCTTTCAATGTTTGCTCTAACAGTAACTTTGGCCTTAACAATAACTTCAATACCGTTCATTGCAACTGCTGCAATGTTTGGAGTTTCAATTACTTTTGGGTTAACAGAAACTTGTACTGCTTCTAATACATTTCTACCAGCTAAATCAATAGCTGCTGCCCTTTCAAATTCTAACTCAATATCTGCTCTTTGTGCAGCGATCAATGCATTTACTAACGTATTTACATTACCACCTGCTAGATAATGTGCTTCAAGTTGATTAGTAGTTAGATTTAATCCTGCTTTTGTTGCTTTGATAAGTGGATTTATAATGTTTTTAGGAATAACTCTACGTAATCTCATACCTATTAATTGTGAGATTTTGACGTGGACTCCTGAAAACTGAGCAGTAACCCATAAACCTACAGGAACTAACGAAAAGAATACTAATAGCAATATAACTATTAATATAGGTAATAAAAATGGAATTTCAAATGGCATTTTACACTCTCCTTACTATAATTTTAAAATCTTTTATTTCACTAACTACAACTTCGCAACCTTTTGGAATAAAATCTCCTCTAGTAATAGCATCAATATAATTGCCATCTATTTCGATTTTGCCGCTCGGTCTTAAAGATGTTATAGTAATTCCTTTTTTATTTAAGTATTTTTTTGATGGCTGAATAAATGACTTTGAGTTAGTTTCTTTTAAAACAAATTTATTGAATTTACTCGATTCAAAATCTTTACTTAAAAATACTAATATAAACAAAATATCAATTGTTAAAGCAATAGCTACTGTCAAAAATGCTAGGTACAAATTATTAATAATCATACTTATTCCCACAATCATTGATAAGACGCCCACAATTCCAGCAATAAAACCACCTGGAACTATTAGTTCTAATCCAACGAATAAGAGTCCTATTAAAAATACTAATATCCCAACTATGTTGATATCACCGTGATTATAATAAGACAAAATAAATATAACAGAAAAAACAGCAGTCAGTACACCGTATTTAATCTTCTTGTTTGATAACATAAGCAGCGTTATGCAAATAAATGTTGCTGCTAGAAAAATCATACTCAAAATATGATTAGAAAATATATTCATAGAAAACGATAACACCTCCTAAATATCTTTATAACATAATTATACACTAAAAAAAGCAATAAAAAAAGATTCCGATAAGGAATCTTTCATTAAATATCAATTTCATTAGAAATTTCTTTTTTTTCTTTTAGCTGCTTCAGATTTTTTCTTTTTCTTTACGCTAGGCTTTTCATAATGTTCTCTTTTTCTATATTCAGATAAAACTCCAGATCTAGCACATTGTCTTTTAAATCTTTTTATAGCATTATCTAATGATTCGTTTTCTCCTACTTTAATTTCTGACATGGTTTCCCTCCCCTCTTTATTGCAAGAATGCTCACAAAAGAGCAGAATTTATACCAAAATAGTATAACACAATTCTAATAAAATAACAATATTTTTATGGCCAGCTAAGTTTTTTCTTACCTAACACGTGAAAATGCATGTGATGTACTGTTTGTCCACCATCTTCTCCACAGTTATTTACTATTCTATAGCCAGACTTATCAATATCGAACTCTTTTGCTAGTTTTGCAATTACTTCAAATATATGAGCAACTATTTGTGAATTTGATTCATCAATATCATTAGCACCAGAAATATGTTCTTTAGGTATAACTAAAAAATGTACTGGAGTAACAGGATTGATGTCGTCAAAAGCGTATACCAAATCATCCTCATATATTTTTTTAGAAGGTATTTCTCCATTAACTATTTTACAAAATACACAGTCCATGACTCGCCTCCGGTGATATTATACCAAAAAATATTTAAATTTTCAATTATTCACACACAAGTTCTTCATTTTCTCTTCTATTACATATGACGTCTATTATTTTATTTGAAAGATTTGGATTATATTCTCTTTTTACTCTTATATAATTTGTTGTATATCCTTTAATATATCCATCATCATTTTTCGATTCGAATAATACTTTTATTGGTTGATTTAACATATTATCTAAAAACTTGTCTGTATAGTATTTTGATTTTTCTATTAGTAGTTTACTTCTCTCTTTTTTTACAACTCCGGATACTTGATTTTTCATTTTACTTGCTACAGTGCCTTTTCTGTTAGAATATTTAAACACATGTATTTTTGAAAATTTAATTTTATCAACAAAACTCAATGTTTGTTCAAAATCTTCATCAGTCTCTCCAGGAAAACCAACTATTATATCTGTAGTAATAGCAGCATTTGGGTAATATTCTCTTATTAAATTGATAGTTTTTTCATACAAATCTGTATCGTATTTTCTATTCATAGATTGAAGTATTGAATCAGAACCGCTTTGCAAAGATAAATGAAAATGATCACAAAATTGTTCCACTTTACTTAATCTATCTAAAAATTGCTTGTCGACAATTCTTGGTTCTAATGAACTCAATCTTATTCTCTTTATTTTATCAATTTGTCCGATATCTTCAATTACATCAATTAAACCAATATCATCATTTTCTAAATCTTTTCCGTATGAAGCGACGTGGATGCCTGTCAGTACAATTTCTTTGAAACCATTATCTGCTAATCTTTTTGCTTCTAGAACAATATCTCTAATATTTCTAGAACGTATAGGCCCTCTCGCGTAAGGAATTATACAGTACGAACAAAATTGACTACAACCTTCTTGAATTTTAATATAAGCTCTTGTCATAGAATGCTCTGTATTTATAGTTAATTCTTCAAATTCTCTATTCTTATCTATATTTTCGACCTTGTTTATAATTTTATTAGATGATTTTGCTAGTTCACATAGTTCTACGATTTCTTTTCGGTATTTTGTTCCGAGAATTACATTTACACCTTCAATGTTTTCGATTTCATCAGGACTAACTTGAGAGTAACAACCTACAACAGCAATTATTGCATCACTGTTTTCAGATCTAATCTTAGATATTTGTTGTCGACTTTTTCTATCGGACAAATTTGTAACGGTACATGTATTGAGCACAAAAACATCGCAATTATAATCTTCTGTAATTTCATAACCGTTTTTCACAAATAATTCAGCCATAGCTTCTGTTTCGTATTGATTAACTTTACAACCTAATGTTGAAAATTTTACTTTTTTCATTATTTTATATCTCCTAATTCATATTGAATAATACTCAAAGCACAAATTGGAGCTGTATCTGCGCGTAAAATTCTGTTTCCCAATGAAACTGATTTAAATCCTTTTGACTTTAAAACATTTAAATTTTCTTCAGATAATCCGCCTTCTGGACCAATGAAAATATTTATATCTTTATAATTTGAATTAGTCAGCAAAGATTGAATGCTTTCTGTTTCATTTTCATAGAATACTAAACTTAAACTATTATCTTGATTTGATATTTCATGGATATTAAGTAGTCCTTCTATTTCAGGGATAGATGTTCTCTTTGACTGTTTCGATGATTCTAGTGCGATTTTTTCAAATCTATTCTGTTTTTTAATCCACTTTTTTTCATCTAATTTGACAACAGTTCTTTCAGTTTCTACAAATACAATTCTATTTACACCCAATTCAGTGGCTTTTTGAATGATATACTCATTTTTATCTGATTTAAGGATACATTGATATAAAGTAATGTTCAAAAAAGATTCATATTGAATGTTATCTTCATCTATTATTTTACAAATTATTTCATCAAAAGTAATATCTTCTATTTCAGTTACATACGTTGTATCTCCAATTACCTGATGAATCAAATCACCTTTTGAAAGTCTTAAAGAATTTTTGATATGATTATAATCTTCGCCTTGTATAATAATCTTATCATCAATCTTATCTCCGGAATTTCTAAAAGTTCTATACATTCTTGAACCTACTTATTACGCTAATCCATTCACCTTTTTCGGATATTTCTACAATTTCAAGGTTGTTTTTTTCTAAAATATTTACAATGTTATCTCTTTGAGAATTGATCAATCCTGAGCAAATAAAAATGCCATCTTTTTCTAATGCTTTTGGCAAATCTGGAATTAAAACGTCTAATACGTTCAATAAAATATTAGCTATTACTACATCGTATTTTTTATCAACTTTATCTAGTAGAGAGCCTTCTACAGCTTTGATATTAGATATTTTATTCAGTTCTGCATTATCTAATGTTGCTTCTACAGCTAATGGGTCAATATCTGTAGCAAAAACTTCTTTAGCACCTAATTTTGAAGAAGCTACAGAAAGTATTCCTGATCCACAACCAATGTCTAAAACACTCTTATTATCAAGCTGCAGCTGTTGAAGTTGTTCAATACATAAGTTTGTTGTTTCGTGGAGTCCTGTACCAAATGCCATTCCCGGATTAATTTCTAACACGGTGTGATCTGTTTTATCTATTTCAATCCAGCTAGGTTTTATAAGAATATTGCCAATATAAAATGGTTCGTAATACTTTTTCCATTCATTAGCCCAGTCCATATCTTTAATTTCTTTGTTCTTACTAATTTGAACATCTATCTTGTTATTGATAGAGAATTCATTAATTTTTGATTCAATTTCTTCATAATTTACTTTATCATCTTCGTAAAAAGCTTTAATGATGACATTATCATGTGGTGTAAAATCTTCGTCGTCTATTACCACCCAATAAGGTTGATCTTTCTTAAAATCTAAAACATCTTGATAATCATCTATTTGTAAATTTTCTATTCCTAAATCGTATAGTATAGAACTTATGATTTCGTCATATCCTTTTGGACATTTAATATCAAAGCTTAGCCATTTTTCCATTATTCAAACATATCCTTTATTTTATCAAATATTGATTTCTTTTCATTTACATTTAATTCTTGATTCATACTTTCTGAAAATTCAATCAATTTTTCTTTTTGATCTTTATTTATTTTTTTAGGAACAATGATTTTAACAGTAAATAATATGTCTCCTCTTGTATTAGAATTTAAATATGGAACACCCTTTGATTTAAGTTTAAATGTTGTATTTGGTTGAGTTCCTTCTGGAAGTTCAAATTCTTCTATGCCATCTAAAGTTGGAACTTCAATTTTTGAACCAAGTACAGCCTGAGCATATGTGATAGGCATATCAAAAACAATATCATTATTAATTCTTCTGAAAAATTCATGTTCTCTTATCTTTATGATAACATATAAGTCGCCGGGACTACCATTATTTTCACCATCATTACCTTCGCCCTTTACACTCATGATAGCTCCATTGTTTATTCCTTTAGGTATAGTAATGCTTATTGTTTTTCTTTGAACTTCATATCCTTTACCTTTACAATTTTCACATTTTTCGTCGATTACATAGCCTTCTCCATGACATTTATCACATTCAGATTGTTGTGTAAAAATTCCAAAAGGTGTTCTTTTAGTTTCGTTTATGATTCCGGTGCCGTTACATTTATCGCATTTTCTCTTTTCTGTTCCTGGCTTTGCGCCATCTCCATTACATACATGACATTTTACTTTTTTCTTATAAGAAATTTCTTTTTTTGTACCGTTAATTGAATCTTCAAAATCTATTTCTAGTTCAACTTGAATATTAGATCCTTTTCTAGGAGCATTAGGATTTCTAGAATATGATCTAGAACTAAAACCTCCAAATATATCACCGAAAAAATCGCCAAATATATCACCGATATCTGAGAATCCTCCACCTGATCCTTGGTCAAATATTCTATCTCCATACATATCGTATTTTTTTCTTTTTTCTTTATCACCTAAAACTTCATATGCTCCATTAATTTCTTTAAATTTACTTTCAGCTTCAGCATCACCACCGTTTATATCTGGATGATATTTTTTCGCTAATTTTCTATATGATTTTTTTATTTCTTCTTGAGTTGCATTTTCATTAACCTGAAGTATTTCGTACAAATTTTTCATTATTCACCATCCTAATCTACTGACTTTTATATTTTACTAAAAGATACAAAAAAATCAAGGGGTAAGAATTTTACCCCTTTTGAAAGATTTTTTAGTTATTATTTATTTTCGTCGTCATCTACAACTTCATAATCAGCATCTACGACATCGTCATCTTTTTTAGATTCTTGTGAAGCTCCTGGTTGTTGAGCTGTGTTTTCATATAGTTTAGAACTTAATTTGTACATTTCTTGAGTTAATTCATCTGTTTTAGCTTTAATATCGTTGTTATCTCCTGAGTCTAAGATTGATTTTAAAGCTTCTACTTTAGAATTGATATCAGATTTTTCTGATTCTGAAACTTTGTCGCCCAAGTCTTTAATTGTCTTTTCAACTTGGTAAATCACAGATTCCGCGTTATTTTTAGTTTCAATAGTTTCTTTTTTATTTTTATCTTCTTCGGCATACTTGCTTGCTTCGTCAACTTTTCTCTTGATTTCATCATCGCTCATTTTAGTTGAAGAAGTAATTGTCATAGCTTGTTGTTTTCCAGATCCTAAATCTTTAGCACTTACGTTTACAATACCATTAGCATCAATATCAAATGTTACTTCAATTTGTGGTACTCCTCTTGGTGCTGCTGGAATTTCAGTTAAGTTGAATTGTCCTAACAACGTATTGTCAGCTGCCATTTCTCTTTCACCTTGAAGTACTTTGATTTCTACAGAAGTTTGTCCATCGGCTGCTGTAGTAAATACTTGAGATTTCTTAGTTGGAATTGTAGTGTTTCTTTCAATTAATTTTGTACATACTCCACCTAAAGTTTCGATACCTAATGATAGAGGTGTAACATCAAGTAACAATAAATCTTTTACTTCACCAGTTAATACTCCACCTTGTAATGCTGCACCAATAGCAACACATTCATCTGGGTTAATATCTTTTTGTGGATTTTTACCTATTAATTTTTTAACAGCTTCTTGAACAGCAGGAATTCTTGTAGAACCACCAACTAATAAAACTTTTTCAATATCGTTGTGACTTAATCCAGCATCTTCTAATGCTTGTCTTACTGGTTTTAAAGATTCTTCAACCAAGTCAGATGTTAATTCATCAAATTTTGATCTTGTAATATCCATATTTAAGTGAACTGGAGTTCCATTTACTGCAGAAATAAATGGTAAGTTAACATTAGTAGAAACTCTTGTGGATAATTCTTTCTTAGCGTTTTCTGCTGCATCTTTAAGTCTTTGTTTAGAAGTAGCATCTTTTCTTAAATCTACACCATTTTGTTTCATGAATTCATCTGCAAGATAGTTTAATAATTTTTCATCAAAATCATCTCCGCCTAGTCTGTTGTTTCCACGTGTAGCTAATACTTCGAATACGCCATCTCCAACTTCTAGGATTGATACGTCAAATGTACCACCACCTAAGTCATAAACCATAACTTTGTGTTGATCAGTTTCTTTATCAATACCATAAGCCAATGCAGCCGCTGTTGGTTCGTTGATTATTCTTTTTACGTTTAATCCGGCAATCTTACCAGCGTTTTTAGTTGCTTGTCTTTGAGAGTCTGTAAAATAAGCTGGAACAGTAATTACTGCTTCTGTAACTTCTTCTCCTAAATAATTTTCAGTGTCAGCTTTTAATTTTTGCAAAATCATTGCAGAAATTTCTTCAGGTGAATAATCTTTACCATCAATGTTTACTTTGTATTCAGTACCCATTTCTCTTTTAATTGATGTGATTGTTCTGTCTGGGTTTGTGATTGCTTGTCTTTTTGCTGTTTCACCAACTAATCTTTCACCATCTTTAGTAAATGCTACGATTGATGGAGTAGTTCTATTACCTTCAGAGTTAGGAACTATAACAGATTCTCCACCTTCCATAACTGCTACTGCTGAATTTGTTGTACCTAAATCAATACCTATTACTTTACTCATTATAAAATCCTCCTTTTAGATTTTTATCTATATTTAAAATTCTTATTTACTAACTTTGACCATTGCAGGTCTAATACATTTGTTATTCAAAATGTAACCTTTTTGGAATACTTCTAAGATTATATCTGAATCCTTATCACTATCTTCAGTAATAACAGCATGATGATAGTTTGGATCAAATTTATCTGAACAATCTACTTCTTCCAATCCAAAATCTTTTAAAGATAAAAGTAGGTTATCTCTAATTAACTCAACTCCATTAGAGAACTCATCTTTTTCTTCTTTACCTGTGATAGCTCTATCTAAGTCATCTATTATAGGTAGAATTTTCAAAATCAAAGACTCATTGGCTAATTCAATAGACTGTTGTCTTTCTCTATTTGTTCTATTCTTATAGTTGATAAAATCCGCTTGTAATCTTTTTAAAGAATCTTTTAAATCTTCTATTTCAGAATTTACAACTTCATCTTTATCGCTTTCGACTTCTTCTTTTACTGACTCATTTTCATTTTTATTTAATTTTTCTTTTTCTAAGTCTTTTTCTCCATTTTTCACATCTTCTGGAGATTGATTTTGCTTCAACTTTTCTTCGTTATCTTTCATAATAATCCCCCCTAATAATTAATCCATTAATTCTTCTAGATAATTTGAACATAGCTTCTATTGAAAGTTCATAATTCATTCTCATGGGAGCAACAATAGCTATAACACCGATGTTATTCTTGTTGAAGAAATAAGAACTCTTGATGATTGTGTTTTCAACAAGTGATTCTTCGTTATTTTCCTCTCCCACTTTAATGTCAAAGAAATTATCTGAAGAATTCAGAATCTTCACTATTTTGTCTTTGTCTTCAAGGTATTCTATTATGCTTTTGACTTTGTCTAAGTCGCTGTATTCACTATACTTGAAAATATTTGATAAACCTTCAACAGATACATACATTGAAGATAACTTATCTTTTTCATTTTCAATAATATCGGTAATCGCACCTTTAAAAAGATTATTATATTTGTATTTTGAAGAAAATTCATCTAAATTATCATAAACTTCATTTAAATTTTTCCCTAAAAAAAGTTTCTTCAATAGAAAATTTATCTTAATTAATTCATTAGATTCTATGACTTGCTCTGATGAAACCACAGTATGATTTAAGTCACCAGAATCATATAACGTTAATAAAACATAATTATAGTCGCTTATTGGAAGTAACTCTATGTGTGATAAATTCATCCTATCTGATTTTTTTAACATAGAAATAACCGGATACTGAGTTATTTCAGAAATAAACTGAGAAGAAGATTTAATCAATTTCTCAGGTTCAACAATTCTTTCATAGGGTTTTCTTATAGACATTAACGAAGAGCTAGAATCATCAGTTTTATAAAGTTTGTCTAGAATATAATCCACATACAATCTGAAAGCTTTTTGCGATGGAATTCTTCCTGATGAAATATGAGATTGAACTAAATATCCCAAATCACCTAAGTCGCTCATTTCATTTCTGATAGTTGCTGGACTGAAACCTATATTATAATTCTTTGATAAAACTCGAGATCCTATTGGCTGAGCAGTCTTTATATAATTGTCTATAGTAGCGAGTAAGATATTAAATTTTCTTTGTGTTAAATTTTCATTCAAGACCTCACCTCTTTTTTGTTAGCAACCTATTACCTTGAGTGATAATAAAATTATACACTACGATTTATACTGTGTCAAGTGTTATACTAAAATATCTACGAAAAAACTATTTGACACGAAAAAGCCTTGATTTGTAAAGCTTATATGGTTGTTGTTTAAAGTTAACAATCCTTTATTAATCCAGTTATCGATTAATTTTTTGTTATTCGAATATAAATTTATGCCAAATTTTTCAAAGTATTCTTTTAAATCTAATCCATCTTTTAATCTCATATTGGTTATTATGAATTCAAATTCTCTTTTTTCTAAATCAATTTTCTCAGAAAAACTAATAGGCTTTTCATTTTTTAATATTTTGTTTTTGTAATCGGGGTAGAAAAACTTATTTGTATATCTCAGTTGATTTAAATATCCAGATGAAGATAAACCAAATCCGTAATACTGCTCGTCTTTCCAATAAATCTTGTTGTGAATGGATTCAAAATTATCTTTTGCAAAATTAGAAATTTCGTAGTGTTTATAATTTTCTAAACCATTACAAATCTTCATATACATTTCGTATTCTATATCATCATTTCTATTTATGTCTTTATAGTTTTTGTAAAATTTTGTTCCAGGTTCTAATATCATGTTATACCAAGAAACATGGTTTGGATTAAGTTTTCTAATATAATAAAGATCATTATTTAGAGACTCTAAGGTTTGATTTGGAAATCCAAATATTAAATCAATTGAAATATTATCAATGTAACCTTTAATTATTTCAAATGATTTAAAAACATCTGATACTGTATGCTGTCTTCCTAAAAATTTGTTGTACTGATCATTAAATGATTGAACTCCCAATGATACTCTATCTATACCAACTTTTTTATAGTTTTCAATTTTTTCTTTTGTGACGAACTCTGGATTGCATTCAATAGTAAATTCCTTTAATTGTAAGTTAAAACAGCTATCTATTACGCTATACGTTTTTTCAATATATTTAGAATCCACAAGATTCGGTGTTCCTCCTCCTATATAAATGGTATCTATTCTGTCATTAGGATTATTGTACATATTTATTTCTTTTTGTAATAAATCAAAGTATTCATCAATTCTTTGGTATTGTTTCGTCATTGTTGAAAAATCACAATAATTACACTTATAAGCACAAAAAGGTATGTGAATATAGATTCCTTTCATAACTCCTCCTATAAAAATAAGCCAAACTTTCGCTTGGCTTAACAAATTTAATTTCCTTCATCATATTTTAAGACTGATAAGAAAGCTTCTTGAGGAACATCTACGCTACCTACAGATCTCATTCGCTTTTTACCTTCTTTTTGTTTTTCTAATAGTTTACGCTTTCTAGTTATATCTCCACCGTAACACTTAGCAAGTACATCTTTTCTGTATGCTTTTATAGTTTCTCTTGCGATAATTTTATTACCTATTGCAGCTTGTACAGGAATTACAAATTGATGTCTTGGTATTTCATCTTTAAGTTTCGTTACTATTTTTCTTGCTCTTTCATAAGCTAAATCTTCGTGAACAATTAATGTTAACGCGTCAACTTTTTCTGAATTAATCATTATTTCAAGTTTAATTAAATCAGATTTTTCATAACCAATTAATTCATAATCCAAAGATGCGTAACCTCTTGTTTTTGATTTTAAAGCATCATAGAAATCATAAATTACTTCATTTAATGGTAATTTGTATTTTATTGTTACTCTTTTTTCATCAAGGTAAGTCATATCTATGAAAGTTCCTCTTTTTCCTTGACAAAGTTCCATAATTACTCCGACATAATCTGTAGGAGTCATGATTTCTGCATGAACAACAGGCTCTTCAACATAATCAATTTCAGTTTCCTTTGGGAAATTTGTAGGATTTTGTATTTCCACTTCAGTTCCATCTTTTTTATGAACTTTATATATTACACTTGGAGCAGTAGCAATGATATCTAAGTCAAATTCTCTATCTAATCTTTCTTGAATAATTTCCATGTGTAACAACCCTAAAAATCCACATCTCAATCCAAAACCTAGTGCGATTGATGTTTCATTTTCAAATGTCAAAGCTGCGTCATTAACTTGAAGTTTTTCTAGAGCATCTCTCACAGAATTAAAATCTTCACCCTCAGCAGGATAAATACCACAATAAACCATTGGTGTAACTTGCTTATATCCTTCGAGAGGTTTATCTACAGGATTATGTTTATCGGTTATAGTATCACCTACTCTAGCATCTTTTACGTTTTTGATACTGCAGACAACATATCCTACATCTCCAGCGCTAATTTCATCTGTTTTTATCATTCCTGAAGATGTGTAACCACATTCAGTAACTTCAAATGATTTGTTAGTAGACATCATTAAAATTTCAGATCCTGGCTTAATACAACCATCAAAAACTCTGACATAAACAACAACGCCTTTATAAAAATCGTAATATGAATCAAATATTAGTGCTTTTAAAGGTTTATTTTCGTCACCAATTGGAGCAGGAACATTGTTTACTATGTCTTCCAAAACATCTACTATATTTATTCCTTCTTTTGCCGATACTGCAGGAACATTTTCAGCATCTAATCCAATAATATCTTCTATTTCTTTTTTGGCAAAATCAATGTCGGCACTTGGCAAATCAATTTTATTTATTACAGGTAAAATTTCTAAATTTTGGTCGATAGCCAAGTATACATTTCCTAATGTTTGAGCCTCTACACCTTGCGTTGCATCAACAATTAAAACTGCACCTTCACACGCTTTTAATGACCTACTTACTTCATAAGTAAAATCAACATGGCCAGGTGTATCTATTAAATTCAGATTGTATACATTACCATCTTTAGCCTTATAAGATAATTTAATGGCTTTTAATTTGATTGTTATACCTCTTTCGCGTTCCAAATCCATAGAATCCAAAACCTGTTCACTCATTTCTCTATGAGTAAGCATACCAGTCTCTTCAATCAATCTATCAGCTAAAGTTGATTTGCCATGATCTATATGCGCTATTATCGAAAAATTTCTTATGTATTTTTTATCGTGTTTCATTTAAATCTCCTAAATCGAACCAATCTTATCAACAGGATATAATCTAAAGAAAACAACACCGATTATTGAATCTTTATTAATGGGTCCGATATACCTGCTGTCATTATAATCATCTAGTTCTCTATTATCATTTATAACAAAATATTCATCTTTACTTAAAACCCATTTATTGTTGTTTAATTTCTTGGACTGTTGTAGTAGAATATAAGGTTCATATATTCTTTTTCCATTAACGAAAATATCATCATTTATAATTTCCACTGAATCCTTAGGCATTGCAATAACTCTTGCAATATTAGATTCTGAATCCTTTTGATCATAATACTCAACTATATCAGTTTTTTTAATATATCCAGTAATTTTGTTTAATTTATTAATGAGAACAAAATCTCCAGAAGTCAAAGTTGGACTCATGTTTGATGATTTAACTATTTGTGTTTCTAAAATAAAAGTTTTTATTACGAAACATACTATTAAAGCTATAAATATTGCAAATAGCAAATTTGAAAACTTACTATTTAAAAATTTCTTCATACTATCACCATTCTTTACCAACCTATTATAACATAATTTACAATTAATGTTCTAGATTACTTGAAATAATTAATTCTATAGTGTATAATAATAACACTGTTCAAAAATAAAGGAGGGATATTATGGCAAATATTAAATCAGCAATTAAAAGAATTGATGTAACAAAACTTGAAACAGCTAGAAACAAATCTAAAAAATCAGCTATCAAAACTTTTATTAAAAAATTTGAAGATGCTGTTGAAAAAAACGATAAAGAAGACGCTACTAAATTATTTAATTTAGCAACTAAAAAGATTGATCAAGCTGCTAGCAAGAACACAATTTCCAAAAACAGTGCAGCTAAAAAAATTAGCAGAATGGCTAAAGAATTAAACAAATTAGCATAGAAATAATGTAAAGGATCCATTACATTATTTAAAGGTTGAAGTAAATTCAACCTTTATTTTTTTGCTAAAATTTCGCAAATACTATTTTCTATATAGTACTTAGAATTTAACGTATTTGTTTTTAATGTAGTTTCTATTTCATACATTTTATGAATCGCAAACCTTAACTGGTCATATCTCCAATTTTTGACAAAATTTTGAATCTTATTTAATTCGTATGATGATATTTTTGCCCTTTTTGTAATTTCGCTTTGCGATACTTTCAAACGTGAAAGTTCTTTTATATATAATAAATTTCTAAACAATCTAATAACCATATGAAGTGTTTTAAAAGTGTCTGATGTGTCATTTATAAGTAAATTTAAGTAATATATCGTCTTAGGTAAATCTTTTGATGCTATTGAATCTGTTAAATCAAAAATATTTTTATCATACTGATTGATTAGAGAATTCAAATCATGTTCTGTTATTTCATCATTCTCTAAGTTTCTAAATTTATCTAATTCATTATTAACATCAATTAAAGTCTTTTCAGAATTTTTTATAAGATAAAGTGAGTATTCAATAAAAATATTTACAATATTATTATTAATCTTCTTCCCTTTTAGATAATTTATTATATAAGCTTTTAATTGATTTCTATTTAACTTATTAAATTCAATATCTGAACCATAGGTTGTTATTTCTTTCAAAAATTTAGACTTAAATACATTTCCGTATGATGTCATTATAATCAAGGTATACTCTGGAATATCTTTAATATAAGGTAAAAAATTATCAATACTTTCCTTGTTTTTTGAAATTCCTGTTTTAGTTAAATCTACATCATCGATTAAAATGAGTCTTTTATCACTAAACATAGGAATAGTTTCAGAAGAACTATATATTTTTTCGAAATCTGATAATTCGTACTCATCAAAACTTTGAGCATTGTAGTGCTCTTTTATTAATGACAGATATTTTTCTATATAAAATTTTTCTTCTCCGTGTATTAAAATTAGATTAGACAACAAATTATTATCTAATTTTTGTTTCGCCAATGAAAAATCCATCTCTTGCTCCTCTACTATTAAAGTAATATAATACGAAAATTGTTGTAATAATTGAATTTTGTTCTTTCACTAAAATATTAAAAATCGAATATTTATCTCTATTAGATCTTATAGTATTAAATATCTTGCTTGATACAATCTCAATGTTTCCATCTTTATCAGTTCTTTTTATTGGAATATTTAGTTTATTTAAATTATCTAGCGTTTGATGATGTGGGTGTCCATAATCATTTCTTATACCTACAGAAATAATAGATAATTTGGGATTAACCTTTTTTAAGAAATTTAAATCTGAACTGTTTTTACTTCCGTGATGGGAAATTTTCAACACATCAGATGTTATATCTTCATTTAAAATATTTCTTTCATATTCAGCAGAAATATCACCAGTAATTAGTAATGAAATATCATTAACATATACTTTATAAACTATAGATTTATCGTTCTCTTCATCACTTATGGGTTTATCAATGACTTTGATATAAACATTTCCAATTTTTAGTAATTGATTATTTTGTAGATTTAAGTAATCGTTATTTTGATTATACTTGCTTTTTAATATTTTTTTTCCATTAGTTCTTGATAAAACTATTGGATTATAAGATTTGTTAATATTAATTAAATTTTTACTATGATCTTCATCAAAATGAGTCAAGATTACATAATCAAGATTATTTAAACCTATTTTGTGAAGATATTCTACAAGGTAAGTTCCTGATTTATCATCTCTTTTGTACGAACCTCCAGTATCTATCATAAAACTTTTAAAATCTTGTCTTACAAGTAAGCAATCACCTTGGCCAATATCCACAAAATTTATAGTAGTAATAGGATTAAGAATATTTAAAATTACTGGTATAATTAAGCTTATCAAGAACATATTTTTTAAGGTTTCTTTATTAAAATCGTTTAAAGTTTTAATGTAGTGTCTGTTATAAATCGCAAATATTATTATATAATAAACAAAAATCATCAATATAGAAAAGCTCATAAAACTATGAATTTGTATATTAAATGAATTAATTGTAATGAAGATATAATTTATAATCTTTAAACAAAATTTTATAATTTGAACAAATACATAATTAAAACTATTAGGTATCAAAAGTACAATAGCCGACAATTGTATGATAAGTGTAAAAATAGGTAAAATAATGGTATTTCCAATGATAAAACCAAATGTAAATTCATTAAAAAACCTCAGTTGTATTGGTAATAATATTATATAAACTAAAGTGGAAAGCATCAAATAATTACGTAGTTTGCTATTTTGTTTTTTGAATTTTGGATATAAATATAAAATAGTAAATGTTGCTAAAAATGAAAAAATAAATCCGACATCAAATAGATTATATGGATTCATAAGCAAAATTACAATAGCAGAAATAATCAAATTATTTAAATTATACCAGTCAATTTGCATTTGATTAGATAATTCCACTATAACTAACATAATAAACGCTCTTAATATTGATGAAGGTAGTCCTACTGCATATCCATATATTGCAATTAAAAACAAAGATAACCAAGAAATAATTTTTCTGTTAATCTTAAAAATACCAAATAATTTATTAAAAATCGTGTATAGAATAATAATATGTAGCCCACTTATTGCGAATATATGACTTATTCCTAATGTCTTAACATTATTAGTGTAATCTTCACTCAAAAAATTAAACACTGTAAATACTGACTTTAAAACAGATGATTCAATATCATTAAAATTTGAATCTAATTTAAAAACTATGTGGTTTAAAATTTTACTTCTAATTCTTAATAAATGGGAATTAGATTTTCCTATTATTTCGGGATTAGACCTACAGTATATATCACCATATATATTACTTTTTAGTAAATAAAATTTATAGTTGAACATATATGGATTACCATTCGTATATGCTTTATTAACTTTTGATCTAATATTAACAATATCACCAATATTTAAATCTTTTTTTGTTGTTAATAAAAATTTTATATTATATTGATTAGTTACCTTTACAATATACTTTTTATTAGATCTGTTTTTATTTATTACTACAGCGTTAATATCTACAAATTCATTATCCTTGATATTGTTGTAATTATCATTAATAAGGTTCAAATGAACTAAAGTTAGAAATAATACTAATAGTGATACAATAAGTTTATTTTTATCTTTAAACAGAAATATTCCTGTAATCACTACATCAACTGCTAGAAATATTGGATTGAAATATATGTATAAAATTGTTGTTAAAATTATCTGTATTAAAATTACCGTAGTAATTAACATTTTTCACCTAATTAATAGGAATCACAGCTAATAATCGCTGTGATTCCTTGTATTTTTAATTATTTGCTTAAATTATAAAAAGTCTTTATTCCATCGTATACTGCAGTGGATTCTAGCATATCTTCAATTCTTAATAATTGATTATATTTACAGATTCTATCAGTTCTTGATGTTGAGCCAGTTTTAATTTGTCCAGCATTAGTAGCGACAGCAACATCGGCTATAGTAGTATCTTCTGTTTCTCCCGATCTATGAGATATTACGGCAGTGTATCCATGTCTTTTAGCTAGTTCTATGGCATCAAGAGTTTCAGTTAAAGTTCCTATTTGATTTAATTTAATTAGAATGGAGTTACATACACCCATTTCTATACCTTTTTGTAATCTCTTAACATTTGTTACAAATAAATCATCGCCAACTAATTGAATTTTTGAACCTAATTCTTTAGTTAGTTTTTTCCAACCATCCCAATCATCTTCAGCTAATCCGTCTTCAATAGAAATAATAGGATATTTTTCAACTAAGTTTTTATAATATTCAATCATTTCATCACTTGATCTAACTGCATTGTCTCCAGCCATATTGTACTTACCATCTTCATAGAATTCACTAGCTGCAGCATCTATAGCAATCATTACATCTTTTCCTGGTTCATAGCCAGCTTTTTTAATAGCTTCAACTATAGTTTGTAATGCTTCCTCATTAGATTCGAGATTTGGTGCAAAACCACCTTCATCTCCTACAGCAGTATTTAATTTTCTAGACTTTAATACACTTTTTAAATTATGAAATACCTCAGTACCCATTCTTAAAGATTCTTTGAAGTTTTCTCCACCTACAGGCATAATCATAAATTCTTGAATGTCCACATTATTATCAGCGTGTTGTCCACCATTTAGAATGTTCATCATTGGTACAGGTAAAGTCTTACCGTTTACGCCTCCAATATATTCAAATAATCTTTGTCCATTTTCATCTGCAGCAGCTTTTGCAACAGCTAAAGAAACACCTAAAATAGCATTTGCACCAAGTCTAGATTTATTTTCAGTAGCATCTAATTCTATTAGATAATTATCTATTCCAACTTGATCAAACACATCCCAACCTACTAATTCATCTGCTATCTCTAAGTTTACATTATCAACAGCAGTTTCTACTCCTTTTCCTAGAAATCTTTTTTCATCATTGTCTCTTAATTCTACTGCTTCGTGTACTCCTGTAGAAGCACCTGAAGGAACTATCGCTGATCCCATTGCTCCCGCTTCAGTATAAACTTCAACTTCGACTGTAGGATTTCCCCTAGAATCTAAAACTTCTCTTGCATAAATGTCAATTATTGAGCTCATTATTTATTCTCCTTTTTTAATTAAAGATTTACCTGTCATTTCTGAAGGCTTATCTATTTTCATCAATTCTAAAATTGTTGGTGCTATATCAGCTAATATACCATTATTCAACTCGATATCTTTGTCAGGATATTCTATAAAAGGCACGGGATTTGTTGTATGTGCCGTGAATGGTCCTCCTGTCATTTCATCAATCAAATATTCACTATTGCCATGATCAGCAGTTATTAAAGCGTGATATTTTCCATTTTTATCTATAGATTGTAATATTTCGTCTAGACATTTATCAACAGTTTCAACGGCTATTTTGTCTGCCGAAATTACACCAGTATGACCAACCATATCCGAATTTGCAAAGTTTAAAATGATTAAGTCATATATATCTTTATTAATAACATCAACAACATGATTTTTAACTTCTACAGCACTCATCTCTGGCTTAAGATCATAAGTTGATACTTTTGGAGATGGAACTAGTATCCTATCTTCATTTTTGAATTCTTTTTCGATACCACCATTAAAGAAAAATGTTACATGGGCATATTTTTCTGTTTCTGCAATTCTTAATTGCTTTAATCCATTTTCAGAAATAATTTGTCCTAACACATTATTATATCTTTGTTTTGGATAAGCTATTTGGACATTTTGGATAGTTTTATCATATTCTGTCATTGTTACAAACAAAATATCTTTGTATTTTGTTCTTTTAAAATCATCAAAATCATCGTCTACAAAAGCTCTTGTAAGTTGTCTTGCTCTATCTGGTCTAAAATTAAAGAATATAAAAGAATCTTCATTTTCGACTTTTGTTATGTTATCATTTTCATCGACTATTGCACATGGTTCAATAAATTCATCAGTGATATTTTTATCATAACTATCTTGTAAATATTCGACTGGGTCATTATTTTTATTTCCTACTCCATTAGTAATGCAATTATATGCTTTTTCTACTCTGTCCCATCTCTTGTCTCTATCCATTGCATAATAACGACCACAAACAGATGCAATCTTACCTACACCAATTTCTTTTATATCATCTAGTAATTTTTGTAAATCATTTTTTGCAGATGTTGGTGATACGTCTCTTCCATCTGTAAAACAATGTATTACTACATCATAAAAATCTAACTTTTTGCACATTTTAAGGATTGCTACAAGGTGATCATAATGAGAATGAACTCCCCCAAAAGAAACCAATCCTAATAGGTGTAGTTTTTTATTTTTTTCTTTAGTTTTTAAAATGATATTTTTTAAAACTTCATTTTCATAAAATTTTCCAGATTCTATGTCATTAGTAATTTTACTTAAATCTTGATAAATTATTCTACCAGAACCAATATTCATGTGTCCTACTTCAGAATTTCCCATTTGACCTGCCGGAAGGCCTACTTCATTTCCTGAAGCAATCAATTGTGAATTTGGATATTCACTCATTAGTCTGTCAAAAGTTGGAGTATCAACTAATTTAATAACATTTCCTGGATAGTCTTTGCCTAATCCCCATCCATCTAAGATGATGAGAATTAATTTGTCTTTTTTATTTTCCATAATTAATTAGTTTAGAAAAACTTTCTGCTTCTAAACTCGCACCCCCTACTAAAGCTCCATCAATGTCTTCTTTCGACATAATATCAGTTACATTTTCAGGTTTTACACTTCCACCGTATTGTATTCTAACTGAATCAGCTAAATCTTTACTATACATTTCTGTCAATAAATTTCTAATAAATTTACACATTGATTGTGCATCATCACTTGAAGCTGTTTTACCGGTTCCAATAGCCCATATTGGTTCATAAGCGATTACAAGTTTAGATTTTAATTCTTTTTCGCTTATTCCTTTTAAGTCAGATCTTATTTGTGATTCCACAATTTTTTCATGATTGTTAGATTCTCTTTGTTCTAAGTTTTCTCCGCAGCAAAGTATTGGTTTAAGTTTGTGAGTTAAAGCTGATATTATTTTCTTATTTAATAGTTCATCATCTTCTTTAAATATAGTTCTTCTTTCAGAATGACCAATTATAACATAGTCCACTCCCAAATCTTTAAGCATAATTGGAGAAATTTCTCCTGTAAAAGCACCGCTATCTTCGAAATACATATTTTGTGCTCCAGTGGAAATATTCGTATGTTTTAAGGCTTCTGTAAGAGTTTTTAGTGATGTGAATGGAGATATAATACAAGCTTCGACACTATCAGAAACTTTCAGATTCTTAAAATCATTTAAGAAAGCCTTAGTCTCTCCATCTGTCATATTCATTTTCCAATTTCCTGCAATTAATGGTTTTCTCATATTACTATCTCTCATCAATACAATCAATACCTGGTAAAACTTTACCTTCTAAAAATTCTAAAGAGGCTCCTCCACCAGTGGAAACATGCGTTACCTTATCTTTATTGCCAGATTTTGCAATAGCTGATGCACTATCACCACCGCCTACGATAGTTGCAGCATCTGAATTTACCAATGAATTTGCAATTTCAAAAGTACCATTGCTAAATTGTTTAATTTCAAATACTCCCATTGGTCCATTCCAAACAATCGTCTTAGATTTTTGTATCTCTTCATCGAATATTTTTATAGTTTTAGTTCCAATATCAAATCCAGCGATATCTTCTGTGAATTCATCGATATTTATTACTTTAGAATCTGCATCTTCAGTCATCTCTTTAGCTGCGACAAAGTCTACTGGTAAAAATATTTTGACTCCTTTTTCTTGAGCTTTCTCTAATAACGATTTTGCCAAATCTAATTTATCTTCTTCTATTAATGATTTACCAACATCTTTACCTTGAGATTTGATAAAAGTATATGCCATTGCTCCACCTATTAGAATAGTATCAACCTTGTCTAATAGATTTTCAATCACACCTATTTTGTCAGAAACTTTTGCTCCACCTAAAATCGCTGTGAAAGGTCTTTCTGGATCTTCAAGTGCCTTACCCATGATTTCTATTTCTTTTTGTACTAAAAATCCTACAGCACTTGGTAAAAACTTAGACACTCCAACGTTTGATGCGTGAGCTCTATGACTGGTTCCAAAAGCATCATTTACATATATTTCAGCTAATTGTGATAGTTCTTTAGAAAATTCTTCGTCATTCTTTTCCTCTTCTTTTCTAAATCTTGTGTTTTGAATTAGCATGATTTCTTTAGGTTGTAATTGTTTACTTTTTTCAATAACAGAATCATCCACAACTTTATCATTATCAAAAAATTTTACTTCTTGACCAATAATTTCAGAAAGCTTATCTGCAACAGGTTTTAATGTGAATTCAGGTTTTGGTTCGCCTTTTGGTCTACCTAAGTGACTCATTAATATAACTTTAGCATTATTATCTATTAAATACTTTATTGTTGAGATAGATGCTTCTATTCTATTCGTGTCAGTAATAATACCATCTTTAATTGGAACATTAAAATCTACTCTAACTAATACTCTTTTATTTTCAACATTTAAATCTTTTAGTGTTTTTTTATTCATAGATTAACCTTTCTTTGAAAAGAGTCGATTGCAAAAATATTTTACCATCGACTCTTAATAGTTCTATTATCTTGTAGCTATAATCTTTGCTAAATCAAATACTCTTGAACTATAACCCCATTCGTTATCATACCAAGAAGCAATTTTTACCATATTTCCTAAAGCATAAGTCATATCAGCATCAAATATTGAGCTTCTTTCATCTCCAATGATGTCTGAAGATACTAATTGATCTTCAGAATATCCTAAAATTCCTTTTAATTCGCCTTCACTAGCTTTTTTCATAGCATTATTGATATCTTCTTTTGTAACTTCCTTACCTAAAAGAACTGTTAAATCAGTAATAGATCCAGTTGGAGTTGGTACACGAACTGCAAGTCCAGTCATCTTACCTTCTAATTGAGGAAGAACTTTACCAACAGCTTTAGCAGCACCTGTAGTAGTAGGGATCATACTTAAAGCAGCTGCTCTTGCACGTCTTAAATCTTTGTGGTGAGCGTCTTGAATGTTTTGATCGTTAGTGTAAGCGTGAATTGTTGTCATTAAACCTTTTTCAATTCCGAATTCATCATCTAAAACTTTTGCAACTGGAGCTAAACAGTTAGTTGTACATGATGCATTAGATATAATATCATCAGTTTTAGGATCGTATTCTTTATCATTTACACCAACTACGACCATTTTAACATCATCTTTTCCTGGAGCAGTTAATAATACTTTTTTTGCACCAGCTTTAAGATGTTTTGATAATCCTTCTTTGTCTTTAAAAGCGCCTGTTGAATCAATAACTAGATCAACACCTAATTCTTTCCAAGGTAATTCTTCTGGATTTCTGTTATTTACAACAGTTATTTCCCTGTCACCAATTTTAATTTTGTCATCTGCTAGTACTTCAACGTCTTTTTCAAAAGTACGATAAATTGAGTCAAACTTTAAGAGATGTGCATTTGTTTTAAGGTCACTTGTAATGTTCAATGCCACTAATTCTAGATCAGGGTCATTTTTTTGAATTAAAATTCT
Organism: Finegoldia magna; assembly: GCA_032548025.1. Taxonomy (GTDB): domain Bacteria; phylum Bacillota; class Clostridia; order Tissierellales; family Peptoniphilaceae; genus Finegoldia; species Finegoldia magna_K. The sequence goes on along the minus strand of JAWGCW010000004.1, from coordinate 12,290 downwards.
TGTTACATCTCTACCTATTCTTCCAAATCCACTAATTGCTACTTTCATTTTATCCTCCTTGAAATATTTCATAATACATACTTTTATTATATACCCGATATATAATCTTATTAATCAAATTTTAAACCTCAATATGAAGAGTATAATTGGATATATTTGTGCAATGGTCAGATATTCTTTCCAAATTCGATAGAATATCTAAGAAATTAACTCCAACTGTAGAATCACATTCATTGTTGTTAATTCGTTTGATATGATTATGTCTATATTTTTTTTCTAAAAAGTCTACATTATTTTCAATATTTGCGACTTTAGAAGCCAATGATTCATCATTATTTTTAAATGCCATAGTTGAATCTATTATTGCATTTTCTACATTTGAATATAAATCTTTATATTCATCGATAGCTACTTTGCTAAATTCTTTTTCTTCGTCATAAACAAGAGTTACAATTCCACATATATTTTCAACATGATCTCCTATTCTCTCGAGATCATTAAGTATGTCTTGCATAATAAAAATTTGTGTATGTTCTTCATCAGAAATAGACTTGTTAGATAATTTTACAAGATACTCAACGATATGTTTTTCCAAATTATTAATTCTTTTTTCTTCTGCTAATATTTTTGATCTTAGTTTTTTATTACCTGTCATAAAATATTCATCAACATTTTTAAAATTTTGATATACTATATCACTCATTCTAATAACTTCAAGTCTAGCTTGTTCAACTGCTATAGAAGGAGTTTCTAAAATTCTGTCATCTAAATATTGTAAGTCTTTTGCATGTTCTTCACCTGGAACAATTTTCATAGCAGCTTTAACTAAAAAGTTTGAAACTGGAAGTTGAATTGCAACGTTTATTATATTGAATAAAGTATGATAATTTGCTATTTGTCTTGAAACATTTAATGGAGTTAACATAGATACAATGTTTTGCATCAATTTATTTAAAAATAATAGTACAATTATCGTACCAATTGCGTTAAATAATAAATGTATTATTGCTGCTCTTTTAGCATTTTTCCCTGCTCCTACTGATGAAAGTAAAGCAGTAGTAGTAGTACCAATATTGCCCCCTAATAAAAGAGGAGCTGCTTGATTGATTGTTAATAATCCCTGTTTTCCTAAAGCTTGTATTAAACCAATAGAGGCCGAAGATGATTGTACTGCAGTAGTTAAGAAAAATCCAACAAAAACTCCAATTATCGGTGAGTTTAATTTTAATAAAGCATTTTTAAACCACAATTCTTTAGATAGTGGATTTAATCCATCTCCCATAGTATTCATTCCTATGAAAATTAAACCTAGACCAACAAAGACTTCACCTAGATTTTTTTTCCTATCATCTTTTGCACTCATATATAAAAGTACACCAAAAGCTACAATTAATGGTGCATATTTCGCAATATCAAAAGCGATTATTTGTGCAGTGATAGTAGTTCCGACGTTCGCCCCTATTATCACACCAACAGCTTCATTCAAAGGCATTAAACCTGCATTAACAAAACCCACAACCATTACTGTCGCTGCAGAAGATGATTGTATTACCATCGTTACTACTATACCTAGTAACACACCTATGTATTTATTCCTAGTTAAAGAACCTACTATCTTTTTTAATTTATTACCTGACGATTTTTGGAGGCCTTCACCCATTATTGTCATTCCGAACAAGAAAAGTGCCAATCCACCTAAAACCGGAGTTATAATATCCATAAAACCTCCTACTTTAATCCTGGAAAATCTATCTGTCTCAATGCTTCAAATAAAACTATATTGCAAGAATTTGCTAAATTTAATGATCTATCAATTTCCATATTCATTGGAATCTTTATAGATTGTTCTTTGTGATTTGCCACTAAATCTTTATCTATTCCTGTAGATTCCTTTCCAAAAACGAAAAAATCACCATCTTGATATTCAAGCTCATGATAATAATTTGTTGCAAAAGTTTCAACATAAAAAACTCTATCATTTCCTTTTATATATTCTAAAAATTCATTCATATCATCATGAATAACTAAATCAACTTTTTCCCAATAATCCATGCCAGACCTCTTTAATAATTTGTCATCTAGTCTAAAGCTAAAAGGTCTAACTAAATGTAATCTAGAATTAGTTAGAACACAAGTTCTTCCTATATTTCCTGTATTAGAAGGTTTCTCAGGTTCCAAAAGAACAATATTTATCATATCTACCTCTTTACGATTATTTTACTATATTTTAATATTCCCATAAAAATATACCATAAAAAAAATAGTATTTCAATTTTAAAAACGATTAAAATTTTAAATTAAAAAGACCATCAAAATAAAATGAACTGACCCCAAAAAGTTGGACCCAAAACCAACTTATAGGAGGTCAGTTTTTTCATGAAAAAATATAGTACAGAATTTAAGATGAAAATAGTACAAGAATACTTAAATAAAGAAGGAGGATATAAATATTTAACTGATAAATATGGACTCAGTGATCATTCAGTAGTCAGAAGATGGGTTAATTCATACAAAACACAAGGATATGAAGGCCTAAAAATTTCTAGAAAAAATAATAGTTACTCTTTCGAATTTAAGAAAAATGTATTAAAGTTGTACTTAACAGGAGAAATGTCCTATCAAGAACTTTCTAATCAATTTAAGATTAATAATCCAGCAATCATTACTAGATGGGTAATTGATTTTAGAAATCAAGGACTTGATGGACTTAGACCTAAAAAGAGAGGAAGACCTTCAAGAATGACTAAGGATAAAAATAAAAATAAAGAACAAGTAAAGAAAGAATATTCTAAGAAAGAAATAGATGAAATTGCTGAACTTAAAGATAAGCTTTACTGGGCACAAATGGAAATAGATTTTCTAAAAAAAAGATGGAATTAGAGGACGAGGAAGATCAGAAAATAAGAGAATGGCTAGAATAATTCACTCATTAAGAGAAAAGTATCCACTAAAAGATTTACTTAAACAATTTAGCTTTCCGAAATCAACATACATGTATTGGCAAAAAAGGTTCGATAGAAATGATAAGGATGAAGTCTTTGAGAATCAAATCAAGAAAATAAGAAAAGATAATCCAAACTATGGATACAGAAGAATACATGCCATATTCAAAAGACTTGGTATTGTAATAAACAAGAAAAAAGTCCAAAGACTGATACAGAAGCTTAAACTTCAAGTAACAAACTTTTCACGTAAATCAAGAAAATATTGCTCATACAAAGGAACAGTGGGTAAAGTAGCACCAAATAGGATAAAAAGAAGGTTTAACACTTCTGTAGTACATCAAAAAATCACAACAGATACAAGTGAATTCAAATACTATGAAACAGATAAGTATGGAAATATGCAAATAAAAAAACTTTACTTAAATCCTTTCTTAGATATGTTTAATGGAGAAATCATTAGCTATTCAATAACAACTTCACCATCATTAGAGGCAATAATAACGCCTCTTGAAGAAGCGATAGAAAAGACTTCAGACTGCAAATATAAAAGAATCTTTCATTCGGATCAAGGCTGGGCGTATCAATTAAAACAATATACTAACAAATTAGAAGATAATGGAATTTTACAGAGTATGTCATGAAAAGGAAATTGCTTGGATAATTCCCCTATGGAAAATTTCTTTGGAATATTAAAATAAGAAATATACTACGGAAATAAATTCTATTCATACGAACACTTAAAACAAACAATAGAAGATTTCATAAAATATTACAATGAAGAAAGGATAAAAGAAAAACTAGGATATTTATCACCAGTAGAATATAGAAAGAAAAATTTAGCATAAAGATTTCTACCCCTATGGGTAGGACAGGACAAAAGAAAACCAGAGACAAATATTTCGAAATGTCTCTGGTACAAAGTCCAACTTTTTGGGGTCACCTTAAAATTGTTGACGGTCTATTGATTATAAATATTGTTTTATTTTTTCAACTATTTTTTCTGTTGTAAATCCAAAATGTTCCATTATTTTACTACCCGGGGCACTCATTCCGAACTCATCTATTCCGATATTTAATCCACTAAGTCCAGTATATTTTTGCCATCCATAAGTTGACAAACATTCAATGCTGACTCTTTTTTCAACATTTTTTGGAATAACAGAATCTTTGTATTCTTGATCTTGTTTGTCGAAAATTTCTTGACACATCATAGATACAACTTGAGCCTTAACTCCTTTTTTTTCAAGAGCTTCACTTGCATCTAATGCAAGTTTAACTTCAGAACCTGTTGCTATTATAACTAAATCAGGAGACTCTTGTTTTTTTAGAATATATCCTCCTTTTAAGGCTTGTTCGTTAGTTTCTTTTAAATTAACTAATTTTTGTCTAGATAATACCAAAGCTGTTGGTGTTTCTTTATTTTCTAATGCTATCTTGTATGCCATTGATGTTTCAAACCCATCAGCAGGTCTAATAGTATTAAGATTTGGAATAGTTCTAAGCATTGCTAATTGTTCTATTGGTTCATGAGTAGGTCCGTCTTCTCCAACACCAATTGAATCATGAGTCAATATATATAGTACTTGTCTCTTCATTAAAGCTGACAATCTCATCGCTGGTTTTAAATAATCTGAGAAGATCATAAATGTAGCACAGTAAGGAATTAATCCACCATATAAGCTTATACCATTCGTGATAGCTGCCATTGCGTGTTCTCTAACACCGAATTGTATGTTTCTTCCAGATCTATTTGTTTGCGTAAATACATCTAAACCATCCATAAATGTTTTATTAGATGGAGCTAAATCCGCAGATCCTCCAACAATATTTAATTGTTTATCTTTTAATCTATTTAATAAAACATGTGAGTATGATCTTGTAGCATCATCTTTTTCGAAGCTAGTAAACTCTTTGGATGTTAAATATTCTTCATCAATTTCTTTAGATAAGAATTTGATTAATTTATCATAAAGGTCTTTGTGAGTGTGTTTGTAGTCTTCAAACATACTTTCCCATTCGGAATAATATTTTTCCTTTTCTGAAGTCGATTGCGCAAAAAGTTCCTTAACTTCTTGCGGAATATAGAATTCTTCTGTAAAGTCTAACCCCAATTTTTCTTTTAAACTTGGAATGTTTTCTGCACCAATTGGAGCTCCATGCGCTTTTGCAGTTCCTTCAACGACACTTCCATAACCAATTTTTGTTTTTATTTCAATAAATGAAGGTTTATCTGTTGTTTTAGCAAGTTCGATAGTTTCTCTTATTTTTTCTATATCATTTCCATCTTCTACAAAATAAGTATCCCAGCCCAACGCTTCATATCTAGCTCTGACATTTTCCGAGAAAATATTTTTTGTATCGCCTTCAATTGTTATATTGTTAGAATCATATAAGCAAATCAATTTTGAAAGTTTTAATGATCCAGCTATTGAACTAGCTTCATTAGTTATTCCTTCTTGAAGACAACCATCACCAACAATTGTGTAAGTATAGTTATCAAAAATTTTGTGGTTTTCGGTATTAAATTGGCTGGCCATATATTCCTGAGCAATTGCCATACCAACAGCCATGCTCAATCCTTGTCCTAAAGGACCGGTCGTAGCATCAATTCCTTTTGTATGCAAATATTCTGGATGTCCTGGTGTTAAGCTTTTGTATTGTCTAAATTGTTTTAAATCATCCACAGTTATTCCAAATCCAAATAAATGTAAAAGTGAATATAACATTGCAGACCCATGTCCAGCTGATAAAATAAATCTGTCCCTATTTATCCAATCGCTGTGTTTTGGTGAAAAATGCATTATGTCATTAAATAATGTAAATGTCATAGGGCTTGCACCTAAAGGAAGTCCAGGGTGTCCTGAATTCGCTTTTTGAATCATTTCTACAGATAATAATCTAATAGTATTAATAGCTAATTGTTTTTTGTCCATATCATTCTCCTCTATAAAATTCCAATGTTATTATATCATATTATATAATCTACTTTAATGAGTATTTGCTTCCAATATCCACAACAATTCCCAACAATTCCATTTTTGTTAAACTCATCAATACACCAGATATATCTTCATTTAATTTTATAGAAATTTCATCTGGTGAATTGGCGTCAATTTTCAATAAATTATATATTTTTTGTTCTAAATCATTCAAATCAAAACTTAATTGTGGCTTTTCTATATATTTATTTTGAAACTCTGGTATTTGAGTTATAATATCCAAAACGTCGGTTAATATGTAAGCTCCATCTTTTATTAATTGATTAGTTCCAGTTGAATATACTGAATTAATATTTCCAGGAACAGCAAAAATATCTCTACCTTGAGACAAGGCATAAGATGATGTGATTAATGTACCGCTTTTCTCTTTTGCTTCAATAACAACAGTTGCAAGTGATAAACCAGAAATAATTCTATTTCTAAACGGAAAATTATATGGCAATGGTGCTATTCCAAAAGGATATTCACTCATAATTACTCCGTTATGTGATGAAATCATATCTTGAAACACTCTATAATTGCTCCTTGGATAAACTTGATCTATTCCACACCCTAAAACTCCAATTGTTTTATTATTATTTTCAAGAGAAGTTTGATGAGAAATCTTGTCTATACCAAGAGCCAATCCACTAACAACTGGTATTTTATATTGTGATATTTCAGATACAAATTTTTTACATGCATAAGATCCATATTGACTACATTTTCTAGCTCCCACAAAAGAAACACAATTATCGAACTCTTCAGTCAAATCACCCTTATAGTATAAAGTATATGGTGCATCATCTATTTCAAGTAATTTTTTCGGGTATTTTGAATCGCCGTACGTAGTAAATTTTATACTATTTTTCCATAATTTTTCTTTGTACAAATTTATATCGAATTTTTTCATATTTTTTAGAATAAATTCGTAAATTTTAGGATCTACTTCTAAAAGTTTTTTTGCATTATCGTAGATAATATCATCTAATGTATTATAGTTTTCAATAATTGGACCTATCCAATTATAATTCGTGTTTAAACTACTCAAAAATAATAATAAATCTGAATCCATAATTTACCCCTTTTCTTTATATATAGAATACCATTAATATTTATCTTTTTACAGTAAAAAAAGTCGACTATTATAAAATAATCGACTAATTAATTAATAAATTACAACTGGCATTCCATTTTCAGACGAATTAAAAATTGTACGAACATGATTTATAGGAGTATTAATACAACCGTGACTTCCAGCACCATTAAAGATCTGTCCACCGTAGGCGGCCCTTCCTTTTGTGTCGTGAATTCCCACTCCAGTATAGTCAATTTGCATCCAATAATCTACATGAACTTTATATTTTGATCCGTCTGGATTATATCCTCTTAAAAATCTATCAGTTTCTTTTGACCAAACTTCAAATAATCCTGTTGGTGTTTCGTGATCGATCGATGGATCCCCTGTAACAACAGGTGTATCTAATACTAGTTTACCATCTTTATAATACCACATATGTTGTGCTCCCAAGCTTATTTCAATATAACTCTTTCCTAAAACTCCATTATTACGACTTCTTCTACTATAAACTAAATCACTATCTATAGATTTTCCATTTTCCAAAGCATCAGTAATTAAAGCTACAGTTTGTTTTTTGTTAATTTCATTTCCAAAAACTTTTGCTTTAACTTTAATAGATTTACCATTATGAGTTGTAAAATCAAAATCTTTTCCAACAACTTCAAATTTTTCTTTCAAGTCATCTACAAAAATTCTAACTTTTTTATCTTCAAACTTATAATTTTCATCTAAGAAAATAGAATTATCTTCTATTTTTTGTGATTCTCCGTTTGGCAATTTTAAAGTAATAGAAGCTTTTGCAATATTTTCAAGTTCTTTTTTGTTTGGCTCCAATGATTTTTTTGTAACTTGAGGATTAATATATTCTGAAGATAATTTGATTTCATCCTTGTGTTCATTAAATCCTTTTATTACGGATTCACAAACTTTATCCAAATCAAGCTTATTACCTAATTCTTCAGGTTTGATTATTGCTTTTTTGTTTTCAAAAATCAATTGGGCGTTTTTTGGTTCTTTGATATTTTTGAATAGCTCACTATTTTTAATCGTTTCTTTTAATTTTTTAGAATCTACACTTTTCTTAACTTTTACATCTGTTTTTATTCCTTTAATAAGTTCAACTGGCCACAAAAAACCATGTTGTACATAAGTTTGATTTTCCAAAGCTACTTGTTTTAAACCAGCTTGTGAATTATTCAATGTAACAGTTTTATTATCTCTTCCAATAATTGATGTAGTTTGTTCATCAAAAATGTTTATAGCATCAGAAAATTTTCTTACTCCTAAACTTTCACCATTAATTTTTGCGTTAGGATAAGTCATGAAGCTAAAAAATATTGAAATCAATATATAAATACCTAAAAGAATTGAAACAACCCAAATCCATGGTTGCGATTTTTTTGATTCTTTCAGTTTATAAATACTATTATTTTTTGAAGACTCATTACTCATTTGACTAGTTTTATTATCTTCATCTTTTTGTAAATCATTTTTCAATTTATCACCTTCTATTAATTATTTCTGTACATAGAATGATATCATAAATACACAACACTAGTAAACATTTATATTAAATTATACTTTTTCTATAATCTATACTTAATCAAATTTGTGATAATTTTAAATAAAATAACAAAGATTTGCTTTAAAATTGTAAAAAATGATGTATAATTAAATTGATAATACAAATAAAGGGGTGAATTATGGAAAATATTAATCTGGTAGTTTTATCTGATTCTACCGGGGACACAGGTGATCAAATAGCAAGAGCCGCTTTAGCTCAATTTGATATTACTTGTGAAAATGCTAAATTTCACTTATTTGGACATATCCGATCTATTGAGCATCTTAATTCTACATTACAAAAATGCTTAGAAATGGATAATATTATCATATATTATAGTTTAGTTGAAGAAAGTTTAATTGATAGTTTAAAGAAATTTTGTGATATGAATAATCTCATATCGGTAGATATTTTAACTCCATCAATTGTAGCCATCCAAAGGCTAACCAAACGATCTCCAGCAACAAATCCAGGTGCATTACGTAAACTTGACGAACATTATTTTAGAAGAATCGATGCAATAGAATTTGCTGTACGATATGATGATGGAAAAGATCCAAGAGGAGTCGCTAGAGCTGATATAACGATTATTGGTGTTTCTAGAACTTCGAAAACACCATTATCTATGTATCTTGCAAATAAGCATTACAAAGTTTGCAATATTCCACTTGTACCAGAGTCACCAGTCCCAAAGGAACTTTTTGAAATCGAACCAAAAAGAGTCATCGGTCTTACTAACTCTCCTGATAAGCTAAACAAAATCAGAAAAGAAAGACTAAAATCTATGGGATTGCCAACTGAAAGTACATACTCTGATTTGGGTAGAATACTTGACGAATTAGATTATGCTGAGAAGGTAATGAAGAAAATCGGATGTCCTATCATAAACGTTTCTGACAGAGCAATTGAAGAAACGGCAGAAGTTATTATCAGACATCTAAAAAAAATGAATGATTAAAAAGGAGTTTTTTAAATGACAGAAAAATATGTTTACAGTTTTAAAGAAGGTAATAAAGACATGAGAAGTCTTCTTGGAGGAAAAGGTGCCAATTTAGCCGAGATGACTAACATGGATATACCTGTTCCAACAGGATTTACTATTACTACTGAAGCTTGTAACAAATTTTATCAAGAAGGCGAAAAATTATGGGATGGATTATTTGAAGAAATCAAATCTCATATTGAAGAAACAGAAAAAGAATTAAACAAGAATTTTTCCGATGAAGAAAATCCTCTACTATTTTCTGTTCGTTCTGGCGCTGTAATATCTATGCCAGGTATGATGGACACAATCTTAAATCTAGGTTTAAATGATAAATCTGTTATCGGTTTAGCCAAATCAACTAATAACGAAAGATTTGCTTATGATTCTTATAGAAGATTTATTCAAATGTTTTCAGATGTTGCAAGAGAAATTCCTAAAGTATTATTTGAAAACGAATTAGATAAAATGAAAGAAGAAAAAAACGTTACAGATGATACAGATCTTGATAGCGAAGATTTAAAGAAAATTGTTGAAAAATTCAAAGAAATCTACAAAGAAGAAATGGATGAAGATTTTCCACAAGACCCTATCGATCAATTGAGATATGCAATAGAAGCAGTTTTCAAATCTTGGAATAATCCTAGAGCCAAAATTTATAGACAATTAAACGGCATCGATGATAAATTAGGTACTGCAGTGAACATTCAATCAATGGTATTCGGTAACATGGGAAATACATCTGGAACAGGTGTTGCATTCTCAAGAAACCCTGCAACAGGTGAAAATAAATTATTTGGTGAATTCTTAATGAATGCACAAGGTGAAGATGTTGTAGCTGGTATTAGAACTCCTCAACCAATCAGTCAATTACAAAACGTTATGCCTGAAGTGTATGAACAATTCCATTCTATAACTAAAAGATTGGAAGAACACTACAAAGATATGCAAGATTTGGAATTCACAATAGAGAATTCTAAATTATATTTACTGCAAACTAGAAACGGAAAAAGAACTGCTATCAGCGCACTAAATGTCGCAGTAGATCAAGTAAATGAAGGATTAATTTCAAAAGAAGAAGCTATTTTAAGAATTGAACCAAATAGTTTAAATCAACTCCTACACCCTACTTTTGATCAAAAAGAATTAGAAAATGCTGAAGTCATTACAAAAGGTTTAGCTGCTTCTCCTGGAGCCGCTAGTGGTCACGTTTATTTTAGTGCTGAAGATTGTAAAACAGCTGCATCTAATGGCATTAAATCAATATTAGTTCGTCAAGAAACATCTCCTGAAGATATCGAAGGTATGATTAAAGCCGAAGGTATATTAACTGCAAGAGGTGGTATGACATCACACGCTGCAGTAGTTGCTCGTGGAATGGGTGCATGTTGTGTAGCCGGTGCTAGTGAAATAAGGGTAGACGAAGAGAACAAAGTAATCAGAGGTAAAAACATTGAAATCAAAGAAGGAGATTTGATTTCATTAGATGGTAGCACTGGATATGTTTATAAAGGAGAAATTTCTAAAGTAAGTCCAGAACTTACTGGTAACTTTGCCCAATTTATGCAATGGGTTGATGAAATTAAAAGATTAGGTGTAAAAACTAATGCAGATACTCCAAAAGATGCACATCAAGCAAAAGAATTTGGTGCTGAAGGAATTGGATTAACAAGAACTGAGCACATGTTCTTCAACGAAGAAAGAATTCCAATCGTTAGACAAATGATTCTTTCAAACACTACAGAAAGAAGACAAAAAGCTCTTGACAAATTAAGACCTTTCCAAGAAGATGACTTTTACAATATTTACAAAGAAATGGGAGATTTATCTGTTACTATCAGACTTTTAGACCCACCACTTCATGAATTCTTACCAAAAGAAAAACATGACATTGAACAATTAGCGAAAGAAATGGATTTAACTTTTGATGAAGTAAATGATATTATTTTAGAACTTCACGAAGTAAACCCAATGCTTGGACACAGAGGTTGTAGATTAGCTGTAACTTATCCAGAAATTTATAGAATGCAAGCAAGAGCAATTATTAGCGCTGCCCTTAAAGTAAAAAAAGAAACTTCACATGAAATTGTTCCACAAATTATGATTCCACTTGTTGGAGAAAAGAGAGAGTTAAAGTACGTTAAGGATCAAATAATTGAAGAAATAAATCAAGTATTTGAAGAAACAAATCAAAAATTAGATTATGAAATAGGTACTATGATTGAAATACCAAGAGCTTGTTTAATGGCTGATGAAATTGCCGAAGAAGCTGACTTCTTCAGTTTTGGTACAAATGACTTAACTCAAATGTCATTTGGTTTCTCAAGAGATGATGCTGGTAAGTTCTTATCAGAATATAAAGAAAAGAAAATCTATTCAAGAAGTCCATTTGAAAGATTAGACCAAGAAGGGGTTGGTCAGCTAATCAAAATTGCTATTGAAAGAGGTAAATCTTCAAACCCTGATTTACACGTAGGTATTTGCGGTGAACATGGCGGAGATCCTGAAAGCGTTGAATTCTGTCACAGAATTGGATTAGATTATGTATCTTGTTCCCCATACAGAGTTCCAATCGCAAGATTAGCAGCAGCTCAAGCAGCAGCAAGAGAAAAATTAAAATAATTAGGTTAATTAGATAGAGTATGACCTGAACCCGTAAACACGGAATAATTTAATGATATTTTAAGCGGAATGTAATCTGTACATGACAGGGGACATTCCGTTTAATTTTGTTTTAATC
>JAWGCW010000003.1:0-127484 GCA_032548025.1 Finegoldia magna | reverse complement strand
GTTGAGTCTTGTTTCTGGTCTTTTTCTTGGCATTTTAAAATCCTCCTAATTACTATTATATCAGGAGGATTCTATACACAAACTATTTCACATTCTCTATAAATTTCTTTGGGTTGTCTATTTTAATTAAGTTTTTAATATCAGAAAGAATGGCTTCTAATATCTTATTCATCGTAGAAACCTTCACTATCTAATAAAATTAGTAGGTAGTGTCTTCCCTTTGGTGTTATAAATGTTTGTATTCCTACAAGTGTACCTAGTGGATCAACCCATTCTTTTACTTCAAAATATCCATTATTCTTATCTGCATAAGGTAAGAGTTTCTTTTTCTTATCTCTATAAATTAATCCCTTATCCATTAAAAAACTTATAAATTGATTTTGTGGTATTCCTAACTCTTTGGCAGTATTTCTAAAGTTTGTAAGTAGGTTATAATCTACTAATTTGTCATAATAGTCTGCCTTTGGTCTTAATTCTTCAATTTCTTCTTCTCTTTCGGCAATAATTCTATTGGCTACAAGAATTGCATCTGCAAGTAGCTCTTCGTTAGTTTTCTTTTCTTGACCAGCTATATATCCTCCATTTTTTCTAATACTTGGTAAGACTTCTCTAGTTACCCAAGCTTTGAATATTTTTGCTTGTGGTAGTTTTGATGAGAGGATAAGTGAATACAATCCTGATTCGTTAATTATTGAAATATTCTGTATTCCTCCAGGGGTGTTCCATTTCGTTACACCCTTATCTTCTTCATCTACATGGTCATAAACAGCTTTTCTTGGATTGACATATCCTAGCATAGTTGCTACTTCATTTGCTATAAAGAAAAACTCACCGTCTTTTTCTATAACAGTGAGTTTCCCAAAATTCTTATTTTCAAATGTTTTTAAATTACTTATCATAAGCTTTGCTCCTTATGTTTATTTTTAACTTTATCTTTACTAATGGTGTCCTTAGCCATATCTTTAAACTTATTTATAGTCTTCGTTATTGAATCTTTTCTATCGGCCTTTCTTTCAGAAGCCTTAACTGCTTTTTTAAAGGCGTGTTCCATTACTTTTATATCCTTAGATTGAAAAAACACAGAGTGGTTACCAGTTTCCTTATCTTTCATAACAGAAAACTTCACTCCGTGTTTATTTAAAATTTTCTTTAGTTCTTTTAACTCAGGATCTTTTAGATTAATTTCTTCTAACTGTCCCTTTTTAACCATATCTTTTAGCTTTACTTCTTCTCCGTTATTTTTTATTACATTTTTCAAGCCTCCTTGTTCCTCTATTTGCTTGTGTACTTTCTTTAAGGCATCAAGAATTGCTTTACTTGTTGCTTTTGCAAGTCTTACTTCAAGATTAAGACTTGACCTTGATACTTCTTCATTAATCATCTATTCCACCTCCATATAAAAGTAACTCTTTGTATTTTCTTAACTTCTCTTGTTGAATTTTTCTTCTAAAATCTTCTCCCGTAACTTTAACTGGTATTGTCATTTCAAGTATTCTTGAATATATCCTTTGATACTCAAGTTCAATATTAGGATTTTGAATAATTTCCAATGATAAGTTTGTAGTAAAAATTGTCGGCCTACCCTTTAAGTATCTTGAGTTTATAATGTTATATACTTGTTCTCTTGCATAAGATGTATCCCTTTCAATTCCAAGGTCATCTAAAATTAACAACGGAATATTAGAGAGGTTACTGATAATTTCATTTGAATCAACCTTAAATGCTGATTTTTGTATTTGATTTATAACTTGAGATAAATTCATAATCTTAACTTTAACTTGTTCTCTTTCAATTAATTCATTTGCAATAGAACAAGCAAGATAAGTCTTTCCACTACCAACATCTCCATAAAATAAAAGTCCAACATTGTCTTCCTTCATTTGCTCAAAACTTTTGGCATAATTATAGGCAACCTTATAGGCTTGACCTTTTTCATTTAAGAATCTCTTAAAAGTATACTGGTGTTGGAGCGGCGATGAGAAGCAATCTCTTTTCAATGACGATATTTTCATTAGTCTTTCTTTTGATTCATTTTCCTTTTCTCTTTTTATTTCACATTCACATTTAATTCTTGGAATAAACTTTGTAAATCCAAGGTCAAGTAATTCTCCATCGACTCTTTTACCACATACCTTGCAATAAATATGTCCATTTCTTTCAATATCATTTTCTCTTAATACAAAATCTTTTAAGCTTTTCATAAACTCTCTCCTATATCGTAATTCATTTTCCTTGTTGTATTATTATTAATATTTTTTGCCTGATCATTAAGATACCAATTGATTATCGTTGCCTTATGATCTTGATACGCTCTATTATTTGCTTTCATGTATGACGACAACCTATCAATATACTCACTAATCCTGCTTCCTAACTCATTTGTTAAGTCCTTATATTCTTCATCAGTCAAAAATATGTTTTTATATATTCCATAAGGTTTTTGCTCTTTGCTAAAATCATTATTTCTTAACTCATTATTACTAATATTGTTATAGTTACTTTCCGATTTTCGAAAATCTTGACTTTCGATATTCGAATCTCTTGAATTTCGATTATCGAACTTCTGGAATTTTGTTTTTCGAACTTCTTGATTTTTTAATTCCATATTATTAAATATGCTCATAAAGTCTTTAACATAAATTCTATTAGGCTTTCCCAGTCCTTGTCTTTTCTTTTCAATCAGTCCTATTCCTGATTTAATATCAAGCTCAGCTATTAATTTATTCGCTTTTTCACTTGCACAATTAAATTGATCTTTTATGCTTTCAATTGTGTAATAAATAAAGACTTTTCCGTCTTCATCTATCCATCCATTTTTATATGACAGACCCATTCGATTAAGCATATATGAATACAAAACTTTAGCTTCAGTAGAAATGCTCTCAAAAATCTCATCTTCCATTAATACCATAGGTAACCTAATGAAGTTATACATCTCAGATTGCCTATTATAAAAATAATCAAAATTCATTCCTACCTCCTCTCTTTAAAATAAAAAAAGACGACAGAATTATTGCTTTCTATCGTCTGAGATTTGCATATTAAATTTTCATAACAAAATAAGACTCTTTAAAGAATCCTTAGTTTTATTGGTATGCTATTTACAATACCCATTGTTAAAATGGATACTCTAAGCAGCACACCAACTATTTATTTTTTGAGTTTTAAACTTTGGTAGAAGTCTTGAACTCCTTATATTTACATAACTACTTGCCTCTATCACTATTATGACACGAAACCCAGAACAAGAGTCTAAAATTCGTGAGTTTTTATTTACTCCAACAGCTTTACACATAAAATCACAAATGTGATCTGGTGTAAATGCCTGATTCTTATCTGATTTATCAACATATTTATTAAATGTTGTAAAGAATAGATTTAATAAATCTTGTCCTACAGTATTTGAATCATTAATAAAAGGAATTATATTGTTGTCTATAAATTCCAATATTTTTTGCAATTCATCATATGTTAAACTAGCTATATCTTGATCATCTAGCACCTTGCTACTTTACACAGATAATTTTCCAGCCTTATTTAGAGTATCCACATCATTATTTTTAGATAACAAGCCTGACAGAATATTTTTTATATCTTTTATTATTATTTTTTCTTGACTTAAATCTTTTCCAGTATTAGGATCCAATGTTGGTTTTAAATTTTTATATGAAAGTCCATTTTTTAATGCTAATAGGCAAGTACCTACAAACTGACTTCTCGATTTCTCATTAACACCATCAGAATGTAGCATTTCATTTAAAATCTTTATTGAATCAACAACTTTAATTTTATCATTAACTTTACCAAAAACTATATTCTCATATTCTTCAAAAGATTTTAAAACGGTTTCTTCTTTTTTCCTGTGTTCTTCATCAATAATTACTGATTGTCCATGCCAAACCCATATATCATCTCCGTCTGTTTCTATTAGCATAGCAATTATTTTTTATCAGAATAAGCTTTTTCATACCTTACATAATCCTGTAATTGTTTTCTAATTTTATTATGATCCCATCTATTAAAGCTATTTTTTGTTTCTACTAATATAACTAATCTATCATTTTCAAATCTTATGTCTAAGTATTGATGGTTTGTATCTGTGTCTCCTTTTTGGTAATCTTTTATATTTTTTCAAACTGTTTTAAGTGCTTAAACATAACTAAATTCTCCTGATTCAGTATTGCCAATCTGATACACGTCACCTATTTTTTGAATAATTTCGTATCTATTCATTTTATTACCTCACATAATCCATAATATCTTCAACCTTACACTCAAGAACATAGCAAATTTTTGCTATAGTTTCTAAGTCAATTCTTTTAACTTTGTTATTGCAATAAGAATTAAGTTGCGTTCTTTGAAGATTTGCTTCTTTTTCTAATTTGTTTTTGCTCATATTTTTTTCTTCTAAAACCTGGTCTATTTTAAAAATAATTTTCCCAAAGTTTTGCATAAAGTTCTCTCCCTTGTTATTTTAAAAATCGGCATTTCAATCAATAATATTATATCATATTTCAAAAACTTCTTACAGGTCTAAGATTTGTTTTGGCTAAACTCTATTTAATTTTTCTTAATAACAGGGAATATATATCCCATATTTCTTTTGATAATTTTTCTATTTTTTCTCTCATATAATCAATATCTTTCTTATAAATAACACCAGTTGTATTAGTAGCTTTTGCAATCTGATTTATGTTATTTGTTGCATTTGAAAGTATCCATTAGAGATGTCAAAATAAATTAATCCTCGTGATATGTAGGCAAAAAGACCGCAGCTTGAAACTACGGTCTAATTTTTTGTCCAAATGCAAACCACTTGGAACTATTATTCAATTTATTATTTTTTTTTGCACCTTATTCGATTAATTTTTTTCATTCTTGAAATCTATTCCCGCTTTACAACTAAACAACAATTTTGAGGAAAAATGGATGAAATGGCCGAAGTACAGGAAGTGCCGTAATGAGGCGTACAACAAGTACGCCGCAATGAGGTGCTTTCGAAACGAGTCTAGTTCGCCATTTAGACCGCAAATTTATTCCCATTCAATTGTGGCTGGTGGTTTGCTTGTAATGTCGTAAACTATTCTATTGATATGGTCTACTTCGTTGATTATTCTTACTGAAGTTTTATCTAATACTTCGTATGGGATTCTTGCCCAATCTGCTGTCATGAAGTCAGTTGTTGTTACGGCTCTTAGTGCCAATGTGTAGTCGTAAGTTCTGAAATCTCCCATTACTCCGACTGTTCTGTTATTAGTGATTACTGCGAAGTATTGGTTGATGTCTTTGTCGATCCCTGCTTTTGCGACTTCGTCTCTGAATATGAAATCTGCTTCACGCAACACTTCTAATTTTTCTTCAGTGATTTCTCCCATTACTCTGATTCCAAGTCCTGGTCCTGGGAATGGTTGACGATATACCAAATATTCTGGCATTTCTAATTCTAATCCCAATCTTCTAACTTCGTCTTTGAATAAATCGCGAAGTGGTTCAATTAAATCTTTGAAATCAACTACATCAGGAAGTCCTCCAACGTTGTGGTGAGACTTGATAACGGATGCATCGCCTTGTCCAGATTCTATAACATCGGGATAGATTGTCCCTTGTGCTAGGAAATCTACAGATCCGATTTTCTTAGCTTCATCTTCAAATACCCTGATGAATTCTTCTCCGATGATTTTTCTCTTTTGTTCTGGGTCTGATACGCCTTTTAATTTATTCAAAAATCTGTCTTTTGCATCTACTCTTACGAAGTTCAATTCATCGTTTTTGAATGCGGCTTCAACTTCATCGCCTTCATTCTTTCTCATCAAACCATGGTCAACGAATACGCATGTCAAGTTTTTGCCGATTGCTCTTGATAAAAGTGATGCACATACAGAACTGTCAACTCCTCCTGATAATGCTAATAAAACTTTTTTGTCGCCAACAGTTTTTCTGATTTTTTGGATTTGTTCTTCCAAGAAGTTTTCCATTGTCCAATCTCCATCAGCTTTGCAGATTTCATAAAGGAAGTTTTTGATAAGTATTTTACCCTCAACTGTATGGTTAACTTCTGGGTGATATTGAACAGCGTAGATTTTCTTGTCTTCATTTGCAATTGCCGCTACCGGGCAAGAATCAGTTGTTTGAATGATTTCAAATCCTTGAGGTTTTTCTGATACGAAATCAGTATGGCTCATCCACACGATGCTTTCATCACTCATGTCCTTTAATATAGGGCTTTGGTTTTCGATTTTGGCATTAGTTTTACCAAATTCACGATTTTTTGCCTTTTCGACAACTCCACCGAAATCTTTGGAGATGAGTTGCATTCCATAGCACATTCCTAAAATAGGAATATTTAATTCAAAAATTTCTTTGTCGATTTGTGGAGAATTTTCTTCGTAAACGCTGTTTGGTCCACCTGTAAAGATTATCCCGATTGGTTGTTTTTCTTTGATAACATCCAATGCTTTTTTGTAAGGAACAACTTCGCAGTACACGTTCAAATCTCTGACACGGCGAGCGATTAGCTGATTATATTGTCCTCCAAAATCTACTACAATAACTAATTGATGTTTCATTTCTACTCCTAATTATTAGTTAAATATTTTTCTATATAGTCTTCGTAATTCATTGATACGTCACGATAAGTTCCGTCATCAAATATTTCAATAATTCTATTTGCAACAGAAGATACAAATTGGTGATCGAGTGATGTGAACAAAATATTTGATTTGAATGTAATCAAACCGTTATTTACAGCTTCGATACTTTCCAAATCCAAATGGTTTGTAGGTTGATCGAACACCAAGACATTCGCCGGTGTTACCATCATTTTGGAAAACATCATTCTGACTTTTTCGCCCCCACTAAGAACGTTGGCTTTCTTCAAAGCTTCATCACCTGAAAAAAGCATCTTTCCCAAAAATCCTCTGATGTGAATTTCAGATTTTTCTTCGCTGAATTGTCTCAACCAATCAATCAAATTCAAATCGCAATCTTCGAAGAACCTAGTGTTATCTTTTGGAAAATACGTGTGAGTTATAGTTTGTCCCCATTTGTATTCTCCTGTATAATCATCATCGTTTCCGTTGATTATTTCGAAGAATTTCGTAATGGCGATTTCGTTTCCGATGAATCCAATCTTATCTCCTTTGTTTACTCTGAAGCTCAAATTATCGATAAGCTTGTTGCCATTTTGTTCTACAGTCAAGTTTTCTACATTCAAAATTTCATTGCCAACTTCTCTTGAAAGTTCAAATCCAACGAATGGATAACGTCTACTAGATGGTTTAATGTCATCTAATGTGATTTTATCGAGAAGTTTCTTCCTACTTGTAGCTTGTTTTGATTTTGATTTATTGGCAGAAAATCTTTGAATGAAATCTTGAAGTTCTTTGATTTTGTCTTCTTTTTTCTTGTTTTGTTCTTTTTGCATTCGAAGTGCAAGTTGACTTGATTCATACCAGAAATCGTAGTTACCAACGAACATATTAATCTTTCCGTAGTCGACATCTACCATGTGAGTGCACACTTCGTTCAAGAAATATCTGTCGTGCGATACTATAATTACAATTCCTGGAAAATCCATTAGGAAGTCTTCAAGCCACAATATTGCCTTCAAATCCAAACCATTTGTAGGTTCGTCTAGTAGCAATATTCCTGGATTTCCAAACAAAGCTTGTGCCAATAACACTTTTACCTTGTCGGATTCTTTCAAATCTTTCATCAACATAAAATGTTGTTCTGTCGTTATTCCCAATCCCTGCAGCAAAGATGAACTTTCCGCTTCTGCTTCATATCCTCCAAGTTCTTGAAATTCTGCTTCTAATTCCGCTGCTCTCATTCCATCTTCATCGCTGAAATCCGGCTTCATGTATATAGCATCTTTTTCTTTTTGGATATCGTAAAGCTTTTTGTTTCCCATCAAAACTGTATCCATTACGCTGTTTTCTTCAAAAGCGTAGTGATCTTGGTTAAGTTTTGATAATCTTGTGTTCTTATCTATCGTGACATTGCCTTTTGTAGGCTCTTTTTCTCCGGATAAAATTTTGAGGAATGTAGATTTCCCAGCACCATTCGCACCAATAACTCCGTAACAGTTACCTGGATTAAAAATTAGGTTAACATCCTCAAATAATTTTTTATCGGGGAATATGACACTTAAATTGTTAACTGTTAACATCTAAATCCCTCCAATACTCACATATTATACCATAAAAGTATTATCAAGTCTTGATTTTACGATATTTGAGTACAAATTTTAATTCAAAAACAACCATTTAATTTTGAAAAATAAATGGTTGTTAATTTTATAAATTTATATATTGGTCAATCCTTTTACAAAAGTACTTTTACTTAGTTTCTTAAATTTTCTGTACCGAAATTCTAAAGTATATACTTATTTAAAAAATTAATTTATTCAAAAATTAGTCCAAATTAATCGCAACTTTTGTTACTGTTTGTTTGCAAACTCCGCATTTTTTTGATTTTGGATCTATTTTTTGTAATATTTCAAGAGATTTATCCACATCTTTTGCATCTACTACAACTACCATTCCAATTCCCATGTTAAATGTGGAGAACATTTCTTTTGTTTCGACATTTCCCCATTCTTGAATAGCTTTGAACACAGGATCAATTTCTGATTCTTTTAAGTCAAATTCTATTCCTATATTTTCAGGCAACATTCTAGGCACGTTTTCGTACAATCCACCACCTGTGATGTGAGCAATTCCTTTGATTTCAACTTCTTTTAATAAAGCTGAGATTTCTTTTTCATAAATTCTCGTAGGAACCAAAAGTCTTTCTCCAACTGTAGTATCTTCAAATTTATCGGATAATTTCACATTTGCCATATCCAATGCTGCTCTTACAAGTGAAAATCCATTGCTGTGAACTCCGCTTGAAGACAAAGATATTGCAACGTCTCCTTCTTTAATGCTACTTCCGTCAATTATTTTTTCGCGGTCTACGATTCCAACTGCAAATCCCGCCAAATCATAATCATTTTCTTTGTACAATCCTGGCATTTCGGCAGTTTCTCCGCCAATTAATGCACATTCTGATTGAGTGCAACCTTCCGCTACACCACGAACCAAATCCGCCATTTTTTCTGGTTTCAAGCTTCCTGTAGCGATGTAATCCAAGAAAAACAATGGTTTTGCTCCTTGACACAAAACATCATTAACACACATTGCAACCAAATCAATACCAACTGTATCGTGTTTGTCTAGTTCCATTGCTAATTTGATTTTTGTTCCAACGCCATCAGTTCCACTAACCAATACAGGTTCTTTCATATCGGAGATTTCTGGTTTAAATAAACCAGAAAATCCACCGATACCTGTTAGAACTTCTTTGCCATGAGTTTTCTTTACGATTTCTTTTATGATTTGAACTTCTTCGTAGCCTTTTTCTTTATCTACACCAGAATCTTTGTAAGTTAATCCCATTATATTTCTTCTAACTCCCTGTCAGAATCAATGACACCTTGTTTCATTTCTTCTTTGTAATCTTTTAATTTTTGAGCTAGTTTTTCGTCAAACAAAGCAATCATTTGAGCTGCTAAGATAGCTGCATTTTCTCCACCATCGATTGCTACAGTTGCAACTGGAACTCCTTTAGGCATTTGAACTATTGAATACAAAGCATCCATTCCAGCAAGTGCAGATCCTTTTACAGGAATTCCTATAACTGGTTTTGTTGTCATTCCTGCTGTTACTCCACCTAAGTGTGCTGCTTTTCCAGCGATTGTGATGTAAACTTTGCAGTCGTCTTTTTCAACAGTTTCTTTTAAAACATCCAATGCTCTGTGTGCTGAAATAACTGATACTTCATAAGATAGATCAAATTTTTTCAACATTTTAGTAACTTTTTTTGCAACTTCAATATCTGAACTGCTTCCCATTATTAATCTAATATCCATTGTTTGCTCCTATTTTTTTGTATAGTTTGGAGATTCTCTAGTAATTGTAATATCATGTGGATGATTTTCTACAAGTGTTGCTGGAGAAATCTTCACGAATTTTGATTTTTCTTTTAATTCAACTAAGTCTTTGCTTCCTACATAACCCATACCAGAACGAAGTCCACCAACTAATTGATAAACAACTTCTGCTACAGATCCTTTGTAAGCAACTCTACCTTCTACGCCTTCTGGAACGTATTTTTTAGTGTTATTTTGGAAATATCTGTCTCCACTTCCAGCTTTCATAGCTCCAAGCGACCCCATTCCTCTGTATTCTTTGTATTGTCTACCTTCTAATACAACTAATTCTCCAGGGCTTTCTTCAGTACCAGCGAACAAGCTACCTGCCATAATAACAGATGCACCTGCTGCTAATGCTTTTGTAATATCTCCTGAGTATTTAATACCACCATCGGCGATGATTGGAATACCGTGTTTATCAGCTTCCTTCGCACATTCGATTATAGCTGTCATTTGAGGAACACCTATACCTGTTACAACTCTTGTCGTACAAATAGATCCAGGTCCGATACCAACTTTAACACAATCTGCTCCAGCTTCTATCAAATCTCTTGTAGCATCTGCTGTTGCAACGTTACCTGCGATTATTTGAAGATCTGGGAAAGCTTTCTTTAATTTAGTTACAGCATTCAAAACTCCTCTTGAATGACCGTGAGCTGTGTCGATTGTTACGACATCAACTTTTGCATCCACTAAAGCTTGACATCTTTCAATCATATCATTAGTGATACCAACAGCTGCACCAACCAATAATCTGCCTTGTGAATCTCTTGCTGAATTTGGATATTGGATTGTTTTTTCAACGTCTTTTGTAGTGATAAGACCTTTTAATTTGAAGTTTTCATCTACAATTGGAAGTTTTTCAATCTTAGCATTCATCATTTTTTCCAAGGCTTCATCCATTGATATGTTTTCGTGACCTGTTATTAAATTGTCCTTAGTCATAACATCTCCAATTGGAAGTTGTTCGTCTTTTACGAATCTAACATCTCTGTTAGTTAGGATTCCGACTAAAGTCATATCATCATTAACTATAGGTACACCGCTAATTCTGTAATGACTCATCAATTTCAAAGCATCAACGATTTTGTCATCTGCAGATAAGTAAAAAGGATCAGTAATTATTCCATTTTCTGAACGTTTAACTCTATCTACTTCTCTTGCTTGTTCTTCAATAGTCATGTTCTTGTGAATAATTCCGATCCCGCCTTGTCTCGCCATAGCGATAGCCATTTTTGACTCAGTTACAGTGTCCATTCCTGCTGACATCATAGGAATGTTCAATTCAATTTTTTTAGTTAATCTTGTTTTCAAGATAGTTTCATTAGGTAACACTTCTGATGGACCTGGTACTAGAAGTACATCATCAAATGTTAATCCTTCGCCGATAAATTGCATAATACCCTCCTCATAAAATAAATAAAAACTTTGTTAAAAATTTTTAATGTTGAGAATAAATTTACCATACAAATGATCACAAGTCAAGCAAATTTATTCCTTTTATTTCTTTACAGCTATTATATCAGAAATACAAATTTTTGAGCAAGAAAAAAGCACCAAAAAATCTTTTGGTGCGTAAATCTTCTATAATAGTTCAACATTTATTTGTTCTGCTACTTCGTTTATTTTATCTGCGTCCAATTTTTCAACTTCTGAAACTCTGGCATTTAATACGCCAAGAGATAAAGCCTTCAAAACAGTTTCCATTACGCCTTCTCCCTCATCCAAGAATTTCGCGAGGCCTGCCACAGTAGCATCTCCACTTCCGACAGTTCTTTGTATTTTATATTGAGGAACAGAAATCTTGTACAAATTATCTTTGTATTTTAAAATCGCTCCATATTTTCCATTGGTAACCAAAACTATTTCAATATCATCTAACAACTTATTTTCAAAAATGTGCTTCAAATACTCAGAATCTTTGTTTATGAAATCTTCTGAAGAAATATCTTCTGTTAAACCAATGATTTCCTTAAATTCGTAGAAATTAGGCTTGATAGCAAATGGTTTATAATTATTTTCCAAAACTTTTTTAGTCACTTGTCCATTTGTATCCAAAATAATCTTGCTGTTAGCTTTTAGAATATCCATAGTTTCTTCGACAAAATCTTCGGATAAACCGTTCATCAAACTTCCACTGATTACTGCTATATTGTAATTTTTCCCGATTTCTTTAATAAGTGACATAAAAGTTCTTTCAAATCTAGAATCAATTTTGTTAGTTTTTTCAAAGATTTCAAATTGCTTATCGCCATGAATTACTCTAATGCAGTTTCTTGTGTCGACATTTGTAAAAATAAAATCGTGCTTGATATTCACATCGTCTAACTTGTCGATTACATAATCTCCATTACTTCCTCCAATAAAGCCTGTAACCATGAAATCTGCTCTCAACAAATCCAAAACTTTGGACACATTTATCCCTTTTCCTCCAGGCGTTTTGTACGCATCATCAACTACATTTACTCCATTAGTATCCAGCTCATCCATTTCGTAAATCACATCTATAGCAGGATTCGCAGTTATACAAAGTATCATTTTATTCCCCTCTTCAAATTAATTAAAAATTTATCTTTAATAAATATACCCAATAATTTAGCTTTTTAAATTATTTAGATAACTTTGATGTAAGAATAACTTCAGCAGCCTTCAATCCGTCAATCGCACTTGATACGATTCCTCCAGAATATCCACTACCTTCGCCAATCACATACAAATTATCAATATTTTCGCTTCTTAACAAATCATCTCTATCCATTCTCACTGCACACGATGTTCTCGTTTCAACTCCTGTGAGTATAGCATCATCCATTGAAAATCCGTGAAGCTTGTTGTCCATCATTTTAATCGCAGTTTTAATGTAATTTGTAACATGCTCTGGGTAAATATCATTCAAATTGCTCAAAACATATCCCGGTTTCACAGTCGGTTCAACTTCTCCGATCTTTTCAGATTTTTTATCATCCATAAAATCTTTTACCAACTGAACTGGAGCATTGTAATTGGATCCTCCCAATTCAAAAGCTTTGCGTTCGATTTCTTGTTGAAATCTAATCCCGTCTAATAAATTATGTCCATAAGTATCTTCATCTATACCGCACACAATCGCGCTATTTGCGTTCTTGCCGTCTCTTTTGTGAAAACTCATACCATTGACGCACAATTCATTTTCTTCACTGGAAGCATTGATTACATATCCACCTGGACACATGCAAAAAGTGTACACTCCCCTTTTGTTTTCCTCAGAATAAGAAAGCTGATAAGTCGCACTTGGAAGATCTCTGTCGCATTTATATTGTGCAAAATCTATCATTTTTTGTGGATGCTCAATCCTAAAACCAACTGCAAATGGTTTGTTCGTCATTTTCATTTTATCGGCTAACATCATCACAGTATCTCTTGAACTATTTCCAAGAGAAAAAACGTAACAGTCAGATTGAAATTTTCTATTATGCGATTTTATTCCCACACATTTTTCATTTTCAATTTCGACATCGTCGATCAATGTATCGAATTCAAATTCACAACCCATTTTGATAAGGTCATTTCTCATATTCACGATTACTTTTTGTAATTCATCAGTTCCGATGTGTGGCTTGGAGTCGTACATGATTTCACTTGGAGCGCCGTAGTCAACAAATGTCTTCAAAACTTCCCTGACTCTTTTGTCTTTGGAACGTGCAGTTAATTTGCCGTCAGAAAAAGTTCCAGCTCCACCTTCACCAAATTGCACGTTACTGTTTGTGTTTAGCTTACCAGTATCCAGGAATTTGTTGATATCTTCAAATCTTTTTGATACTTTGCTTCCTCGTTCAATAACTTTCACCTTAGCTCCGTTTTTCGCTAATAAATACGCGCAGAATAATCCTGCAGGACCACTTCCAACAACTGTTACGCTTTTTGAGTTATCGACATCTTCTAGGTTAAAATCTTCCTCATGATATCTTTCGCAATTTTTGATTGATTTTATTTTTTTATCAGACAAATCAACATCCACGATAACTTGGTAATTAAACAGAATTCCCCTTCTAGCATCAATTGATTTTCTGTAGATTTCATAATTGAAGTTTTTCATTCCAATCATTTTAGAGATTTTTTTCTTCAATTCGTTTTCGTCGTCATTTTTTAATTTTATATTTCTAATAATAATCATAATTTTCTCTCTTTCATTTGTTACTTGTATTATATCATTATTTAAATAGAAATATTGATATGTAGAGAATAAGGTGTTTTAAAATCCTAATGCTAAGAATATCATACGGAAAAAATTGACTTGATTTCAAATCGAAAAAATCCGGCTAAAATCGCACTGTTTGAGCGTAAGCGAGTTTGCGATTTTAGGATTTTGAGATTTAGAAATCTACAATTTTTGGAGTCTAGATATTCGTGCATTAGATTTTTAAATATTAACCTTAAAAAGCTGCCTACCGAAGTAGACAGCTCTCATTTTATTTTTCTTCAAACATTTCCTCTAATATATCTATTGCATCGTTCACAGCTTGTGGGCATTTTCTTTGCATCGTGTTTTCTTGTTCGATTTTTTCAAGATTTTCTGCTATATTATCTCCCAATATTTCTTCACAAATTATCGTAGATTGTTTTTCTTTGAATTTGGTATCGAATTCGAACATTTTTTTTACTAATTCAACTTTCTTTTCGCCTTCATTGGGCTTTGAATGACCGTATTTGATTCCTAAAACCATGTAGGCACCAGTTACTGCTCCACAAGTCATTCCTTTGTACATTCCACCTGTAAATGGTGATGCAATTTTTGTAACAAGTTCCTTATCCACTCCCAAATCATCTGCGAAATATCTCAAAACTACTTGTGCACAATCTATGCCTTCTGTAAATAGTTGCCAGATTTCTTCGTTAGTTAATTTACTCATCCAATGCACCTCCACAACTTGATCCACTTCCTGCAGTACAACCGTAGCAGTAATCTTTCCACACGATTTCTCTAGACAAATCCTTCACATCTATTAAATCTTTGATGTTTGCGTAGTCTTTCATTGGGACTTTTTCTGCTAAGTGGAAGTCGCAATCGTGAAGATTTCCTAAGCTATCCACAGAAATTTGGAATCTGCACATTATATTTTCACAAGTTTCTTCATTGTAATTATCTTCCAACAATTTCATGTAATCTTCGTATTCGCCTTTTTCAATTAAAAAATCTTTGAAATATCCAATAGGCATATTTGTAATAGTGAACAAATTATTGAATACAACATTTTTCTTTTTCAATTCGCGTTCATAATCAGATTGAAGATTGGATTGTTCTGGTGGTAAGAATCCACCAAGTGGATTGTAAACCAAGTCCAATTCTTTTTCAGTTCCATAGCCCATTTCATTAAGTTTCTTTAAGTTAGCAATGACTTTGTCGTATACGCCATCTCCTCTTTGGCTATCTACATTGTCTTGTGTGTAGCAAGGAAGAGATACGACAATTTTGATTTTTTCTTTATCAAACAAATCCATTAATTCCTTGTTTTTTTCGATATCTGTTGCGTTCGTTCTAATAATAAGCTCGTCTACTCTTTTCAAGCATTCCTTCATAAACCACACAATTTCTGGATGTGTTGTTGGTTCTCCACCTGTAATATCCACAGTTTTCATCTTGTGGTTATCCAAAAACTTCAAGCAATCTTCCATAGTTTCTTTGCTCATTTCTAAGTTTTCGCTGTTCTTCATAACGTGGCAGTGTTTACAACGCAGATTACATTTTGCGGTTATATTTAATTGTAGTGTTGTGATATCGCCAGTTGTTTTATATTTTTCAGGAATTCTATCTTCGAATCTCATTTTCTCCCCCTAAATTTTCCTTTTAACGCATTTTTGAAAAAGCTTGGATCGCATTTTTCATCTATACCAACCATTTTACTTACAAAGTGGTGCACTTCATTATTTGCCACAAACTTGGACGAACAAGTCGCACAATAAGTATACATTTTTTCGTTTTTAATGGAGTTTTGCATTTGAGTTGCGATGTCTTTTTCGCTTTTTCCTGCAATTCCACCTGCTCCACAGCAGTTTGTACTTATGTATTTATTGTTAAATCCTTTGATATGCCTTTTGATTTCTTCAAATATTATGTGATTGTACCTGTCAGAGCATGGGAAGAACACATTTACTTCCTCATCAATATCTTGTATCATATCTCTTTCTTCAAGCCATTTGAAAATCGTAATAACTTCAACCGACAAATTTTTGTAAAATTTGTGGAAACAGTTTGGACACACGCACACAATTCTTTCGACTTCCTTGTCCTTGAGTTCTTTTTCAAATCTTTCCATATAATTATTTTCAAATCCCGTATAATCACTTGGAAGATTACAACAATCAATTGAATAATCAAATCCTTCTTTGTTGAACAATTCCATTAAATATTTTGTAGTATCTGGATAAAATGCTGGGAAATTACAGCCCAAATACAACAAATCTTTTGTTTTTCTTTTAGATTTGTTTTTGAAGAAATAATTTTCTTTTTGTTTTTTTACTGATTCGAATTTAGGATTTTGTTTTCTTAAAATAAGAGAAATCTTTTTTCCATCCAAATCAACCGGACACACTGCTTTGCATTTTTGACACAAGAAACAAGAAAAAGCCAAGTCTTGTCTGTCAGCAAAATCTTTTAAATTAATTTTGTATTTCGTCAAAAAAGGACAACATTTTGTGCATTTACCACATTCAATACACTTGTCCTTAACTTCTTGTAAGTAATCATTTGTACTTTTGTTTGATATCATTTACTTTTTCCCCCTTGCGATACATATGTTGACATTTTTGCATCATCCACATAGTCCTAAAAGGACCATTTTTTTGAAATCTACGCGATGAAGAATATATCTTCATTTTTGAAAGGAAAATTTTGTATCCTTTTTCCTTTACTCTAATCGAAAAATCGTAATCTTCCATTAAATCAATATTTTTGAATCCACCCATCTCATCGTAAAACTCTCTCGTGAAAAACATTCCCTGATCACCAAAAGCGATGTTTCTTTGTCTGACACGATTACTAGAATTAAATGCGACAATTTGCATTATGAACTGTTTTGGAACAAACGAAATGCTGAAACAACCAATTTTATAATTTTGTAAAATTGATTTGATTTCTTCTTTTGGATTTTCTTTGAAG
The DNA here is from genome assembly GCA_032548025.1 of Finegoldia magna. Lineage (GTDB taxonomy): Bacteria > Bacillota > Clostridia > Tissierellales > Peptoniphilaceae > Finegoldia > Finegoldia magna_K. The sequence continues at coordinate 110,373 of JAWGCW010000003.1, read as the reverse complement.
AAAGTATCCGCGTGAAGAATCAGAATTATTTCTCCTGTTGAATTTGCAATTCCATTTATAATTTGATTGCCACGACCCTTGATGCTTCTAATCGGTTTATATCCTCTGTCTCTGATTTTTTCAAAAGTGTCGTCATCTCCACTTACGCTGAAAATCACCTCAAACTCATCATCAAAAACATCCAGGTGGTCGATGAATCTATCGATTTTGTCAGATTCATTATACACTGGCACTATTACTGAAATCATTCGCTTTTATAAACTCCCATATATTATCCAAAAATTCATCAGACAAATATGCTTTTATCTTTTCAAAGGTAAATCCACTATCTCTATTCTCATCCACGTATTGAGTATATGCCATTGAACACCAAGTTATTCCTCTTAGACATGTGAACAACAAATATTTTACGAACTTTTTCCTATCGACTTTTATTTTTGATAATTTGTCGTATTCATTTAAGAAATCGTCCATTGTGTCGTTGTCAAAAATCACATCCGTCTTCCAAAAAGTAGTCGTTGGTGCCAAAAAATGCGCCAAATCTTGTTCACGCTCTCCTATAATCGGTTTTTCCCAATCTATAATATAAGATTTCTCTCCGATTATAAAATTTTTATTATTGAGTTCAGTGTTGATAAGGCATGGATTTTCAAGAGTAGAACAAAGCCCCAAATTTTTGATGTATTTTAGCATATCTGAAATTTTCTTTTCAGTAGATTGACTTTTCTTATCCCATTTTTGATAATTAGTAAACATCTGTGTAAATTCGTCAAACATCATCTCAAAAGGACAGTCTGCTTTTATAAAATCTTGTCCAATAACATCTAATGAGTGGATTTGTGAAAGCAAATATGCTGCAATTTCTAAATCAGTGTGATAATCCAAATCCCTTCCTATTAAATATTCTTCCGTAAGATAAGTAATTCCTGATAATTTATCCTTTTTCAAATCGTAAGCCTTGGCTGTTACGTTGGATTTTTCTAAAAACTTGAGCGCATTATACTCGTATTCAATTTGATTATCCAAATGCATTTGCGATCCACGCGCAATTCTTATCAAATAATTATCATCTATCAGATAATTCGAATTGTACTCGCCTTTACCAAGTAATCTCACATTTTCAGATTGGGATATGTATTTTACTAAATCAATATCTGTGTCAATATCGTGTGTTTCTTTCAATTTATAATAAGACAAATCATGTTCAATCAAACTATTTTCCAAATCATTTTCTACATTTGGATTGGAGTATTTTTTATTTTCAAACAACACGTCGTACGCTTTTTTCATTCCAATGAGACTATAACCGCCGTCTTCAGTAGGACTGAATACTACATCATTTGTGTCTAATTTGTCAAAAGCTTCATCGAAAATCTCACCATCAAAATCAATGATGTCTGATCCAATTAAAATAACCTTAGAAAACCCACGTGACAAAACTTCTTTTATAGAATTGTTCATTCTCTCACCAATATCATTTCCTACTTGTCTTATACATTCATAAGGAGAGTTTTTCTCGTATCCATAGAATAATTCATTTGGAGTTAGAGACAAAAAAACTTCGTAGTTTTTGATAGCATTTAAGTTTTTTTCTATCAAATTATTACTCATCATTATCCTTTGTTCTTCTGATAAAATTGTCGACAATCTTGTTTTAGAATTTTTATTTGGAATTTTAGTCATTAAAATTACTGCGTTCATTCAATCTCCTGTAAAAAAAGCGGCCCAAATTATGAGCCGCTTTAATTTTAAAAACTATTTTACTAATTCGTAGTCGTGTTCTTTAGTTCCATCCAAAGAGTTGAATACGTCTTTGTTTCCTCTGTCGATTAGTTTTTGTGCTAATTGAGAAGATTTGTTTCCAGAATAGCAATAAGTGTAAACTGGTTTATCAGTTGGAATTTCTGATAATCTTGCATCTGCTTCATCTAATGGAATGTTAATTGCATTTTTGATATGACCTTTGTCATAATCTTTTTTATCTCTAACATCAACTATTACGTTGTTAGTATCTTCAGATGCTTTTACTAAATCTTCTGGTAAGATGTTAGCGAATTTAACTAATTTGTATTCAAATTTCTTAACGCCTTCTGCGTTTGTAACATCTTTGAATCCGTTATTTACTAAAATTTCAGCAGCTTTTTGGCTTTTCTTTCCTGTGTTGCAAACTGTGATTACAGCTTTATCTTTGTAAGCATCTAACTTAGAAACTTCTTGTTCAAAAGTGTCGATTGGCATATTGATAGCCCATTTAACGTGACCTTGGTCGTATTCTTCTTTGCTTCTAACGTCAACAACCAATACAGTTTCTTTTTTCTTCTTGTCTTGTTCGATTGCTTCAAGATCAGCGCCTTTCATTTCTTTGATGGCTGCTTTCTCTTCAGTTTTTTCTTCAGTCTTTTCTGCTGATTTTTCAGCATTTTCTTCTGTTTTAGTATTATTGTCAGCTGGTTTATCTGAATTATTTGAACATCCAGTAACAGTTAAAGCTGATACTAAAGCTAATGTTAATAAAAGTTTTTTCACTATAAATTCCTCCTAAAAATCTTTTCCATAACATTGTATCACACACATGCTTCGAGACCCAAGGGTTATTTATTGAAATTTCCTATAAATGATTTTGAGTATTATTTTTTACATCTTATTCCACAGCTTATCGATTCAACAGGACATGAATTTTTGCATCTTGCGCATGTGATACATTTATCCTTGTCCAATCTATATTCGAAAATAGACATTGGATTGAAATATGAAGAAATCTCGCCCAAAGGACAAATATATTTATAGAATGGTCTGTAAATTAATATTCCAAGTAAAATTGTAAGTTTTAAAATAAATCTCTTCCAATAATACAAAAACATGGAGATTCTTGTCCCAAAACATCCACCATAAACATCGGCAAAATAATTAACTTTTTTTCACAAATTTATGCCCACAATGAGGACAGGTTACTTTTATCTTCCCTTTATTTCTTGGAATTTTCATCTCTTTTTTGCAGTTAGGACACTTAATGTACTTTTTGTCCTTGGAATTTGCGGCTCTGATCTTGTATTTTTCAAAAAAATCCGTCATAGGTTTTACAGCCTTTGAGAATTTTTGATTCTCAATCATACGTTGATATTTATTAACAGAAAAAACTCTGAAAATTCCGAAATACACAATCAAAATCATCGAAATGATTTCTATAACTCTATTTTTAAATTTTAAATTAATCAAAGAAAGTATCAGAGCGACTACTATCATAGTTTTCGACAAAAAATCCACTCCGTACACTTTTTGTAAATAATTTCTGATTTTATCTTTCATAAATATCCCTCGTCACATATTCTAAAGTTTTTGCAATATCGTCGTGAATCACGATATTTGCCATATTATCGTAACTTGTACGATCCAGGTTAATCAGTATCAAATTATCTCCTCTAAAATAATTGATAAGACCACTTGCAGGATACACTACAAGTGAACTTCCAGCTACAATCATAGTGTCAGCTTTGTTAATCCAACTGATAGCTTTTGCAAATTCCCTTTGCGGTGGAACTTCTCCGTACAATGTAACATCTGGACGAACAATACTTCCACATTTTTCACATTTGCAAGGTCTGTTTTGCTTGTAATAATCCAAATCGTATTTTTCACCACAATTTACGCAGTAATAATCTCTCAAATTTCCGTGAATTTCTGCGATATTTTCAGTTCCAGCCATTTTGTCTAAGCTGTCGATATTTTGAGTAATAACTCCCAGCAATTTATTTGCTCTCTCTAATTTTGTAAGTGATAAATGTGCTTTGTTTGGCTTTACTTCATCGATAATCAAATTTTCCAATACATAATTTTGGAATAAATCGGGACGTTTCACGAAAAATTCGTGACTTAACATATATTCAGGTGAAAAATCGCTGTCGTTTTTCTTGTTATACAAGCCTGTCGCCGATCTAAAATCCGGAATTCCCGATGCAGTGGACACTCCTGCTCCACCGAAGAACACGATTTTATCACTTTGTTCTACAATTTGTTTTACTTTTTCAATATCATTCATTATTTACCCTTTCCCTTGTTTTTCTCTCCTGAAATCTCGTTGAAAGTGCCAATATCATCACTGACATAAATATCATAAAACATCCAAGCAATCTTCTTGTATCTGTAGTTTCATTAAATAAAATAATTCCTAATATTACTGATGTGATTGGCTCCAAAGTAGAAAAAATTGTGTACGTGCCAACACCAGCATTCACAATGGAAAGTTGAATGAATAGCGTACCAAATACAGAAACCAATATTGAAATCACGAATGCAATAATCCATGCATATCTTGATAAAGACAATGTAAAATCTCCAGTAATAAGCCCAAATACCAAAAGCATCATTGAGTTAATTGTGCAATTGTAAAATGTAACTTTGACGCTGTCCATATTTTTAAGTCCGGATACATCCATATAAATCAAATAAAAAGAATAAGTACAGCCAGATGCCACTGCCAAGAACATTCCCAACGGAAAATTACTGCTTCCACCGACATTGTTCGCTAGTAAAATTACTCCAATTATCGATGCTATTAGTGAGATGAATTTGTATTTCGTCATCTTTTCATTTAGGAACATAACCGAATACACCGTTACAATCGTCGGAAAAATAAAATGTATAGAAGTTGCAAGCCCAACGGAAATGTATTGATACGATGCATAAAGCATTGTCATTGTGATGCAACCACCAATACTACACATCAAAATTAGTTTTTTCAATTCTTGGTTTGTAACTTTGAGGCTGACATTTCTGCTTTTCAATGAAATAATCAAAAATGGAATTACGAAAAATCCCCTCAAAAAAGAAGTCATAATTACGTTACTTCCATTGCTCAGTGTTTCTCTGACCATAATCGGTGTAAATCCGAAAATCAACGCCGAGATTATGGCGAACATCATTCCTTTAGCTTTTCTCACTATCTATAACACTCCTTTTTTACGCATTTATTATCTTCATAATAAAGCACGATTTCAGAATATTTCCCGTCGTAAATAGCGAAAATTTCACCCATAGAATCGCTATGTCCATCCATGTTTTTTAATTCTTCGTAATCGATAAATTCCAATGTCCCTTCGACATTTTCTTTTACCAATTCTCCAGAAAAATCATCAGTTTCGTACAAAAATCCAACAATTCTGTCGTTGTTGTCCATGTCGTACCAGCTAATCATTCCAACATATTTTATGTTTTCTATATCCAAATTAGTTTCTTCTTTCGCTTCTCTAATGACAGATTCAGTTATAGATTCTACCTTTTCGACATGACCTCCTGGAAAAGTTAACCCTTCCCAGCCGTATTTTTTTACTTTATCTAAAACCAAAACATCATTTCCACGATTGATTTTTATCATATTGCACAAAATATTTTCCATAAATACCTTCTAAATTTTAAATTTTTGGATAATGTAGTTTGTAAACTCTGATGGATTATTGATATCGAAATTATCGAACCCACTAAAATTTCTGTCGCTAATAATTCCATATTTATTTACATCGCTACATACCAAATCATCTGTAAGAGTACATTCGTATTTAATGAAATCTGAATTCTTCATTCCTTCGATGATAATCAAATCAACATCGTCTAATAATTTGATCAAATCATAAATATTTTTACTCCTACCATCTAATTTAAAGTATTTATCGTTAAAAATCAAGGTCTGACAAGCACCGTATTCTTTGTAATAAAAAGTGTCAGTATCTTTGAAATCAAGCTCAAAATCGTGTCCATCGTGTTTAATTACAGAGCATGTTTTACCCCTATTTTTCAATTCATAAACAAGCTTTTTAATAAAAGTAGTCTTTCCACTATTTTTTTTACCGCAAATACTAATCAAAGGTGTTGTGTTTTGTTTTAATTCCTCTGGATAATTAATATTAACAAACTCATCCTCAAAAATTGTATATTTCAAATTGACAAATTTCGTATCGATTTTCTTAATCAAATTCATCACACGATAATCTTTACTTTCAAGCATTTCTTCCAAAATAGGAATTATTTTTTTCGAAAAAATCCCACAAGTCGGATAACATCTCTCATCTGTTTCAAAAATTACAGCTTCATCTGAAAAACTTGCGATAGATGCTGCAAAATCCACTAAATCAGATTTTACATTTATCATATCGCAAGAAGTTACAAATACATATTCATTTGTAGAATTTTTTAAAATCTCCAACATTCCACTCAAAGGTCCAGCATCAATATAAGTGTCCTTTACAGTTTTAATTTGAGAATAATCGGCTGTATTGGATGAAACAATTACTTCAAAATCTTTAAACCTATCTATTAATTCCTCTATAAAAGTATGACCGTAAAAGTTCAAATCAAATTTGTCTTGACCCATTCTCACGCTTTTCCCACCAGCCAATATTCCTACAGAAACTCTCATATTTCACCCAAATAAATATATTCTACGCTTGAACCCACAGCCAAACTTTCATTTTGTTTTTGAAGTAAAAGCGCATTACAATTTGTCAAATCTTGTAGCATTGAATTTTTGTGCTTATCAAAAATCGTAATCTCAGAATCTTTTGCAAAACATCTAACATATCGTTGAAGCTTAGAAGGTTTCATCGATCCTTTTACAACTTTTCCTTTTTCAAATTGTTTTACATTTAATCCATAATATTTATTGTACAAATCCCAAAATAAAACTTCAAAATTACAAAAAGCTGCAAACGGACTTCCTGAACACGACATAACGATTGTGTCATCTACTTTTGATGCCATCACTGGAGTCCCCGGCTTCATAGCAATTCCATGAAACAAAACTTCTCCGACTTGTTGCATACATGTTTCCATTAAATCTTTATCACCAACACTCACTCCGCCCGTTGTTATAACGATATCTGATTTTTGCGTTAGATTTTTTATTTCTTTTATAATTGATTTTTCATCATCCATGCAGTTTTTTTGTTCGACAACTTCTACGCCTGAATTTTTTAGAATAGATTTCAATGTAAAAGTAGTTGAACTGTAGATTTTACCTGCAGTATAATCATCACCGGGATACAACAATTCAGATCCTGTCGACAATAGCCCTACTTTTAATTTCTTATAAACTTTAACTTTTGCATAACCATTTGAAGCCAAAATCGATAAATCAACTGAAGAAATCCTCGTGTTTTTAGGAATTAACAACTCCTCTTTGGACACATCTTCGCCTTCTTTGATGTAGTAATCAAAAGGCTTATAAGATTTTTTGATTTCAATAAAACCATCTACCACTTCGCAATCTTCTTGTTTTACAATTGCATCGTAGCCTTGTGGTATGAATGCACCTGTCATTATTCTCACGCAAGTATTTTCTTCGTAATCAAAATCTTTGCAATCGCCTGCAAAATTCGTCCCTATAATTTTCTTTTTAGATAATTTGTCAGAATCTTTGCTACTTACAGCGTATCCATCCATTGCACTTTTTGGATAAGGAGGATTGTTGAACTTCGCCAATACATCCTCCGCCAAAACTCTGTTATAAGCATTATCGATATCAATTTCTTCAATATCAGATGCTTTTTTTTGTGTTTTTCTAAGAATTTCTTTTGCTTTTTCTACTTGTAATAACATTAATTCAACCTTATTCGCTTTTTAATTTTGTGGTTATATTTCTCATTGTTGGAATCAAAATTCCGCCCACTACATTACCCAAAGTAATGACAATTAGAGCGGTGATTGTTTGTGAATTCCACATTCTCGCCATTTGAATGTAAAACATATCTGCAATACTGTGTTCAAATCCGACCAAAATAAATACCATAATACTCATTATGATTCCCAAATATTTTCCAATTTCGTGAGGATTGTTTAGGTATTGATCCACAGCGTGAACAACCATAATATTACAGAAAATTCCCAAAACAAACAAACTTATCAAAGTATCATCTGCTTTTACTTGAACCAATTTTGTGGATTTTTCGATAATTCCAGGAGCAACTCTCGTAAGACGAACCAATTCCGCTACGATAATACTACCGACTAAATTTCCAACCCATACCATCAAGCACCATGGTAAATAAGTTTTTACATCATTGCAGAACAGATATCCAACTTTTCCCGTAAACAAATTGTACTTTAAAGTACACACAGCAAAAAGTCCCAAGCTGAACATAAATGCCCCTACGATTTTATTGTTTAGGCTCAAAAACGCAACTCCGCCCATAGCAATAAATGCCCCTGCCATAATGGCATACAAAAAATCCGCAAATTTTTTCATAATTAATCCTTCTTTCTAAAATCTTTATAAATATTTAAACGACTTTGTTTGCAAAAGCCGATTACGGACAAGTTATATTTGCTAGCTAATTCCAAAGAAATATCCGTTGGTGCACTTCTAGAAACTATAACAGAAATACCTGAATTGACACATTTTTGAACAATTGATGAAGGAATTCTTCCAGAGGTAAATGCAATTAAATCAGATAGTTTTTCCCCATTTAACACCGCAGTACCCACAGCCTTGTCAAAAGCATTGTATCTTCCAATATCATCACATTGACAAATTATTTCTCCATTTTTTGCCAAAACAACAGAATGCACATTGCCAGTTTCTTTGAATAACTGTGATCCCGATAAGTTAAAATTGGAAATCTTCAACAGCGTTTCTTCATCCCAATCAATCGGAGTCACTTTTTCATCTCTGTTAGTAAAATTGTAAGGAACGTTTTTATAATCTCCACTTTCAGTAGTCACATGACTTGGAGTGTTATCGATATCTTTTAAAGTAACATCACAAACATTCCCGTCAATTTTAATATCTACATTTTGTATATCTTCTGGCCTTACAATATTTTCTGTTATAAGATATCCCGTAACAAGTTCTTGTAAATCCTTTTCAATACACAAAAGCTTAACAATTGGTTTAGAATTAATATTGATATCCAACAAAAATTCTCTCAAAATAACATCTTCAACTTCTTCTATAACTCCGTCGTTATATTTCTTAAGCATTACATTTTTTTCAAAATTCATAATCTCTCCTTTATCTTATTATATCAAACAACTTTAGCTGATTCAAATACTAAAATTCTAATTTTTATAATATTTTTATCACATAATTCTCATTTTGAATTTTAAAAATCAAAAATCGGCGATAAAAATCACCGATTCAATCAATCATTATTATGTCGTTGTTCTGCTTCTTTTTTGCTGTAAATGCATCCGCAGTAATCTTGTCTATACAAATCAAATTCCTTCGATAATTCGATTGACCTCTTGTATCCATTTCTTTTCTTAAAATCAGAATGCAAAAATTTAGTTTTATGAGTTTGTTCTAATCTTTCTCCGATTTCATTAATCCATTGGCTGTTTTTATGAGGACTAACCGATAAAGTCGTCGTTACAAAATCAAAACCCATCTCATCCGCAATGTCAAAAGTTCTGTCGATTCTTAAATCGTAGCACTCATAACATCGCTGTGATTTCTCTCCCAAATCCTTATAGGGAGCAACTTTTTCATAAAATTCATCGGGATCGTATTTGTCAACGATTATGTCAATAGGATATTTTGATTTTGTATTTGCGATGACTTTTTTCTGCTCCACAACTCTCTTGTCGAACTCAGATTGTGGAGAAATGTTAGGATTGTAAAACAAAATAGTTATCTTAAAATACTGTGACAAATATTCCAAAACATAACTAGAACAAGGGCCACAACAACTGTGAAGAAGAAGTGTTTCTCCTCCATTTAGATTTTCAATTGTTTTATCCAATATTTTTTGGTAATTTTCCATAAAAATCAACTATCCTTCTTTGATCAGAAATCACAAAATCTGCTCCCGATTCTACAAGTTCTTCTCTTTCTCTAAATCCCCACTCAACACCGACACTTGTTACGTCCGCATTCTTGCACGTCTCAATATCTGTATCCGTGTCTCCAAAATATACAATCTCTTCTTTTTTAATATTCAAATCTTCCACAATTTTTTCTAACAAGTATGGATTAGGCTTTCTTTTGGTTTCATCTTCCAATGCAGACACATAATCAAAATAGCCTTGTGGAAATAAATTATTCAAAATTTTCTTTGCTGCTGGAAGTGTTTTATTCGTGCATACGCAAACAAGTGCGCCCATTTCTTTTAATTTATCCAAACTTTCTCTAATGTATGGATACAACTGCGTTTTCTTATCATCGTATCCGTTGTAATACTCAATATAGCTGTCGTAGATTTCAGAAAATTTCGAATTAATCACTGCTTCATCCAAATTATCACGCTCTATTAAATATTTCAGAGATTTTTCCACCAAAATTTTAGGTCCATCTCCAAGAAAATAATTAAATTTTTCCTTTTCTACAGGTTTAAGCCCGAATTTTTGTGTAGTATGATTGAAACAATTATTTATCATCTCAATAGAATCTATCAACGTTCCGTCCAAATCAAATACAAATACTCTCTTCATTAAATCACCCTCGATTGATACATTGCAATGGAACAAGCTATCGGTAAATTCAAGGAATCCACATCCTTAGATTGATTGATGAAAATCTTATTTTCATTGTAGTATTCTTTTGGAAGCCCTGCCCCTTCATTTCCAAATGCCAAGCTAAATGGTTGTTCAAACTTTACAACACCAAGTTCATCTGAACTTTCATCTAACAAAAACGAATAAATCTTATTTTCTAGGAAATTTTTCTTGTAATCTTGTAGATTATCAAATCTTTGGATATTTAATTTGAAAAAAGCTCCCATACTGGCACGGACAACTTTAGGATTGTAAACATCACACGTATTTGATATCAAAGCCAAATCCTTATATCCAAATGCAAGCATACTTCTCATAATAGTACCTAAGTTTCCCATGTTGTCTATTCCGTCCAAAATTATGTGGTTTTTTTCTTGTAATTTGGATTTTTCTTTTTTGAAAACTCCAATCACATATTCCTTATCTTTTAGTGAAATTTTGTTTATTTGTTTGCTTGAAATCGTATAAGGAATTTTCTTATCATTCAATATATTTATCAGTTTTTCTGTCTCATTGAAATCCTCAGAAATTAAGACCTCCTCAACAATATCAGCCTTATTTTCAATAAGTTCATAAGTTGGAAAAGGTCCCATTGTATAAGAATATTCAAGATCTTTTTTGTATTTCGTGTATTTTTTCATTTATACTCCATTACTAAACACCCACATAGCTTTGATTTGTGGTTGTAATCTGTCATATTTCCATGATTTTTGTGAATTTGTAAAGCTATTCGGATCGTTAATTATAATATTGCCATTTGAATCTATTCCCGAAATCACCATAACATGTCCTGTTTGTGTGAAATCACCAGGTCTTACAGAAATTAGGATCGGATTTCCTTTTTTTATATTCTCTTTTATAACATTATAATTCGCATCCATTTGCACAGCTTTCAATCCGTATTTTCTTGCGATATAAGGATAAAATCCCCAGCTTGTTCCTTCTGATGACGAATATCCGTTGCGATCACTTTCTTCTGCTATTTTTGCAGGAGTGATTGAAGGATCGTTTTTCAAATACGACATCGCCATAGCGCAACTTGTAGGGCCACATCCAGTAAAACCTATAATTCCGTATCCGTATTTTTCATAACCCCATCTCTTGTCCCACTGCAAATACAATGGCACATTTGAATTATTTGCATTTTCTGGATATGAATAGTCGTTTTTTATTGTAGAATCAATTGTTTTCGCCACAAAATTAACCGCAGTGTAGTTATTACCAGCAAGTTTTAAAAGGGATGGATGAATATCATCAGCGTTTTTCATCACTAATTTTGCATTAGGATTGTACTTAGCGTAAACTTCCAAATTGTGCAACAATTCATTTCTCTTAAATGTGTTTTGGTAAATATTTTCAGTTTTTTTGATTTCTTCAAAAACTTCTTCATCAGTTTTCTCTTTTTCCACTGGTTCTTCTGGTTTGGAGTCTTGTTGTACGGAAGTTTTTTTCTCCTGAGCTATCTCAGCTTGTTTTTGTTCAGCTGCATGCTCTTGTCTATCGTTTTTTACTTTTATGATTGAAAATAGAATTACTAGAAGAAATACAGAAAACACAATCCTTCGTTTTACTGCGCGTCTTCTTTTTTCTTCTAGAAATCTATCGTGATTATTACGTATCAAGTTTCCACCTCATTTATCTAATTATATCACAGGATTTGAAATTATTACAAAATTATGACAACTTTATAAAATTGTAACATTCTTTTGGGTATAAATACATTAGAGGTGATGATATGAGTAAATTTTACGATTCAATTTCAGATAATTACGAAGATATTTTCCAGCCAAATGATAAGCAAATTAGTTTCTTAGAAGAACTTGCTCACGGTAAAATCTTGGATTTAGCATGTGCCACTGGAAAAGTTGCGAAAAGACTTCAAGATGATGGGTTTGATGTGATGGGGATTGATTTGGAAGAAAAATTTGTCGACAAGGCGATTAATGAAAATAAAATCGATGCTAAATGTATGAATATGCTAGATATCGACAAGTTGAGAGATAATTTCGGTTTGATTTATTGCATTGGAAATTCCTTGGTACACTTGAATTCTACAGAAAAAATAAATGAATTTTTGAAAAAATGCTACGACAAGTTAGACACAAAAGGAAATCTTGTAATTCAAGTCATCAATTTTTATCCATTTTTACAAGTAGATGATGATTACTTAGGAAATCTTCCTACTATCAAAAACGAAAAAGTGGAATTTGTAAGAAAATATTTCAGAAATGGTGATTTTATACGATTTAACACAGTTATGACAGCCGGTGATAAATCCATTGAAAACGACGTTAATTTATTTCCAATAACATCCGATGAATTAGTAACACTTTTAGAACAAAATGGTTTTGAGAATATAAAAATATACGGAGGATTTAATAAAGCAGACTTTGATAAGGAAAATTCTAGACCGTTAGTATTAGCCGCTGAAAAACTATAAAATATAATTTAGCACATTTAAAAACCTCCCTTCTGGGAGGTTTATTAAAATTTTATGCTCTTTTTTATTGATCCGAAAATTCCACGCGCGATGTCTCTTCCGATTTGTCTTGTAAAACTACCAAGCATGGAGTTGATGCTTTTAGACGCGAAATCTTCTATCGGAGATTTTTCTTGTTTTTTAGATTTCTTAGTTTGTTTTTCCGGCTCTTCTTTGATTTGATTTTGCAATTTTTTTTGCAGTATTTCATAAGCAGATTCTCTGTCGATTGATTGTGAATATTTTTGATGCAAATCAGAGTTTTTCACAATATAATCCACGTCTGATTGAGAAAGTGGCGTAAACGATGAGTGTGGTGGAAGTACAAGTCCTTTTTTAGTTATACTTGGTGCTCCTTTTTCATCCAAAAATGAAATCAACGCTTCACCTGTTCTTAAGTTTACAATTTCATCTTTTACATTCATATCTGAGTTTGCTCTGAAAGTTTCAGAAACTTTTTGCACAGCCTTCAATTCTTTTGGAGAGAAAGCTCTCAATTGATGCACAATTCTATTTCCTAATTGCGAAGAAATCGAATCTGGAATGTCTAGTGGGTTTTGTGTTATGAAGAATATTCCCACACCTTTTGAACGAATGAGTCTTACAACTTGTTCGATTTTATCCATTATCATCTTGTTTGCATTATCGAATAACAAATGTGCTTCGTCAAAGAAGAACACAAGTTTTGGGATTTCTGGATTGCCAACTTCTGGTAGTGATTCGAAAAGTTCTGATAATAGCCACAACAAAAACATTGAATACAAGTTTTTATCGTTGATAAGTTTTGCCGCAGAAATTATATTCACAAATCCGCGTCCATCAGAATCTGTCTTCATCAAATCTCTTATATCCAAACTTGGTTCTCCCAAGAATTTATCTGCGCCCATATCTTCGATGTACAATAATTTTCTCATTATTGCACTGATACTTTGAGTTGTAATATTTCCGTATTTTTTTGAATAAACTTCCCTGTTGTCTGACAAATGATTAAGCATAGAACGCAAATCTTTTATGTCCAACAACAATAGTCCTTCCTCATCTGAAACCCTGAATGCAATATTCAAAATTCCAGCTTGTGTATCGTTCAAATCCAAAATTTGCGATAACAAAATCGGACCCATTTCAGAAACTGAAACTCTCAATGGAAGTCCAGTTTCTCCGTAAACATCCCATAAATTTACAGGATAATTTTTGAAATTAAAATCAGTGATGTTCATTTCATCTAGTCTAGATTTAAGATTATCGTTCATTTCACCAACCGATGCTAAGTTTGACAAATCTCCCTTAACGTCTGACAAAATAGTTGGCACTCCCAAATCTGAGAAATATTCGCACAGTACTTTTAATGTAACTGTCTTTCCGCTTCCAGTCGCTCCTACGATAAGCCCATGTTGATTTACTTTATTTGAAAGAAGTTCGATATCTTCGTTTCCTCTTGCAATCAATAATTTTTCCACAATTTCCTCCGTATTCTAATTTTCTTGAATAATTTGCTTCAAATCAATGAAATTGAACAAAGCTTTATTGTAAAAAGCTTTTGTTTTCTTGTATTTGTTGTAATTGTTGTACACGTTTATTCCGTAAACAAACAAACTAAACACCATCAATATGTATTTGCCAAATATCAAATACAAAATCATTCCCATAATAACATAAAATATTGGGCTGTAATCAAATGGCAAATCGTAAAACACGCTGTAAATTATTTTATCAATGCTAATTAATGCCAAAAATAACCACGCATACATCGCTAAATAGAGAGTATTTGATTCTAATAAATTAAGAATGATTGCTGGAATAAAATACACTCCCGCTCCTATTATCGGCACGAATGAAAACACAGTTATAAAAAACGATTTAATAAAAACGTGGTCGACCTTGGCAAATTTCAAAAATAAAACAGACGTCAACAAAACAAATATTATTTTCGAAATCTCAAAGCTTTTCTCGTACAAAATTATTTTCTTTAGATTCTCTTTCATTTTAATAACCCGGTTTTTCCAATAATTTAAACATTTGCTTCTTGTATTCTTCAACTCCCGGTTGATTAAAAGGATTCACTCCCAAAACAAGTGCCGAAATCGCAACACTCATTTCAAAGAAATAAATCATATATCCTAGATTTACTTCATTAATCCCATCAATTTTCACGACTACACTTTCAACATTTGATGACAAATGCGCATTAAGCGTTCCTTGCATAGCCATCTTATTCACGTAATCCACTGATTTACCGCTCAAATAATTCAAATTATCCAAATTATCTGCGTCAGATTTTATATACAAATCTTTGCGTGGATTTTCTACTGAAATCACAGTTTCAAATACATTTTTTTGTCCATCTTGAATCATTTGACCTACTGAATGCAAATCCGTCGTGAAATTACACATCATAGGGAATATTCCCTTATTGTTTTTTCCTTCCGATTCTGCGAATAATTGCTTGAACCATTCAGAAAAATATTTCAATCTCATTTCGTAATTAATAAGTATCTCAATGTCTTTTCCATTACGATACATATCGTTTCTAAATGAAGCGTATTGCAGTGCAAAATTTGACTCATAGTCAAGTTTTGTAAAATCTTCCATTGCATTTGCTGCACCCGCCATCAATTGATCGATGTCCAAGCCTTTTACGCAAAGTGGCAACAATCCAACAGAAGTTAGAACGGAAAATCTTCCGCCGATGTCATCTGGCACTACAAAAGTTTCATAACCATTATTATCAGACAATTCTTTCAATGCACCTTTTTGTTTATCAGTAGTGGCGAAAATTCTATCTTTTTGTTCTTCTTTTGTGTATTTTCCATCCATCAAATCCTTTATAAATCTAAAAGCGATTGCAGGTTCTGTAGTAGTTCCTGATTTGCTTATAACATTTACACAAAAATCCTTGTCCTTCAAATATTCCAAAAGTTCAGCCAAATACGTAGAAGACAATTGGAAACCAGCGTAGATGATTTCGATGTCCGATTTTTCAAAATAATCGCTCATCGCATAATCAATTGCCTTAGCTCCCATGTAACTTCCGCCGATTCCAATGACAACTAAACAATCAGAGGTTTCTCTTATCTTCTTAGCACATTTTTTAATTCTCTCGAATTCTTCTCTGTCGTAATTTTTTGGCAAATCAATCCATCCTGTGTATTCCTTTCCTTCACAAGATTTATTTAAAAGCTTTTCTAAAGCATTTACGGATTCTGTCCTCAAAGTATCCACAGAATCATGACTTGTCGTATTTGAAAAATCCAGCTTGAACATATTTCCTCCTATAGTACCTTCAAACTCACTAGAACAATATCGTCATCCTGTTCCAAAAACCTAAAAGAATTCACCTCGTTTAACACGTATTCAATTCTATTTTCTGGAACTTTCATTAAATCTTTTTTTAGTCTTTCTTCACCGTAAAATTCGTTGTCAAATCCTCTAGTTTCTGTTATTCCATCAGTGTACATGATCAATTCATCACCACTGGAGACCAATATATCTCTTTGGTCAAACCCAACTCCTTCAAACATTGGAGATATAGGATGACCTGTAACCTTCAATTCTTCTAATTTATCGTTTGAAATCAAAAATGGAATACCATTGTGGCCAGCATTTGCATATGAAAATATTTTGAGTTTTCTATCGTATAACCCATAAAAAATCGTAAAATATTTGTCTACCGATAAATTAAGTTCAGTAAATGTGGTATTCAAATCCTTCAGCACTCTTTTCGGTCTAGAATCTGTAATTCTACTTACCAAATACCTCATTGTCTGTCTGATAAACATCGTCAGAATAGATGCCGCAATCCCATGGCCCACAACATCTGCGATGTAAATTCCTACAAATCTTTCGTCAATGTCTATGCAATCGATGATATCTCCAGACAAATCCCTAGATGAAATATAGCTGTAATCCAAATCCAGACCAACATGCTCACCCTTACTAGGCAAAGTTTTGCTTTGTATGTGCTTGGCGAATATGATTTCATCCTTGATGTCCTTGTTCGCCTTAATCAAATCAATCTGAGTTTTGACCTCTTTTGAAATATCTCTGAAAACCTCGACAGTACTTACCACTTCTCCATCTTTATCCATAACCGGAGAAGAAGTGATGGAATAATCCACGCCATTTATCTTTCTTTTTTCTTTGATAGTGCTGTTCAAACGGTATTTCCTATCTGCTAAACACTTTGGAAAATCTTCACTATAATCCAAATAACAATTCACTCCTATTGGATTGATAGGCATAGATTTTATCATGCTAGTATTGGCAAATATTATTACCCCATCCTTATCTATTACTCTAACTAAATCCTTCATAGAATTTAGAACTTCGTAATCAGATCCTTTGAAATGACTAACATCTTCACTTGAATTCTTCTCCAAGGATATCTCCTCCTATTTAGGTCTCGGACCAAAATATTGATACAAATAACACTTCATATTTCCGTTGTACATCTTTCTATTTTTAGATGCTTTTTTGTCGTAAAATTTCTCAAACTCTTCGCAATCTGTGATTATATATTGTGAGGAGCTCTTGAATTTTGACATTTTAATTCCCAGATCCTTATAAATCTTCTCGGCTTCTTGTCTTTCGCCAAGCCTTTTTCCATAAGGTGGGTTAGATATTAGAACGAAGTAATTATCATTCAACACAACATTTCTGAAATCCCTC
Organism: Finegoldia magna; assembly: GCA_032548025.1. GTDB lineage: Bacteria > Bacillota > Clostridia > Tissierellales > Peptoniphilaceae > Finegoldia > Finegoldia magna_K. Next base: position 92,750 of record JAWGCW010000003.1, on the reverse strand, counting down.
GTCACGAATCTAATATCCTCTCTGACCCCAGCATTTTCGGCATTAGCTATTGCTTTTTCAATCGCTGAGCCGTCTACATCACTTGCGAAAATATCTATCTTCTTATCGTAATCAACGCTCTCCAAGGCTTTAGTACGCTCTTGTTTGTATGCATTGTTGAATTTATCATTAAAGTTAATAAAATCGAATTTCCTGTCAATTCCAGGTGCAATATTTCGGAATTTTCTCGCAGCTTCTATCGCAAAAGTTCCACTGCCGCAGAACAAATCCACAAAAGGTCTGTCGCTATTAGCAAATGATAAATCTATAATTCCTGCTGCTAAGTTTTCTCTTATAGGGGCAAGAACTGAATCTTGTCTGTAGCCTCTTTTGTGAAGTCCGTCTCCCGAGGTATCCAAAGTTATCGAACAAATATCTTTTACCAGACTAACTTCAATCCTAAATCTCCCCTTGGATTTTGAGAACCAATCCACCTTGTATTTTTTCTGAAGAGATTTGATAATCGCCTTTTCTGTAATCGATTGACAGTCTTTAATAGAAAATAATTTTGATTTGTAACTTCTGCCTTCTACAATAAAATTAGAATCTGCTTCTAAAATATCCAACCAATTTATTTTTTCAACGCCCTTAAAAAGTTGTTCGAATGATACAGCCTTAAAATTACCCAATTCGATTAGAACTCTGTCAGCACATCTCAAATTTATATTTAATTTTGCGATATCTTTTTCATCGCCTTCAAGCATTATTCTTCCGTCGTTTACATTCAAATTCTCATAGCCCATATCCAAAAGTTGTCTTTTGACCAAGCTCTCCAAACCGAATGCGCAAGTTACTATTATTTTCAAAATTATTATTCCTCCATATTACCTTCTATTTTATCATATTTTCAATATTTTTTTTACGTTATAATAATATTTAACTGTAAATTTACAATAAAAAAACTGCAACAAAAAATCGTTGCAGTCTATTTAGATTCTAATCTACAGTAATATCTCCACTAACTGTTGCAGCACTAATTTCGATTTCATCATTTGAGAATGATTGGTCGTGAGATTTACTGATTTTTTTCGAACTATCTTTGTAGTAACTATCGATTTGAATTTCACCGCTAACAGTTCTAAGTTCTATAGACCCTTTCTTTTCTTTGATATGGATATTAATATCGCTAGATACGCCTCTCACATTCAAATCTTTGTTTTCGTTCACATCGATTTCGATATCGCCACTTACAGTGTTCACTGTGATTTCTGGATTTTCGGAATTCACCTTCACATCACCGCTTACAGTGTTAACGTAAATTTCTTTTTTGCATTTGAAGACTTTAACATCTCCACTTGCAGTGTTGACATTTACATTGTTCGATTGTGTAGTGATAGTTACATCACCACTTGAAGTGTTGCAAGTAACATCATTACTAATAACATCTACATTTACATCTCCACTTGCTGTGGCGATGTTTAATCCCAAATCACTGTCTTGTGGAATTTTGATAGAAATTGATTTTATGAAACTTTTTTGGAAGAATTTTTCCATTTTAACTTTACCAAGCTTCAACACGTGATTCATATAATCTACATCTAACTTTTGTGTTTCATCAGTTGTAGTGTAAGTTACGATTATTTTATCCAATTCGTGAGTTGACACATCTATGTCCGCATTCGATTTAACTTCAATTCTGTGGAAATCATTGTCGAATTCCAATGTTTGTTGTGACAAATCATATTCTTTGTCTTTGGATTGGTCGAAAATTTTGGAATTAAAGAAATCACCAATGCTATCCAAGTTAAACATACCAAATAAGTTACTTTCTCTGATAATTCCAGCTTCTTTACATTCGTTGAATATTTCTCTTGGATTACCTAATTCAGTTGAAATCTCTTCTTCAGTTTTTCCGTTTTCAATGCCAATTCTAAAATGTTCTTCATAATCATTCTTGATTTCTCTGTAAGTTGTTTCGTCGACATTTCTGAAATAATAATCTAAAAGTTCCATAAATTGTTCTTTATTCATTTAAAAACCCTCCTCTAACAAGGTCTTAACACTTTCAACCAATTTTTTATAATCTTCAAGTTGTGAGTGCAAATAAGTTTTCCCTTCGTCTGTTATCTTATAGTATTTTCTAGATGGACCTGACTCTGATTGTTCAGTGTAATCTTCCAAGTATTTATCGTTTTTCAATCTTCTAAGCATAGGATAAATTGTTCCTTCGCTCATTGGTATCTTATCTTTTATCTGATCTATAATTTCGTATCCGTAGCTGTCTTGTTTTGATATAACCGATAAGACACATAATTCTAAAATCCCTTTTTTTAATTGTGTGTTCATACCTTACCTCCTGATTACATTATAATACACAGTAGTAAATATTGCAAGGTATTATGCAAAGTTTTTTACTACAAAAATTTTAACTGCTCAAAAGTCGTGTCGCTCAGGTTTGCAGCGGTAATCCCAAAAAGTCTGACAGGCTTTTCAATTTTAGTGTTAACCACAAGATACTTCACAATCCTATAAATATCCTTGACATCACTAATGTATTCATCAAGAGTCATTGATTTTGTAATCACCGAAAAATCGCTAAGCTTTATTTTAATCCTAATTGTTTTCGCTTTAATATTTTTCTTATGAAGATCTTCCGACAATTCTTCGGTGAATTCACTGGCTTTTTTTAGTAATTCATTATAATTTTTCAAATCTCGTTCAAAAGTGTACTCAACTCCAATAGATTTTCTAATTCTTGACAAATCCAACTGTCTATCGTCAATACCACGAATTCTATCGTAAATCACTTCGCCAAATTTACCAAATAATTCTCTCAAATTATTTCTGGATAAATCATACAAATCACATACTTTTTTTATCCCAATATTATTTAGTTTTTCCTCAGATTTTCTACCAATTCCTTGAATCTTACCGACATTTAAGTTCATCAAAATATCTGGAATATCATCCTGTGTGATAATTTTGATTCCATGGGGCTTGTTCCAATCTGACGCAAGCTTTGCAAGGCTCATGTTGTAGCTAATTCCTATGGAGATAGACAATCCCGTTTTTATCCTGACATTTTCTTGGATTAGATTTGCCAACTCTAATCTGTCCATGTCGATGTGAGAAATATCCATGCAACCTTCATCTATACTCATCTTTTGAATTTTAGTAGAAAATGCCGACAAAACCTTGAAAACTTTCTCGCTATTTCTTCTGTATTTTTCAAAATCCGGAGTAACTATAACGAGGTTTGGAACGATCTTTTTTGCTTGAAATATTGGCATTGCAGAATGCAAACCATACTTTCTAGCTTCGTAGTTCGCAGTAGTAATTATTCCTCTCTGACTTCTTCCACCGACAACCATTGGGACGTGTTTTAGTTTCGGATTATCCAGAATTTCGCAAGATGCAAAGAAAGCATCCAAATCAAAATGCAAAAAATTTAAATCCATAACACACCCCTTTCTACTAAAAAAGCCCTCATTATTGAGAGCAGTTTCGAATATAACTTGCAAACCGCAATGCTTAGAACATCATACGATAAAAATTTAATTGATTTCAAATCGAAAATCTTCGTTGAAAAATCCGTCTGTTTGAGCGAATGCGAGTTACGGATTTTAGAAGATTGAAATTTAGAAATCACAAATTTTTTGAGTCCGATGTTCGTACATGAAGGTTTGCAATGTGCAAAAAGCCCTCGTTATTGAGAGCTTAATCGTTAATTTCTAAGTTGTTTGATGATATCCATGCATCGTATGATTTTAGTGAATCTGCACTTTTTATTATCGCATGGCACCATACTCTTTGGCCTGAATCTGGTTTTGCTTCATAAATGTACACTTCACTTCCCATAGGAATTGAGGAAATCACTTCTGATTTATTGCTTGGTTCTTCGTATATTTTGGCATTATCTGTAGTTACCAAATAAGTTTTACCTACAAGACGTATACACAAATCGATAAGTCTTTTGTTATCATCAGTTTCATAACTTTCATCTTTTTTATCTGGTTTTTTTGTGCTTTCTTTTTCTTTCTTCAATTCTTCTGCTGATTCATTGGCAAGTTTTTCAGCTTTTTCTCGTGCCTCTTTTTCCTTTTTCTCAGATAATGCACGTTGTTTTTCTTCTTCTTGTTTTTTCTCATTGTATTGATTTTTTGCCTTTTTAACTTCTTTTATCTTGTCTATAACAAGATTTTCATGTGGCATTACACGTGCGTATGAGTTTAACATATTCAAGCTAGCATCAAAGTTGTCATCTTCTGCAAATGAATCACTTGCAATTATCACTGCTTGTGTACTTTCTTGCAATCTTTGTTGCGCTTTTTGATAATTTACCCTATCTTTGTTGCTTACTTTCAAGAAACTTTTTGCTGCATCGATATACTTCATTTCCTTTAAATAATTTACGCCATAATCGTAATTATTTTTGGATGACAAAAGTTCCACAGCTTCACGTTTTTTATCTATATAAGATCCATCGTTTGTTCTATCGTATAATTCACTATAATAATCTACAGCTTTTTGGTAATTACCATCTACTATACATTGGTGGGCCAATTTATCTAGTTTTTCCGCCTTAGAAGAATTAAAAATATTTAATCCTACAAAAGCTCCAACAAATATTACTAAAGTTATCAAAACTACAGCAATAATATTCTTCTGCTTCATTCATTACACCTCTCTAATATTCTAATGAATAAGCTAAAATAAGTCAATAATCAAAAACGTTATATTTTACGTATTTTTCATATTTTACACTAAAAAAAGTGGAGTGCAAATTTACACCCCACTTAATTTAAAATTATTATTCTTTAATTGGTTGTTCAGCTGTAAGTTCGATTTGATTCCATCTGAAGTCATCTTTGTTAAGATTTTGAACATATCTTGTATCAAAATTTTTAACTCTCTTGTTGATTGGAGCTAATGATTCTCTGTAAAGTGTTGGAATCAATGGTACATTGTCTTCCATAACTTTTGCAAAATCTTTGTAAGCTTGTGCTCTTTCTTCATCAGATGATTTACCATCAGCTATCTTATCCAATGCTTGTTGCATTTCTGGATTAGTATATCTGTAGTAGTTAAATGATGCATTCTTACTGAATAATCCTGATGGGTCAGGGTTAGTACCTACAGCCCAAGCTCCTTGGAATACGTCAACTTCAGGGTCATCATTTTTAAGCTTGTCGTAGAATGCGTTGAATTCTATCAATCTTCCGCCTGTCAACTCAACATTCAATCCAATTTCTTTCCAGCATTGGATATAGTATGCTGACAATGGTTCTGCGATTTCTCCACCTGACATTGATGCGAATTTAATTACAAATGGTTTACCGTTTTTGTCTTCTCTTATTCCATCATTGTCTACGTCTTTGTATCCAGCTTCATCTAACAATTTTTTAGCTTTTTCTTGGTCAAAATTGTATCCTTTTAATTCAGTGTTAAAGTAATCTTTAAATATAGGAAGAACAACTGATGTCGCTTGTGATCTGTATCCTTGATAGAATTTTTCACCAACTGCGTTGTTATCAATTGCATAACCCATTGCTTTACGTAAGTTAGGATCAGCCATCTTAGCGTTAGGATCTACAACAACTTCGCCTTTTTCTTTGTTCCATTTACCTAGTTTGAATCCTAAGTAAGTGTAAGCCATGTCTTGTTGTCTTGCAACTTTGTATCCTTTTAATTCTGATATTTCTTTGAATGTATCTGATGGTGCTCCACCTGCGATATAATCGTATTTACCAGATTTTAATGATGCTAAAATTTGTGAAGTAGGAACTACTTCCATTACAACTTTATCGATTTTAGGTTTTCCGCCCCAGAAGTGTTCGTTAGCACTAAATTCAACTGATTGTCCTGGTACTACATTAGAAATGTAGAAAGGTCCTGCTGATTTAGGATTTTTTCTGATCGGGTCAGAAGATATAATATCTTTTATAGCTATGTCTTTAACTTGTTCGTAGTTTGTTGGTTCGTGCCAAATACCAGCACCCCATTTGATTGCAGGTTTCCATTTTTTGAATGAAATTTGAACTGTTTTTTCATCGATTTCTTTAACACCAGATATATCTTTTGTTTTTCCATTGTGATAATCTTCCATACCTACGATATTAATCATATCATCATCATAACGTACACCAGGATAATCCTTGTGTCCTATGATTAGGTAGTTGATTATAATGTCTTTTGCTGTTACAGGCTTTCCGTCATTCCATTTGAACGCATCTGAAAGTTTGATTGTAGCTGTCTTTGCCTTTTCATCCCATTCGAATTTTTCAGCTCCAGAATCTCTCAATTCCATGCTTTCTCCAACATTGGCTGCACCGTACATTGTAGGTCCAATGATTCTCCAGTCGAAGTTATCGTCTTGTAATGCAACATTAAATATACCTTTAAAAGGTGAATCTGTAGGAATACCTACTTTAAAAGTTCCACCTTTAATTGCTTCACCCTCGTTTTCAATAAGCACACCACCGCCCATTTGTTCTCCGACTATGTTACCTTTACTTTCTCCTTTTGCCTTTTTACCAGTGCTGGATTCTTGTTTAGAACCAGAATCTGATGATTTTCCGCTATCCTTTTTAGAATTTCCACATCCAGTAAGTACGAATGCCAATACTAAAAAGATTGCCAATAATGATTTAAACTTCTTTTTCATTATTTTCACCCTTATCCTTTCCTTTGTTTTGCATCGGAAGCTCTTCTTAATGCTTGACCGATATAATTTATACACAACATCATTACCAATATCAATAATGATGCAGGTAACCATACATATAATTTGTCTTGAATAACTTCTGGCTTTCTGGCTAATGATACCAAAGTTCCAAGTGATGGATCTGATGGTGGAAGACCAAAACCTAGAAAGCTAAGTCCTGTTTCAATACCGATGTTACCGGCGAAACTTAATGTCATATCTACAATTAATATTGAAGAAATATTTGGCAAAATCCCTGTAAACATCGTCTTCAAATCGCTAGTTCCCATTGTCTTAGAAGCATTTACGTAGTCTTTTTTACTTTCCGCAAGAGCTTTCGATCTGACAAGTCTTGCCATTCCTGTCCAATAGAACACCGTAAATATCAATACGAATGTAAACATAGAATATTTTGGAACAATTGTTACGAAAACTATGATAATCATCATTGTTGGAAGAATTTGGATGAAATCTATAATTCTCATTATAATATTATCCAACCATCCACCGTAGTATCCTATAAACAAACCTACAACTATACCTATAACAGATGTAAGGATTGTTACTGCGATTCCTATTACGATAGAATTTCTAGCGCCAATTATCAATTGTCCGAACAAATCTCTACCACCTTGGTCTGTTCCAAGTATATGTCCCGCTTCTCCTGGTCTTACGTATGAATTAAGTATGTCAACTTTCATTACTTGTTCTTTGTCTAGTAGCATTGCTCCAACGAATATTCCTATCCATAAAACTGCCAATACTACTAAAGAAACAATGGCTAATTTGTCCTTCTTAAATTCATTAACTATTACTTTGAATCCCGTTGGATTGTCTTTGGCAAGGTCTTTATATTCTTCAAGCTTTTCTTCTGTTACTTTTACTTCTTTCATAAAAACCTCCTAATCTATCCTTATTCTAGGATCCACTATACTCATGATAATATCACTTAATAATGAACCGCAAAGTGTCAAGAAACCATAAATCATTACAAGAGCTGTCATAACTGAGTAGTCCCTTTGGTTAATACAGTCAACGAATAATGAGCCCATTCCTTGGTATCCGAAAATTGTTTCAATCATGATAGAACCAGCTAACAATCCTGTGATTTGGAATCCGAAGAATGCAGCTATTGGTAAAAGTGAGTTTCTAAAAATGTGTTTACTGTAAACTTTTTTGATAGGAACCCCTTTTGCTCTTGCAGTTCTTACGTAGTCTTGACTTTTTGCATCTACAACTTCGTTTCTCAAATATTGAATAGTTCCAATAGTTGTAAGTAGTGCGTATGATATTGCAGGAAGTAGCATGTGATAAATTCTACTCATCACAGCTGCCATGCCGCCTTTCGCTGAGGCTTCAAGGCTTATGATACCACTTGTTGGAAACCATCCTAACTTGTATCCGAAAATTAAAAGCATTATCAAGTAAAATACGAACCCTGGGGTTGCTAATGCCAGGAAGTTGTACAAGTTAACCCCCTGATCGAATGCCGACCCACTGTATCTACCTGCGTTTATTCCTAGAGGAATCGCAATTGCATACATTATTATTAATGAGAACAATGATAAGAAGAATGTATTCTTAGCTCTTTGACCAATAACGTCTTTCACTGGTAGCTTTTGAGTATAAGAATCTCCAAAATCTCCTTGAAGTGCATTTCCAACCCATCTCTTATATTTCACATACCATGGATCGTAAAATCCAGATTTTATTTTAAGTTCTTCTTCAACCTTTGAGTTACCAGTACTTGGTGTGATTTTCCCTGTAAAAGGGTCCCCTGGCATCTTTTGAGCTACAAAGAATATAAATAAACTTAACACTATCAATTGAGGAATCATTATTAAAAATCTTCTGATTATTGTTTTAGTCATATTATATTTCCCCCTTTCTAGCTGCTACATAATGAGAATCTTTGTATTTCGTCAAATCGTACACCGATCCATTTTCATCGTAGTAGACATTTTTTTGTTCATCAAACTTCTTTTCAATAGCTTGTCTAACATCTCTAAGCTCTTTTCTTCTATTTGGTTCGATTTGAGGAATCGCTGCGATAAGTCTTTTTGTGTAAATATGTTGAGGATCAGAGTATAACTCATCACGATTTCCAGTTTCTACAAATTTGCCGTTATGCATAATATAAATGTAATCACACATGTGTCTTACAACTCCCAAATCGTGAGAGATGAAAATGTAGCTTAGATTAAACTCTTGTTGAATCAACTTCATGTAGTTTAATACTTGCGCTTGAACTGATAAGTCAAGTGCACTAACTGGTTCGTCTGCAACTATCAATCTTGGGTTACATGCAACAGCTCTTGCAACACCAATTCTTTGTCTTTGACCACCTGAGAATTCAAATGGATATTTGTAAATTGCACTTTCGTTAAGTCCAACTATGTCTAATAATTTAAACACCTTTTCTTTTTCTTCTTTAGGTGTAAGTTTTTCAAAATTTCTGATTGGTTCAGCGATTATATCCAAAATTCTTTTTTTAGGATCAAGCGAACTCATTGAATCTTGGAAAATCATTTGAACATTTTGATTGTAGTTAATCTTTTTTCTGTAAGATCTACTTGTAACATCTTTTCCTTCATACAAAATATGTCCATCTGTAATCTTTTCAAGTCCTACTATAGCTTTTCCGATAGTTGACTTCCCAGAACCTGACTCTCCAATCAATCCATAAGTTTTTCCTTGCTCAATATCCATATCAACTCCATCAACAGCTTTGATATAGTCTTGAATTGTATTAAAAAATCCACCACGAATTGGATAATGAACTTTCAAATTTTTAACTTCTAAAAATCCCATATTTTCCTCCTATTCGTCTTTAAAATGGAAATTCTTCCAGCAAGTACAACGAACCATGTGTCCATTGCCAACATCGTGTAACACTGGGTTTTCTTCGTGTTCATGATCGTCTATCCAAGGAATACGAGGTGCAAATCTGCATCCTTTTCTTGGCAAATCTTTTAATGAAGGAACCATACCTTCTATTACGTGTAACTGATCAGATTCATTATCTGCTTGCGGAATGGAATTTAATAAGCTTCTAGTATATGGGTGAAGTGGGTTATTGAACAACTCATCCACAGGTGCAATCTCAACGATCTGACCTGCATACATTACGCAAACTCTATCAGCGGTCTGTGCTACAACTCCTAAATCATGGGTTATCAATATAATTCCTGAATTCATTTGATTTTGTAATTCTTTTATTAAATCTAGAATTTGTGCTTGAATTGTAACATCAAGTGCAGTAGTTGGCTCATCAGCTATCAAAACACGAGGTTTACAACTCAAAGCAATTGCAATGATTACTCTTTGTCTCATACCTCCTGATAATTGATGAGGAAATTGTCTTGCTATAACTTCAGCATTTTCAATCCCTACTTTTTTTAGAAGATCAACAGCTTTTGCTTGACGCTGTTTCTTGTCCAAATCAGTGTGATACAACAAAGCTTCTTCAATTTGTTCTCCAATTCTCATTAATGGGTTAAGAGATGCCAATGGATCTTGGAATATCATACCAATTTCTCCACCCCTCAACTCATTGAATTGAGCTTCTGTAAAATTCAAAATATTTTCGCCGTTATATATAACTTCACCGCTAATTTGAGTGTAATTCATATTATGTAAACCCATAATTGTAGTAGCAAGTGTAGATTTGCCACAACCAGATTCGCCAACCATAGCTAATACTTCATTTTCATGCAATTCAAATGAAACATCATCTACGGCGTCATAATAATCGTCTTTTATTCTAAAAGCTGTATGCATATTATTAACTTCCAATATTTTCTTATTAGCAGACATCTTATTCTCCTTTCAGTTTATTTTTAGTATGATTTATGTATGAATAATAAATAATACTTTATCTCATTATAGTGACATAAAACGGATTTGTCAATTATTATTTATTTTTTAATTTAAAGTTTCAGTATAAAATACAGTTTTCCCATGCTTTTTCGAATTAAATTACACTTTTTAGCCACAATAATAAAATTTATGATTTTGTTTTTCCGTTATTATCCTGCCGTTTAGAATTAATTATGAAAATAAAATCAAATTATTTTTATTCATTTTCAAAATTTGTTCCGATAATAAAATTAATTATGTTTTTGCATAAAAATGACTTGACTTATTTCCTTTATTGTGATAAAGTAATGATAATCATGAGCCTATTTACAAATTTATTAATTTTTAAAAAATGTAACAAAAAGCTTGCATTCGTTATATTGAAATGGTAAAATATATTTAACTATTGAAAACTTTTTCATTTTCAATTAAATCTCCATTTCTTAATTTATTACAACATAAAAAAACAAGGTATGAATTAAATTCAACACCTTGTTTTTTTATTTTAGTCTATTTTTATTATATTAATATCTTTAAAGCAATCATCTATTTGGAATTTTTTCGGCAAATCCTTGGTCTTCAACGAAGCTAGTGCACAGGCATTTGCCATTTCAAAAGACTTTTCATAATCTGAAGTTCTGATAAATGTCGCAATAAATCCCGCGATTATTGAGTCGATAACAAAATCTCTTTTTTGGTTTGCTATTTCGTCTATTTCAAATGCGTACGTGGAATCTTTTTGGAACAAATACACTTTATTCTCTACAAATGGAACTACGACAAATTTTGAATTCAAATGAAGTATTTCATTTTTCCATTTAAGCAAATCAGATTCTGAATCTATTTTCGTTTTAAATAAATGTTCCAAGCATTTTACGCTGATATTTTCAAGAAATGATCCTTCATTTGCAAATTTTTCCAGATAATACTCATCTATATCAAGTACGAATTGTGCTTTGTTGGCATTGCAGATAGCAATCATTCTTTCGATTACAGTTTCTGTTATATTTTTCGGAAAAGCTGTGGACAAAAACACAGTATCTCCTTCTTTAACTCTTGATAGATAGTATAACAATTCCTGTAGTTCTTGATGAGAAATGCTAGGTCCTTTTGATTCGATTGCGGTTTTCGAAGAGCCTGTTATTTTGATATTAATTCTAGTATTATCATCAATTCTGACGAATTCAGATTTGATATCTTCTCTTCTTAGCCAATCTTCTACAAAGTCTCCCGTAAAACCTCCTGCAAATCCAGTTGCAATAGTCGGAAGCCCAAGTTGTTTTAAAACTCTCGAAACATTGATTCCTTTTCCAGCTGGAAGCATCAAATCAAAATCCGATATATTGTTCTTGTCAAATTCAAAATTCGAAACTTCACTTACAAATTCAAGTGCTGGATTCATAGTAACTGTGTAAATCATTTAATCACCTACATTAATCCCGGAGCAAGTCCAAAAAATATTCTTTGAAGAAGTGTCATAACGACCATAAACACAACAAGTCTTGTTATTACAATTCCAGCTGCATTAAGTCCGTAAACTTTCCACAAATTTTTGTAATCAAATCTATCTACTAAAATAATCGTTGCAAATAATATCAATATTACCAATGAAATTAGATATATAAAAGCGTGTGCACCCAAAAATGTGAACGTGAAAACAGACGAACTAAAACCAACAAGTCCTCCTGCAGTTAAAACACCAAACAAGCTGAATATTAGAGATTCTATAACCGAAAGTAAAACCGAGATATTGTTTCTCAAATCCTTGTCGATTGGTTGATATAATTTCGTTCCTGCTAGTTTGAGACCCAGACTGTAGGATAAAAGTTTTTGGAAAACATCCAAAACCAACACCGAAACCATAACTACGATTGCTTTTGATTTTTGAGTAAATGTCCAGTGATTTGTAGAATTCATGTAAAAGAATAAAAGCGGTAACGCAGATAACACTACAACCGCAAGTCTCATTGAGAACCTGTAAGGTTGTGTGCCTCCCATCATTTTCTTCAATATTTTAGTAAAGAACAAATTGATTTTGTCAAAAACTTGTTTACTTTTAACTTCAAAAGTATCCATAAATTGGTCATCATCTTCATCTTCGTCTTCAAACTTATGAATAGTAAACTCATTTGCCGAAGTGAATCTTATCGACTCATCTCTTTTGATTTTTTCTTGATTTTCTTCGTAACCTTTGGTAATAAAAATCGTGTTTTCGTAATTTTCTTCGGGTTCTTTTGCATCTTTGTGGTTTATTTTCTTTTCAACTTCTTTGTCGGGATTGAACTTTCCATATTGAGATTTGTTTTTGTTAATCACTTGAAAAATATCTTCAATCCTTTTAGGTCTGCTGTTGGCTTTATTACCGTTAATAATCTCGTCTGCTTTTTGTTCTTCAGCAGTTTTCTCACGATTTTTTATATTAAAAATGTTCATAACATCATCTGAATATGAATAATCTCTGTCTGTAGATGTATAATTATCTTTTGGTTGTTCTTCTATATCTTTTTGTTCATACAAACTTTCACGGTATTCTTTCAAATTAAACCCACAATTGTGACAAAAATTCACCGTATCTAACACTTTTTCATTGCAATTAGGACAACGCATTTACTCACCTCCGTAACCGTATTATATCACAATACATTATACTCAATTATAACTTTGCCAAATCTTAATATTTGGGCAATAAAAAACTGGGTTAATTATCCCCAGTTTATTTCAAAAGAGTAACTCATCTTCATGCTAAGAATATCATACGAAAAAAATTGCTTTGATTTCAAATCGAAAAAATCCGTCCAAAATCGTACCGCGTAAGCGAAGCGTGCTTACGATTTTAGGATTTTAAGATTCAGAAATCAACAATTTTTGTAGTCTAGATATTCGTGCATGAAGTTTGTTTGCTTTATTTTTTATTTTCTTTTGAAAACCATATATCTATAATCCATACCTTCGTAAGTTTTGATGTCCGATTCCTCCGCTACATAAAAGTCGTCGTCTTCAAATAAGTTTCTGATTTTTGCATCATATTCAAATTCTGCGTCAACATAAGTGATTACGAATTCATCAACTAAATGTATCAATGATTCTATCGTGTTTGCTCCACCTATCAAATATTCTGTCATTTTGTGGTCTGGGTTGATTTCTTTGAGAGTGCGTAGCAATTCTTCTTCGTTTTTTACGCAAAGCATACCGTCTAAATCTTTGCTTGTAATTATTATGTTGGTTCTATTTGGTAGAGGTTTTGAATCCGGCAAAGATTCCAATGTTTTTCTTCCCATTATAACGATATTTCCAGTTGTTAATTCCTTAAATCTTTGCATATCTTCAGGAATTGAAAAAAGCATATCTCCATCTTTTCCTATCGCAAAATTTCTATCTACTGCTAATATAACTTTCATTAACAAAAATCTCCCTTCCTTATATTACTTACAATTTCATTCAATTTTTCCATTGCGTGTTCATCTGTCCAATCAAAATCACCTTCACATATCCTTACGACAAGTATACCCATTTCTTCTGAACAAATATCAAGAATAGTACTGTAAATTGCATTTTGCAAATCAGATGACGAATTGGAAAGGATGCCTTCGCATTTGTTTATCCATTTTTCAATACAAAAACCATAGTTTTTATCTCGTGGATAATTCTCAAGTGCAATCTTCCTTTCTTTTGTAAATTTCCTGTTAGCATCATACATAAAACAAAGCTTATTTTCCTCATTATAAGCCATTATGTTGATATCATTGACATATCTTATCAAATCATCTCTATTTATATTTTCATCTAGTTCATCCAAAACTTCTTTCAAATTTTGGTTGTCTATGTTTGGTTTCAATTCAGAAAAATTCTTGCTAAATTCAATATCTCCACTAAAATACACTCGCAGTATTTTTTTAATAGCATCAATTTGTTCTTTTTCATAATCAGATGCCAAAAAAGTACTGTTTTCCATAAAATCTCCTTTATATTACATCCATTTTTTCTTTTTAAAATAATAAATCATAACACTAGTAATCACAACAGCCGTAACCCAGAACAAAATATATCCGTATCTCCCTTGAAGTTCCGGCATATATTTAAAGTTCATTCCATAGACTCCTGTTAAGAATGTCAACGGCAAAAATATCGTCGACCACACAGTCAATACCATCATTACTTCGTTAGTTCTGTTGGAAATATTAGTGTCAAATGCATCTATCATGGAGTTAATCATATCGCGATACACTTCAATGAATTCAAGCATTTGGATTATGTGATCGTACAAATCTCTCATGTAAATAGATGTGTTGTGACTTACTAGATTTACCCTAAACTTTGAAATCTCATTAATAACTGAACGCAACGGCCATAAAGTCTTCCTCAAAAATATCAAGTTTTTCTTCATGGTGTAAAGTTCTCTGAGAATATCGTCATCATGATTAGTCATCATAACGTCTTCCAAATCATCTATGTATTCTCCCAAAATATCAAAAATTTGATAGTAGTTGTCGATGAATGCATCCATTAGCAAGAGCAAAAGTCCATCTGTAGTTTTCGGTCTAAAAACGGGAATTTTTTCTAACTTGTCCAAAACTCTATCAAATGATGTGGTTTTGTTTTGCTCTACAGTCACCAATAAATTTTTTTTCAAAACAAAAGAAACTTGGTTAAAAGACAATTCTTTTACACTGTTGAACATATCATAATCCACAGTATCTGTTACCACGAACAAATAATCATCATAGGCTTCCAGTTTAGTCCTTTGTTCCACATCCAACATGTCTTCTATTATAAGAGGGTGGATTTTGAATTTTTCTTTCATTTTTATGAAATTATCTGTATCTGATAATCCTGTGATATATATCCAATTTATCCTGTCATCTCTCAATTCGATATCATCGATGTCTGTGGTTTGATGTTTGTCGAAATGATGTTCATCAAAAGTACAAAAAGTAATTTTGGTGTTCTCAAGTTCGTTCTCAATCCTAAGAGTATCTAATATTTCGTTGATTCTTTCCTCAAATAATAAATTAGCCAATATTATCTCCTATTATTCATCCAATAATTTGTTTGCGTAATTTCTGTATGTCGATTTTGAGTTATCCCCTACAAGTCTGTCGATGATTTTGCCATCTTTTATAAATAAAGTCGTAGGTAGAGGCAACGCTTCGTAATGCGTAATTATCTCGTCCTTGTCAATTTCTCTAACTTTTTTAGCTAAATATTCGTAAAATTCTATTTCTCCTTGAAATGATTTTTCGATATCTTCCAAATCATTTTTCGCCGGAATACATGGACAAATCCCGTCGGCGTGGAAAAATAAAATCTTGTTTCCTTTGTTAAATATCTTAGAGTTAATGTCACTCTTTTTAAATTTTTTCATTTGGTACTATCCTCCAAATCTCTTCTGCATATTCTTTTATAGTTCTATCCGATGAAAATTCTCCGAAATTTGCGATATTTATCAAACTCATCTTAGCCCATTTTTTCTTGTCTGAGTAAGTCTGTAAAATCTTTTCGTGAATTTGTTCATAATCGTTGAAATCTTTTAACACAAAATATTCGTCCAACTTAAAGGATGAATCTCTGTTTACAAGTGAATTGTAAATGTCCAAGAACATAAACGATCCACTGTCATTGATCAAATCGCTTAGCAAAGTATCCACAACTCGTTTGATATTTTTATCCTTATAATAATACTCAACTGGATTGTAAGTGTCTCTGATGGAATTTAATACATCAACAGTTGCTCCAAACGGGAAGTTGTTGTCCTCACCTGCATGATTGAAAATCTCAATATTAGCACCATCGTAAGTTCCCACAGTCAATGCTCCATTTAACATAAATTTCATGTTACCAGTTCCAGAAGCCTCTTTTCCCGCAGTCGAAATCTGCTCACTCACATCTGCTGCAGGATACACCAATTCCCCGATGGATACGTTGAAGTTTTCTAAGAACACAACCTTGATGTATTTGTTAACAACATCATCATTGTTCACGAGATTCTTGACTTCATTGATGAATTTTATAATAGCTTTTGCTCTGAAATATCCTGGAGCAGCTTTTGCTCCGAAAATATATGTTTGCTTTGGAATATCTGATACTTCATTGTTTTTGATTTTATAATATAAATTCAAAATGTGAAAAGCATTCAACAATTGTCTCTTGTATTCATGAAGTCTTTTAACTTGTATGTCAAAAATAGAGTTCTCGTCTACATCGATATTTTCATGCTCTTTGATGTATTTTTTGAGTCTGATTTTGTTGTGAAGTTTGATTTCCATTAATTTTTCCAAAACACTCTCATCATCTTGGAATTTTTCCAGCTCCTTTAATTTTGTTAGATCAGTTTTCCAATCTTCTCCCAAAAGTTCTGTTAAAAACTGTGTTAATTCTGGATTTGCATAAAACAACCAGCGTCTTGGAGTAATCCCATTTGTTTTGTTGACAAATTTATCCGGATACAAATCATTCCATGATTTTAATGTCTCATTTTTCAAAATTTCTGTGTGGATTTTAGCAACGCCGTTGATTTTTACGGCTGTTAATATCGCCAAATGAGCCATGTTCACGCTATTATCCTTAACAATTCTAAGATTGTCAATCCTATCTACAGAATAATACAATCCCACCAAATCGCTAACAAATCTCCTGTCGATTTCAGTGATAATATCCATAATTCTAGGACTCACTTCTTCTACAACATCGACACTCCATTTTTCCATAGCTTCTTGCAAAATCGTGTGGTTAGTGTAGTTGAACACATTGCTTGTAACATTCCAGGCTTGTTTCCAAGAAAGTTTCTTGTCATCCATCAACACTCTCATCATTTCTGGGATAGCCATAACAGGATGAGTATCGTTTAATTGGATAGTATTGTATTTTGAAAAATCTTCAAAACTCTCATCATTCGGGAAGTTTTTCTCGTATTTTTCAATTATATCTTGAATTGATGCACTGCAGAAAAAATACTGTTGTTTAAGCCTTAAAACTTTTCCCGGTCTTTGTATATCATTTGGATACAAAACTCGGGTAATATCTTCTGCCCTGTTTTTTTCTTTTACAGAATCGTCGTATTGAAAATTGTTGAATTTTTGAAAATCAAATCCGTCATCACATTCCGCCTGCCACAACCTCAAAGTGTTTACAACGTGATTTTTGTATCCTACAACAGGCATATCATAAGGAACTGCTTTTACGACTTGGTTTTTGTATCTAATGATTTTGGATTCAGATTCAACACGTCTTGACCAAGGATCCTTGTCCAATGTCCAATTGTCTCCGACTTCCATCTGAAATCCGTTGTGAAAATATTGCTTGAAAAGTCCTTGGCGATATCTCACTCCATAGCCTGTCAATGGATAATCCAAACTCGCCGCACTTTCCATGAAACACGCTGCAAGTCTTCCTAAACCTCCGTTACCCAAAGCAGCATCTTCTTCTTGGATTTCCAAATCATTAATGTCGATGTCCAATTCTTTTAAAATTTGTGAATATTCTTCATCCAAACCCATATTCAACAAATTATTTCCCAAAGATCTTCCTATCAAAAATTCTGCGCTAAAATAGTAGGCATTGCGTGAATTTTTGTGTTTGTCAGAAGTTTTCTTCCAATCATCAGCCAATTCGTTCATTACTATTTTCGAAAAAGCTATATATTTTTCTTTTTTCGTTGAAGATTTTAAATCTTTCCCAAACATATTAAATAAGTTTTTTTCAAATTGCAACAAAAATTCTTTCTTTTCCATAAAATCCTCCTATTCTAAGCTCAACTATATTTTACCACATTTGTAAAATAGTCCTATTAAATTTGTATTGTTTTTTCTTAAAATCTACAAAAATGATACATTTCTCTGTTTTATTGATATAATCATTTAATTATAGTAATATATTAATGAGTCACAAGAAAGGACAAAAATTATGCAAAAAAATATATATGTATTATATGGCGGTCCTAGTACTGAACACGAAGTAAGTATCACAAGTGCTAGAACATTAATAAATAATTTATCAAAAGAAAAATACAACGTAAATGCGATTTTCGTTCGCCGCGATAAAAAATTCATTATGAAAGAAAACATAACTGAAGAAATAAAATCAGACGACGAATTGGTACTTTATACTGAGCTTTCGGTAATAGAATCAGTGAGTGAATGTTTAAAAAAAATAAACGCAGAAAACACTGTAATATTCCCTGCAATTCACGGAAATTACGGCGAAGATGGAACAATCCAAGGTTTCATAAAAGTTTTGGATTTGCCATTTGTAGGATGTAATGTGTTGGGTTCTGCACTTTGCATGGACAAAGGATACACTAACGATATTTTTGAATTAAACAAAATTCCCCAAGCAAAATACGTCGTGCTTTGCAAAAACGATGAATACAATTTGAAAGAAATATTCGACAAAACATCCAAGGCAGTTTATGTAAAACCATGTAACGCTGGTTCATCTGTTGGTGTTATGAGAGCAGAAACAGAAGAAGAATTGGAACAAGCAATTCAAAACGCATTCCAATACGACAGAAGAATTTTGGTTGAAGAAGAAATCATAGGCCCTGAACTTCAGATAGCAGTTATGGGCAATGACAATCCAGTTGCATCACGTCCGGGTGTATACCAAATACACGATGTAGAGTTTTTCGATTACGATGCAAAATACAACGATTCAAAAACAGAAATGCTTACACCATTTCCAATGGATGAAAAGTTAGAATTAAAAGCAAGACATTTGGCAGAAAAAGTGTACAAATTAATGAGTTTATCAGGATTTTCAAGAGTTGATATGTTCGTAAAAGACAATGAACTTTGGGTGAATGAAATCAACACAGTTCCAGGACTAACTCCACATTCAATGTTTCCAGTTTTGTGGAAATGCACTAACGATATGAGTGTTTCAGAAGTATTCGACAACTTGATTGATTTGGCTGTTGAAGAATACGAAAAAAATAAAGCATATAAGTTAGAGAGGTAAATATGTTAACAAGAAATTTAAAAACAATAACAGAACTTACTAACACGATTATAAATGAAAAATACCATGATGTAATGGTAAAAGGTATCTCCACAGATACAAGAAATATTCAAAAAGACAACATGTTCATCGCTCTTAGAGGAGATAATTTCGATGGACAAAATTACATAGAGATGGCTTTTGAAAAGGGCGCATCTTGTTGTGTAGTTAACAGGGATTACAGAAACATCAACGATTATCCAGTAATCGAAGTAGATGATACAAAAGAATTTATGATGGATTTAGCTAGAGGATACATCAACAGTTTGGATTGCAAAGTAATCGCCATCACAGGGTCTAACGGCAAAACAACTACAAAAGATATAATGAGTTCTTTATTAAAAGAAAAGTACAAAGTCGTTAAAACACAAAAAAATTACAACAACGAAATCGGATTATCCAAGACGATATTTGACATAGATGATGATACTGAAGTTGCTGTCCTTGAAATGGGAACTGAAAACTTCGGAGAAATCAGACAATTGACAAACATCGCGCATCCCGACATCGCAATGATTACAAACATTGGCGACAGTCACCTATTGAATTTGAAAACAAAAGAAAACATTGCAAGAGCGAAATTCGAAATCCTTGAAGGCTTAAAAGAAGATGGAATATTTATTTTAAATAATGATGATCCAATTCTTATAGAAGTAAAACAAGAATACAAATTACCAGAAAAAACCATAACTTTTGGAATAAAACCAGACAGCGATTATAGAATGGAAATGATCAAGGCCGATGAAACAGGATCGACTTTTTCAATCAACGACCACGTGTTCAACATAGAATTGTTGGGACATCATCAAATGTACAACGCTACAATGTCAATAATAGTAGCTGAACTTATGGGATTGGATTATTCCGATGTAGCAAAAGGGCTGAAAAAAATCGAATTAACGGGAATGAGAAACGAACTTATCCTACTAGATAAATTCCATATTTTAAACGACAGCTACAAATCAAATCCACAATCACTTACAAGCTGCCTAGAAACAGCTTACGGATTGCACGGCTATTCTAGAAAAATCGCCGTATTAGGAGATATGCTAGAACTTGGAGACAACGAAATAACTCTTCACAAAAATATCGGTAAATCAATCAATCCAGAAAAAATCGACTACGTATTAGCAACTGGATTATTAGCAGAAAACATAATCAAAGGAGCACGTACAAACTTTGCAGAAGACAAAGTGTTCTACTTTGAAACAAAAGAAGAATTGCTAGAAAAATTGCAAGAATTAATCGTGGACAACACATTAGTTTTAGTAAAAGCATCTCATGCAATGCAATTCGATAAATTAGTCGAACAAATAAAAGAATTATAAAATAAAAATGTGAACTAAGTTTTCTTAGTTCACATTTTTTAAATTAAAATCACTAATATTTTGATTCTTAATAATAAACACCCTATCACTTATTTCCTTCAAAGATTGCAATTGATGACTAATTATAAGTATCGTTTTTCCTTCTTTTTTTAAACTTTTTATTAAATTAATCATAATTCTATTAGTTTCCTCATCTAGTGCATTAAATGGTTCATCTAGCATAATAAGCTTTTGATTTTCCATAATAGCTTGGCAAATCCCCAACTTTTGTTTCATTCCTAATGAATAATTTTTTAATTTAGTTTTATTTTCAGGATCTAAGCCTAATTTTTTCATTATAGACTTAATATCATTATCCGAAATTTTGTCGTTTATTTCTGCCAACATTTTTAAATTTGTAAAACCGTCATAATATTCAATAAATCCCGGAGAATCTACTAATATCCCTGTATTAGGTGCAAAATCTCTATCTTTCCCTATCTTAATACCAAATACTTCTACACTACCTACATTAGGATTTTCTAATCCAGCAATAATTTTAAATAATACAGATTTACCAATACCATTTTCCCCTACAAATCCAACTATTTCATTTTCAAATATCTCCAAATTTAAATCTCTAAAAATTTCTTTAGATCCAAATTTTTTGCTAACATTTGATAATTTTATTATCTTTTCCATAAATCTCCCTCTATCATTACCTTTTTAATAATCCATATCGTTAAAATATATCCAACTATATATATCAATTCCCTATAACTAGAATTTAAAAAATCTTGAATCCCAACAAAAATTAAGTTAATCTCCTTAAAGTAAGATAAAAATATCAAAACAAAAATTATCCCCGAAGCAATCACAGGCTTAATATATTTTGACAAAAATACAGATACTGTAATCACAAGAATAATCTGTAAATAATTGATTACATATATTCCAAATATATTCATATAATTAAAGTCTCTTATCATCAAGCCTTGAATTATTTCATCTGTTAACTTTACTTTCCCTGAAATAAAATATTGAATGATACATACAAGTAAAATAATGCTCATATAAACTATAAAATACATAGAACTAAATCTAATCGCACTTGCGTAAAGCATCCTATTATATATTCTCTTATCTCTGAATCTAACCTTTACAAATGATGATAAATTTTCCTTAATATATTCTAAAGAAGCCAACACAGAATAAGCCACTAACAAAAAAATAATCTCATTATACATAATTATAAAAGCTGATGAGTCTTTAATATAAGGATGCAAAGCATTCAAGAACAAAACATCTGCTACGGAATTATTCTTTCCAATAAGTTTGGAAAAATTATATATACAAGTTATCAAAACCATTATTAATGTCATAGGAATAATATGATTATACCTATTAATTCTAAATATCGATAAGTTTGACCTATATTCTAAAAATTTATTAACGCTGAGAACGACTGGCAAAACCATCAAAAATCCCACAATAAATTTCGTAACATTATCTGATAAAATATACATGTAAAAATCAAACAAAACTTGACTTCTTAGAATACTAATGTCAAAAAACAAATCATTTATCCCTTGAATTATATAAAAAAAAGCTATAAACCCAACAGCATACATTCTATTCATCTTTTGTTCAAGAAAACATATAATAAAAATTAATAAGTTCGTCCCTGCAAGCAAAAATAAACATATACAAATCAGACTTATAACAGGATACTCGCTAAAATTCCTAAAAACATTAAAAATAATTTCCTTATCCTCTGCTACTTTTAAAACATCATAACTATACTTGAAACTAACAGGTTTGAATATAGCACAAATTATAAATGCCGTAATTAGATTTAATATTAATATAGCTAAAACAGATACCATCTTTGCTATATGTTTTAATAATATAAAATCTACTTTGTTCTTAAATCTTATAGCACTATAGTTATAAATCTTATTCTTATCAATGATACATATCAGAACTATCATCGGAAAAAATAAAAATTTAAAATAATAATGATTATTAAAAATATCTATGATGCATTCTATATAATTCAAGTTATAAGAGCTTGTACTATCAACTATAAAGAAAGAGTAAAATGTAAATAGAACACACAAAAAAATCACCACAGGATTTTTTAAACATCTATATACCTCAGACTTTATAAATTTATTCATAAGATTTTCTCCTAATCATGAAAATATATGCAAAAAAATTAACAAGTATTAACGAAAATAATCCTATTAAGTAATTTAATATTCCATCATACGCAATAGCTTCAAACACATAAAATCCTTGATAGGAAAAGGCTCCTAAATTCAATGATCCAAGCAAAAATCCAGTAATAAGTATTCCAAAAAATGGTATAGTTGAAATAAGTAGTATATTTTTTATTCTATAACTTAATTGAATGGAAATTAAAGCTATTAACGACATAATTACTCCCTTCCATAAACTCAAAATAAAAGAAAAAAATATTGGTTTCCCAATAATCAAATCAATAAAAATTTTGCTATTTATTGTAGATTCTTTTGATATGGTATTAATTGGTACAAAGTTAATAAGTATCAAAGCAGAAATAAAATAAGAAGCAACTACAGCCAAAAAAACTACACTCAATATTGATGCAACCTTTGAAATAGCTAACTGCTTAGAAGATATTCTCATACATTCTAAATCATAAAACCTATTTTTCTTTTCGTAAAAAATTTGCCATACAAATGGTGCAATAAACAAAATAGGTGCTAAAAAATCTAAATAAGTAGTACTATACAAATACACTCCAACTTTATATTTGTAAGATGCCACTTGTCCTTCTGTAAAACCCATAAACACAGTGAAAACAACTCCAACTAATACTGTTAAAAAAAACGGTATTAGTAGTTGTGAAATTGTCCTTTTGTAAATATTCTTATTCATATTTAATTACTCTCCCATTGACCTCTAACAGTAAAATTAACAGGCTGGTTCCACTGACTTTGCATTTTAACTCTAATTTTACTATTTTTGTATTGTGAAGAATTGCCTCGCAATGTATCTCCTAGTGCTAATTTTTTTACTTTCATATTTCCTCCATGACAATTAAATTAAAATCTATTATCGATTTCAATTTAATTATAATGTTTTGATTCTTCTTTGTAAATATAATTTCTAAATTATCTTAAATTGTTCTTTTCGATACAAGTTACACATTAGTTTTAGTAAAAGCATCTCATGCAATGCAATTCGATAAATTAGTCGAACAAATAAAAGAAATTTAACATCAAAATATTAAATAATATAAAAACAACAAGCCCCTATGTACAAAAGTGCATAAGGGCTTGTTTATTTCTAGGAAAGTTTGAGGCTTTCTTTTTTATATATTTTTCTTTGCTTGTTTATCGTTATAAATTCTCTTCATCAACATTCCAAGTGCAAACACTCCGAATAAAATTATAAGTCCTTTTACCCATGTAGATGGATTTGTCGATTTACTTGCTGCATAAGAATAAATCAAAGTAGCTGGAAGTTGTCCAATTCCTGTCGCGATGAAAAATTCCCAAAATCCCATCGGAGTCAATCCCGCTGCATAGCTTATTGGATCGAATGGAACAAATGGCAATAATCTTGCAACCAAAATAGCGTTCTTGCCATATTTGTCGAAGAATCCTTCTACTTCCTTCAATGCTCCTTTTGTGGCAAATTTTTCTGCAATATCTCTTCCCAAAAATCTTGCAATTCCAAAACAAAGAGCTGCTCCTGCCATTGCAGATGTCCAAGACAATATACTTCCCTTAACCCATCCCCAAATAGCGGCGTTTGAAAATGTAATGAAAAAGGCTGGGATTGGTGCTGCAACTGATTGAAGAATCATCATCAAGAATGAAATTATAACCGCAGTTTTCCCGAAAGATCTGATGTACGCTTTTACACTTTCAAGGTCTTTAAATGATTTTGACATGTTCGTTATTCCTTCTCTTAGTGGTTTGATAAATACAAATGCTAAAACCACAACTAGAATTACGACAATTTTTTTAATATGTTTGTTTTCTAATTTCAAAATTATCCCTCCTTATATTCATTATATCAAATAAAAAAATAAACACTTATTGAAATATTCTATAAGTGTTTATCATTTATTATAATTTACGAATTAAATTTTTTTCTATCAAAATATTCTTCGCCAGAACTGTTAGCGACGATAACTGTACACACGGCATCTCCTGTGATATTTATCGCTGTTCTAATCATATCCAAAATTCTGTCTATTCCCATTATCATTGCAATCGCAGATATTGGAAGTCCGATTGAATTAAATACCATGGATAAAGTTATCAAACCAACTGAAGGAATTCCTGCAGTACCCACTGATGCAAGTGTCGCTGCAGCAATTACTGTCAAGAAATTTTGTGGTGTCAATTGCATTCCGTAAGCGTTCGCTGCAAATACTACTGCAACTCCTTGCATAATTGCTGTTCCATCCATGTTGATAGTCGCTCCAAGTGGAATAGTAAACGAAGAAATTTTCCTGCTAACTCCAAGCTCTTCCAATTTGTTTATGTTCATTGGCACTGTTGCATTTGAAGATGATGTGGAGAACGCAAATCCCAAAACCGGGAAGAATTTTTTCAAGAATTTGAATGGATTTGCTTTTGCAAAAATCGTCAGTAAAACCATATAAACTAATAAAAGTTGCAATCCCAATCCTAAAACTACTGTGAGCATGTATTTTAACATAGAGAATATTGCAGATAATCCTAAAGTTGCAAACGTCTTTGTGATAAGAGCAAATACACCTATTGGCGCAAACTTCATGACAATCATTGTCATATCCATCATTATGTCGTTGAATTCTTCGAAAATATTTGCTACGTTGTGTGCTTTTTCTCCCAAATTCGCCAAAATAATTCCAACTAACAATGCGAAGAAAATTATTTGCAACATATTTCCTTCAGCCATAGCTTTAATTGGATTTGTAGGAATCAAATTGAGCACAGTATCTTTTATTGAAACTGCCTTCGCAGGGTCTGCTTGGGCAGCCTGGCTCACTTTGCTAAGATCAATTCCAACTCCAGGCTTTATAAATGATGCCAATAATAGCGCCAAAGTTATCGCCAAAGCCGTAGTGAACAAATAAAACACAAGTGTTTTGACTCCAATTTTTCCTAATTTTTTCGTATCCCCCATGCTCATCGCACCAGTTACTAATGAGAAAAACACCAATGGAACAACGAGCATTTGCATTAATCTGATAAATCCTTGCCCCAATACGTCGAATATCCCATTAACTAAAATGGTATCTTTTATATATGATGAAGGGACAAATAGATTAAAAACTATTCCTACCAACAACCCCAGGAATAATCCAATGAATATTTGAGTTGTCAGTCCTCTTTTTTTCTTTTTTTTCATAAACATCTTTCCTTTTTTATAAATTCATTTTGCATTACAAATTGTTCTTTTCAATATATTTTTGAAGAGAAGTTTGCCAATCTGTAAATTTGTAAATTTGAGAAGTGTTCAATAAGAAGTTTTCCAAAGCTGTAAAATCTGGTCTGTGACCTTCTATTCTCAAGTTTTCATCTTCGATAACTTCTGCATCAATTCCTTTTATCTTCAAAATTTCTTCTGCAAATTCTTTTCTACTAGCAACACCTTCACATGATGCATGGTAAATTCCGTAATCGTAAGTAGCCATCAATTTTACGATAAATTCTGCTAATTGATATGCGCTTGTCGGAGAAGAATATTGTGCTTTAGGAACGTAAACTTTCCCCTTTTGAATTGCTTCTTTTATAATATCTTCAACCCTGTGATTTACCGGAGAGAATAACCAACTTGTTCTCAAAATAAAATGTTTCACACTGAATTCCCTTACGAAATTTTCTCCCATCAATTTGCTTTTTCCATACATTGTCGTAGGATGTGGAGTGTCGTATTCTCTGTATGCACTTCTGGATTGTCCACTGAACACATCGTCTGCTGACATGTGAATTATTTTTGCATCCACAGTGTTCGCTGCAACCGCCATGTTTCTTGCACCCAACGCATTTACTCTGAAAGCCTCGTCTGGATTTTGTTGGCAAGCTACAGGGTCAGTAAGCGCAGAACAATTTATGATTATATTCGGTCTATTTCTTCTAGCAAATATTGAAGTTTCATCGGAATTCACAATGTCTACAGTGTATTTATCCGTTGCTAAGACTTCGTCTTCCAAAGGATCCAAATATTTCTGTAATACTTTCCCGATTTTTCCATCTGCTCCACTTATCCAAATTCTATTTCTAGTCATAATATCTCCTTAAAAATTAATCTCCAATTCAACTGGACAATGGTCTGAGCCCATTATGCTTTGGTGAATTTTCGCATCCACAAGATTGTCCTTCAAATCATCACTTACTATAAAATAATCAATTCTCCAGCCAGCATTTCTTTCTCTCGCTTTTGCAAAGTAGGACCAATAAGAATATTCATCTGTTTTATCTGGATAAAAATATCTGAAAGTGTCGATATATCCATCATTTAATAAAAGTGACATTTTATTTCTTTCTTCGTCAGTAAATCCTGCAGAACGTCTATTCGATTGTGGATTTTTCAAATCAATTTCATTGTGGGCTACATTCAAATCCCCGCACACAATTACAGGTTTTTTATCTCTTAAAATATTCAAATAATTGTGGAATTCATCTTCCCACACCATTCTATAATCCAAGCGTTCTAGTTTTTGTTTAGAGTTTGGCGTGTATACATTCACCAAGAAAAAGTCCTCATATTCGCAAGTAATCACACGACCTTCAGTGTCGTGTTCATCAATTCCAATCCCAAAACTTACTCCAATCGGCTCAACTTTTGTGTAAACCAAAGTTCCAGAATAACCAGCCTTGTTAGCTGAATAGGAATATCTGTGATAACCTTCAAATTCCATTTCTTCAGTCATTTGATTTTCTTTCATTTTTATTTCTTGTAAACAAAAAATATCCGCATTCAAATTATCAAATGCTTCCTTAAATCCTTTTTTCATAACGGCTCTGTATCCGTTAACATTCCATGATATTAATTTCATATTCTCACCTCTTATTTGTTATTTATTATATCATATACAGTTTTAAAAACTGATATTTGTGAATGTAGCTAACAATTATTTATACCCAAATAAACGAAATTTTAATAAATTTGTGATTTTGTTAAGTTTTCGCAATTTGATATAATATATTAAAAAGAAAAAAGGAGATTTTTATGCAAGATTATAAAAATTTTAAATTAATAGATACGAGAGAATTATCAGACATCAATTCAACGGCCTATCTTTTCGAACACGAAAAAACCAAAGCAAAAGTTTTGAAACTAGCTAACGACGACGAAAACAAAGTATTTTCAATTGCATTTAAGACAATTCCCCAAGATAGTACAGGTGTCGCTCACATAATGGAGCATTCAGTTCTTAATGGATCCAAAAAATACACAACTCGTGAACCATTTATGGACTTGGTAAAATCATCGCTACAAACATTTTTGAACGCGATAACTTATCCAGATAAAACTTGCTATCCTGTAGCAAGTCGTAACGCCAAGGATTTCAAAAATCTTGTGGACGTTTATTTGGATGCAGTTTTCAATCCAATTGTTTACGAAAAGAAAAATATTTTCTATCAAGAGGGTTGGCACTACGAAATAAAAAATGTCGATGATGATATCAAATACAACGGCGTAGTGTACAACGAAATGAAGGGTTCCTACAGTTCAATTTATACGATTATTTTTGATGAATTGTTCAAATATTTGTACCCAGACACAACTTATGCACATTCATCGGGTGGAAATCCTTACAACATTCCAGATTTAACTTACGAAAAATTCTTGGAATTCCACGACAAATACTACCACCCATCAAATTCGTTTATTTATTTCTACGGAAACGGAAATATCGAAGAAGAATTGGATCATTTGTCAGAATATTTGGATGAATATGATTACAAAAAAATCGACTCAGACATTCCTTACCAAAAACCATTTGAGGAAGCTAAAAAAGTCCAAGTTGAATACAATATATCAAAAGACGAAAAGCCTGACGGAAAAGATGTATTGGTATATGCTGCAAATGTCGGACACATCACAAATGTAAAAGACGCATTTGTATCAACTATCTTAAGTGATGTATTGTTCTCCAACGAATCTGCGATAATCAAAGAAAAATTATTGCAAGAAAACATCTGTGAATCTGTAGAGAGCGTATCGTCTTACGGCCAAGAAATCACAATGGGTGTTATCGCTGAGAACTCAGATGTAAAAAACACCGAAAAATTTGAATCATTGGTTAAAAGAGAATTAGAAAACATCGTAAAAAACGGAATCGACAAGGACGAACTTACTTCTACCCTCAATAAATTGGAATATGATTTAAAAGAAGCTGGAAGTTTCCACACAAAAGGAGTTATCTATTTCTTGAAGTCTGCTCTAAGTTTCATGTACTCAGATAGCTACTACGACCAATTGCAATTCTCAGAAACACTTGCAGAATGCAGAAAATTGATCGACACAGATTACTACGAAAAATTCATCGAAGAAAAATTGTTAAACAACAACTTCAAATTGATTCTATCATTGAAAGCAACACCAGGTCTTAATTTGAAAAAAGATAACGAAGTTAAGGAAAGATTAAAACAATACAAGGAAAGCTTGTCTGATAAAGAATTGAATGAATTAGTAGATTTGAACAAAAATTTGGAACAATTCCAATCAGAAAAAGACACAAAAGAACAAAAAGACACTATTCCAACGTTGGAACTTTCCGATATCGACGCAAAACTTGAAGATGTAGAAAGAATCGAAAAGAAAATCGACAATTACACATACCTAAATCCAAATATATTCACATCAAACATTCACTACGCATCATTTATGTTTGATTTGTCGAAGTTCTCGCAAAAAGATTACTTCTATTTGTCACTTCTATCCGATTATATTGGACTAAGCGATACTACAAATTACGATTACAAGAAATTATACACACAAACATATCTTGCCTCAGGTGGAATATTCACTGCAATTCATTTGAACAATACAAAAAACGGCCAAGATTTGAAATCTAAGTTTGTGTTCAGCTTCAAAACAATAGAAAAAACAGAAGACGAGTGTATTAAAATCTTGGAAGAATACTTGTTTAATGTAAAATTTGAAGACAAAAATAGATTTAAAAATATCCTTCAAAACCTAAAACAAGAATACAAAACAAGAATCCTTGAAGCAGGAAATCAATTTGCATTGACACGATCAATGGCATCATTCTCAGAAAAAAGCGTATTGGAAGATGAATGTTCTGGAATTAGCTACTACGAAAAATTGTGCGACGTGTTGAATGATTTCGATGAAAAAGCAGACATCACTTTGAATAAATTACAAGATTACTACGAAAAAATCGTAAATTCAAACGATATGATTGTAAGCATAATCAATGAACAAGATTCTGCAAATAAATTCTTCGACAAATTACAAAAATCATTGATTGCTAAGATGAACACAGAAAAAATCGACATCAAATCTTCTCCTACAAAATTCTTCAAATTAAAAGAAGCATACAAAACATCTTCAAATGTGAATTACGTTGTAAAATCAGCTGATTTGAAAAAATATGGATTTGAATATAATTCCAAAATAACTGTGTTGACAAATATATTGAACACTTCATTCTTGTACAACGAAGTCAGAGCAAAAGGCGGTGCTTACGGAGTTGGAATGAGCGTAAGCTTGAATGGAATATTATATGTGTATTCCTACAGAGATCCTAACATCAAAAACACAATCGACATCTACGATCAAATCGATAAATTTGTCGAAAACATGAGCTTTGATGAAAAAGAAATGAAACAATTCATCATTGGAACTGTGAACCAATTCAACCCACCAATGACTACATTCACAAAAGGAAGTCGTTCGATTAACATGTATTTGTCTGGAAGAACGATAGAAGATTATGAAAATTATCTTGAAAATATGCTACACACAACAGTAGATGATTTGAAGCAATTTGCTGAAATAATCAAAAAAGCAATGAAAGAAAACCACTTAGTAGTTGTAGGAAATGATACAAAAATAGATGAAGATGCAAATCTTTTCGACAAAATAATCAATGTAGAATAAAATATCCACTAACAAAAAAAGAGGGCATATGCCCTCTTTTTTTGATGATAATATTCAATGCTTTTTTAATAAAATATTCAGCGCTCATACTAAGAATATCATACGGAAAAAATTGACTTGATTTCAAATCGAAAAAATCCGGCTAAAATCGTACCGCGTAAGCGAAGCGTGCTTACTATTTTAGGATTTTAAGATTTAGAAATCAACAATTTTATAGTCTATATATTAGTGCATGAGTGTTAATTTTTTATATCACAGTTTGTTAATTAAACGAATTTATAACATCAAACATAGGAATGGTAATAGATATTACAATAAATCCTACGATTATTGCCATGAAGATTATAAGCATTGGCTCTAATATGCTTATAAATGATTTGATTGCATATTCTACTTCTCCGTCGTAAAATTCTGAAAGTTTTTCGAATATATCTCCCAATTCGCCTGTGTTTTCTGCAACTTTTAGCATGGAGTTGAACACTTGCGGAGTGATTTTTCTTTTATTAAATGCTTCTTCAAGTGTAAACTCTCCAGATTCTATTTCTCTGAAAATATCGGAAAGTTGTTGTTTGTAATATTTATTTTTCATGGATTTTTGAATTATGATGAGTCCATCCAAAATCGTCATGGAGTTTTTGTGAGTTATGCTCAAACTCCTCGCAATTTCTGAGGAGATTATAATTTTTCTTTGTTTACCAAAAATTGATTTGGTTGTTTTGAATTTATCCAGATAATATCCAAATTTTGTTCTTCGATATGCTATCATACCTCCTGCTGTTATTAATAGTAAAATAATGAGAATTAATAATCCGTTCTCATTTATCGCATTTGATAATGAAATTAAAATTCTTGTAGACAGTGGCAGCACCATGTCAGAACTTTCGAACAAATCGACAAATGTCGGGATGACGTTTTTGAGCATAAATATCAGCATTACAATTCCTGTGACTGTCAAAATTATCGGATAAATCATCGCATTTTGAACTTTTTTGTTGATATCGTAAGTTCTCTCATAGTATTTGCTCAAATCGTAGACGACTTTGTCTAGCCTCCCACTTTCTTCTCCGAGTTTCATCATTGATGTAAAAAACATATCGAAGTTTTTGTCATTTGCAAAACTTTCCGACACGCTCATTCCATTATTCAAATTTTCAGATACTTTGTCCAAGCTCGGTTTTAGTTGTTTAAATTCTTTTTGTTCTTTAAGTAGATTAATGATTTCTATGATTGGAATCTTAGCGTTCAGAAGAATTGAAAACTGTCTCAAAAACAAAAACAACTTTTTCTTAGAAACTTTGAGATTTATTTCCTTCTTTAATATGCTATCTTCTTTTAAAAAACTGTCAATCTTCATTGTACAACCTCATCGCTTCATCAAATGAAGTGTTACCAAGTGCTACTTGTATCAAAGCTTTTTTGAACAAACTGTCTATTTTATTTTCTTCACCGTAATTTTTCAACGATCTCAAGTTCATATCTTTTTTGATTAAACTTCTCAAATCATCGTCGATTTTTAGTATTTGCATGACAGCCATTCTTCCCTCGTAACCAGAACTACATTCATCGCAATTTCCTGGCTCGTAAATTTCTGTTGGATTTAA
Source organism: Finegoldia magna (assembly GCA_032548025.1). GTDB lineage: Bacteria > Bacillota > Clostridia > Tissierellales > Peptoniphilaceae > Finegoldia > Finegoldia magna_K. Next base: position 60,192 of record JAWGCW010000003.1, on the reverse strand, counting down.
TCTGTTTGATCTGAAAACTTCCATTTGTGAAGGTGTTGGTGTGACTTTTTTCTTACAATGAGGACACAATTTCCTGACCAATCTTTGCGCGATAACAACTTTAAGAGATGCTCTTATCATGTAATCTTCAATCCCCATATCCATAAGTCTGATTATGGATTGATAGCAATCGTCTGTGTGAATTGTTGAATAAACTTTGTGGCCTGTGATAGATGCTCTAATCGCAAGCTTCGCAGTTTCCAAGTCTCTAATTTCTCCGACCATTATTACAGAAGGGTCTTGTCTAAGTACAAACTTCAACGTATTATCAAATCTCAAGCCAATTTTTTCGTTGATTTGAATTTGATTGATTCCAAAAATATTGTACTCAACTGGATTTTCAATCGTGATAATATTTTTATCGATTGTATTTTCTCGTTCTAGCATTGTGTAAAGCGTTGTTGTTTTCCCGCTTCCAGTTGGCCCACAAATCAGTACCATTCCGTTTTCAAATTTCGTAAATCCTTCTATCATTTGTTGTTCACTTTCAGAAATCCCAAGATTTTGCATACCGATTTTAAAAGATTCTGGATTCAAAATTCTAATAACGCATTTTTGCCCGTGAATTGTGTTGATAATGCTAATTCTAAGATCAATCTTCGAATTTTCGTAAGTATATGTAATCCTTCCATCTTGTGGAAGTCTTTTTTCTGCAATATCAAGCTCACTCATTATTTTAATTCTAGTAATTATTTTTGAATGCATACTCTTGTCCACAGTTTTGTATTCTACCAAACTCCCATTAATTCTGAATCTAATCCTGACATTTTCTTCAAATGGTTCAATGTGAATATCGCTTGCGTTTTTCTTAATCGCATCATCAATTATAGAATTTACAAATAAAATATTATCGTTGATTTCCATTGTTATCTCCTTGTATATATCTAATTTAATTATATCATTAAAATAATTAAATCAATCAACAAATAAAAAAATACCAACTCCATTGCAGTTGATATCTTTCGTATTTACACTAATAATCTGCCACCTTGTGTGTACAAATTATAATAATATCCTTTTTGTTCCATCAATTCTTGGTGTGTTCCACGTTCTATTATTCCTTCTTCAGTCAACACCAAAATCAAATCTGCGTTTTGAACAGTTGTAAGTCTGTGGGCGATTGTAAGTGAGCTTCTTCCTTTTGCCAAGTTTTCCAATGATTCTTGCACGATAAATTCACTCTTATTGTCAAGTGCTGATGTAGCTTCGTCTAATATCAAAATCGGTGGATTTTTCAAGAAAACTCTCGCGATTGAAATTCTTTGTTTTTGACCGCCGGATAGCATTACTCCTCGTTCACCAACATAAGTGTCAAATCCATTTTCCAAGTTCATTATAAAATCGTACGCCCCTGCTGCTTTTGCTGCATCAATAATTTCTTGTTCTGTCGCATCTGGTTTTCCGTACAAAATATTTTCTCTGACAGTTCCACTGAACAAATACACATCTTGTTGAACCATTCCGATGTTTGAACGAAGTGATTGAAGTTTGATTTTTCGAACGTCAATTCCTTCCACCAGGATTTCTCCGTCTTCTACATCGTAAAATCTAGGTATCAAATTGCACAACGTAGTTTTTCCTCCACCTGAAGGTCCAACCAACGCAACTTTCTGTCCAGGATTTATAGTAATCGAAATATTGTTCAACACATTTTCGCTATTGTTATTGTATTTGAAACTTACATCTTTTATTTCGATTTTACCTTTGACATTTTCCAAATCCACAGCGTCTTCGTCGTCGAAAATTTCTATATCTTGATCCATTATTTCCGTAAATCTTTCAATACCAGTCATTCCACGTTGGAATTGTTCCGTAAATTCTACAATTCTTCTCACAGTTGTAAGTAACGTTTGAACATAGAGGATGAATGCTACGATGTCCCCACTACTAATCTTCCCTTCGACTAGGAAAAGTCCACCGAATAAAACCACGATAATGTACATTATTCCATCAAACGCTTTTGTTATCGTGTTAAATCCAGCCATTGATGCGTACGTTTCTGATTTTATATCCAAGAATTTCTTGTTACCTTTTTGGAATTTTTCTATTTCTACATCTTCATTTGCGAAGGATTTTACAACTTTAACTCCTAGCAAACTATCCTCGATATCCGCATTCAATACTCCGATGTGATGTTTTTGTTCTTTGAATCCTTTTCTCATTCTTCTGTTGTATTTGGATGCAAACACAATCATAAGTGGAATTGATAAGAACAAAATCACCGTCAATAATGCGTTCAGTCTAACTAAGATTACAAATGAAACTATTATTTTAATAAATCCAATAAAATATTCTTCTGGACAGTGATGCGAAAATTCTGTTATATCGAACAAATCAGATGTAATTCTTGCCATAATTTGTCCGACTTTTGTTTCGTTAAAATACGAATCAGAAAGCTTTTGCAAATGTTGGAACACATCGTATCTCATGTCCGTTTCAATCTTTGCTCCCATTATATGACCAGTTTTTGTCATGTAGTATCCTGCCAACAAATCAATTATTTTGATGACCAAAAGCAAAGCCGCCATTCTGTAAATCATTTCTCTTGTCAAAGAATATGTTCCAAGCCCTGCGTTTGTTAGTCTTCTCAAAATCATCGGCAACACCATATCTGTAAGTGTAGTAAGAGCAGCACAGAACAAATCAAACATCAAGATGAATTTGTATTTTTTAAAATAAGGCATAACCCTTTTTATCAGATTGAGATTTCTTTTCATACTTGTATCCTTTCTTTTAAAATTAATCAATACAACAATTATAGCACATTAAATTATTTTACATAATACAAAACCGCCAAATCCAAAATCAATCTGATTTCAAACTAGGCGGCCAATTTATTTTGTGGATAATTTTTTCATTAATATTGTAATTGCAAAAAATCCTACCAATATTAAAATGTAAATAATAATATTCAGTGTGAACAAATTTTGCTTCACTGGTCCTGAAAAAATCGAAAAATATGAAAACAAAACAATTCCAATCGCTGATATGGCAATCAAAATGTATCTGAATTTACTGTCATGAAATCTCTTTTCTTTTCTGGAAATTATAATCGGAGTTGCGATTACAGCTGCAAACATCGTCAAATAAAGTATAACTGCAGACACTGAAATTTGTTTAAATTCCAATCCTAAGAAATTTCTGATTAGATTAGTAGCAAGTCCAACAGAAGTTATAAACAGAAAGTAATACACAAATTCTGTTAATTTATTCGCTGTAGTCACATTTGAAAAATCTTCAATGTAGTTGTTGACCTTTCGAAGTTCCGATTTGTACAATTCTTCTGTAGGAAATGCGCCCTTTTTTTGTAACTGCATCAAATCAGTATCCAAAAGTTTCTCACATTCACTTAACGTCTTAAAATACAGGTTTCTTGTCTTCAAATTTATCAAAATTCTTTGTTTTATATCTGAAAAATCTTCGTCCAATTTCATTCGTTTTCACCTCTCATATATAATACCATAAAAAAACTATAAATTATTCAATTGATATTCAAAAATTATTCACGCTAGTTTATCCCAAATTGTTGGTAAGTTTTTGTGGATAAATGTGGGTAATGTGGATAACTTTGTGGATATCTTGAAATTAGCCAAATTTTTTCTACAAATTATCGTCAATTTTTGTGGAAAAAATTTGTATAACTTATCTGAAATGCATTTTCACTAAATTTATTTAACACTCAGTTAATAAATATAATCGAACTTTCAAAATACTTACATTAAAATTCAATTCATTTTCAATGTATTACTTTTCCTAAAGTATATCGTAGCAGATGGTTATGCTATAATTATATTAATATATAAATGAAGGAGAGTTATATGAAATATTTCGATTACGATTCATTTAAAGACTTTACATTTATTTCAAAGTTAAAAGCTTTAAAAAACTCAGACGATATTTTCTGTGTTACAACCACAGCTAATATAGAAGAAAACAAATACGATTCTAACATACACAAAGTAGGAGACAATAAAAACTTCACAAGTTCCAACAAGGACTCTTCATTTTTTGAATTGAATGATGGAGATTTGCTGATTGTTAGAAATTCAGAAAAAGAAGAAAATTCTAACACAACATCATTTTACAGACTTCCTGTCGATGGTGGAGAGGCTGTAAAAGAATTTGACATAGATTTGAAAAGTGTGGAGATTCTTTTTGAATTGGAAGATTCTTTTATTGTAAAATACGAATTCGACAGACATCATGAAATGAATAAAATCACAGAAGAAGAAAAAAACGATGATGTCGAAGTACTCACAGAACTTCCCTATTTTGAAAATGCAGTTGGGTTTAATGACAAGAAAAGAACTAGACTTGCAAGATATTTCCCAAGCATTGACAAAACGGATATACTAACAGATGAATTTTCAAATATTTCATCTGTAGACATCAATGATGACAAATCAAAACTTATTTTCGTGAGAAATTCCTACGAAAACTTAATGAAAATCGAAGATGAATTAGTTGAATACGACTTGAAATCTGGAAAAGAGTCTGTGATTTTACAAGGTTTTATGATAATGTCTGCGAAATATTTCAATGACGATATTGTGATTCTCGCCACAGATGGAAAAGAGCACGGACTAAACCAAGACTGTGAAATCTACAAAATTGTAGATAACAAAGCTATAAAACTAAACGAAGAACACTACTGCTTGTACAATTCCATAGGCTGTGATTTGAAATATTCTTCTGGTAGTCAAATCGAAAAAACTGACGAGTTCATGTATTTTGTAATTTTGGAAGGATATGGCAGTGCGATTTTGAGAATGGATAAGAATTACAAATTCGATAAGATTTTCTCCACAGATAATTCTATCAATATGATTTCTGTGAAAAACGATGATGTTTACTACGTCTTGATAACTGAAAATCATGGACAAGAAGTTTACAAATTAAATGGAGAACAATTAACTCATTTGAGTAATGACGATTATCACGTAAGCAAAAAAGACAAGTTTACTTTTGAAAATGATGGTAATTCATTCACAGGCTGGGTGATTTATCCGAAAGACTACGATGATAGCAAAAAATATCCAGGCGTTTTGTCCGTACACGGCGGTCCAAAAACAGTTTTCGGTGAAGTATTGTTCCATGAAATGGAATTATTGTCTGCAAAAGGATACTTCTTTTTCTATACAAATCCACGTGGAAGTGACGGATATGGAAATGAATTTATGGATATAAGAGGAAAATACGGAGATGTGGATTATTCAGATTTGATGAAATTCACAGATATTGTTATGGACAAATACCCTATCGACAAACTTGGCTACACCGGTGGATCTTACGGAGGATTCATGGCAAATTGGATGTTGACTCACACTAACAGATTCGATTGTTTTGTAAGTCAACGTTCGATTTCAAATTGGATTTCTTTCAGTTTGATTTCAGATATTGGATATTATTTTGGAACGGATCAAAACCACACTAAAACAGTGTTAGATGATTATGATAAATTGTGGGACAAATCTCCGCTAAAATACGCAAAGAACGCACACACTCCAACTCTTTTTATTCATTCCACAAAAGATTACAGATGTCCAGTGTCTGAAGGAATGCAAATGTTTCAAGCTTTGAAACTTAACAACACACAAAGTCGATTTGTGATGTTTTACGGAGAAAACCACGAGCTCTCACGTTCTGGAAAACCTAAAAACAGAATCAGAAGGTTAAAAGAAATCTGTGATTGGTTTGATGAATACTTGAGGTAAATGATGAAAAAACAGAAAAAAGAAAAAAAGAATTTGTTCTTCAAAAAATTACTGCAATCAATAAAAGAAGACCAAATCCCATTATTAAGCGCACAGACAACTTATCATTTTATAATGAGCTCGGTGCCATTTCTAATAGTTTTATTAAATATCGTGTTGATGGTTGCTGCAAGTAAAATTGATTTGATTATCAAATCAATGGAAGTCCTCCCCACTGAAACAAGAAATATACTAATGACAATGATCAACACGATTATAAATAACAGATCCTCATCTGTACTTTCCATCTCTTTGTTGGTGGCGTTGTGGTCTAGTTCTAAAGCTTTGAAATCTTTAATCAAAGCTATGAACAAAGCATTTGATGTGAGAAGCGAAAACGGATTTTTGAAAACACAACTCAAAAGTATTCTGTTCACCGTGGTACTACTTTTATTGTTGATGGTGACATTGGTATTCATCGCATTTGGTGGTTTGATTTTCGGATTAATTGAACAATACATGAAAATCAGGATATCATTTTTAGCGCAATTTTTCAGATATTTAATCCCTATCGTGTCCATGATTTTTGGATTCACATTGCTATACAAATTTGCACCCGATTTCGATTCTACGAGAAGCATCAAATGGAAATCTGCAATGCTTGGTGGAACAATCGCAACCATCGGATGGCTTTTGATTACAGTGTTGTATTCGTTCTACGTATCCAACATTTCGAATATGTCCTTGACATACGGTCCATTGGTTGGCGTGTTTGCGCTTTTTGTGTGGATTAATTTATCCTCACAAATAATCCTGATTTCAGCAGAAATCACCGCCAACTACGACCAAGTTAAAAGAGGCGTTATATATTCGACTTAGAAATATATGAAATAAAAATAGACAAACCGATACAGTTAGAATATCATACGGAGAAAATAAGTATAAATTCAAGCGAAGTGAATCGTAAAAAAATTGTGCTGTCTGAGCCGAAGGCGAGTTCACAATTTTAGATTCACAAGCTTAGAATTTATTTATTTGCGTAGTCTAGATATTCGTTCGTATCGGTGTCTTTTTCCGTATATCTTGAGGCTATCTTTAGCAATTTTTGTAAACAGATGAGCAGTTTACGAGTTCTTGTGTTTTTTTCTCTGTAAAAGGTAGATGTCCAAAAGCACCATATTTCTGTGAAACAAAATTGATTATAAACTTTGATAAGATTGCATTGAAACAAACCAAAAACATCGTAAACAAGCGAATCATTCGGAAAAAATTGTTCTAAATTCAAGCGAGTAGTCTAGATATTCGTGCGTGATGGTTTTGCTACTTTTTACTACTTTTCTAGTTCATTATAAATGCTAAATACAACCTTATAAAATCTTCTACATTTCTAGGGTCAAGTCCTGTGATATCTTTAAGTTTATTCAGTCTGTACTGAACTGTGTTTTTGTGTACGAACAAATCCTCAGCACATTTTGTTATGCTTTGATTATTTGTCGCATAAATTTTTATCAAATCTTTGTAAATATTGTAATCTTCGTCGGAAATATCTTTCAACACGACTTCTTTGAATTTCTTGATTCTGTCCTTTTTGATACTTCCAAGCAAAATTCCCAAATCCAATGTGGAATAATCCACAACGCAGTCTTTCCTTTGTAAATTATCCAACCAATCCAATGCAACCATGCAATTGTCATAATTTTTCTTAAATTGGCTAATCATTTTGAATGAACCGCTAATTCCAAAATAGACCCTGCTATCGATAGCATCGTGAATTTGGTTTCTTATTTTCTCTAGTTTTTTCTTGATAATAATCTTGTCTACGTTGTTTGAAAGAATTACAATTTCTCCGTAAAATACACTGTAGATAAAATTATTGGACAGATTATTCTCCAAAATCTTGTAAATTTGTTCGGAGTCTTTCAACAAAAATCTGCTTTCGGAATTTTTCCCAACGATAACGTATTTTTCGTCGTCACTTTCCAAATACCTGTACAAACTATAATCATCTAATTCATTTATCAAACTTTCAAACAAATACTTGTTCATGTCTTTTTTCTTCAATCTGTTTTTCTCAACGAGTTGTTCTTTGACGAGTATTTCGGTCATTTTTTTGATGATATTGCCGTATTTCATAACTTCGTCTTTGTTTCCAGTGATGCCGATAACGGCGATAATCTCTCCGTCGATTGTAACCGGGATATTAATTCCCTTCTTAGCTCCAACGTATTCTTTTTCATTATCTACAAAAATTGTTTTGTTTTGCTTCACGCATTCCTTAGCAGCTTCGTGATAAGTGCCAATTCTATTTGAATTTGTAGAATAAATAATATATCCTTCTTGGTCGAAAAAGTTCAAATCGTAATTAATAACATCTTTTAATTTTTCTACTATCATTTTTGCTGTGTGGTCAGAAATTCTCATTTGTTCTCCATAATAATAAATTTATTTAATCATTTAACATTATTATTACATAAAACATACATTTATGCAATCGTTTGTTGTAAAATTTAAATAGGAGGTTTTTATGGATATATTAGTATTGATAGACTCTTTTAAATGCAGTTTGAGTTCTTTGGAAGCAGGAGAAATCATCAAAAAAGCTTGTGAGAAAGATCCTTCAAACAAAGTAATAGTAAAACCTGTTGCTGACGGTGGAGAAGGAACTATTGAGTCATTAAAGGATATTAAAAACGCTAAAATAGTTGAAGTTGATGTACATAATCCATTGATGCAACATCACACAGCTAGATATTTAATCGTAGATGATAAACTTGCAATTATGGAAATGAGCGAATCCAGCGGACTTACGCTTATAAAAGATAATTTGGATCCAATGAATGCTACGACATTTGGTGTTGGAGATATGATAAAAGACGCTTTAGATAAAAATATCAGAGAATTTATCATTGGAATTGGTGGATCTGCAACTACAGATGGTGGCATGGGAATGTTAAGAAGTTTGGGAGTAAGATTTTACGACAAAAACGGCATCGAAATATCAAATGGTCCAATAGGAATTATAGATTTAGAAACTATTGATTTGGAAAATTTCGACGAAAGACTTAAGGAATGCACATTCCAAATAGCTTGCGATGTCGATAATCCATTGTGTGGACAACGTGGATCGGCAAGAGTATTTGCCCCACAAAAAGGAGCAACCCCAAAACAAGTTGAAGAGTTGGATAAACTTTTGGGTAAATATCATGAAGTTACTAAAAAAGTTATTCGTGATGCAAATGATACGATTGAAGGAGCTGGTGCTGCTGGTGGTTTGGGATATGCCTTCAAAAATTATTTGAATTCAGAATTAAAACCAGGAATTGAAATAATTCTGGAAATGCTTGGAGCAGATGAGTTAATCAAAAATTCTGATTTGGTTATCACAGGCGAAGGCAAGATGGATTTTCAAACTTCTATGGGAAAAACTCCTGTTGGAATTGCAAAGCTCGCAAAGAAATATAACAAAAAAGTCATCGCTTTTTGCGGAGTTTGTGATAACGATGCAGTCTCTGTTAATGAAAGAGGGATCGATGCATTCTTTCCTATTCTAAATAAATGTATGGGAACAAATGAAGCTATGGATAAAAAAGTTTCAGAAGAAAACTTGTACAGAAGTGTTGACCAAGTAATGAAATTAATAAATTTATGGAGGTAGTATGAACAACGTAACATTTTCAACGGTTGGAGCGTTGATAGGCTTAGCGTTATCAATTTTTCTAATCATAAAAAACTTCCACGCAACTTACGCACTTATCATAGGCGCTTTGGTTGGTGGACTTATCGGTGGAGGCGGACTTGTTGGAACAGTGTCTGCCATGGTAAAAGGTTCTGAATCAATGATGAGTTCAGTTCTAAGAATTATGACGAGTGGTATTTTGGCAGGCTGTTTGGTTAAAACGGGCGCCGCAGAAAAAATCGCAGACACGATTATCAAAAAATTAGGCGAACAAAAAGCTTTGATTGCTATCGCGATTTCTACGATGATTATCTGTGCTGTTGGAGTCTTCATAGACATTTCAGTTATCACTTGTGCACCAATAGCCCTTGCAGTTGGTAAGAAGTCAAATCTTTCCAAATCAAGCATTTTATTGGCTATGATTGGTGGAGGAAAAGCGGGTAACGTCATCAGCCCTAACCCAAACACTATTGCAACTGCTGAAGGATTCAAACTAAATCTTACATCATTGATGTATGTAAATATCATTCCTGCAATTTGCGCATTAATCGTAACGATTATTATTGCAATGGCTTTGGCAAAGAAAAAAACTGATGTCATAGATTCAAGCGATTTGGAATCTTCTGAAAGAACAAACTTGCCAAGTTTCTTCGCATCAATTATTGGCCCTATTACTGTAATTGTTTTATTGGCACTTAGACCACTTGCTAAAATCACAATCGACCCATTGATTGCACTTCCTTTGGGAGGATTTGTGTGCTTATTAGCTACAAAAGAAACAAAGAACACCAAAGAATATGTCAACTACGGTTTCTCAAAAATAATCGGAGTTTGCGCACTTTTAATCGGTACAGGAACAATAGCAGGAATTATCAAAAATTCAACACTACAAACTGATATGATTAATTTGATTACTGCATTTAATCTTCCTGCGTTTATCCTTGCTCCAGTAGCGGGTATTTTAATGGGTGGTGCAACAGCAAGTACAACTGCAGGAAGTACAATTGCATCACAAACATTCGCAAAATCCTTGATAGATGCAAATGTAACAGCCCTAAACGCTGGTGCAATGGTTCATGCAGGTTCCACAGTTATCGACTCACTTCCTCACGGATCATTCTTCCATGCAACAGGTGGTTCTGTTAAAATGTCAATCGCTGACAGATTGAAAATTATTCCTTACGAAGCAGCTGTTGGTTTGACTACTACAATCGCATCAGTTTTAATATATTTAATTACAAAATAATTTTTCTCAAAACTAAAGGCTATGAGTTATTTGCTCATAGCCTTGTTTTTATTTGTTGATATTATCGTTGCCTTTTGGTTTCGCCAATACAGAAATTATTATAAACACAACTGAAAATCCCAAAATAATCATCATGTTTGGCAATATTTTTGAAATCTGTGGACTTTCCATCAAAATATTGTTTTTTTGTATATAGTAAAATCCCGGGAAAATTCTTCCTATAGTCAACGCAGTTTTCCCTAGTAATTCTTGTGGAACAAATGCCCCACACAAGAACGAAGAGCCCAATGATACAACATTCATAACTCCCTGAACAGTATTTGAATCTTTGATTAAGTTAGCTATCATAACAGCCATTGAAACGACTGAAATCGTGAAGACAAATGAATTTAGCATCATCAATTTAACGTGAGTTTGTTTAAAATCGTATTTGTACATCACGCAGAAAAGTATCATGTAAATCACCCATAACACAATCCCTGTCACGATGTGACCCAACATCATTTCCATATTTATCTTAGACCTTGGACACGCCGATACGTTGTTTCTCATAAGTATGGATTGTTTTTTGTTAACCTTGACTATTGTTGAAACTATCAGAATAACTTGTGCCAAAAGAAGGTAGTTCAAAAAATTAAAATACGAATTTGAAGTATCTCTTCTGTTATCCTTCAAACCTTTTTTAATACTCACATCAAACTTCTTGTTCAAATCATCGTTCGCATTTTTAATCGCTTCATCTTCAGTAAATCCGCCTTTTTCATAAGAATTTACTTGACTGAGATAAATATTTATCTTTTCTTTGATATCCATAGCGTAAATATTATCCGGAGCAATTTTATATTGTACTTTTTTTGTATTGTCAAAATCTTCTGGAATAACTATAGCCGCACTAATAATATTATAGAAAAGTTTGTCCTCTACGATAGATTCGTCCATCTTTACGATTTTTGTGTTCTTATCCAAATAATCATACAAAGATTTTGAAAGCTTAGTATTTGCCTTATCTTGGACATAAATGCTAACATCTACTGATTTGTAGTCCGTTTGTTTCGTGCTTTTAGTAGCAAAACTCATCACCACTAAAAATATTATCGTGTATAAAAGTATGGAGGTTTTGTGTGCCCATGTTATTTTAAAATAATTCTTAAAGACTTTCATACTCTTTACCTCTCATCAAAAACAGTGACGCCACTATAAAAAACACAGTGATTGCCAAAAGATTCAACATATCGTAATTAAATCTTCTCAACGAGTCGTAGTAATAAAGTGAATACACAGCATCTGTAACCACTGCTACCGGATTGATTTTGTTGATAATAGGAATGTTTTCTGCGATTAATACCTTTATTTCAGGAACCATCATTCCCGCCAAAAAAGACATCAGCATAGTAAGTGCAATACCTATTCCGATTTTAGTATCAAGGCTTTTTCTGTTGGACACACCGATTAAAATTCCAAACGTCACTCCACAGAGCGAAGAAACACTCGCAAGTCCAATTACAAGCCCCATTCTATCTCCAAATTCTACTTTTAACCCGTATTTTAAATACGCGATAAATATTACAGTTATCAAAAAATTTATTATCCAACTTACAAGAACTGATGCAGAAAGCATAGTGCTTTTTTTAGTTGGAGAAACTGCATTCCTCTTGGCATTGGTAGACAAATTCGCTTCGTATTGGAAACTAACAAAAAGCCCCCACATATATCCGTAAATAGTAGTCATACCCAAAAGAGTGTAGAAGAACACATTGACAGGATCCATATTTTTTCTGGAAATATCTTGTATATGATCCTCCACCCCCAAAATTTTCCCAATATCAGCTGTCGGATTCTTATTAATTATCTTAGTTATCATCGACACTTTTTGAGTATATGCATTCATAATCGTCTCCACGATCGTCTCCGAAATTCCAGATTTTTTAGTGTAGATTTTATCCATGGAATGAATGTAGGCTTTTACATCTTCGTTTTTATTCAAAATATCTTCGCTATCAGATTCTACAACCTTGAAATATTTCTCTTTTTCCATATCATTCATGAAACTTTTAAAATATTCATCTTGCATAAGAGTTTCATTGACAGCTACATCAATAGTTTTGAATTTGGAGTTTTCAGTAATATTTCCAAATGCAAGCTTAAAGAAAATCCCAAGCACAATCGGGAATAAAAGCGCCCAAAAAAGCATTGCTCGCTGCCTCAAAAGTACCTTGAATGTATTTTTAAATGAATGAACAAACATTTTAATCCCTCAAATCTTTACCAGTTAATTCCAAGAACACATCATTAAGGCTTGGTTTTTCAACATTTAAAGAACTATATTGAACATTTTCTTCATCGAGAAGTTTAATCAACTTCATCAAATATCCGTCACCGTGTGCAAAGTCGAGTTTTACTGAACCATCCTTGTTTTCAAAATCCAATAAATGAGGAAGAGATTTTATTTTATTGATAATATCTTCGTTCAAATCCTTAGAAGTAAAACTGATTTTCTCATTCATTTCAATCATATCTTTGAGTTGTTCAGAAGTACCCTTTGCGATAACTTTGCCCTTGTCAATAATCACGATATCATCGCACAAAAAGTCAACTTCGTCCATGTAATGCGATGTGTAAATTATAGTGGAGCCTTCTTTGTTTAATTTTTTTATTCCCTCCAGAATATTATTTCTAGATTGTGGGTCGACAGCAACTGTCGGTTCGTCAAGAATTATAATCTCTGGTTTGTGAGCAATTCCACATGCAATGTTAAGTCTTCTTAATAAACCTCCCGATAACTTCTTAGGCTTGAACTTCACAAAATCGTTAAGACTTACCAACTCCAACGCCCTTTCAACCAGTTTTTTTCGTTCATTCTTATCTTGTATATATAATCCACAAAAATAGTCTATGTTTTCGTAAACTGATAATTCATCATACACAGCCACATCTTGGAACACTACGCCTATTTTCTTTTTGATATCATACGCATCGGCAGACATTTCTTTGCCAAAAATCTTGACACTGCCAGCATCCTTTTTCAAAAGCGACAATATGCAGTTGATAGTTGTGGATTTTCCACTACCATTTGGCCCAAGCAGTCCAAGTATCTCTCCTTTTTTTACATCCAAATCCAAATTATCCACCGCAGTGAGTTCCTTGTATTTTTTAACAAGACCTCTTACCTCTATAAGGTTTTCCATAAGATCCTCCCAAATTTTAATTCTATTTATATTATATAACTAATCAATCAGTAATGTGTAAAAAATTTGTAAACAAATTGCAAAATCAATTAAAGAACCCTCCAATTTGTACAAAAAACAGCACAAAGAATATACTTTATGCTGAATTGTTTCGTTTATGCAATTTTTCTTTTATCGTGAACAAAAGCTACAATCCCGAATAATGCCCCAGTAACAATCGCAGGTATTAGCCATTCGAATCCAACTGAGCTGAAAGGCAAAGTTTTGATTAAAGCTGTAAGCCCTTCAAAAATTTTGAAATTTTGATTCAAAACTTCTACGAAACTCACAACAAATGTCGCAAGCACTGCCCCTGTGTATATCAAATCATATTTGATATGCTTTCCGAAAATTCCTAAAAATATAAGTACCATAATAATTGGATAAACTGTCGACAGTATTGGAACTGCTGCTTTAATAAGCGCTTCAACCCACTCAAGTGAAAGCACACCGGAAATCACAACTGTTGCCAAAACAATTGGTTTGTAGCCCAATTTGTCTTTTTTAATATTCGAGAAGAAATCTCCAGCAATCGCACTAAGCCCAACAGAAGTTGTCAAACAATGCAAATCCTACGATAATCACGTCTTTAAACTTTTTATTCAAGATATCCTCCTATGTATTTCTATGTTTTCATAGAAAATGATTTCATATCTAAATTTTAATTCTAAAGAGTTTTATTGTCAAATTTATTTATCTCGTTATCAAGATAAAGCTTTAAGTTTTAGTTAGAATACTAAATTTTGCACAAAAAAATCATAGGCCAACTTGCTGACCTATGATTGTGATTTTATTCTACGACTTTTTCGCCCTTTTTCTTTTGTTTGTCGTTGTAAACTTTCTTAGCTATACCAATCATGATTGATAATGCAAACAATGTCAAAAGACCCAAGAAAAGTTTTTGCGCTCCACCAGTCAATGTTCCTCCAACGTATGAATAAACAATTGTTGCAGGTAATTGACCAATTCCAGTCGCTATGAAAAATGACCAGAATCCCATATTAGTTAGACCTGCTCCATAACTTACAAAGTCGAATGAAACAAATGGTAAAAGTCTACAAATTAATATTGCATATTTTCCGTATCTTTCAAAAAATACGTCAACACTTTCCATTGCACCTTTGCTTGTTAGTCTTTCAACAGCATCTCTTCCTAAAGCTCTTGCTAAGAAGAAGCAAAGTGCAGCTCCTGCCATCGCTGATGACCAAGAAAGCATAGCTCCCTTAACCCAACCAAATATTGCAGCATTTGATAAAGTAATCAAGAATGCTGGAATAGGTGCTGCTATAGATTGAAGAACCATTAAAATAAATGATACAACTGCTGCTTGTTTTCCGTAAGATCTCAAATATGCTACAACTACATCAGTGTCCAATTTTGAAATCGTAGAGAAAGCCTCATTAGTTTTAGCTTTAATTGAAGGTACGAAGAAATACAATCCCAATAAAATTCCAATGATTGCCAAAGCGATAATTCTTTGGATTTTTCTCTTGTGTTTAAGTTCTGCTATTTCTTCTGGTGTTTTTTCTTCTCTTAAATCGCTAAGTTTAACTTCTTCTTCTCTCATAGCTTTACGTTCTTCTCTACTATAATACTTTTGATATTTTTTCTGAGTAAGAACTATATAGAGGTTGATTAAGTTAACAATTACGATAACTGCGATTGTAGGAATGAAAATATTCTTAACTGGTCCATGATACATTATAAACTCTTTTACAATGTAGATAAGACTTTGAGTTTTTCCCCCTATAAGAGCAATCAAAGCTATCGCCAATTCCAATGCGAAAAATACATATCTGTTGATATTAGTATAAGCAATTCCAAGTATCAATCCAAAAGCTGTAAAGATATACATTACTAGCTGCTGACTAACCATCATCTCAAAATTTACGTTGAATAACAAAAGTAGACAACATAAAACCCCGATGGCTACGCCCGTAGTTAAATAATAAAATATCGCCCTTAACTTTTTCACTTGATACCTCTATTAATCTTCTAAAGTATAAGTTACAGCTACATAAGTTCCATCTTCTGGGAGAACATCATGGTTACCAGTAAATTTAACTTCGTTTCTCTTTTCTACAGCTCCATTAGTGTAAGTTGTATTAGAAATAATTCCTACTGGACAAGAGTCCAAGCAAGTTAAGCAACCTGTTTTTTTGTTTTTTGCTCTTTCTAGGTTTCCACCAAATCTAAAATCAATTTTCTTTCCATTGCTATCTTTGATTACTTCGTTAATGTCATAATCTTTTCCAGCGCCTTCCCAAGTTACAGTAGCACCTATTTTAGATCCTTCAACGTTAGTTTCAGCTGCATTATCTGGAGTCATATTTTCACCAGGTTTTGCCCCAATTTCGATTAATGCGTTGTAGAAATCTTCTGGAGTAGCATAAGCAGTAAGAACTGATTTTGATCCGTTACTACCGTCAGTATTTACAGAAGCATGTCTTGTGTTTTCTGTGAAGTATTTTCCGTTAACTGAAGATAAAACAGTGATTTTTTTAGCTTCTTTGTCAACCTTGATTGGATTATCCAAAGAAACACCGTTTACTTCATCAGCTTTCTTTTCTTCTGTTTTGTTTTCTTCTGTTTTAGCTTGTTCAGTTGTTTCAGTTTTGTTAGATTCTTCTTTTTTATCGTCTGCTTTTTGTGAACAGCCAGCTAATCCTACGATTGCTAGACATAAAAATCCAGCCAATAATTTTTTTCTTAAATTCATAAATAATCCCTCCATTATCAATTTAATGTTGTTATATCACCTAAATTTAATACTGTTTGCAAATTAAACTCTATGAAATATTTTTTTAATTTTAATTCATGATTTTTTTCTTGCCGGTAATATAATCTTCTAACTTGTATATCAAAAAAATATATATCACAGCATTTCCTATCATATGGTTGATATCAAACGGAATTGATGTCATGTATCTTGCAATGAATACATTCATTCCCATAACAGTCATGCATTCCATCAACGTGATTATAAGTCCATACAAAAATCCCGACACAGACAATGCGATAGTTTTCGTTACTAATGTTTTTTTCAATTTAAATACATTGAAAATCGTATAATTAAATACAGCCAAGATGAAAAAGTCTACCACTTGGAACAAAACCCATATTCCAAACCCAAGCACAAAACTTGTGACTACCATCGTGACTGCATTTACAAATAGTGACTCTTTTAGGTTTTTCTCAATTGCAAGTATCAGTATGACATCCGACAAGATTTTTACATTTGGAATAATGTTCAAATAAATTCTTGTCAGGATGCACACTGCTAATAATATTGCAATTCTAGTCAAATCACTAGTTTTCATTACTTCATTTCTTGAAATTTGAATTCTATCTTGTCGTTTTCGTTAACTTTGTAATCGCCGATTCCTACTTCTGCCATTTTGTCGTTAACATAGTACATCCAGTATTGTTTCTTAGCTGGATCTTGTTTTACGCCTTCTAATTCAGTCATCATACCTTTTTCAAAAACAGCTTTGTGGTTTTTTTCAAGGTATTGTTGTAGATTTTCGTCCTTTTTGATTTCTGCATCTTCTTTTAAGATTTCCTTGTTATTAACTTCATCCATAACAACAATTGAAACCTTAGTAGCTTCACTCTCAGATGCTTTTTCTTCTGTTTTGTTTTCATCTGTTTTTGCTTGTTCTTGTGTTTGTTCTGTTTTTTGTGGCTCTTGGGCCTTATCTTTGTCAGCGTTACAAGCTGTCAATGAGAACACAAGCATCATCAATACCAATAATTTTTTCTTCATAATCATCTCTCCTTTGGAAATTCCATCGCCTTAGCGAATATTTTTTCGTAGTCCTTTGTCATTGATAATTCTATATAATTCATATCTTCAGCAAGAGTGGACATTTCTTTCTTTATTTTATCGTTCATTAAACACATGTACGCCCCTATTAAAGATGAATTACCTACATAACTTATTTTGGATTCAATTTCGTAAGGCAGAATTCCCACACCTACTATTGAAGATGGTTTCAAATGACTTCCAAATTGACCTGCGACAATACATTCGTTCAAATCGGAAATATCCAATCCTTCTTCATCCAAAAGTTTTATAAAACCAGAAAGTATCGCTCCTTTTGCAAGTTGAACTTGTCTGATATCTGATTGTGTGATAACAAGTTCATCAGTCATCATGAATTCTCTTTTGTTATCCACAATTCTAACCAAATCTTTTCTAAAGTCATCGACAGAGTTTGGGTCGATTATTCTTCCTCTCTTATTGACGATTTTATTTCTGACAATTTCGCTGATTACAGCAAGAATACCACTTCCGCAAATTCCTTTCGCAGGTTTGTCGCCGATTGTTTGTAATTTGACGTTCGTTCCATCAATAACAACATCTTCAATGGCTCCTTGTTCTGCTCTCATTCCACAATTTATATTCATACCTTCAAGCGCAGGGCCAGCTGCACAAGAACAACAATACAATTTGTCATTAGTCTTCAAAACTATTTCGCCGTTCGTACCGATATCTATAAACAGTGTGTTTTCTCTGTTTCTCATATCAGTAACATAAGCACCTGCTACAATATCTGCTCCTATATATGCAGAAACATTTGGTAAAGTGTACAATTTTGCGTCCAAATTCAGCCCAATGTCTTCACACATCAAACCCTTTGATTCAGTGAACACTGGTTTGTACGGGAATTTCCCCAAGCTCCTTGCATCTACTCCCAAAAGCATATGAACCATTGTAGTGTTCGCCGCAATGTCAACTTCTTTTATATCTTTTCGGTCGATTTTTGATTCGACAATCATCTTGTCTATCAATTTATTCATAGAACTTACAATGCTATGTTGGAGAATTTTCGCTGCATTTTCATTTTCAAACTCAAACGTAATTCTCGTAAGAACATCCAAGCCGTACTTTGTTTGGGCATTAAGCGCTGAGTTTTTCGCGATGATGTCTCCAGTTTTCAAATCTACTAAGTTCATGCACACAGTTGTAGTACCAATGTCCACGCAAATCCCGTAGCCATCCCTGTATTGTTTTTCAAATTCTGGCATGTCCCCTGAATCGAGCACATCAATGGAGCTGTTTTCACTCAATGTTTCAACGACAACATCGCCACTTACAATAACTGCACACGAAAGTCTAATCCCGTTTTCGATTTCATCTTTTTTCAAAAGTCTTTTTTCGGTATCAGTTATTTCGTTGACATTTCCTTCTACAACTTTTATCTTACACTTTCCGCAAGTTAACTTACCATTGCATGAGTTGTCGATGTAGATGTCGTTTTCAAGCAATGCATTCATCAAATTGTAGCTTTTATCGTCTTCTAATTCAATTGTTCTGTTTAAATTATTAATTCTTATCTTCATAATCGTAATTCTTAGATGCTGTTATTATTGATTTCAAATTTTCAAGTGGCGATCTCATACCTATTCCACAAGCTGGAGACAGGATATTTGATCCGTTGTTTACTGATATTTTTGCTAGTTTTTGGATTTTTTCACTGTCTGAATATTCGAGCGCATAAGTCGACACATTGCCCATCAACACGTGATGCTTCAAAACTTTCTTCGCATCTTTCAATGATACAATTGAATCGAAGCTCAAGCAATCAGAGTGAATGTCGTTGCACAAATCAAGTACAGGAGTCATTCTTCCACATATGTGAACAATTTTTGGAACGTCTTTGATTCCATCCAAAAACTTATTCAAATATTGCACAGTGAATTCTTTGAAGAATTTAGGACCCATAATTTCACCAGTACCAGAAGGATCTGAAACTGCGATCACATCTGCTCCTGCGTCTATTTGTCTATTCGCAAATTCTATTAAATGATCTGTCACATAATCCATAAATTCGTGAACTCGTTGTGGGTCTTTTCTAAGAGCCTTGTAGTATTTTACAGAATCCATTATTGATGATGCAGTGCTAACAGGCCCTGTGATATTTCCAATAATTGGGGCGTTTTTTTCTTCGTCCTTCAAGATTTTAATAGCCTCAATCACGATATCACTTCTGGAATCTTCCTTCTTGAAATCTTTTATCTTGTCCCAATCTTTGATATTATCGAATGCGTATTCAATAACGTGTGGTTCATAAATTTCATTTCCAAAATCGACAACAGAACCCATATCTTCAGCTTCAATCGTCATGCAAAATGGAACTCCGATATTCTCAAAAATTTTCTCGTCGTAGATAGCTTTTGCCAAATCAGCCATTTTCCTAGCATCCAAGTGAGCTTCTGGAAGATAGATATCTTTCAATTCCATTAGCTCTTTGGATATCATATTCATCATTCCACCCGGACAAATCACAGGAATTCTATCGATGAAAATATGATTTAAAGCATTTTTTAACCTATCTTTTTCATTAATCATTTCTATCCTACTTATCTTTTCCAACTAATTTCTTAGCAGCTTCTACAGCTTCTACAGCATTTTCAGTGTAAGAATCCGCGCCGATTTTATCAGCAAATGATTGAGATATAGGTCCTCCACCAATCATAACCTTGAATCTGTCTCTAAGACCTTGTTCTTTTAACATTTCGATAACTTTACCCATGTTGTCCATAGTAGTTGTCATTAAAGTTGACATACAAATCAAATCGGCATCGTTTTCGACTGCTGCATCGATGAAGTTTTGTAATTTTACATCACGACCCAAATCGATCATTTTAAATCCTGCAGTTTCCATCATTAATTTTACCAAGTTTTTGCCGATATCGTGAGTATCTCCTTCAACAACTCCGATAACTCCAACTCCCAGAATGTCATCGTCGTTCATTTCTACATATTTTTGTAAAACGTCCAAACCAGCATACATTGCATCACTGCAAAGCAAAATATCTGTGATGAAATATTCTTCTTCATCAAAAAGCTTACTTGCTTGTTGCATACCTTTGATAAGTCCGTCGAAGATACCTTGTTTAGCATCAAAGCCCTTGTCTATATATTCTTGGCACACATCTGCGATGTCTTCATCTTCCATTTCTACTACCATTTCTGCCATTTTATCTAAATATTCTTGTTGTGTATTCATACTACCTCCTAATTATAATCTCATTTATTTTCTTAAATTTTTTATCTGACAAATTCATACATCTGTCGCCGAAAATCTTGTGTTCTCCTACAAACAAAAAGTCCACGTATCTTTGTTCTTCGTCATTTTCAATAGGCTTAAACTCTGCTTTATCCAAGCTTATCAACGCCATCGTTGATTTTGGGCATAAGTGAAAATTAAATGGCTTGTCGATGTTTTGAATATCCTCCAAAAATTTCATCAGAAACTCGTCCACATATAACTGCATTTGCTTAGGTCCTATAATATCAGCACCCGCCAAACTATCGGAAAAACTAATCAATTGTATTCCACTGTCAACCAATTTTTCGATATATTCCACCAAAGCTTTTCTGATTTCATCATAAAGTTCAACGATTTTATCGTGTTTTTTCCTGAAAGATCTGAAAACCACTTCAGAACTTGCCAAGTTATCTAATATAACCAATGGGCCTGCAACTTCAACAATAATTCTCTTCTCATCTTTCATTTTGTCAATTGCTTCAAACAAAGCCTTAACATGTTTTTGATTGTAATCAAAATCAATAACAATATCATCCACATTATCGTACTTGTACTTGCTGACTTTTCCAAGTTCTGCAACAGCACCCATGGCTTCTGATTCTAATGTTGAAGACATAGGAATACTCGCATAATCCTTGTCTTTGAAATGTTCTACCAAACAATCCGCATCTTCAAATAATCCCGGATCAGTGATGGGTGTAGTTTCCATTACAATACAATCATAAGTTCCAACTCTACTCATTGTTCACCTCGATTATTACAAAATCATCGCTATCAGATAACGAATCCGATACTTCTAATCCACTCAAAGTTTTGCTAACAAAAACTTTTTTATCTGCAATCTCTACATTTCCCTTCGCTCTCACGATACTTTTTGAATCCAAAAATTTTTCCAAATCTTCTTTTGAATCGAATTTCAAATTCTTTTGAACATTGGTCTTAAACCTAGAATCCTCGTGAGAATGTTCACCGTGGTCGTGATGATGGTGTTTGCCACAGCATTTGTGACCGCCGCCGTGACAACAACATTCGTGTTTGTCTTGCTTTTTATTATCATCAAACTCACTTACAATATCTGCTGGATTTATCTTTCTGAAATCTTCCTTATGGATAATTGCATGCTTGTTAAATTGTTCGATGGACTTCTTCACTTCTTCGATTTTTTCTTCTTCCAAGTTTTCAATGTTCGTTATGTATATAATATCAGCGTTTTTGATTTGATCATTGAAAAATTCTCCAAAATCATCATGAAAGCAAATGTAGCTGTCACAATCAACAATTGTCACACATTTTTGTATTTGTAAATTCTCTTCGTCTTTCAAAACATCCAATATATCCGTTAGCTTCGCAACTCCTGTTGGCTCAATTATGATGTATTCAAATTGGTCTTTGTCGATTTTGTGAATAATTTCCTTAAAATCGCTCCTCAACCCACAACAAATACATCCCGAATTGATTTCAATTATATCGTCGTTTTTAATCAACATTGAATCAATACTCACATCTCCAAATCCATTCTCCAATACCAAAGTATTTTTGGAAAAACCCAAAATGTGATTTATAAATGTTGTCTTGCCTGAACCTAAAAATCCCGACACTATTATTGTTTTCATATTATCACCCATCCTAATTTTATCATATTAGATATTGAATACCTCTCAAATCATAATCATTTATTGGATATTCAAATAAATCAATTTTCTATGTTGGATAAAGTAAATGCTTTATCATGTTAAGTTTTTATGATTATTACAAGATTAATATCCTGGATTTATGTTAAGAAATCATTATCTTAGCAAGATTTTATTTTTTGATTAATATTTTTTAATATCCAAATTGATTTTGATAAAATTTTATTTAATTCAAATGAATAATAACAAACACTTATAGAATATTTCAATAAATGAAGTGATTTTTATATGATAGAATTAATTTGAAAATTATTGCAATTTTATTTTTATAATATGTGTAAAATTTAAAAGGAGGATTTATATGTTCAAAGATGAGATGACTCCAAAGGAGAGAATGGAGGCTTTCTCAAAAGGCGAAGAAATGGATAGAATTCCAGTTGTTCCAGATATGGGCGTAACTATGAGTGATTTTCTTGGATACAAAACTTGGGATTATTATTCAAATTCTGATGTAATAGCAGACACAGAAGTAGCCTTATTCAAGAGATTTTATCATGATTCTATCAGTGTATCCACAACATTAAGGGGAATGGCTGAAGCTATGGGAACTGAAATTTGGTATCCAGAAGACAGTATTTCCCAATTAAAAGATCCAGTTGTTAAAAAAGTCGAAGATATCGAAAAATTGAAAATTATCAATCCATTAAAAGATGGAAAGCTACCAGTGTTAATAGAAGCGTTGGAAAAAATCAGAGATCAAGTTGGAGATGTAGCATCGATTGGAGCTGCGATGACTGGCCCATTCTCTGTAGCCGCAAGTGTTTTGGGTACTGAAACTTTGCTTCGTTGGATGGTTAAGAAAAAGGATGCCGTTCATAAAATTATGGATATCATCACTATTAACAACGGAGAATACATTAAGGAAGTTGGTAGTAGAGGTTTTGGAATGGGATTTGCCGATCCAGTTTCAAGTACTACTTTGATTCGTAAGAAACAATTCGAAGAATTTTCACTTCCTTATTTGAAGAGAAATATTGCAGACGTTAAAAAATACTGCGGTTCTTCTGCAGGGTTACACATTTGTGGTGATTCAAAAGATTTATGGCCACTATTAAAAGATTCTGGAATTGGTAACTTCTCATTGGATAATTGCGAAAGTTTATTGGAAGCAAAACAAATTCTTGGTAACGACATTGTGATTACCGGAAATGTCCCTCCAGTAGATGTTATGTATTTGGGAAACACTGAAGATGTTAAAAAATCTGTAAAAGAATGTATCGACATCGGTTACGATTCTCCATGCGGATATGTGTTATCTACAGGTTGTCAAATTCCAAAAGGAACAAAAATGGAAAATATCGATGCGTTCATGGAATATGGACGTGAATTTGGAAATTATAAAAGATTAAAGGAGCTAAAAAATGAAACCAAATAAAAAAGCACTTCTTCCACTATTAGTGTTCGTGCTATTCTATGTATTATCAGGTGTAGTACTTGCGATGCGCGGAATTGAAATGCCATTTTATCAAATTCCTTCACCTATTTCTATAATGATTGGTGTTGTGGTAGCATTCATTATTTTTGAAGGAACTGTTAACGAAAAGGCCGACGATTTTGTAAAAGGCTGTGGCGATGAAAACATAATTATAATGTGTATTATATACTTATTAGCTGGAGCTTTTGCTCAAGTTACTAAAGCAAGTGGAGCAGTGGAGTCTGTTGTAAACTTCAGTTTGTCAATTGTTCCTGTTAACTTCCTTGTACCTGGAATTTTCTTGATATCTACATTCTTATCCATTGCAACAGGTTCATCTGTAGGATCTGTAGTAGCATTG
The DNA here is from genome assembly GCA_032548025.1 of Finegoldia magna. GTDB lineage: Bacteria > Bacillota > Clostridia > Tissierellales > Peptoniphilaceae > Finegoldia > Finegoldia magna_K. The sequence continues at coordinate 35,790 of JAWGCW010000003.1, read as the reverse complement.
GGACCTATCGTTTACGGTGTAGCAGAAAAAATAGGAATCAATCCTGCACTTATGCCTGCAGCTTTGATTTGTGGAGCAATGGCAGGAGATAACTTGTCACTTATTTCCGATACGACAATCGCAGCTACAAGAACTCAAAACATTGGAATGAAGCAAAAATTCGTGATGAACTCCAAATTCGGTTTCCCTGCAATTATAATTTCTACAATAATTTTTGCAATTATAGGAAGACCAGAAACGACAATTACAATGGTAAAAGAAAGCTACAACTTGATTTATGTAATTCCTTATATATTAGTTATCGTAACTGCCTTGATGGGAATGAACGTATTGTTGGTATTATTCTCTGGTACATTATTAGCCGGAATAATCGGAATGATTTACGGAAAATTCGACACAATCATGTTATCTAAAACAATTTTCGAAGGCTTCACAGGAGTATTGGATATATTCTTATTATCAATGTTCACAGGTGGACTTGCTTATATGGTTAGAAAACACGGTGGTATTGATTGGATTATAATGAAAGTCAAAAAGAGAGTTAAAGGAACAAAAAGTGCAGAAGCTGCAATCGCAACATTAGTTGGACTTACGAATGTTGCCATAGCAAACAACACAGTTTCAATCTTGATAACTGGTCAAGTTGCATCAGAAATGACAAAAGAATACGACGTAAAACCATCACGTGTTGCATCATTGTTGGATACTACAAGCTGCGTCATCCAAGGAATTATCCCTTACGGAGCACAAATTCTAATAGCTTCAGGATTAACTTCAGGAAAAGTAGCACCTACAGATATAATTCCATTCTTGGTTAACCAATACGTATTATTGGCTATGATGATATTGACAATTATCACAAGATTTGGAACAAATTCAGATCCTGCTAAAGAAGTTGCAGATGTTTAATTGCAAAACAAAACACCTCAATGTGAGGTGTTTTTTGATTGCTATTAATTCATTCGCTATCGTTAAATATTAGTTGTCACTTCTTGCGAATCCGTTTTTCATTTCGCAGCTTGCTGTGAATAAAACGTCGTGAAGTAATTTGTCTGTTTTTTCTTTCAAGAAGTCTGCCATTTCTTGGTTTGCTTTTTCAAGTAACTCATGAGCGTTTGCTGAATCCTTAGCAAATTCTTCGTCGTATTTGTTGATGATTTCGTTGGATTTGGATTGAACTGCCCCTTGATATCTTTCGATGAAGATAGCAGTTTTGTTGAAGTGTGCATCGCAAAGTGCAGCTATAATTCTGTTAGCCCAGTAGAAGTTTTCTGAAGTTGCCTTTACTACTTGATCTGCGACATAGCTTGGTGTTGTTTCTACATTTGCGTAGAATGCAACGGCTGCGTTGAATGCGTTGCTACCGAATGACAACCATTGAATTGCTCTAATTTCTTCTGGAGCGTAAGGTCTTATTTGTGTGAAATGAGTTACATTGTCACGGCTAATTCCCAATGGACGATACATTCCACGATAGTTAGGATCTCCGTGTTTTGCGTAGCAATCGTAAGGTGTTCCTTCGTAGTGGCTGGACAATATTGTCTTCATATCTTCAACTGTGATTTTTCTTTCTGGTACCATTGCCCATGGCAAATCATCAGATTCTGGTGTAAAATCAGCATCAACTCCATCCCAAATCAATGTGTTTGGATTGAAATATCTTAGCATAATCCATGCTCTTGGTGTGTTGTATGTGTGATCTGAATGATCATGAGATCCATATGCTAATCTTGGATTTACATAATCTTCTTGATCTAAGAATAGGTGATGTTTTTCGGACCATTCTTTCAAATCTTTTGAACACATAAATTCATTTTGTTCGCCGTAAGCATCATCAAAATCGAAATAATCAATTCCCAATTGGTTTGGCATTACAACGTATGCATCATCAGGAACTCTTCTTGCCATCCAGTGATGTCCGCCGATTGTTTCCAACCACCAAATTTCATCAACATCTTGGAATGCAATTCCGTTTGATTCATAAGTTCCGTGTTCTTCTAATAATTTTCCTAATCTTTCAACGCCTTCTCTCGCAGAGTTGATGTATGGAAGAACAAGAGTTACGAAATCTTCTTCGCCAATTCCACCGAATTTTTCATCTTTTGTTGGAGATTGAATCAAAGGATCAGCTCCTTGAACTCTTGGGTTAGTAGTGATAGTTTCAGTAGCGCTCATTGAAATATTTTTTTCGTTAACGCCTGATGCTGCCCAATCACCTTCTGATGTGTCAGAGTTTGGAAGTGCTGTGTATCTCATAGGATTATCAGGTAAATCCACCTTACATCCTGATAAAACTGATTCGTATTTTCTTGGTTGATCTTCTGGTTTTACAACGATAAATCTCTTAGCTGTAAAAATCCCAGAAGGAGAATCTTCACTTCTTGAAATAATTGTGGAGCCGTCAAAGCTCGCTTCTTTACCTACTAATAATGTAGTACATGCCATAATTATATACCTCCTTAAATGTGATATCCTTTTTTAATATCCAATATCATTATACCCCTTTTTTCATCGTTTTACACTAGGAAAATAAAAAGAACTATCATAATTTTACAATAGTTCTTCTGATTTTATTCCTCTTCACCTAATGCATCGATTGTGTCGTCAGTCAATCCCTTTAATTTTTCGACGTAATTTGCATCGTGGTTTTTCTTAGGAATCAATATTATCTTGTCGTTTTCAAGTTCACATTCGAATATATCTCCAACTCTTAGGTCGTATTTTCTCATTAATATATCCGGTATTGTTATTTTGTTTCCTTTTTCTACTTCGAAATTCATATTATCCTGCCTTCTTCTGTAATGTTATGCTTACTTTATTTTAGCATTATTTCGTGAATTTGAAAAGTTTTTCCTATTTGGTTGTTTAATTTTTGAATATGCTACGAAAACTATCATTCCTATAACTGCATTTACTACGATTGCTCCACCTGGTTTAATATCAAATTGATAAGATTGAACTATTCCCAACATCATATACAAAATACCGAGTATTATCGTTATGATGTATGTTTTCTTGTAACTTTTGGCAACAATAAGCGATGTTGCTACTGGAAGTACAATCAATGATGTCACCATCAACGCACCAACTATTTTCACTGCAAGAGCTATAGTAATCGCTGATAAAAAAGTAAATATCGCATTAATTCGATTTACTTTTACCCCAGCAAGACGAGCGATGTTTTTGTCGATAGAAATAGCCAATAATCCAGAATATTGCGATATAGACACCACTAAAATTAATATGAAAATCACAGAAATATTTATCACATCTCTGTTTGTTACAGAAGATATGCTTCCGAAAAGATATGATTCAAATGAGTTTCCTCCAGGAGCAAAATCAGATAATATCGCTGCAATTCCAAGTCCCGTACTCATTATGACAGCAGTTGCCATATCTCCGTATTGCGGGAATTTTTTTCTGATTAGTTCGATTAAAAATGCCGCTATTACACAAACTATTGCAGAGCCTATTAATGGGTCGAATCCTAAAATAAGTCCAAGACCAACTCCACTAAGAGCTGTGTGAGAAAGCGCATCTCCTATCATCGATGTTTTACGATTAACCATTATTATTCCAATCATAGGAATCATTATCGAAAGCATCAATCCGGCTACCAATGCTTTTCTCATAAACGCAAATTCTAACATTTTACAAGCCTCCCTTCAATCATTTCATATTGTGTTCTCTCAATATCCAAAGCTTCTATTTCTTTTATTTCGTGAGTTACCATTATTACAGTTATGTTGTAATCTTTGTTGAGTTTAGCAATTGTTTTTATAAATTTCTCTTTGTTTTCTTTGTCAACACCTGCAGTAGGCTCATCGAGTATCAGAAGTTTTGGCTCGTTAATCATAGCCCTGCAAATCATAGCTCTTTGTTGAAGTCCTCCAGACAACTCATTTACTGGACGATTAATATATTCTTTCATTCCCATTTCTTCCATAATTTTCCTAGCTTTGTCGTAATGTTTTTTGCGTGCGACTTTAATTAACCCAAAATCTTCATACAAATTTAATGTTACAAGCTCCAAACAAGTAATCGGAAATGCAATTTTGTTTACAATATTTATTTGAGGAACATATCCTATATCTCGGTAGCTTTTGTAATCTTTAATATTTTTATCTAAAACTTTGATTTCTCCGTCATCAGCTTTTAACTCTCCCAGCATTAATTTCAGTAAAGTTGATTTACCGCTTCCATTTCCTCCCAAGATTAAAGCCATTTCTCCTTGATTTATCTTCAAATTCAAATCTTTAAGCACCAAATCTTCATTATAACCAAAGTTTAAATTATTTATAGTTACTGCATTCATTTATACACCTGCCTTTTTCATAGATTCGTATAGGTTTTTCAAATTCATCTCAATTAATTCGATATATCCTTGATTATTGTCTTGTTGTTCTTTTGTTATAAATTCCATCGAAGCCAAAGGCTTTATATCTCCTCCCAATTCTTCCGATAAAGTCTTCGCTTCTTTAGGAGGTTTCCCATATTCATAAAATACCGTAGTAATGTTTTTTGTTTTCGCAAAATCCACGGCTTTTTTTATTGTTTTAAGACTTGGACTTTCCATGCTAGTAAGACCTTCTAATGGATACTGAGTAAGCCCAAAATCCCTCGCTATATATGCATAAGCGTAATGTGTTACCAAAAAGCTTTTGTTGTCTAATTTACTAAATTTTTCTTTGTATTCTGCGTCAATATCTGTCAATTTATCAACGTATTTCAATTTGTTTTTGTGATAAATTTTCTTGTTGTCTGGGTATTTTTGTATCAATTTATCTTGGATACTATTCAAATATTTCTTTGCATTTACAACAGATAACCATGAATGTGGATCGTAAGTTATCTTGTCAAACCCTGACGAAGATCCTTCCATTACAGGCTTTAATTTGCCCTCATCTTGAAGCAATTTACCGTTAGTATCTTGTAAATAATACGGTAGCAAATCTTCGCTTATTCTATCCGATACGAAAATCCACTTGCCATCATCTTTTATATTGTAAAATATCTCTCCAGATTCATGGCCCATTTCAAGGCCATATACTTTTCCTTCTTCAACATCGAAAGTGTTTTTTTGGTGAACAATCTCACCTTTTTGATTCATAATTTCCTTAGCTTTTTTCACCAATTCTTTTTTGTCTTCTCCATTGTCCTTGAAGAACGCAACTCTCATAATATCTTCATGAGTATGCCCAAAATCTATTTTTCGTTTTCCCTTTGTTAAGTCCAATTGTGCCATATATTGAAAATCGCCCCTTGCAGCAGCTCCTTTATACGTGATTAGCTCTACAGAATCCGACAACTTCAAAATATCCAAATTAGGCAAATTCTCGTGCACCTTGTCTACCCAATGTTCCATATTCGCACCATTTACAACCAGCAAATCTGCATCGGCAAGTTTTTTCATATCCTTAGCGGACGGCTCCCACAAATGAGGCTCCTTATCCACAGGCATAAAAGTTCTCACCTCAACAGTATCTCCTGCAATCATCTTCACCAAATCATGCACAGGAAAAAACGATGTGTATATAACAGGCTTTCCTGAAGATTTTTTCGTGTGATTGGAACATCCCGCAAACAAAACCATGCACAAGGCTAATAGAAAACTCAAAAGTCTCTTTTTCATCTAAATTCTCCTTTTCAAAAATCAAAGGACAGGTTGTCCCTGCCCTTTGTCAATTTCATATTCCAACCTTATTCTTCGATTTCTCCGATAATTTGTTTATCAGTTGTATTTGGTTTTACGAAAGTTGGGAACCATCCTTCTTTTGCAAATAATTCTTCCTTGTCATTACCATATCTCATGTGGAAATGTGTCAACTCTTCTTCGCCGTGAATTGGCATCATCAACAAAACTTTATATTTTGCATTAGAATCCACAGCTTCAAAAACATCCCATTCTAGCATGTGTGATCCATGTTTTACAGCCTTTTTTTCTACAAATTTGTACTCAGTTTCAGCTATTTTGTCTCCATTTTCTGAAGGGATTTTACTTGTGAATGTAATCTTGTTTCCGTCGATTTTCAATCCGTTGAATTCACATTTTCTTTTTTCAAGATAATCTGCTTTAGCTTTTTTCTCATCAACATTTTCTTTTTTTGCTAAAGTTTTGAAAGCGTCTTGAACTTCTGGCTTATCCAAATAACTTCCCATATTGTTCCATTCTCCGTCCCAATCAGACAAGCTTACTTCTTCCTTTTTGTCCTCAGTTTTTTCAGTAGCCTTACTGTCTTCTTTTTTATCTTCTTGCTTTTGTTCAGTTTGCTTAGTATTTTCTTTCGGTGCATCTTTTTGTGCTCCACAACCATTCAACAACAAAGCCGCTGACATCACTCCAACCAAAGTCATCAATTTTAATTTATTCATATCAATACTCCTTATTTATATTTGTTAGTAAGAAAATACAAATAGTTATTAATATCTCAAAACAAATTTGAATGCATTCTAATTTTATTAACTAATTAACTTATTACAATAAAATTTGATTTTTTATTCTGATTATTCTATTCAATTTTAAATATGTAATAAGTTTTTTGAGAATTAAAAACTTATTTAGTTGCAAATTACGTCTAATCTGCAAAATCAATTATAAAAATCATCCTACTAACTTCATCCAAATAAATAATAACATTATTTTTTTGTTCTGTCAATAATGATTATTATTTGTATTTAGAAAAAACTCCGAGATATTTCTCGGAGTAAGTTTTATTATTCATTTCTATTTAATAACCATAATATCTATACATTTTTCTAAAATTCTTAAAAGCTTTATTTCCAGTATTATATTATGTGGATTGTTTCATATTCATCTACTTGCATATTCCTTTAGCGGGTTTTTCCCTGAGATAAGTTTCATATATAATCTTCTGCTGTTTCTCTTATAATTTCCTCTACATCTTATGTTTGATAATATAGAGATTCAATACTTCCTCTAGGATTTTTCTTTAAATATTAAAATCTAAGTCAAGATTTAAGATAAACATTAAAAGGAGCACAAACGAGTATAACACACACGATAATTCAGATTACGTAGATAATATCGGCAATGCAGTAGAACTTTATTATAATGATACCACCACTATTAAGTATTATTCATTGGAATATTGCATAAAAAAATGCAAAAAGTGAACCCATTGACTTGGCAGAAATATGAAAAATAATCAAGAAAACATTGAAGACAAAGTACAAAAAGCAAGGCTATCACGCCTGTTAATTGATGACTACACCTCAAAATTAGACATTTAAAAATCGGATTTGATATCAAATCCGATTTTGTTGGGTTGTTTGTTTTTTTTATTTTTTCCTCAAAAATGTTTAAATAATAAAAGAGAATACCCTGTAGGCGTAATTAACCAAAAGACAAATGAAGGGTATTCTCTCTATTAACTAATAGAAAAAAATTTTATGTTAAAATATGTTCTTTTGTTTTACAGCATTTATTAATTTGTTAAATTCGTTTACATTTAGAATCTTTAGGCATACTAAATACACAGAAGATCCTATTAATATTTGAATAAATAAATTTAATATACTAATTTTTGGAGGGTAAAAGTGTGCAACTATAAACAGAACCAACAACATCGTAGCATTGGAAATAAATATCTTTAAAATATTATATAATATTGTTTTTACTGTTTTAAATTTTCGCAAATACTTTTTTATATCTTTCTGGAGTAGTACTGCTGCTATAATTGAAGATAAACTAGTTGATAAGGCTAATCCCGGAGCTCCCATAGTTGCAGAAAGAATCAAATTTAATACAATGTTAATCCCAATTGCAATTATAGAATTCTTTACCGGTGTTTTTGTATCACCATAAGAGTAATAAACTCTGAATTGGACCTCTCTGAATGCTATTCCTATTATGCCCAGTAAATAAAAGAATACAGAATTTGCTGTAATCTCCAATGCTTCCTTAGTAAATGCTCCTCGTAAAAATAAAATACCCGTTAACTCTCTAGATAAGTACATACCACCTATCATTATCGGTAACACCAATAAAGTAATCAATGAAATCACATCGTAGAAATATGTGGCTAATTTATTATATTCATTATTCGCAGCTAATTTAGAAATCTTAGGATATAGTATCGTTATTATTGGAGTTAATAATACACCTTGTATAAAAGTGTTTAATTTACTTGAATAATTTAATGCAGAAATTGAACCAGTAGGTAAGAATGATGCAATTGTTCTGTCTATAACAACATTTAATTGGCTCGCACAAGAACCTATTATCATAGGAACTGCAAGTAACATTATTTCCTTTATATATTTGTCATTTAAGTCAAGGAATATCTTATGTCTGTATCCTTTACGCTGTAAAACCGGGGTGATCATTATCAGCTGCAATGCATATCCAATTGTTATTCCAAATGCTAAATAAAATTTAGAATGATAATAAGATAGTATGATTCCTCCGATTAAACCAATGTTTAATGGAATTCCTATCAATGACGATACATAAAATGAATCATTTATGTTTAAATATGAAAGTGCTATTGTAGAGATTCCAAGGAAAATAATCGACCATACAGATATTCTTGTAAAAAATATAGCTAATTCTAGTTTTTCAGTATCAAACCCAGAAGCTAATAACTTAACAATAAGACCCGGAAACATAAATGTAATTACGGCCAAGAAAAGACACATTACTCCAATAATATTAATTAAATTTGATGTAAATATCTTCGCGGAATTATCGCACTCAAGTTTTCTTATTTTATTATATGTTGGAATATATCCTGCAGTTATTCCAGTGCCAATTATAGTAAATAAAATACTTGGAATTGTAAATGCTATTAAATAAGCATCAGAAATAGATGAAGTTCCATAAAAATATGATAGTACTATTTCTCTAGCAAAGCCAAATATCTTACTTATTATTTGTATTAAAATTAAAACAATTCCAATTTTCCCCATAAATTATCATTTTCCTATAACCAATCATTACAAGTACCCTTCAGGATTATTTTTTTGCCAATTCCATGAATCTCTACACATGTCTTCTAAACTATAAATTGGCTCCCAATTTAGTAATAACTTAGCTTTACTAATGTCAGCCCATACTTCTTCTAAATCCCCTGCTCTCCTTTTACCAAACTCAAATGGAATTTGTACACCATTTATTTTTTTAAATGTGTTTACAACTTCTAGCACACTATTTGGTTTCCCAGTTCCTAGATTTATTATCTCGCAACATTTATTTTTCATTACGTAATCTATTGCGGAGATATGACCTAATGCCAAGTCACTAACATGTATAAAGTCTCTTAAACATGTACCATCTGAAGTATTATAGTCATTTCCATATATAGTTAATTTATTCAATTTACCTATTGCAACTTGTGTTATATATGGCATAAGATTATTAGGAACTCCATTTGGATTCTCTCCAATCATACCTGTTTTATCGGCCCCAGTGGGATTAAAATATCTTAAAATTACAGAAGATATATTTCTATTAGATAAGTATTCATCTATTAAAATTTGCTCTGAAAAATATTTAGTCCATCCATAAGCATTTGTACACCTTCCTCTTTTCATGGTTTCCAAATATGGACTGGAATTTTCTGAACCATAGACAGTAGCCGAAGATGAAAATATAATATTTTTGCAGCCACTTTTCTTCATAGCTTCTAAGATAGAAATAGTTGTCCCAAGATTGTTCTCATAGTATTCTAATGGATGCCTTAATGATTCAGATACAGATTTATATCCCGCCAAGTGAACTATACAATCTGGCTTTTCTTCTTTTAATATATTTAACATTTCTGTTTTATTTAAAATATTAATCTTATAGTATTTTATTTCTTTACGGCATATATTTTTAATTCTTTCTATTACTTTATTTGATGAATTCGAAAAATTATCTACAACTATTACTTCATAATTTTTTCTTAGGAGCTCTACAGCTATATGCGATCCAATATAGCCGGCCCCTCCTGCTAATAATATCTTCATAACGCGATCCTTATATCATGTCCCATTTTAGAATTGTATCCTCTTCTAAGTCCTTTTTTACTGCTCTTCCTATTATAATATCTTCCATGTTAGGTGATATCCCTGTTCCTGGCCTTTTTGCGATAATGTCTTCTTTTTTGATAACTTCTCCAGTTTTCATGTCCCTAGTTAATACCAGCGATCTTCTAGCTTCTCTTCTTGAATTTATCTCGCAATCAAATACTTCTCTTTGATGACTGCCACTTATTTCAGTAATAATATTACAATTTTCAATAGCTCTTTTAAAATCATTTACATCTCCAGCATGGTAATGATCGTTCCCTTTTAGTTTTTTATTTAATGTAAAATGTTTTTCAATTACTTCTGCTCCATAAATATATGCTGTGCTTAAGACTACCATGGATTCATCTGGAGCCACATGGTCACTATAACCTATAGTGGCAAATGGATATATATCTTTCAATGTTTTTATAACATTTAAATTAGCATTCTTCGGATTAGTTGGATAAGAAAGCATACAATGCATTAGCACTATTTCTTTACATCCTGATTCTTTTAAAATCATAACCGCTCTATCAATTTCTGAAAGGTATGAAGCTCCTGTCGATAAATATACAGGTTTACCTTTTTTACCGATATATGAAATAAATGGTAGATTTGATAAGTCTGATGAAGATATCTTATAAAAATCAACTAAGTCATATAAATAATCTGCTGACTCGTAGTCAAAGGGTGTAGATGTAAAATCCATTCCTTTAGAATGAGCATAATTACTTAATTCTCTGTATTCTTCTTTGCCAAATTTATCATGTTTTAGAAACAATTCATACTGTGTGGTAGTTGGTTCTTCATTCGTATCCCAATATGCTGGAGAATTTTTTGAAACTATTGTATTTGCTTTGTATGACTGAAACTTAGCACAGTCCACTCCTGCTTCCTTAGCTTTATCAATATAAAGTTTTGCTGCATCCAGCAGGCTCATATTCATTTCTTTTGCAGTATCATAAAAATTTACACCTATTTCTGCTATAAAATACGGTTTTTCCATAAAAATCACTCCTTCTATTTAATCTTCATTAATTAAATTAAAAACTCTCTTTCTTCCATTACGTAAGTCATGACTAAGTAATTTTTCTTGAAAATGAGTTCTGTTCTGCTTAGTTGAGGTCAAATACATTTTCAGTGTACCTTCAATTATTTCATCATCTGGATTTAATCCTATATACGTAAATCCATTTTCATTACTAACAAAAGCATGTTTTTCTTCTCGTTCATTCTGTGCCATTGCAATTGAAGGAATTCCAAGAATAGCTAGTTCATAACCTGTTCTCCCTCTTGATGTAACAGCTACGTCACAACTAGACATTAATTCAGGCATGTTGCCTACATCGTGCAACACTTCTATATTATCAAACTTGTTATACTGTAAAAGCTTATCAATTCCTTTTTTTATTCTTCCCAGTACAACTGTAAATCTATACCTATTAAACTCCTTTTTTGATATAATATTTAATATTCTATCTGTATAGTTTTGCGGGTCTGAACCTCCAAATGATATAAATACTTTTTCTACATTTTCTTTTATTTTAATTGGCTCATAGTACAAAAATGTTTTTCCAGAAATATAGTATTTTTCACCCGAATAAACATTAGGAATATTATTTTCTTGGTATAAAGCATTAAATACGAGATCCGCTTTTATAATTCCTTCTCCATCATCTTCAAAGTTTATTATTTTCGCATTTGGCAATACAGTTCTTAAACCAATCATATAGTCTACAGAAGTAGACAGAATATCATTTATGAAAACAGTATAATTATTAAGTCTACATTTTTCAAATAATTCGGTAATACCATTAACCGCTATTAAATTATGCTTTGTTTTCCCAAATACTTCAATATTTGTCTGGTTTCTATCGTAATATATATCTGGTTTTGAAAAAAACTCATCCGCTAATTCTAATGCTCTGTAAATGTGTCCTAATCCCCTATCCTTATTACCGTTTACATAAATAGCAACTTTTTTTTGATCCATTTGTGCTATAACATTTCTTAAATCAGAAAATGAGTCAATATCCTGCGACTCTTCTTCTGGTATTTCAAATACATCTATTTTATTACCAATTCTACTTTTTTTTGTTATTATTGATCCTTTCGATATTAAGAATGCCCCAGTTTCTATAAAATACGGTGGTAAATATTGTCTATTCAACCTTTTCTCATAATTTGGAATCTTCCTACCATCTATTTCACTCCATGAAAGATGAGGTTTATTAATTACAGAAATCAGAGTATCAAGATCATTTTTAATAGCAAACTCAATCGCTCTATCAAGCGTCTTACAAGAAAGTGTAGGAGAGGTAGGCTGCATAGTTACAATATAATCCCATTCTGAATTACTTGGAATTGCATCATAAACTACTTCATCTAACGTAATTGAATCTTCACACAATTTTTGATTACGATTTCTTATTTTAATACCCATTTGTTTGGCTATTACTTTTACTTCTGGTGAATCAGTTGTTATTATTGTATCTGTAATATATTCGGAATTCATAGCGTTTTTTACTGAATAATATATAAGAGGATGTCCATTAACTAATCTTATATTTTTATTTGGAATCCCTACGGATCCTGCTCTAGCAGGAATAATCGCTAAGATTCTATACTTTTCTGTTTTGTCCACATTAATCTCCTTTCTTTTCTAAGAACATTCTTGTACTTTAATTTTATATCATTATTCATTAATTTATAGTCATTATTATTGTATTTTAAAATGTTTTTATGTTCTCGCAGGAATTATTAATTTTGTCACTATTGACGAGTGAGCATAACCAAATAAATGTCCAAATTCCACCAAATGCAAATTCTGCTTCATCTGTAAATGATCTAATAAAAGTAATAGACATTACTAAAAAAAATATTCCTTGTTTATTAATTATTGTATGAATATACCCTTTAATATTTCTATACGCAAAGAAAATGAAAGGTATAAGACCATATGAAAAATGCCAATTCATAAAGGTATTGTGCATGTTATTAGCTATTACTAAAAATGGAACACTGCTGACGTCAGCGCCAAATAAAAAATCTTTAATTGAATCTATACAATTTATATAATTCTCCCAAATATAAAATCTTCCATTATCGTCTGTAACATTAGCTAGAACATCCTGAATATTGCCTGTAGCAATTAGTACTATAATCAAAATAATAACAAATATTATAAGCTTTCTGATATTAATTCTATTTTTTTTTCTATTAATGAGCAATATCCCTATAAAAAATGCTGAGATTGATAAAATTCCTCCCATACCTTCACATAAAACAGCTGTAATAATTGATATATAAAACAATAAATAATTAACTTTCTTCCCAGAATAATATCTATAAATTAAATCATAAGATAAAAATTCACATAAAAAAATAGAAATTGTATTTTGTCTCACAAGTTTTGATATAATTCTTCCATACTGCCATGAACTTATCAGTACTCTTGGTGAAGAGTACACTCTATAAAAAGAATATAATATGATAAAAACTGACAAAAATGCTAATGGCTTTAAATTTTTCCTTCTATAATACAATAATGCGCCCCACGATTGTGCAGCTATTAAATTTCCTACATAGAAAATACTGTGGTTTTTATTTATTACCATGCTAATTATAGCAAATATATCTATACAAAGAAGTAAATATAAATATTTAGAAATATTCTTACTATAAATCAACATATACAACATCACAAGTAAAGAAATTGTAAACCATATGAATGATTGTAATTCAAAATTCCAATCAAACATAAAACGTGTATAATATGATAAAGGTAACAATACCAGAAAAATACCTGATAATGAAATTTTTCTCATTCCTTTTTGTATTATATTACTTATTTCTAACAAATTGGTTTTCATTATTTTATATTTCTCACTATTCTTAGAAATTCATCATAATCCTTTGGAAAATAAAAGTTATTTTCTTTATATGTTCCTTTTAATCTATCAAAAAAATCTGTGACATACATGTCGCTATTTTTTTTTAAGCACTGAGACAGCAATATTACTGTAGGCTCTCTATCGAAAAAAAGTTTGAAGTTAGCAACTGCTGACGATGTGATAGAAACAAATATATTGCCAAATATTTCTTCATTTAAAGCAATAACTTCTAATGGAATTTTTGTTGAAAATGTATTATAATTAGTATATTTTGATGCATGTGATCTTGGATGTAATTTAATAAAAACATTTTCTTTTCCAGCTTCTTCCATAATTGATGATATTAATTGTTGTTGTATTCTATCTTCTTCTTGTGTGGGGAAGGCTTGCTCAATAATAATAAATTTGTTTTTAACTCCATTTAATTCATTACCTTGATAATTAAAGGCTTTCAGTGTATCTTTTTTAAAACTTCTATTCTCTAATACATATGGAATTTTTTTTATTTCAATATTTTCCCATTTATTTACGACCATAGTCGGAGAATGAACATATAAACTATCACAATCTTCAAAAATGAAATACCTAAAAAATATTTTTGAAAATAATATCTTAAAATAATCTTTAGGATAACTTAGTTCTACATATTCGCATATACCTTCCTCATATAAACTAAATTTTACATTTTTATTGATTTTTTTTATTGCATAATAATATTCAAAATTTCTTAAACTTACTCCTGATGCAAGTACTCTTTCATATTCTTTAGGATTACTTGGTAAATTTTTTATGATTTTCTTTAAATCTAATGCATTTTTTATTCTTACTATTGATCTTGTTAGCATATTTCTCCTAGACATAACATCAGCTACAAGTTCAATCTTATATACATTTTCAAAATATCCTTCATCTTTATAATTTTTTACTTGAGTCTCCACATTTTTTGTGTAGTATACGTCACACTTATATATGTCAAAAGTGGTATGAGAAAGTATAGCTGCATTAAAAACCTGTGTTGTTGTATTTGCTAAGAATAAAATTTTCATTTTATTTTACTAATTCCTCTATTATTTTCCCAAGCTTATCACAAAAATTACTATTATTAGATGTTAGATTGTTACCAAGATTTTCTGTTAAATCTTCATAATTCTCCAATGCATTATAAAGGTCATCAACTTCTTCTGCAACAATGATAGTTCCCATCCTCTTTTCAACTTGCCTACTAAACTCTAGCTGATGATTGTTAACATGTTCATCATATACCTGCTTCCTCGGAAATACAATTGGAGTTTTTCCGACTTGAAGTGGCATAATAAAACTAGATGGACCACCATGTGTTATAACAATTCTAGCATCATTCACATGTGCTATCATGTCAGAGTAGGAAAATAGCATTTTCCATTTTGCATTTTTGGGATGATAAGTGCTATATCCTGTTTGTATTATAACTTCTTCATCGTGTTTTGATGCCCATTCATCCATACTTTTTATTAATCTATCAAATTGTTGCTCATGAGTACCAACCGTAACAAATATCATATTATCCCTCTAAAATATACTTCCCAAATTTATCGATTTGGGATAAATTTGTTTCATTTCTTCCCATTGTACTATAAATTTATCTGTAACTGGATAAACCAACTTGCCTGTAATCGTTGGCTTATCAATTCTATCAAAAACCTCGATATAAATAGTTTTTGCTCCTAATATCTTTCCAATCCAAAAAAATGGCACAGCCGATGCTGCTCCTGTTGAAACGATTAATTCCGGCTTTTCTTTAGGTAAGATTTTAAGTGCTCTCCATGTATTAATTATTAGTGCTTTCAGTGATCTATTTGATGGATAATATACTGAATATACTTTTTCGCCTTCTAATAGGCTTCTAGAGTCTTCTTTATCAAATGTGACCCAAAATCTATCCATATCTTTCCAAAGTGGCTTCAACATATACAAGTGAGTTAAATGTCCACCTGATGATCCAACTAAACATATTTTCAACTTATTTCCCATAATAGTACTCCTTTTTACATAGATCCTTCTCTAATGAATACTTTTTTTATAGTTTTTAATATTAATTTAATATCCAATCCTATGCCCCAATTATTTATATATTCTGTATCTAATTTGACAATTTCTTCAAAATCAGTAATTTTATTTCTACCATTCGCTTGCCACATTCCTGTGAGTCCTGGTTTCATTGCCAATCTTGCTTTATGGTGTGATTCATACTTATAATATTCATCCAATGTAGGTGGTCTTGTACCAACCAAACTCATATCGCCTTTAAGAACATTCCAAAATTGAGGAAATTCGTCAATACTCGTTTTTCTGATAAATTTTCCGACTTTTGTTATCCTTGGATCATTTTCAATTTTAAACATATTACCTTTCATTTGATTTTGTTCTTCCAATTCTTTTTTCTTTTTTTCAGCATCTATATACATTGATCTGAATTTATAAAAATCGAATATTCTACCATTTTTACCTACCCTCTTTTGCCTAAATATAGCAGGTCCCGGTGATGATAAATAAATTGCAGGTACAACAAATATCGAAATTATTAACGTAAAAATCAAGCCTATAACAGCTCCAAAAATATCAAAAATTCTCTTTAAAAACAAGCTTTTATCAGAAATTGTAGAACAGTAAAATGTAACAGCATTATATTCTTCTATTTTTGTTAGTGTACACTTACTCTTGATATTTTCATTCTCTGATAAGATAATATGGACTGTTAAACCCATGGATAAAATCTCGTTAATTAGTCCAAAATATCTATAATTATTTTTATTATCTATGACAAACATTACTTCATCTACAGGGTTTTCCAAACAAAATTGTTTGATTTCTTCTAAATTATTTTTTCCGAGATTTTCTATGTCATCTTCGTAGATTTTTACAACTTCATAGTACTGTTTCATTTTAGTAATAAAAGTTTCTGTTTCCTTTGCTTCATCTTGTGCAATAACTACAATTTTCTTAAATCCTTTTGATCTTTTATATTTTGATAAGTATTTTTTTATGATTAGTCTTTGAATATAGCAAATAAACATTGAAAAAAACATCCATAATAATATTATTTTCCTTGAATATATTGAGGAAACTTTGAAAACAAACAACGTAAATATTATTAATGAAAAAACAGAGATAACTAATTTTGATGATTTCTTAAATTCGTTAATATATCCTCTGTTTCTTATGTCTTTATAGTTTTCAGTAAATAAAGCATTAAGAATCACTAGTATCCAAGAAAGTATTATTAATAAGATATATAATTTTATGTCTATGACGTTCTCAGTATTTACTATATAATATGAAAATAGAAGTGAAATGCTTATTGAAAGGATATCACCTAATATGAAGTTTGAATTTTTTAATATTCCTGTTTCTATATTTTCATACATTTTATTTTCCCCTATAGCCCTTTGGATTTTTTATTTGCCATCTCCATGAATCTTTGCACATTTCATCTAACGAATGTTCTGATGTCCATCCGAGGAGAATCTTTGATTTTTCAACATTTGCCCAAAATTCATCTAAGTCTCCTTCTCTTCTCTGTCCTATCCTTTTTTTTATTTTTAAATTATTAACTTTTTCAAATGAATTTACAATTTCGAAAACACTATATGGGTGCCCAGTTCCTAAATTTATTACTTCTATTCCCTTATTTACATAGGCATATTCAATTGCTTTTACATGTCCTTTTGCTAAGTCTAATATATGTATATAATCCCTTCTACACGTCCCATCCGGTGTATTATAATCATCTCCAAATATAACTAGTTCTTCTCTTTCTCCAACTGCGACTTGTGTTATAAATGGCATCAAATTATTAGGAACACCTGTTGGATCTTCGCCCAATAGCCCAGATTTATGTGCCCCTATGGGATTAAAATATCTAAGAACTACTGCTGACAGATTTTTATTTGATTTACATTCATCTTCAATAATTTGCTCTATCATTGATTTAGTCCAACCATATGGATTAGTACATGTACCTTTGCTCATATTTTCAATATATGGTATACAATTCTCTTTTCCATACACTGTTGCGGAGGATGAAAAAACAAACTTATTTACATCATTTTCTTTCATACATTCGAGAAGTGTTAGAGTAGTATCAATATTATTTCTATAATATTTTAAAGGCTCCTTTATTGATTCCTGAACCGCTTTGAGTCCTGCAAAGTGAACGACTACATCGATATTATTGTTTTTAAAAATATTAGATACTTTTTCTTTGTCTTTTATATCTACATTGAATGAATTTACGTTTTTTTTTGTTATCATCTTTATTCTATTCAAAACTTCAGGATCAGAATTTGAATAGTTATCTAATATAATTACTTCATTGTTTCTTTCAATAAGTTCAACCGCTGTATGTGATCCAATATATCCTGCTCCGCCTGCGAGTAAAATTCTCATTATATCTCCTTTTTAATTCAATACTTCTTTTATTTTTTCACTAACTTCTTTTACACTGTCCTTATCTAACTGATACATATACAAATTGTGTCCTGGCATAGCATATGATGGTAGCCCCATCTTGCCTTGACCCTTAACCTCTGTAGTTTCGATGTTCCATTGTGCTTGAGAGTCAAGCTGTGAATTTATTAATTCCATTAACTTATCCTTTGGAATATTTGTATCTGTTGAACGCATCATTATATCTAATAGACTTGGATAGTTAACAAGTATAGCTGGAGACATAGCTTTTTGTATAATTGCTTTTAATACTTTTTCTTGATTTCTTCCTCTATCTAAATCTCCATCCTTTAGCTGGTATCTTTCTCTCGCAAATGAAAGAGCACGTGATCCATCAAGGTGCAGATTCCCAACTTCATATAAGTACTTGCCGTGACGCGAAACAAACCTTTGAGAATTATACACATCAATTCCGCCAAGAACATCAACTATTTCTGTAAATGTAGAAAAGTTCACCCTGGCGTAATAGTTCATATCAACTCCTAATAAATTTTGTACTGTAGAAACTGATGAATCAATACCGTAAATTCCCGCATGAGTAAGTTTATCCATTTGTTCATTTCCTTTTCCAGCGATTGCAACATAAGAATCTCTAGGAATTGTAGTTATTAAAATTTTTTTCTTGTTTAGATTTACCGTGAGAATCAAGTTCACATCTGATCTTGAAACTTTTGACAGAGCACCATATGTATCTATTCCTGAAATAAATACATTAAATGAGTTGTTTTTTTCAACTTTCTTCGTAGGTTCATTATTTTTTATTGATTTTGACGTTTTTATTTTTATATGGTCTACTACTTTTGTTTTATCTTTAAAATCTTTTATTTGATCTTCGATTAAAGGTCGATATGCCTCATTCAAAATCATTACGTCTTCTTTTTTACCTATTAATTCTTCTGCTGCTTTAATATACGTCTTGGTGTCTATTATTTTCAGCGGTGTTCCCTTTTGATTTGATAGATAATCTTTTAATTTTTCTATATTCTCCGTATCTTGAGTAATCCCAGACAGTACATTACTATCTTTAATATCTTTTATTCCTCTTACATCTGAATCTTTGAGTGTAATAATTGAAAAATCGAGTTCATCCTTTTGTTGCTCATTATTTATTTTATCAATCGTACTAAGACCCGAAGAAATGTAATAAATAAATAAAGAGTTAATTAAAATGATAAGAAACGCTAATATGCTAACAATAATACGATTTCTATCCTTTTTTTTCTTGCCATGTTTTTTTAATAATAGAAATAATAAGAATATTTCAATAAGCGCCATTATTCCTATAGCACTTGCACGATACTTAAATGGTAAAACATTATTTGCAATTAAAATAAATGATAGTAGTGCCACAGACAATATACTAACTGTGTACAATACAATAGATATAATTTTTTTCATGCTATTCCCCTGTTTTTATACTAATGTATTCTGATAGGACGAATCCTTCCATATCATTGTATTTTACTTTTGACCACTTGACACCTTCAACATCTTTTTCTTCTAATACTTCTAATTCTGTGTTTTGAGGAATAGATGCCAATAGTCTTTGATCAGCTCCAGCTTGTTCTCTTAAGTTCAATGATTCCACATTCACTGTGGCCATTTTCTTGGCTGGTATTTTTTCGTTATTTTCGGTTTTTTCTTCGTTATTTTTTTCGATTTTTTCTGCTTCTTCTTTTTCTATTTTCTCAGACTCTTTTTTATCTTTGGATTTTTGAGTTCTCACGGAAACATAAGTTTCCTGTTCGTAGCAGCCAGTTGTAACTACAACTAAGCTCATAAGAATAATCAAAAATTTAACTTTATTTTTCATTTTTATTCCTTCTTAATATTTTTTTCCAGAATGATTCTTTTTTTATTTTAGGAATTTCATCAACTAGTTCAGTTCTTCTAATAAATTCATCGTGTATTATCTTTTGTGGATTTTCTATTACAACTTCATTATACCAGTTTTGTCCCATTTTGTTTTTTAAATATTCCAATTCTTTCTTAACATCTGGATTTCTTCTTTCTGGAGAATGAGTATCTGTGCCGACCAATTGAACCATATCTTTGTCAAGCAATTTGTTAGCCATTTCATATTCTTGGCTGGTTTCGTTTTTTAACGAACTCAAATTTATTTGGAACAATGCTCCTGCTTTGTAAATTTTTTCAATAAAATCAAATTCTTCTTTTGTAACTTGATATCGTTCGACATGGGCAAGTACAGGTATGTATCCTGATAATTGAATTTGATATATGAGAGACGGGGCATAATTAACTTTTCCCAAGAACGGAAATTCTATTAGTACATACTTTGAATCCGCTAATGTGAATACTTCGTGATTTTCCAATTCATGTAGTATGTTTTCATCAAGAAATATTTCGTTACCAAGATATATTTCAAAATCTACGTCTCGATTTTTCAGCTCATTTAATATAGTTTGTCTACTTTCAATGATTTCTTTTTTAGATGGTAAGTACTTACCATTATAATGATGAGGTGTAGCTACTACACCGTGGTATCCATTTTCTATATATTTTTGAATGATTGCTATGGATTCATCAAGAGTTTGAGCTCCATCATCTAATCCGAACAATACATGTGTGTGAATATCTATCATTATAATAATCTCCAATTTTGTTATATTATATGTTAGGATTGACTGTTTCCGTATTTATAACCGTAACCGTATCCATATCCATACTTGTGTTTGTTTTTGACTTCTACTTTATTTAACACTGTTCCTAATACGTTGGCTCCTACATGTTTAAGGTTTTGAAGAGTTACGTCAATTTCTTCGTATTTTGTTTCGCCTTGTGCTACTACAAGTAAAACCCCATCTGCCATTGTCGACAATACTTGTGCATCTGTAAGTATTCCTGCTGGAGGTGTGTCTAATATGATGACATCGTATATTGTTTCTAGCTTTTCAAGCAATCTCTTCATTCTTTCAGATCCAAGTAATTCTGATGGATTCGGAGGTGTTGGCCCTGTTAGTATTATATCTAGGTCACTTTCTTCGCTGTCTTTCATTTTTACTTGATCAAATTCTAATCCTTTTACTAGAAGATTAGTTAATCCCAAATTAAATTGAGTTCCGATAAATTTCCCAATTGATGGGTTTCTAAGGTCGCAATCAATCAACAATACTTTTTGGTGGTTTTTCGCCATTGATCTTGCTAATCTTAATGCGATTGTCGATTTTCCTTCACTAGGGTGTGAGGATGTTATTACTATTTTTTGTAATTGGTTATCTATAGATGAAAATGACAAATTTGTTCTTAAAGTTCTGATTGCTTCGTCGATCATAGATGTATTGCTATAATAAGCGTGTTTTTTCGCCATACTATTTCTCCTTAATTTCTGGTATTACACCAAGTACTGGTATGTTGAATTTTTCTTGTAATTCTTCTGCAGATTTTATCCTTGTGTCATTGATTTCTATGAATACCGCCATAAATGATGAAATAAATAATCCTAATAAAGCTCCCAGTGCTGTATTTCTATTTATTTTAGGAGAAGATGGCTTTTGTGGAAGCACGGCTTCATCCAAAATCTTTACATTATCTATTTGCATTATCGTTTTGATATCATTTTGGAAAATTTCCGCTGTTTCATTTGCTATATCCATCGCTCTTTGAGGAATGTTGTCTCTTACTTTAACAGAAATTAATTCTGTGTCTTTTACTGGTTCTACTTCAACCTTTCTTTGATATTTTTCAAGGTCAAAATCAAGTTGTAGGTTTTTGATTACTTGTTCTGCAATACCTCTTGATTTGATTATTTCGCTGTATGTAGATACTAATTTTTGGTTTAGCATTACTTGATTGTATTGCGATCTTTCATCCTTAATGTCGTATTCTTTTGGTTTTCCTATTATCATCGTTGTAGAAGCTTCGTATTGTGGCCTTATCAAAAATTTGCTAACACCAAAAGCTAAAAGCCCTCCGAGAATCATGAATAAAATAATCCACTTTATTCTTCTTTTTATTCCTTCTATAAGTTCTAGTAAACTAATCTCTTCCATAAATTCCTCCGAAGATTTATTTGTAATAATTTTATTAACATCTATATAATTCTATATCATATGCTTTTTTTTGTAAACAACTAAAATGTGAATTTTACTCTTATTTTACAAATCAATAATTTCTCAGGAAATTTTCTTCCATAAGCAAAAAACTCCGAGATATTTCTCGGAGTAAGTTTTATTCTGTTAGAGCTTGCATCAATATTTTTCTGAATTTATCGATGTCAATTTTTGTAATCACTTTACAGTTGAATTCGCCATTTTCTTCTTTAATCAAATCTCTGTAGCTCATTCCTCTTGTTTCGTCGTTTTGCACATCAATTTTGATGTACATGTCTTCCGTTTCGAAAACTTCTGGGTTATCCAATACGATTATTGAGCAAGGGTCGTGAATTCCTGCATCGTTTGATGCGTAGTATTTCAATATTTTGTGTGCAAATTTGGCTCTTTTTGTTTCGATTGTATCCAAAAATTGGATTTGCTCATCAGTTATACTGGCTTTTTGTGTTATATTTAATCCTGCCATTATGATTTTAACTCCGCTTTCAAATACGATTTTCGCTGCTTCTGGATCGACAAAGAAATTAAATTCGCTGAGGCTTGTTACATTGCCTCTTGTGATGGAGCCACCCATGATGCTGATTTGTTCGATTTTTTCCTTGTCTTCTGGAAAAGTTCTTAGCAGTAGTGCAATGTTTGTAAGTGGTCCTACTGCAATTATCGTGATTTTTTCAGTTGAGTTTTGGATAATTTCGTGCATCATTGTAATGGAGTTTTCACTTGTAAGTTCTGCCACATCATTTGATTCAATCATTGATCTGAATCCTGCAATTCCATCATTTCCATGAGCTGATGCGAAATAAGGCTCTCTTACAAGTGGTACTTCTTGTCCTTTTCCCATGGGAATATTTATATCCAATAATTTTGCCAAGCATTGCATGTTTCTTGTTGTGTGTTCTATTGATACGTTTCCGTTTACTGAAGAAAGTGCCAACAGCTTTAAATTTTTTGCATTTTTAATTGCGAATAATGCCGCTGCATCATCTACTCCCGGATCAAAATCCAATATACAATTAATCATTAGCACCTCCAAAATTTTTGATGTAATCTACAAAATCATCTACTGACAATAATTTTTCGTTCAAATTAATTGAATTGCAAAGTCTTTTGACAACAGGTGGTTGGATGTATGCTTTTTGTAGAATATCATCTTCATCAAAAACTTCCTTTTTATCAGCATCTTTAATGATTTCTTTGTTGGACATTACTACAACTCTGTCGAAGTTTTCAACGACAAATTCCATATCGTGAGTTATCGTTATGATTGTTTTGTTCAAATCGTGCAAATGATCGATGACTCTTTTCAAGCAACCCATAGAATATGCGTCTTGTCCTGCTGTCGGTTCGTCAAATATGAAAATGTCGCAGTCATTTGCGATTGTAATTGCTATCGTTATGAATTTTCTAGTACTAAATGGTAAATCATAAGGATGGTCGTCCAAATATTCTGAAAGTTCACAGATTTCACAAGCTTGTCTGACACGTTTGTCCATTTCATCTTCGTCGACTTTTAATGCTCTCAACGAAAAAGCGACTTCATCGTAAACTGTGGAGTTGAAGATTTGATCGTTTGGATTTTGGAAGACGTAGCCAACTTTTCTGGATATTTGTGCTGTGGTCATATCTTTTGTGTTATTTCCATCTAACAAAATCTCCCCAGAGCTTGGTCTCAATAGTCCGTTCATTAGTTTTGCACAAGTCGATTTGCCGGCTCCATTTTGTCCCACGATTGCAACTTTTTCTGAAGAATTTACGACCAAATTCAAATCGTTAATCGCCTTGAATCCATTAGGATAAGAAAAGCTTACATTTTTAAATTCTAATTTGCTCATTAGTTTTCCTCCAATTCTTTCTTGCATTCATCTAAAGTTATAGGGATGTTTTTGAAAAATCCTGGCTTTTCTTCATTTAATTTGTATGCAAGTTTTGAAACTATAGGCATAGATACATTGTGCTGTTCGATTTTGTCGTTTGATAAAACTTCGTGAGTTTCACCATTGAAGATGATTTCTCCATCGTCCATTACCACAACTCTATCGGCGTACTCTGCTATCAAATCAATTTTGTGTTCAACCAGTATTATTGTTTTGTTTTGTGATTTCAAAAGTTTCAAAATATCGAAGATTTCTTCAGTTCCAAGTGGGTCAAGCTGACTTGTCGGTTCATCGAATATCAAAACTTTTGGATTCATTACGATGATTGAAGCTATCGCTACTCTTTGCGATTGACCACCAGACAATTCATTCGGATTTTTGTCTTGCAAATCTTCTATTTTAAGTAATTTAATAACATCAGTTACTCTTTGTCTGATTTCTTCTCTTGGAACTCCCAAGTTTTCTAGTCCGTAGGCTATTTCTTCGAATACAGTTTTCTTTATTCCAGAGATTTGACTGAATGGATTTTGAAATACAAATCCAACTAATTCCGCCATTTCTCCACGTTCGATATCGTCGATATTTTTATTGTCTATGGAGATATCTCCTGTGATTGTTCCTTGAACGAAGTCTGGAATTATCCCTCTAATGATATTGCACAAAGTCGTCTTGCCGGAACCATTTTTCCCAATAATCCCTACAAATTCTCCTTGCTTAACATACAAATCCAAGTTTTTTACCGTTTTTTCTTCTTGAAGTTCATATTTGAACGAAACATTTTTAAGTTCTATCATTATTTAAACCTCCACACCAATACCAACACAACCAATGCAATGAAAACGTAAAAAATAATTCTGTCTGCAGTTGTTTTCTTGATTTCTTTGAGACATGTTTTTTCATTTTCAGATGCAAATCCACGTGCTTCTAGTGTAATTGTC
This sequence comes from Finegoldia magna, assembly GCA_032548025.1. GTDB lineage: Bacteria > Bacillota > Clostridia > Tissierellales > Peptoniphilaceae > Finegoldia > Finegoldia magna_K. The sequence goes on along the minus strand of JAWGCW010000003.1, from coordinate 10,519 downwards.
TTTTCATCAATTTCTGAAAGTGAAGATATAATCAAAGGTCCAAGTGACGGGAAGAACGCCTTCGCTCTGTTTTTGATGGAGCCTGTTGTTTCAATTCCACGTGCTTGTTGTGCTTTTATGATTTTGGAACTTTTCTTAATCATTTCTGGAATCATAGTCATTGTCGCCATTATTACGTAACTTGTAACATGACTTACTCTTTTTTGTTGAAGAGCTATCATCAAATCTTCAATGTCCGTTGTTTCAAAGAATAATAAAAACAAAGTTATAAGTGTAAGAATGAATTTTGTTTGTTCCAACCCATTCAATATTCCGTTAAGTGTCACTCTCATAAATCCTAAATTCAAATACACGTGTTCTGTTGATTTGTCCAATAATAATTGGAATAAAAACATTATTAATAATACTAATAACAAAACTATCCACAATTTTTTTACGTATTCTTTGAATTTATTATCCAACAAAGCCAATATCAAGCTTAATGGAAGTACAAAAAGATATGCGAATTGCCATGGCAAAACCAACGAAATAATAACTGTAACTATAACCATAAAAAGTTTTGTTGTTGGGAAAATTTTAGATATCATTTTGCACCTCTCACGTATTTGTTCTTCTTTTCTTTTATGTATTGAATTCCATTAGGATATCTCAACAAATTTCTGTTAGGGATGGATTTTATAAGGAAATAAACTGCAAATGAAGTCAAAAACTTATCCAAAGTTTCTGTAAGTACAGTTGAACCTATAACAGATTCCCATAATCCTTTTCCTGTTGCAACCAAAAACGTCGTGATTGCACTTGAGCCACTCGCCCCAGTAACTCCACCGAAGACCAAAACAGTAATTGGCGCAGATGTAATCAAAGCCACAAGCCAAATAATAACTGCTACTACAAATGTTTTTACTGGAGTCTTGAACATTGCTTTTTTTCCACAAATCCCTGCAACCAAACCAATCGCACCACTTACAATCATATATGGTAGTTGCGTAGGGTTGGTAACAGATGTCACGATATTTGTGACAACACCTGTAAGAAAACCAATCCATGGTCCGCACAATACACCTGTGAACACAGTTCCTATAACATCCAAATAAACCGGTAATTTTAATGCTGCAGTCAAATTTGCACCAACAAAATTGATAGCTATACCAAGTGGAATTAGTAAAATTACCGACAAGTTATAGCTCATCTTAGATTTAGATTTCATAAATTCCTCCTATAAATTTTACGAAAAAATTTTCGCGTTGAATAAATTTTATCATAATACGACTAATTAATAAATCATTTTTCGTTAAAAATATGAACAAAAATTTCGTGTTGTTAAAATATTTAATTCAAAACTTACAAAACTCTTAGCATACCCTTCTTGTTAGGAAATTGTTTAAAGTTAAATTTTTCGTAAAATGCATCATAAGGAGTGTTCGCCAACAAAATAATGTAGCTATCTTCATCATAATTTTCGTCCAAGTATTTGTTAATCTCATTCATTAAAACTCTTCCCAAACCATTTTTCTGATAGCTTGAATCCACCATCACATCAGTAACCACAAGACTAATCGCACCATCTCCAACAACCCTTGCCATTGCAATCAACTTATCCCCATCATAAATCGATGTAATGAAAAGAGAATTTTCTATTGCAACCTTCGCATTCTCCTTCGATTTTTTATTTCCTATACCAGATTTTTCACGCAATTCGTTGTAATCATCTGGACTAACTGCTGCATTTTTTATAACGTATTTTGTATTCATAATTCACCTCACTAATATTATCTATTATTTTTCTAAATTTTACAAAAAAAGAGATATCAGCTACATGCCAATATCTCTAAGGTTTATTTTGAAATTAGTGTATTCTTTTTGACAAATTCAATTTTCAAATCCATTCCCAAGCCATCAGCTAGTCTTTTCAAAAGATTTATACTTGGGTTTCTGGTTCCATTTTCTAATTTGCTAATGTCTGATTGATCAATTCCAGTTTTTTCTGATAATTGCTTTTGTGTTAAGTTTTGAGATGTTCTTGCAGAAACTATTGCTCTTATAATATCCATATCTGGTTGAATGTTTTTATATTCATTTGCAAATTCTTTATTTTCCAATTGCTCTTTTAAATAATTATCAAAAGTCTTCATTTTTTGTCCTTTCCATAAAATCATCTCTGTATTTTTTTGCTTTTTGAATTTCAGACTTCAACTTTTCAGTTTCTACTATAATACTAATTTATGTTATATATCCCATATTGTCAATTGAATTTTCTTATAAAAATAAGCGCTATAATAGCGCCCATTTTATAACTTCATCGACAAGGAAACCAATCCTCTGTCTTTATCTATTCCAATTATTTTTACTTTTACGGTGTCACTTACTTCGCACACTTCTCTTGGGTTTTTGATGTAAGAATTGCTCATCTTAGAAATATGGCAAAGTCCATCTTCTTTTATTCCGATGTCTATGAATGCTCCGAAATCCACGACATTTCTAACCGTTCCTGTGACAATCATTCCTTCTTCTAAGTCGTCAATCGACAACACGTCTTGTCGTAGGACTGGTTTTGGCATTTCATCACGTGGGTCTCTTCCTGGTTTTTTGAGTTCTTGGATTATATCACGCAAAGTAGGTTCTCCCACTTCTAATTCTTCGGACAGCTTCTTAACATCAATGTCGTCCAAATCGTATTTCATTATTTGTTTTGCGATTTCATAACTTTCTGGGTGAACTTCTGTGTTATCCAATATTTCTTCGCTTTCAGGTATTCTCAAAAATCCCGCGCATTGTACGAATGCTTTTGGTCCAATTCCTTTTACTTTCAATATTTCTTGACGATTAGTGAATGGTCCGTTTTCTATTTTGTAATCTACGATGTTTTTCGCAGTTGTTTTCGTAATTCCAGATACGTGATTCAAAAGCGCAGAACTTGATGTGTTGATGTTGACACCAACTGTATTCACACAATCTTCTACAACTTCTTCAAGTGATGATTTCAATTTCTTTTGGTTGACGTCGTGTTGATATTGTCCAACTCCGATTGATTGTGGAGAGATTTTGACCAATTCTGCAAGTGGGTCTTGAATACGACGTGCAATCGAAATAGCACCTCTTATTGTTACATCCAAATCAGGGAATTCTTCGATTGCAAGCTTGGATGCAGAATAAATACTAGCTCCCGCTTCGTTTACGATTGCATAAAAGATTTCATCGTCGATTTGCGCTAACAAATCAGATACGTATTTTTCTGTTTCACGAGAAGCTGTTCCGTTACCGATTGCGATTAGTTTTACGTTGTATTTGTCGATAAAATCCTTCAAAGTTTCATCTGCTCTTTGGATTTGTTTTCTAGCATCAGTTACATAAATTACAGCACTGTCCAAGAAATCTCCGTATTCAGAAATTACAGCAACTTTGCAACCAGTTCTAAATCCCGGGTCAAGTCCAATAATCGCAGTTTCTTTGATTGGTGGTTGCATCAAATATGGTTTCAAATTGCTTTTGAATACGCCGATTGATTCGTCGTCTGCCATTTCTTTCATACCTTGACGCACTTCTGTTTCGATTGATGGCACGATTAATCTCTTGTAACTGTCTTTGACAGCTTTTTCAATCAAATCATAGCTTTCAAAATCATTTGCTCTTGCGATTTTTCTCATAATTTTGAAAATATTATAATCGTCATTTAAAATGAACGAAACTTTCAAGAACCCTTCTTTTTCTCCTCTAAATACCGCAAGAACTCTGTGTGCTTTGACATCTTTTACTTTTTCTGAATAATCGTAGTACATCTTGTATGTGCCGGATTCGTCTTCGTTTTTTTCTTCGGTTTTCATAATTCCATCAGTTATGAACGAATTACGAACTATATCTCTGAATACTTTTTGCTCAGATACGAATTCTGCTATGATGTCCAAACTTTTACTAATAGCATCATCAACTGTTTTGATTTCTTCTCCGTTGACAAATTCTGAGGCTTTTTTCTCAATCTCAGATAAAGAGTGAGTTTTCTCCATTATCATATCTGCTACTGGTTGGAGTCCCAATTCTACAGCGATTGATCCACGAGTTCTCTTCTTTGGCTTAAATGGAAGATAAATATCTTCTAATTCTGTCAAAATAGTCGCTTCGTCGATTTGCTTTTTCAAATCTTCAGTGAGTTTTCCTTGCTCATCGATAAGACGTGTGATATCGTCTTTTCTTTCTTGCAAGTTTCTCAAATATGTAAGCCTATCGTTTAATTGTCTCAACGTTTCATCAGTCAAATTCCCAGTGATTTCTTTTCTATATCTGGCGATAAATGGAATTGTATTTCCCTCATCTAATAATTCAACTGTCTTAACAACGTTATCATATTTTATGTCTAATTCTTCTGATAATTTTTGTAGTATATTCATTCTCTTCCTTCTCTTTTAATAAACTATAATCTATATTTTAACATTATTTTATTTATTTTTCCACATTAAAGCAATTTGCACCAAAATTTCAAAAACCATCTAGCAGAACACTTGATGGTTTAATTGATTACGATTTAAATAATTTGGCGTTTTTTTCTTTTTCTAATTGTTCCAAGAAAATCTCTTTTTGAATCAAGTGAGTTTTTCTGATGGATCCAGCTATGTCTGCTACTAACATGAAAATCGTCGAAGCCGACACGTAATAAAAGTCGATAAATGAGTATTCGATGAAGCCTCTTGATGGAGGTGTCATTTGTCCGATGAAAAGCATCATAAATATCGCTACGAAAACAATTGTAAAATTGAATTTGAAAATAAATCCATGAAAATATCCAAGGACTACTGCGATAGCCAAGAATATCATCAAGCAATGGTCAATCAAAAATCCATGCGCATGAGACAATGTGTATCTGATGATTATCATGAACAATATGTAAATCAACGAGTAAATAATAAGTTTTGTATTTTTTGACATTTCAAATCTCCTTCTGTTAAAACATTTTCCGTAATTGTGATTTGCTTGAATTTTTTGTAAAGTTTGTAATAAAATTTACAAAATAAAACATTTCAATATTATTTTAGCACAATTTATAATTTTATTCTACAAATAATTAAAAGGTTATCCTAATTTACAACCTTGAAAAATTGTAAAATTTATATTAAAATTAACAAATAACTAGGAGGCTATTATGAAACCGTATATTGTGGGAGTCGCAGGTGGAAGTGCTTCAGGTAAGACTGAAATCGTGAAGACTTTGAAAAAACATTTTGAAGATAAGATAGAAATTATTGAACACGATAATTATTACTTTGCTCATGACAATTTGACTATGGATGAACGTGCAAGTTTGAATTACGATCATCCCCAAGCTTTTGAAACGGATTTGTTGATTGAACACGTTAAAAAAATTATAAATAATGAAGAAATCGAAATTCCAACTTACGATTTTACAATTCACACTAGAAGCTCTGATACTTTGAAGAAAAGTCCAAAGCCAATTGTGATTGTAGAAGGAATTTTGGTTTTGGAAAATGAAGAGCTTCGCAATTTAATGGATATGAAAGTTTTCGTGGACTGCGATGGAGATGTCAGACTCAAAAGAAGAATTACAAGAGATTTGGTCGAAAGAAACAGAACTATTGAATCGATTTTGACTCAATATATGGAAACTGTTAAGCCAATGCATGAGCTTTTTGTGGAGCCTAGTAAGAAATTTGCCGATTTGATTGTGCCAAAGGGTGGCAAGAACAAGGTTGCTATCGATGTTCTTATCAATCATTTGGCTACGAAATTATAAAAAAAGCATTTTGCTATTGACTAGAATTAGTTTCTAGTATAAAATTTTAATAACTCAATAGAAAATTATGATTGTGACCAGTACCGATTATTCGGGAATTACAACACATGAGTTTTCAAGGTAGTTTCATACTTTGCATGGAACATAAGCTTTTGATAAGAAAGGTGGTACCGCGTAGATTCGCCCTTTCGTGTCAAGAGTTTTTTTATTTTATAGGAGGAGTTTATGATTAATTACGAATTTGAACATGAAAATGTGTACGACGAATTGGTAGCGCGTGGATACTTTGAGCAAGCTACATACGAAGATGAATTGAAAGATTTACTCGGAAAAGAAAGAGTTCCTTTTTACATTGGATTTGATGCGACTGCAGATAGTTTGACTATTGGCCATTTTATTCAATTGATGGTTATGATGAGAATGCAAGCTCACGGTCACATTCCTATTTGTCTTCTAGGTGGCGGAACTACAATGATTGGTGATCCTTCTGGCCGTAACGATATGAGAAGTATTATGACTAAGGAAGTTATCGACGAAAACGCGAGAAGATTTTATTCTCAAATGACAAGATTCATCGATTTTGGTGATGATAAGGCTTATATTGAAAACAACAAGAATTGGTTGTTGAATTTGAATTTCTTGGAATTCATGAGAGAAATCGGCGTTCATTTTTCTGTAAATCAAATGTTGACTTTGGAAAGTTACAAAAACAGAATGAAAAAAGGTCTAACATTTTTTGAATTTAGTTATATGTTGATGCAATCATACGATTATTTGGTATTGTACAGAAAATACGGTTGTAAATTACAAATGGGTGGTTCTGATCAATGGTCTAATATTTTGGGCGGATACGATTTGGTTAGAAAATTGGAAAATGACAAAGTTTATGCTATGACTTTTAAGCTTTTAACTACTGCTGACGGAGTGAAAATGGGTAAATCACAAAAAGGCGCTGTGTGGTTGGACGAAAACAAAACAACTCCTTACGATTTGTTCCAATACATGAGAAATGTAGACGACAGAGATGTTGAAAAATTTTTGTTGATGTTGACATTCTTGCCAACTGAAGAATGCAAGAGACTTGGTAGCTTAGAGGGAAGTGACATCAATAAAGCTAAGGAAGTTTTGGCATTTGAAGTGTGCAAATTAGTTCACGGAGAAGAAAAAGCAGAAGAAGCCCGTCAAACAGCAAATGCTTTGTTCAATTCAAATGCTGTTGATGAAAATATGCCAACAACTGAAATGAAACCTTTGGATTTTGAAAATGGAATTGGTTTGTTGAATTTGTTGACAATGACAGGACTTACTCAATCAAACAGTGAAGCGCGTAGACTTGTAACTCAAAACGGAATTTCTGTTAATGACAATAAGGAAGCTGATCCAAAAAGAATTGTAACAATTCACGATTTTAACGACGATGAACTTATTATAAAAAAAGGTAAAAAAGTATATCACAGAGTAAAATTGGTATAATATTTTAAAAATAAACCCTGGCGATTTTGAATTGATTTTCAAAGATTGTTGTGGTTTTTGTGTTATAATTAAATAAATTTAAAAATATTTGTGGAGGTGCAAATGAAAAAATTATTCAAATTTTTAACTAGTAGAATAATGCTTTTGGCAATTGTATTTATTATTCAAATTTCGCTATTAGTTTATTTGATTTTAAGTTTTCAAAGAAATTTTGTGTATGTCTACACATTAAACATTATAATATCCTTCGCTTTTACTATAATGGTGGTCAACACCGATGTAAACCCGAGTTTCAAACTGGGATGGCTCATCCCTATATGGATATTCCCGTTGTTTGGAGCGGTGTTCTATTTGTTTTTCAGAAGAAACAGATTCGTTCGTGCACAACAAAGACGAATGGATACGATTAGTTCATCGTTTAATAACCATATTTTGTCAAATGGTAATGTAATTGACGAATTGGAGGGTGACTCCAAGTCAATCGCAACTTACATAAACACAACAGCTCACGCTCCTGTATTTTCTAAAACAAGTTCGAAATATTTAAAAAACGGTGAGATTTTCTTTGAATATTTGATGGAAGATTTAAAAAACGCAAAGGATTATATTTTCTTGGAGTTTTTTATAATCGAAGAAGGATACATGTTCAATAATATTTTGGAAGTTTTGGAACAAAAAGTAAAAGAAGGAGTCGACGTCAGGATTTTGTACGACGATTTCGGTTGCATGACGAAACTTTCGCGTAGATATTACAACAAACTAGAAGAAAAAGGCATCAAGGTTCAAGTTTTCAATAAAATCAGAGTTCTACCTATGCCTCGTCACAATAATAGAGACCACAGAAAAATCGTCGTTATCGACGGAAAAATAGCATACACTGGCGGGTTTAATTTGGCAGATGAATACATGAACAAAATCCAAAAATTCGGATATTGGAAGGACACAGGAATCAGAGTTACAGGTGATGGTGTGTGGTCATTTACGATAATGTTTTTGTCAATTTGGGAATTGTACGATGACAATGAGCTTGACTACAAATATTATTTCGAAAAAACTGTCCCAGATGTTTCTGAAAACGAAGGTTATTGCCAACCTTATACGGATTCTCCATTAGACGATGTTCCTGTTGGAAAGGGTGCGTACATGCAATTGGTGTCTCGTTCCAGAAAATATTTCTACATTACAACTCCGTATTTGATTCCATCAGATGACATGATCGATTCCCTAAGAGATGCGGCGTTAAGCGGTGTCGATGTTAGAATCATGACCCCTGGAATTCCCGACAAAAAATTGGTGTATATGGTTACAAGAACATACTACAAAACTCTTTTAGAAGCGGGCGTTAGAATCTTCGAATATTCGCCAGGATTTTTGCACGCAAAAAGTTGTGTTACAGATGACCAACGTTGCGTAATCGGCTCAATCAATCTCGATTTTAGATCATTGTATCTGCATTTTGAAAACGGAGCGATGTACTACGATTCACACATTATTTCCGATTTAAAGGAAGATTTCTTGGAAATGCAATCACAATCACAAGAAATATTCGCAAGACAATTGGAAAACCAAAACCTATCAAGAAAAATACTATCCGTAATTCTGAAAGTATTTTCGCCAATGATATGATGAAAAGAAATAATTTGATCGATACATTAAGGGGATTTGCGATTGTAAACATGGTAATTTACCATTTGCTGTTCGATTTGGTCTACATGGAAAATTTCAAAATTGAATGGTTTGAAAATACTCCAGGCATGATTTGGGAGAGATTCATCTGCATAAGCTTCATTTTGATATCGGGCTATTGCTTCAATTTATCTCACAATCACAAAAAACACACCATCACGCTTTTTATCGGGGCTATGATTTTGAGCGTTACGACGTATTTCTTCGCAAATGAATTTTTCATAGTTTTTGGAATAATTCATCTGTTGTGCTTGGCATCATTGTTCACGATTTTTGTCGACAAATTAACCCTTAACAAAAAAATATTATGTGTCCTATCGTTTGTAATGTTCATTCTAACTTACAAAATAAGCGCTCATCCAATGGATATAAGTACCAATCTGTTTAGTTTCGTGGGATTCTACAACGATAAGTTTTACAGCGGCGACTATTTCCCATTACTACCTTGGTATTTTATGTATCTAGTTGGATATTGCGCAGGAGACTTTTTAGATATAAAATTAAATGTAAGAGAGAATGTATTATCAAAAATGGGCAAAAAAAGTTTGATGATTTATTTAATTCACCAGCCTATCATAATGATAATTGTACAAATCGTAAAATTTTTAGGAGGAATTTAATGAATAAATTCAAAAAATCAATCGTTATGTATCACGATAATTCAGGACAACAAGATATATTTGAAGTATTAGGCAAATGTAGTCCTAATATATTAAAATTATCAAATGAAACAGTGTTTTTCCAAAGCGAAGAACAAGGTGATTTCTACAAAAAATGTGAAGAATTAAAAGATTTTGATTTGGTAATCGTAGTTGGAGGCGACGGAACAATAAACGAAGTCATCAACGGCTTGTACGATTACGATATGGATCCTGTTATAGGAATAATTCCAGGAGGATCATTCAACGATTTCTCAAAAACTGTTAATATCGGAGCAAATCCAGAAGAAGCAAGTGAAAATTTGTTGGATGCAGAAGTCAAAGAATACGACTGTATATTAAATGACGACAAAATCGCTCTGAATTTCTGGACAGTGGGAATGGCATCAGAAAACGCACAAAAAATGCAAGACGCTGACAAATCAACATTCGGTGTATTGACATATATTCCAAAAATTTTTGAAACATTAACACAAGACAATTCATTTGATTATGAAATGGAACTCGACGGCGAAACGATAAAAGGAAATGCCGTTATGGTATTTGTCGCTAATGGATTATACTCAGGAGGAGTTGAAGTTCCAATCTCTGACATCAGCCCAAGTGATGGAGTGTTAAACGTATTTGTAGTTGAACAATCAAACATCGGAGCGTTCAAAGCAATGTTCGGACAATCAAACAGCTTTGATTTTAACGAAGAAAACGAAGGCGTTCAAACATTCAAAGCAAAAGAAATAAAGTTCATCTCACCTGAAGGATTAGTCGCAGATACTGACGGAGAATTGTACCAAAAAACACCATCAAACATCAAAGTCGTAGAAAAAAGATTCAAATTCTTATCGAAACCATTTGAACAATAAAGAATCGAGTAGGGCTAAATAAATAGCCCTCTCACACCACCGTACGTGCCGTTCGGCATACGGCGGTTCAATTTAATTTACACATGACCTGCTTATATAGT
>JAWGCW010000002.1:0-129122 GCA_032548025.1 Finegoldia magna | reverse complement strand
ATTAAATTATTCCGTGTTTACGGGTTCAGGTCAATAATCAATCCTAGTTTTTTAATCCAATAAATATTTTAATTTATTTTTGTAAACTTTTCTGTAAAATACAATAAACAAGCTAATTCCCTTACATATAACAAGTGAAGATATAATTACCCATATCCATTCAATTCTCAAATTATTATACATAACTAAAAGTGACAATGGAATTCTGATGAAATTAAATATAATTCCGTTTATAGAAGGATACTTAGTTAATGAAATTCCATTCAAAAATCCAGTAGTAGCTATTTCTACACACATAAATATTTCAGAAATTGATAATATTCTTAAATACACTACCCCTATATTTAAAGTATCAGGATCATCTGGAATAAATAGCTTAAATAATTGAGGAGCAAAAGTAAATAAGAATATAGTTGTGAATATTCCTATACCAACACATATCTTCATACCTTTTTTGTATCCTTCCATTACTCTGGAATATTTTTTTGCTCCATTATTTTGAGCAATAAAGGTAGATAATGCAACACTGAATCCACCTACAGTTAACCATGTAATAGATTCTATTTGATTTCCTATTTTTTGCGCCGCTATTGCTTCTTTTCCCCAATGAGCTATAATAGCAGCCATTATTATAGAAAACGTCGCAAAAAGGCATTCTTGAAGTGCTATAGGAAATCCTAAATCGAAAAGTCTCTTTGCATAAATTAAATGCATTTTTTCTTTCAAGTATTTAAAATATTCAAATCTAACTATCATAAACATAATACATGCTGACATTTGAGCGATAAAAGTGGCAAGAGCAGCCCCTTTTATTCCCATTGGGTTTATAAAACCAAATCCAAATATCAAAACAGGATCTAATACTATATTAATTCCCAAAGCAATTGTGTTTATTATAAAAGGAATTTTACTTTCCCCCTGTCCATTTAATATTCCTGTTAGAACTGGGTTTATGAAGTTAAAAAATATTGAAGCTACAAAAAATCCGTAATACTCAAATGCTAGTTTTGTGACCGATTCATCCAGATTAAAGAAATGTAGTATTTGTACTTTAAATAAAACCATTAATAAAATAAATACAAATCCAACTATTAATGCAAATTTTATCGCATTAGATATGTATTTTTGTACAGAATCCATATCCTTTTTGCCAATGCAATCTGCTACAGATATTTGTACACCTACGCTTAACATCATACATATCGCATAACTCAACCATCCAAAAAACCCTACAGTTCCAGCTGCAGCTACTGATTCTATAGACAATCTTCCCAACCAAAATAAGTCCATCAGATTATAACTCATCTGTATAAAAGATGTTGCCATAATCGGTAATGATAAGCTTATTAATTCCTTATAAATATTACCTTCAGTAAGATTTCTAGTTTTCAATTAACAACATCCTTTATATATTATCCCTTAATTTTATCAAGTCTTCTTTAGTAAAATTGTATTTTTCATGGCAAAAATCACATACCAATTCAGCTTTTCCATCCTCTTCAATCAATTCATTTAACGTTTCTTTTCCCAATGAAATCAAAGATCTTTCAACTCTATCTCTATTGCAATCACATAAATATTTTACTTCTTTTTCACCCAATAATTTTAAATCAAAGTCGGCAAAAAATTGATTTAAAACGTCAAAAGGATTTTCATGATTTACAAATAGAGAAGAAATTGGTGGGAAATTATTAATATCTTTTTCTAATTTATCAATTAATGATTCATCATATCCTGGCAATGCTTGAATAAATAATCCTCCAGCGCTTTTTATCGATAAATCAGTATCTACCAAGACACCCAAAGCCACAACTGTTGGTCTTTGATCAGATTGATAGAAATAATTACTAAAATCTTCAGCTATTTCACCACTAACTAAGCTAGTTTGACCTATATAAGGTTCCTTTAATTTAAAATCTTTTATAACAGTAAGTAGACCATCATTTCCTACAAAATTACCAACATCCAATTTTTTATTAGATTTTGGTGGTAAATCAACTTCTGGATGACTTACATAACTTTTTACCTCTCCTCTACCGTTAACTGTAGAAATTAACATTCCACCAGGTCCGTTTCCTTGTAAATTTAATGTAATATTGTGTTTGTCATTTTTTAATTCGTGACTCATAATTGAAGCCATTGTACTTAATCTTCCCAACGCAGCGGATGCTGTAGCTGATGTATTGTGAATATTCCTTACTGATTGTACTAATTCCGTAGAATCTACAATTATAAATCTAAATGATTCTGTAAAATCGGTAGCAATATATAATTTATTTATCATATAACCTCCAAATAAAAAACCCCATAAAAAGGGGCATATTAATAATATTTTATTATAATTTTTTTACATTATTAGCTTGAAGACCTCTAGGTCCATCGGCGATATCAAATTCAACTTCTTGATTTTCTTCTAGTTTTCTATATTCGCCGTTATCTTCCAATGCAGTATAATGCACAAATACATCTCCATGATCTTCTGTTGAGATAAATCCGAAGCCTTTTGTAGCATTAAACCATTTTACAGTTCCTTTTGTCATATTTCCTCCAATATTTAACGTAGTTTTCATTTACTATACTAATATAACATACACAATAAAAATATACAACGAAATAATTATCGTTACCTAATAACATATAAATAATGCACGTTGGGTACAATTATTTAGAGTTCTACCTGTATCAAAATCTATTATTTTAACAGTATTAAATCCACTGTTGTACAACATAAATCTTAATGCGTCCAAACTGTAAACTTTTTCTGTTTGAGTTTCCCTAATCCTTTGATAAGAATTATCCTGATTTTTCACAAAAAAGTCAATATAAAAATCTATCAAATTATCTTCTTCATAATATTGATTAACCCAAGTATAAAAAATATCCTCATATTCATATACAAATTGATTGTTGCCCATAACATCTATTAGTTTATAAGGAGTGTTTACATCAAACATAAACACTCCTGTAAAGTTTTCATTAATATTTGAGAACAAATTCTGTAGTTTTTCTGAGTCTAGTATATAGTTTATTGTATCTAAAGTAGAAAAAATAAAATCATAATTTTTTGTTAATTGTAATTGACATAAATCCTCATTAATAATACTGATATTAGGAAATTTATCTGCACAAATTTTCAACATTTCTTTACTAAGATCCACTCCAGTATAATTAATTGAAGAGTTATAGAAGTATTTTGTCATATTTCCACTACCGATTCCTAACTCAAGAATAGATTCTGGTTTTATGTCTAATTTTTTTAATTCTTTTTTGATAACTTCAGAATACTCTTCATAATCAATATCAAAAGTTAATTTATCGTAGATATATGCGAATTCTTTATACATCTTGATTCCAAATGAAAATGTAAGGTATATTTCGATATGATGATTTATAGTTCAAACCATAACCAACTATAAAAACATCATCAATTTCAAAACCAACGTAATCAGCGTTATATTCAACTTGTCTTCTGCTTGGTTTATCGAGCAATACACATGTTTTAACACTTTTGGGATTTTTTTGTTTAATATATTCCAAAGTATTTACGATTGTATTTCCAGAATCAATAATGTCATCAACTATTAACACATCATAGTTTTCTAAATTTTCTCTTACATCAGTAAGGATTTTTACTTTACCTGTTGATTTTTCAGCGTCTTCATAAGAAGATGTAGTCATAAAATCAATACAAATTGGCATATCTATCTGTCTAACCAAATCAGACATGAACATAAAACTTCCTCTAAGAAGAGATACTACACATAAATTCTTATCTTTGTAATCATTGGTAATTTGAGCACCTAATTCTTTAACTTTTTCTTTAATTTGTTGTTCACTTAATAATATTTCTTCTTTCATTATTCACCTCTGTATTTGAATTAATTACATTCTCATCTATCTTTTTTTTCGGTCTTCTATAATGATACTAAAATTTTATTTAAAGTATATTGTACGCTGACCAACACCATAATCAAAACAAAATCAAATATGATTTCAAATTTAATTACATATTTTCCCTAATAGAACTAATTGAATTATTAATATCGTCGATTAAATGTGAATATTTTTCGACTTTTTCTTTTTCTTTCTCTACAAGAGCTTCAGGAGCCCCTTTTAAGAATCCTTCATTTTTTAGTTTTGATTCCGCTCTCTTTAATTCCGATTTAGCTGTATTTAATTCTTTTTCTAGTCTTTCTAATTCTTTAGAATAATCGATTAAATCATTCAAAGGAATGATAATCTTATAGGAATCTTTAACAATTACTATATTATTATCTTCTGATATATCTTCGTTAACCTTATATTCGTTAATAGAAACACTTGATCTAAATAGTGACTCTAGTTGTTTAAAATCGTCTTCCAAACTCTTATCAGATGTCAATATATATATATCAGATTGTTTTTTAGGTGCAATATTCATTTCTTGTCTTGAATTTCTAATACTAATTACAGATTCAACTAACTTGTCAATAATTTGTTCTTCGTTTTTATATGATTTTGTTTCAGAATATTTTGGCCATGTTTCATTAATTAACATATCATTTTTATTTGGAAGATAGCTATAAATTTCTTCTGTGATATATGGCATAAATGGATGTAATAATTTTATTACATTAGTCAATGTATAAATCAAAACTGAGATTGCAGATTCTTTTAAAATAGAATCGTCCCCATAAAGTCTTGGTTTAACTAGTTCAATGTACCAATCGCAGAATACATTCCAAGTAAAATCATATATTTTTTCAGCTGCTATACCAATTTCGTATTTATTTAAATTAGTAGATACTTCATCAATGACATCATTTAATCTTGATATAATCCACTTGTCTTCAATTTGTAATTCGACATCATTGATGTTTTTAACATCATCTTCTACATTCATGAAAACAAATCTGGATGCGTTCCATAATTTATTGCAGAAATTTCTATTCGCTTCTACTTTTTCCATGTAGAATCTTGAATCATTTCCAGGAGTATTACCAGTGATTAACGCAAATCTTAACGCATCTGCTCCATATTGATCTATAACTTCTATAGGATCAATACCATTTCCCAAAGATTTTGACATTTTTCTTCCTTGAGAGTCTTTAACTAATCCTGTCAAGTAAACATCTTTGAAAGGAACTTCTCCCAAATTATAAAGTGAAGAGAATACCATTCTAATTACCCAGAAGAAAATAATATCATATCCTGTTACTAGCACATTTGTAGGGAAGAAATATTTCAAATCTTCTGTTTCGTTTGGCCATCCTAATGTGGAAAAAGGCCATAATGCAGATGAGAACCATGTATCCAAAGTATCTGGATCTTGAGTATATTTTTCAGGGTCTGGATTTTTTCTTGCAACTACAACTTCACCTGTTTCATTATGGTAATAAACCGGAAGTCTATGTCCCCACCATAATTGGCGAGAAATACACCAATCTCTAATGTTTTCTAACCAATTTACATAAACTTTTTCGAATCTTTTTGGAATAAATCTAATTTCTTCATTTTTATAAGCGTCTAAAGCTAATTTTGCTAACTTATCCATCTTAACAAACCATTGTTTACTGATTAGTGGCTCAACAGTAGTATGGCATCTTTCACAATGACCTACAGCATGTTCATGTTCTTTTACTGAATCTAGTTGTCCGATTTTTTCCAAATCTTCGATAATTAATTTTCTTGCTTCATATCTATCTAATCCAGAATATTTACCATATCCTTCAACAATCTTTGCATCCTCATCAATTACAACACATTGACCTAGCTCATGTCTTGCACCTACTTCAAAGTCATTAGGATCATGTGAAGGAGTAATCTTAACAATTCCAGTTCCAAATTCCATATCTACATAGCTATCAGCAATAACTTTAATTTCTCTATTAACTAATGGTAATATCAAAGTTTTCCCAACAATGTCAGTATATCTTTCATCATCTGGATTTACAGCGACTGCCAAATCACCCAATAATGTTTCTGGTCTAGTAGTAGCTATTACAATATGATCATCAGAATCCTTGAATTTATATCGAATATTCCAAAAATGTCCCGATTCATCTTCGTGGACAACTTCTATGTCGCTTATTGCAGTATGACAATTTGGACACCAATTTACAATTCTGTCACCTTGGTAAATCAAATAATCATTGTACATTTTTATAAATACATCTTCTACTGCTTCTGTTAAATTGTCATCAAGAGTAAAAGCTTCTCTACTCCAATCACAAGATACTCCTAATTTTTTTAATTGATTTTTGATATTTCCACCGTATTCACGTGTCCAGTCCCAAGATGCTTCCAAAAATCCATCTCTGCCTAAAGATTCTTTGGATTTTCCTTCTTCTTTTAATTTACTTACAACTTTTGCTTCGGTTGCAATACTAGCATGGTCTGTTCCTGGAACCCAAAGAGCACTATATCCATCCATTCTATTTTTTCTAATCAAAATATCTTGTATAGTGTTATTTAACGCATGACCTAGGTGTAAATTACCTGTTACATTTGGTGGTGGCATTACAATTGTAAATGGTTTTTTATCATTATCAATAACGCCTTTGAAGTAGCCTTCATTTTCCCAAATTTTATATATTTTATCTTCAAAATCTTTTGGATTGTAATTTTTTTCTAAATTCTTCATAATTCTCCTAAATTTTATCTAAAATATGGATTGTATTTCTTTTCGTCACCAATATTAGTTTCTGGTCCGTGTCCAGGATAAACTTTTATATCATTATTTAAAAGTTTTAACTTCTCTACACTATTTTTAATGTCTTCAAAACTTGCAGTTGGCAAATCATATCTACCTATTGAATTCTTGAACAACATATCTCCTGAAAACATTACATCTTTGTAAATATAGCAGCTAGAGCCATAAGTATGACCTGGAGTTTCTAAAACTGATATTTTAGAATCATTAAACTCAATCGTATCTCCTTCTTTTACATAATAATCTGCTTTTAAAGTAATTGGATTTCCAACTTTTCTTGTATAATTTTTTTCAGGATCTTCAAGTAAATCTTTTTCTTTTTCTGGAGCGTAAATAACTGTATTTAGCTTATTTTTTAATTCTTCAGCTGCAAATATATGATCAAAATGACCATGTGTAATCAATATAAATTGTATTTCTAAATTACGATTTTTGATATATTCACAAATATCATCAGCTTGTGCACCTGGATCCACAACAAAACATTTATTATCTTCCGATAAGATGTACATGTTTTCTCCATATTTTGTAGTAACTATTTTGTCTAATGTCATTATTCACTCCTACTATCTATAATTATCGTAACTGGTCCATCATTTGTAAGTGATACCTTCATATCAGCTCCAAATTCCCCAGTTTGAAAAGGTACATTTTCTTTTTTTAACTTTTCAATAAACTTTTCGTATAAATCTCTGGCAAATTCTCCTTTGGCACATTTATCAAATGATGGTCTATTCCCTTTTCTAGTACTTGCATACAATGTAAACTGAGAAACAAGTAAAATTTCATAATTTAAATCTTTAATTGAAAGATTAAGCTTATCTTCTTCATCAGAAAATATTCTTAAATTAACAAGTTTTCTGATGCAATAATCAATATCCTGTTCATTATCTTCCCTATGAATTCCTAATAGTACTAAAAAACCATCTTTAATTTCACTTTTTGTTGTACCATCTATTTCAACTTTTGCTTTATTAACTCTTTGAACTAATAATTTCATTATGAATTCACCCTAAAAACGTCTATAGTTCCTTTGATGTTTTTAATTCTAGCAATTACTGTATCGATTTGAGAACTAGAGCTGATTTCTAATATTATATTAATTGTTACCGTTTTATCTTTATTTGTTCTAGTGTTAAATGTTTTAATGTTTAATTTGCACTCACTTATAACTTTAGTTATATCAGCAAGATAACCGACATTACTAAAAGATATTATTTGAAGTTCAACTTGATAATTATGATTGATTAAATTATTGCCCCATCTAACTGTGATTAATCTATCTTTGTCATTGACTGATTTTACATTGGAACAATCTCTTCTGTGAACACTAATTCCTCTACCTCTAGTAATGTAGCCGACTATTTTGTCACCAGGAATTGGGTTACAACATTTAGCAAGTTTTATTTCTACATTATCAATTCCGT
Organism: Finegoldia magna; assembly: GCA_032548025.1. Lineage (GTDB taxonomy): Bacteria > Bacillota > Clostridia > Tissierellales > Peptoniphilaceae > Finegoldia > Finegoldia magna_K. The sequence continues at coordinate 121,004 of JAWGCW010000002.1, read as the reverse complement.
CAATTACAACTCCACTTTCTTTTGGCTCTTCATTAACAAAATCGACATGGTTTGGTTTATTGACAACTTGGTCTGTTTCATAATAGTCTTTGTGGTATTCCTTAAGTTTAGGAATAACTTGTGTAACCCTTGTGGATCCATAACCAATAGCTGCGTACAAATCATCAATAGATGAAAAACTTAATTTACTTGCAATTTCTTCAAGCCATTCTCTTTTCAGTAACTCATTGAAACTATATCCCATTTTTGCGACTTCTTTTTCAAGCATATCTCTTCCAGAAACGATATTTTCGGTTCTTTGTTCTTTTTTAAACCACTGTTTAATTTTTGTTTTAGCTTGAGATGATTTTACAATTTTAAGCCAGTCTTTTGAAGGACCTGAATTTGGATTTGTAAGAATTTCAACAACATTTCCTGTTTTTAATTTGTAAGTTAATGGTACAATCTTTCCGTCTACTTTTGCACCAACACATTTGTTTCCTACTGCAGAGTGAACTTTGTACGCAAAATCAATCGGTGTTGAACCAGATGGCAAATCCATTACATCACCTTTTGGTGAGTAAACAAAAACTTCATCATTGGCAAATTCTTCTTTGAATGAATCCATGAATTCTTTTGAATCTGTATAATCTTTTTGCCAATCCATGATTTCTCTTAGCCACGCTAATTTGCTATCATATTTTGATTTTTTATTGGTAGTACCTTCTTTGTACTTCCAATGCGCAGCGATACCATATTCAGAAGTTTTATGCATTTCCCAAGTTCTAATTTGTATCTCATAAGTTCTTCCGTCATGAGCTAATATTGTAGTGTGTAAAGATTGGTACATATTAGGTTTTGGAGTTGCAATATAATCTTTAAAAGTATCAGGGATTGGCCTGAAAAATCTATGAGCAATTCCTAAAACATCATAGCATTCACTTTCTTTATTTACTATAACTCTGATGGCTGATAAGTCTTTGATTTCTTCAAAAGCCAAATGTTTTTTGTACATTTTTTTATATATTGAAAAAACACTTTTTGGCCTTCCAAAAATCTCCGCTTTTATATTATATTTTTCAAGTTCAGCTTGAAATTGTCTTATAATATTTTGTATTTGGGATTCTCTTTGTTGTCTAGTTTCGTTTATTTTATTTACAATATCTTGATAAATATTTGGTTCCAAATACTTTAAGCTTAAATCTTCTAATTCCCATTTTATAGTAGACATACCAAGTCTGTGAGCAAGTGGTGCATAAATTTCTAAAACTTCATTGGCTTTTTCTATCTGTTTTTCGCGAGTCATGTATTCCAAAGTTCTCATATTGTGAAGCCTGTCAGACAACTTAATTATTATGACTCTAATGTCTTTGGCCATTGCTAAGATCATTTTCTTTAAATTTTCTGCTTGATTATCTTTTTTAGTTTTAAATTTAATTTGTTTTAATTTTGTAACACCATCGACCAGGTCAGCTATTTCTTTGCTAAATAAATACTCTAAATCTTCGTAAGTTATTTCTGTATCCTCTACGACATCGTGAAATAGCCCGGCTATGATAGTTGCATCATCCATGTTCAAAGAAGCCAAAATTTTAGCTACAGCCATCGGATGAATTGCATAAGGCTCACCAGAATTTCTAAATTGTCCCTCATGAGCTCTAACCATGTAGCCATATGCTCTAGTTATCTCATCTACATCAGTATTTGGATTATATGATTTTATAGATTTTATCAAACTTTGTAAATCCGATTGTTCATAATGCATAAAGCTACCTCCTAATAATTATTTTGTTATAATTATACCATAACATGAGCATTATTGTTAACACTTATCTTAAATCAATTAAATTTAATTGAATATTCTTAACATTATTAAAATCATTAATCTCAGGGTAATATATTATATCTATTTTTGCATTACTAGCAATACTGTTTTCAAGTTGAATCATTACATTTTCACCGAATTTTTCTAATAAATAATTATATTTTTCTATAGCATCTGAAAACATAATTGCATCAATTATTTTATTATTTTTGAGTAATTTCAACTTCAAAACATTCTTATTTTTTCCAATCATCCTAGCAAAGATTATTTCCAGATTTTTATCTCCCAATATCGGTCTAGGATTATCCTTGCCAAAAGGACGAAGACGATCGATTTCTTCTATCAAATCAAAATCTATCTTGTCTACATAAAAGCTTGAATCAATAAGGATTTTTTTTACAAAATCCTCTTTGGTAAGTCTGCTTCTTTGATTAACTTTAGTTCTAAACTCATCTAATTTATCTACTTCAATTGATAATCCACACGCCATAGGATGACCACCAAATGATACAAATAGTTCTCTTAACTCATCAAATTCTTTGAATATATCATACTCTGAAATACTTCTTCCTGATCCTTTAAGAACATCTTGATTTTCTGATTGTGTTAGTATTAACGTTGGTTTATTATATTTTTCTTTAATTCTTCCAGCTATGATTCCACAAACACTTTCATGAATTCCTTCAACATTACAAATCAAAATATCATCATTTATCAGTCCTGTGTCTTCAATTATTTCAATAGCTTTATTAAATCCATCTTCTGTTAATTCTTTTCTTTTTTCATTGAGATCAACTAAAACTTTAGCGTAAGCTTCAACATTATCCATATTCTCATCGCGGAATAGTTCAACGCCTAATTTTGCAGTATCTAATCTTCCGGCGGCGTTAATACATGGACCAATTATAAATCCTAAACTGTAAACATTTACTCCATTTTTAATTCCAGTCATATCAATTAAGCATTTTAATCCGTAATTCTCTGTATTATTGATTTCTTCTAATCCTTTAGTCACAAAATATCTATTTTCGTCCTTTAAGTCTACGATATCACACACAGTTCCCATTGCTACATATTGAAGCAAATTTTCGCATTCTAACATACCGTATCCTTTTTTGATATTTATAGCCTGAATTAATTTATAAGCAACTCCTGCGCCACATAAACTTTTAAATGGATAATTGCAAGTCTGTTGTTGGGGATTAATAACTGCATCAGCATTTGGAATTATTTCTTTTCCATCAAGTTTTATTGTTTGGTGATGGTCAGTCACAATTATTTTTATTCCATTTTGTTTGGCGTAATCACATTGTTCTATAGCACTTATACCATTATCACATGTTATTATTAAATCAATATTATCTTCAATACATTTGTCTATTATGCTAAAAGAAATCCCATATCCATCAATCATTCTATTAGGAATATCATAAGAAAGTTTATCTGTAAAATATCCAAGACCATCTAATAAAGTCATAGTCGATGAATTTCCGTCTTGATCGTAATCGCCAACTATTCTTATTTTTTTCTCATTTTCAATAGCATTTATAATTATTTCCACAGCTTTGTCCATATCTTTCATTAAAAATGGATTATGATATGAATTCTCTGCATTAGGATTCAAAAAGGTTTCAAAATTTGTAATATTTCTATTTAATAAAATCTTTGCTATTAATGGATGAATATTATATCTTTGAGATACTTCGATAAAATTATTACCTCTATTGTTTATTAACCATTTATTCATTCATTTTCTCCAAATAAAAAAATGGATTTATAGCTCAAATTTTAAGTTTGAGCTATAAATCAATTTCTATTTTTCTTCATTATCTTCTTTTTTGTTTTCTGTTACTTTTGCTGCTTTTACATTTGATGCAATAGCATTTTTAACAAATTCAAGTCTTGTTTTTTGTGATGCAGTTTCCAAGATGACACTATCGTCAGTTACAGAAACTATTGTTCCCTTAACTCCACCAATTGTAATTACTTCGTCTCCAACTTTTATAGCATTTCTCATATCCATTAATTGTTTTTGTTGTTTTTGTTGTGGACGAATCATTAAAAAATACATTACAGCAAAAAGTGCAATCAAAGGCAATAATGATGCTAACATTTTTGGCATAATAATCCTCCTTAAATATTTACTTATTTAATATTATCACATTTTTGGTGATAATCATAACCATAATTTCTATAGAATTCATCTTTGAATTCTAAGTATCTATCTTCTTCTATAGATTTTCTAATATTTTCCATCAATTTGATTAAAAATCTCAAATTATGAATAGACAATAATCTTGCACCTAAGATTTCATCTACATTTAGTAAATGTCTAATATATGCTCTAGTATGGTTTTTGCAAGCATAACAATCGCAATTATCGTCAAGTGCAGAAAAATCATCTTTGTATTTTGCGTTTTTTACGACTAATTTACCTTTAGAAGTTAAGGCTGTACCATTACGAGCAATTCTAGTAGGAAGAACACAGTCACACATATCAACACCATGTTCAACTGCTTCGAATAAGTAATCCGGTGTACCAACACCCATTAAATATCTTGGTTTATTTTCTGGCATAAAATCAGTTGTAAAATCTAATAAATCAATCATCAAATCTCTAGGTTCGCCTACGGATAATCCACCTATAGCATACCCTGGCAAGTCAAAATCAATTGTATTCTTAGCAGAATATTCTCTTAAATCTTTGAACATACCACCTTGAATAATCCCAAAAAGATTTTGTTTATTAGTGTTTTTATGATAATCTTTACATCTTTTAAGCCATCTTAGAGTTCTTTTCATTGAGTCTTCTGTGTATTCATAACTTGCTGGATAAGGAACACATTCATCAAATGCCATCATTATATCGGATCCCAAATCATTTTGAATTTCCATTGATTTTTCAGGAGATATAAAATGTTTTGATCCATCAATATGGCTTCTAAATTGTACTCCTTCTTCTGTAATTTTTCTTGTCTTACTCAAACTAAAAACTTGAAATCCACCACTATCTGTTAGAATTGGTTTATCCCAATTCATAAATTTATGAAGTCCATCTGCTTTTCTAATAATTTCTTGACCTGGCTTTAAGTATAAATGATATGTGTTAGATAGAATTATTTGAGAACCAATAGATTTCAATTCATCATTGTTCATTGCTTTAACTGTTGCTCTTGTGCCTACAGGCATAAACACAGGTGTTTTTATAACACCATGATTTGTTTCTATTGTCCCTGTTCTAGCTTTGCATTGAGAAGACTTTTTCTCTAGTGTAAATTTAAACATTCTTGCCTCCATTTATGAACATAGCATCCCCAAAGCTAAAAAATCTAAAATCATTTTGCTTTGCTTTTTCATAAGAATCAAAAATATATTCTTTCTTTGAAAAAGCACTTACCAACATCATTAAAGTAGACTTAGGTAAATGGAAGTTAGTTATTAAACTGTCCACGATATTAAATTCAAAGCCTGGATAGATGAAAATATCTGTCCAGCCACTTTCAGATACTAGTTTTGAATTATTATTGTGCGTTACAGTCTCTAAAGTTCTTACGCTCGTAGTACCTACCGCTATGATGTTATGTCCTTTACTTTTTTGTCGATTAATAATATCAGCGGTTTCTTGACTTATTGTGTAGTATTCTGAATGCATGTGATGATCCTTAACATCATCAACTTTAACAGGTCTGAATGTTCCTAACCCTACATGTAATGTTAAGAATACTACATAAATTCCTTTTTCTTTGATTTTTTCTAAAAGTTCATTTGTAAAATGAAGACCTGCCGTAGGTGCTGCTGCACTTCCTTTGTGTTTTGAATAAACAGTTTGATATCTTTCTTTATCATCCAATTTTTCTTTTATATATGGAGGAAGTGGCATATTTCCAAGTTCATCTAATCGTTCTTCAAAAATTCCTTCATAATAGAATTTTAAAATTCTAGATCCATCTTCTGTAATGTCTACGACTTTTGCACTTACTCTATCAGAAAATTCTATTACTTGATCTAATTTCATTTTCTTTCCAGGTTTTACCAAACATTCCCACTTATCTTCTGTTTGTTGTAGAAGTAAAACCTCAATTTTTTCTTCTTTTCCTGGTCTGTGTCCAAAAAGTCTAGCGGGAATAACTCGTGTGTTATTACATACTAAAACATCACCAGGGTTTAAATAATCTATAATATTATAAAACTTTTTTATTTCTGTATTTCCGTTAAATCTATCCATAACCATTAGCTTAGATTCATCTCTTTTATCTAATGGAGTTTGTGCGATAAATTTTTCATCTAACTCGTAATCAAAATCATCTGTATTCATCTTATAAAATCACCTCTTTCTAACTATATTAAAATGTTTGTACGCTTTATCTGTGACAATTCTTCCTCTTGAGGTTCTATTGATGAATCCTATTTGCAACAAATAAGGTTCATAAACATCTTCAATAGTAATTCTTTCTTCGCCAGTGGCCGCTGCAATTGTATCAACACCAACAGGTCCCCCATCAAAATTATTAATCATTGTCATTATTATTTTTCTATCAACATAATCTAGCCCACATTTGTCTACTTCTAACAAATTTAAACCACGATTACTTATTTCCTTTGTAATAGTTCCGTCTGCTCTAACTTCTGCGTAATCCCTAACTCTTTTTAATAATCTATTGGCAATTCTTGGAGTTCCTCTACTTCGTCTTGCTATTTCCATAGCACCTTCTTCATCAATTCCTATTCCCAAAACTCCAGCAGATCTAGTAACTATTTTCTTCAAACTTTCTATATCATATAACTCTAAGTTTAATAGAACACCAAATCTATCGCGAAGTGGTCCTGTCAATTGACCAGATCTTGTAGTAGCACCAATAAGTGTAAATTTCTCCAAATCTATTCGTAAGCTTCTTGCAGAAGGTCCTTTTCCGACTATAATATCCAAAGCATAATCTTCCATTGCAGGATACAAAATTTCTTCAACAGAACGATTGATTCTGTGTATTTCATCTATAAACAAGACATCATCTTTTTGTAAATTTGTAAGAATACTTGCCAAATCAGAAGGCTTTTCGATTGCAGGTCCACTAGTAACCCTTAGGTTAACTCCCATTTCATTAGCTATAATGTGTGCTAAAGTAGTTTTACCTAATCCAGGTGGTCCATATAATAGAGCGTGATCCAATGGTTCATTTCTATTCTTTGCAGCTTCAATAAAAATTGACAATTTCTTCTTGACTTTATCTTGACCAATATAATCGCTCATCCATTTTGGTCTTAAATTAAAATCAATATCTTCGTCGCTTTTCGTAAAAGATGCTCCAACAATTCTATCGTTTTTATCTTCCATTTTCTCACCTACCTACTACTGTCCAAGCTTTTCATTGCTTTTTTCATTATATCTTCAATTGATAATCCAGAAATATCAGTGTTTTCGATAAATGCATCCACATCATTTTTAAAATAACCAAGTTGTAATAATGCTTCTCTTGCAAATTCTGAATCACTTGATTTTTTCACTTCTTTGTTAACAGGTTTTTCTGATGGCACAAAATCTTTTTCGATTTTTTCTTTTAGCTCTAAAATAATCCTTGATGCTGTTTTTTTGCCAACGCCTGGTGCTTGTGTTAGAAGTTTAATATCATCAGTAATAATAGCGGTTTTACATTCATCAACTGTCATAGTTGATAATATATTCATTGCATATTTTGGGCCAATAGATGTTACATCTGTTAACAAATTAAATAAGTCTCTTTCTTTTTGAGATGAAAATCCGTACAAAATACTTGCATCTTCTCTTTCGACAAATTCAGTATATACTTTATATTCATCAAATGCAGTGACATTATCCCTAAAAAAATCAGTTATGAATATTTTATAACCAATTTTGTTGTTTTCTAATACTATGTAATTTTCATGAACCTCTGTAATAACTCCAATAATATACGAATACATATTATCTCCTATTTCATTTCATTTAGATATTTAAATTTAATCCCAAAAATGTGACACAAAGCCACAGCTACAGCATCTGCAGCATCATCAGGTTTAGGTATATCGTTAAATTTTAAAATTGTTTTAACAGTTTCTTGCACTTGTCTTTTGTCAGCTCTTCCATATCCTACAACTGCTTGTTTAATTTGAAGAGGTGTATATTCGTAAAGACTTAAATTCTTATTGATACAGCTTAGAATTTCTACTCCTCTTGCTTGAGATACAGTTATTGCTGTCTTTACATTTTTATTGAAAAACAATTCTTCAAATGCGCAATCTTCAGGTTGAAATTCATCGATAATTTTGTTCATTTCGTTGTAAATAAATGATAATCTGTCAGGTAATGGTGATTTTGAACTTGTTGTGATGCAACCATATTCAAGACATCTTATTTTGTTCTTATCATAATCCAATATAGAATATCCTACGATTGCTATACCAGGATCAATTCCTAAAACTCTCACTTATTATCAAATCCTATACTCTAATATATTTTAACATGTTTTAATATTATATCATAAACATTTTGACTTGTTAATTTGCCTATATGTTATAATATAATCAGTTAAAAGGAGAAAAAATGAAGACAATTTTAATAACTGGTGCCAGCGGAGGTATTGGAGAAGGAATTTGTAAAATGTTAGAAAATCATCCAGAGTATAGAATCGTTGTGCACTACTTTAATAATGAAGATAAAGCGAAACAAATCGTTGAAAATATTAGAAATAAAGGAATAGATGCAATATCTTATAAATGTGATTTAAGAAATTATGACGAATGCGAGGAAATGTTTAAATTTATAAGAAATAAATTTAGATGTGTTGATATATTGATTAATAATGCTGGTATAGCAATTGTAGAACAATTTCAAGATATTAAAGTTAATGATTGGTATAATATGTTTGATGTTAATGTGCATGGAACCTATCATATGTGCAAATTAGCATTGGAAGATATGTTAGATAAAAAGGAAGGAAATATTATTAATATTTCTTCAATTTGGGGAATGATTGGCGGATCAATGGAATCTTGTTACTCAGCAACAAAAGCTGCAATAATAGGGCTTACTAAATCTTTAGCTAAAGAATTTGGATATAGTAACATTAAAATAAATGCTATTGCCCCTGGAGCTATAGATACACCTATGTTAGATAATATCTCAAAAGATGATTTAGATTATGTTATAGAAGACACCCCTATGGGAAGACTTGGAACACCTGAAGATATTGCAAATCTTGTAGAATTTTTAATATCAGATAAAAATTCATTTATGACTGGGCAAATATTAAGTCCAAATGGAGGTTTTGTAATTGTTTAAAGAAAATTTAACCGATATAAAAATTTTAATAGTTGAAGATGAGAAAAACATATCAAATGCAGAAAGAAAATACTTAGAAGTTGAAGGATTTCAAGTTGATCAAGCATTTGATGGACAAGAAGCTATTACTATGATTAATACAACAGATTATTCATTAATTATTTTAGACTTAATGTTGCCAAAAGTTAGCGGTGAAAAAGTTATGGAAGTAATTAGATCTAGAACTGAAACACCAGTAATCATGGTTACAGCTAAAGTAGATGAATCTGAAATATTAGAGGGTTTAAAACTTGGAGCTGACGATTATATTACTAAACCTTTCAGTTTAAAAATATTAGTTCAAAAAGTAAAAACAATTCTCAGAAGAGTAGAAAAACTTGGCCTCCCAAAATCCGATAAAATTTATTTTGATAATGGACGTGTAAGTATTTCTTTTGAAGATAACACGTTTATTAAAGACGGAGAAAGCATAAATCTTACTAGCAATGAATTTCAAATAATCAAAACTTTATTCTCTAATCCCAATAAAATATTTACTAGAGATGAAATAATAGAATTATCTTTTGGTTATGATTATGAGGCTTTTGACAGAGCTATAGATACTCACATTAAAAATATTAGACATAAAATTGAAGATAATCCAAAAAAACCTCGTTATATTAAAACAATTTATGGCGTTGGATATAAATTAGGTGTATACGATGAAGCTTAAGTCGGAAATATTATATGAGTTTTTAAGAGCTATTATATTTCCTATCATGTTATTGTCATTTATTGCGGTATTCATTTTTCAATTATCATTCAAAAATTTCGTTAACAATGAAGAACTAAACAGACAAAACAAAATTGAACAGCTAACTAAAAACTTATTTTTAGATCAACAACAAGGACTGAGCATAAAAAGTATTGATAAGTACATGTGGTATTTGAGCGAGTTAGATCTTGATGTTATTTTTTATGACAATAACGATAAGGAATTATACTCTTTTAAAGAAGGATTCGAATTAGCTAAGAAAACTCCACTTTATAACACTATAGTAAAAGATGTATATGATGAAAACAACAAAAAAATAGGTCATATCAAATATATTTATAGGATTAATAATAATTTCAAACAAAGAGGAGAAGTATTCATAACAAACTTATTAAGATTAATAATTTTATCCACATTTTTATCATACTTTACAAGTTTGATAATATCAATTTTCCTTTCAAGAAAGGTGACTAATCCTATTGAAGAATTAACTCAAGCTACCGTCAATATAAGAAAACAAAACTACATTCTACCAATTATAAAAAGTAATATAGTTGAAGTAAATCAATTATCCCAAAATATCAATTACATGGCAAATTCATTAAAATCTCAAGAATTTAATCGAAAACAATATGCACAAAATATTAGTCATGAATTGAGAACTCCTTTAACTAATTTAAGGTTAAATTTAGAATTGATTCAAGACGGCATTATGGAATATAATGAACAAAATGTAAATACTCTTCTTATAGAAATTGATAGATTGACTAGCTTAATTAATCAGCTAAATAATACATTTAAAAAATCAACTCCAGAAACTATATATAATCCTACAGATTTTAATCTAACTGAATTTTTACATGAAATATTTAAATCTATGAAAACACAATATGATAAAGGAGGAGTTTTATTTGATATGGAAATATCAGAGGATTTGGATATCCATACTGACAAAGAAAAGTTAGCTAATATAATTATCAACTTATTATCTAATGCACTTAAAGCTTGTCAAACAAAAGATTCAGTATTATTAAGAGCTAGACATATCAACAGAAAAATTGTTATCTCAGTAAAAGATACTGGAGTAGGAATTAGTGAAGAAAATAAGCCTAAAATTTTCGAAAGATTTTACAGAGTTGATGATTGCAGAAACACAAAAGAAAATGGTTACGGGTTAGGTTTATCAATTGTAAAAAACTACGCTGATATAATCGGAGCTGATATATCAGTTAATTCAAAACTAAACTTAGGTACAGTTATGATGATTTCTTTTGATGACGATATAATTGTAAAATAAAAAAGATTGGTAACAATATTGCTACCAATCTTTTTTTATGACCAAATCTATAAGCCGTGTTCTGTATTTGATAATCATCTATCTAGACTAATTGTTACCAATTAGTTCAAGCAATCTACCTACCGGAGACGACGAGCAGCCGTCTTTATTCCTATTTGATTTTGCACTGAATGGGGTTTACATAGCCATAAAGTCACCTTTATGCTGGTAGGCTCTTACCCTACCTTTCCACCCTTACCAATAAATGGCGGTATATCTCTGTTGCACTAGCCTTAGGGTCGCCCCCACTGGACGTTATCCAGCATCCTCGCTCTATAGTGCACGGACTTTCCTCATGAATTCATGCGATTATCTGATTTAGTCACCATAACATTATAACATAATTAGAAAATTTTTCTAGTTGGTTTTTTTAAATAATTAACATCTATTTTGATATCTGGAAAAGATTTTTGAATAGTTTGTCTTAACGGTTCAAGAATAAATTTTTCTGATTCATAGTGTCCAATATCTATTAGTATAAGATTGTTATCCTGTGCATCTATCTGTTCATCGTGTTTAAATTCAGAAGATACAAATACATCGCAATTAGTATCAATACAATTTTCAATGAAGTGACCACCACTTCCGCCTAACACCGCTATTCTTTTAATCTTTCGATTTGTATTACCGTATACAATTACATTTTCAAGATTTAATTTATTTTTCAAATCACAAATAAAATTCTCTGCAAAATCCTCTTCAATATCAGAATATTTTCCATATCCGGTATTGTTTTTATGAGAATCTAAAATTTTAGGATTAATCAAGCCTAATTGTTTAGCTAGCGCATCACTTACTCCAAATTCGACACTATCTAAATTGGTATGCGAAGAATAAATACAAATTTCATTTTTTATCGCACTAATTAATCGTGTATTTACACTATTTTTTTGTTCTAAAATATTTTTTAATGGATGAAAAATAACTGGATGATGTGTAAATATCAAATCATATTTTTCTCTAATAGCTCTATTCAGACAATTATCATCTAAATCTAAGGAAATCAAAATCTTATTTATTTCTCTATTTAAATTACCAAATTGAATACCACTATTGTCAAAGTCTTCCTGAAGTTCTAAAGGAACTAATTTTTCATACCAAGTTATAAAATCTTTAAGCTTCAATTTTATTCAACACTTTCTCAAGTTCTTTTATTTCGACATTAATATTATCAATAGCATTTTTTACATTATCAGAGTCTTTTTCTGATATATTCGACAATATTGTTTTCTTATTTTCTATCTGTTGTTTTATATATTGCTTCAAATTTTCAGATTTATTATCGATTAAAAATTTTCCAAATTCATACTCATAATCATTCGAAAATAATTGCTTACCGACTTTAACTTTAATTATTTGATAATATTTGTCATTTTCAAACAAATCAACTTCTTCGATAATTTCAAAAGAATTATCATGAAAAAATTTTCTTAGTACTGAAAGTGAATTATTTGCTCCTAGGATTAAGCAGCTTGCGCTTTTAGCTACATCAATATTTTTGATCAATATATCAACGATTAAATTTCCTCCCATACCTGAAATTATTATCGTGTCAACTTGATACTCGTTTAGGTTATCCAAGCCATCAGATACATTTAGTATTATTTTTTCAGGTTCATCAAGATAATCTAATTTTTCCCTTAATTTATCCAATGATTTTTCACTAATATCGGATGCGATAACTTTCTTTGCTTTATTTGATCTTATTAATTCATACGGAACAATTCCATGATCTGTTCCTATATCAGCAACTATTGAATTATCTTCTACTAAGTTAATTATTTCTTCAAGCCTACGTTTTTTCATTTTATTCCAAAAAATCCTTTAATTTTTGACTTCTAGATGGATGTTTTAATTTTCTCAAAGCTTTTGCTTCAATTTGTCTTATTCTTTCTCTTGTTACATCAAAGTCTTTGCCAACCTCTTCAAGTGTTCTAGGAGTACCATCAACAAGTCCAAATCTTAATGCCAATACTTTTCTTTCTCTTTCATTTAAAGTATTTAAAATGCCTTCTAGTTCTTCCCTAAGCATTGTAAAATTTGCTGCTTCATCTGGAGCGATAGCAGTGTCATCTTCAATGAAATCTCCTAAATGACTGTCTTCTTCTTCACCAATAGGTGTCTCCAAACTTACAGGTTCTTGAGCAATTTTCCTAACTTCTCTAACTTTTTCTACTTCTATTCCCATTTCTTTTGCTATTTCTTCATTTGTAGGATCTCTTCCTAAATCTTGTAATAATTGTCTTTCAATTCTTACAAGTCTATTTATTGTTTCTACCATGTGTACAGGGATTCTTATTGTTCTAGCTTGGTCAGCAATTGCTCTGGTAATAGCTTGCCTTATCCACCAAGTAGCGTATGTTGAAAACTTGAAACCTCTAGTATAGTCAAATTTATCAACTGCTTTCATCAGTCCAAGATTACCCTCTTGAATCAAATCCAAAAAGCTCATTCCACGACCTACATATCTTTTCGCTATACTTACAACTAATCTTAAATTTGCTTCTGCCAATTTTCTTTTAGCTCTCTTAGACCCATTTTCCATTTCTTGCGCTAATTGAACTTCTTCTTCAGCTGATAACAAAGGAATTTTCCCTATTTCTTTTAGATACATTTTTACTGGATCGTCTACATTAATACCTTTAATATCGGTAACATCAACAATAGCCTTTCTATCATCCTTAATATCTTCATTTTCTTCTTCATCAATAGAATCGTCATTGTCAATATTATCAGTATCCGCTTCTTTAGATGACGACTTTTTTTCAAGTTCATCATTACCTTCAAAAATTTCTATATTATTTTCAATTAACAAATTTCTAATATCTTCAATGTCTTCTTCATCAAGGGAAGATATATCATCAATATTCTTAAAGTCTTTGATAGTTACTATGCCATCATTCTCATTACCTATCTCTATTAATTGATTTAATGCGTCTTTTTTTATTTGTTCAACATCCAAGTTTTCTTCTGACATAAAAAACTCCTTTCTGACTATTTGTACTCTTTAATTTGTCTATTAATTTCTAAGATTTTATTCAAAATTTCATTATATTCTTTATTAATCTTTTCATTAAATTCTACTGATTGCATTAGATCTAACTGAGATTTAATATTCTCCTTTTCCTGGGTCATTAGGTATTTTTTAATCTCCAATACAACCCTTCCGATGTTATTAATATTAATTGAATCTCTAGATTTTTGATATAAATAATCGATAGTACGATCCATTTGAATATCATTTTTAAAATAATCTCTAGCCGATTTTTCATCAATTTGATTTTCATTATTTTTAGAATAGTAAAAATCTACAAACTCGATAAAATTATTATAAGAACTAATCTTGGTTTTGAATTTTGAGAATTCTTCTTTCAAATCATAGTATAAATCTTTATGAAAACAAGCAATTGTCATTATTTCAACTGCAGTTATTTTCTCCTGATTGTTAATACTATCTTTTTCTGTACCTTTTTTTTCATCAGTTCTCTCATTATGAAAAGTCACGTTAGTCCTAACTTCATCCAGCTTATTATAGACATCTTTTTTCAAACTTACATATTCTATATTTAAATCTTCAGAAAATCTCTTAATATATTCATTCCTGATGACTTCCCTATCAAGTTTTGATAATAAAGTTGAAAGATCATCTATAAGTTTTATTTTTTCTTTTACATCATTAATATCATATTTTTGAATTATTTTCTTATATTCATAAATAACACTATCCATTGCATTATCTATTAACCTATTAAAACTTTCATATCCATATTGTTTAATATAATCATCAGGATCCATACTATCTGGTATGACAATAATGTTCGGACTAATATCCTGCTCTTTAAATATTTCTATAGCACGTGATGTTGCATTTTGACCTGCTGAATCACCATCATAACATATATAAATATTCTTACAATATCTTTTGATTAATTTTGCTTGATCATGTGTTAGAGAAGTACCTAATGAAGCAATTGCATAGTCAAATCCATAATTTGTCAATGAGATAACATCCATATATCCTTCTACCAATATTATTTTTCCAACTTTAGTAGAGTTTTTTAAATTCGAAACTCCATAAACATTCTTGCTTTTATCGTAAGCTAGACTCTGAGGAGAATTCATATATTTTGCCCTTGAATCCGCAAGAGCTCTTCCACCAAATCCAATAACATTTCCTCTTATATCTATAATCGGAAACATCAACCTATTTCGAAATTTATCATAAACATTATCTTTTTCATCCTGATTTATGAGACCGACTTCTATTATATCATCTTTTTGATATCCTTTTTGTAGTAAATGACGATAAAGACTATTTTTCCCATCAGCGTAACCTATTATAAACTTATTAATCAAATTATTATTTAGATTTCTTTTTTTTATATATTCTTTCGGAAGATCGTTTATCAATAGATTTTTGTAATAAAATAATTTGGCTTCATTATTAATTTCAAATAATTTTTTGCGATGTTCGTATTTTTCTTTATTTACTTCATTTGTTTCTACTAAGATACCTAACTTATCTGCCAAAAATTTAATAGCTTCAGGATATGACAAGCCCTCTTTTTGCATTATAAAGGATATAACATCGCCACCAACACCACAACCAAAACAATGAAAAATTCCTTTTGATGGAGATACACTAAAAGACGGCGTCTTCTCATTGTGAAATGGACATAGTCCAACATAATTTGAACCAGCCCTTTTCAATTCAACATAATCTCCAATTACAGAAACTATGTCAGCAACACTTTTTATCTCATCTATTTTATCTTGTGGTATAAATCCCATCTTATCATCCTATCTTTATATGCTCCAAGAATCTGGTATGAAAATTTCTTTAAAAGTTCTCTTTGCAAATGAATCGGTCATACCAGCGATATAATCTGTAACTATATCATCTTCAGTTTTATTTTGTAACTCAATATTTTTGTAAATATCTATGTGTGATTTAGGTAATCTACTGATATCTTCTAAATAGTAACTATATAGATTAGTTAATACATATTCTACTTTTTTATCATCTTTTCTTACTATGTCGTTAAAATATACGTTCTTAAACATAAATGATCGCAAATCTTCCATTAGTCTGTAAGTTTTATCAGACATTTCAATGTGATTCTTACCAAAACTATTATCAACTAAATCATTAACTAGGAAATTAATTCTTTTTGAACCTCTATCTCCTAATTCATCTGTAATTTCTACTGGTAGATCACTATTTTTTATAATATTTGATCTAATCGAATCATCAATATCATGATTAATATAAGCAATTCTATCAGAAAATTTAATAATTTGACCTTCTAATGTATTTGCCTTGTTGTTACCGGAATGATTCACTATTCCATCTAGTGTTTGTTTCGTTAGATTAAGTCCTATTCTAGAACTTGAATGTTCTAGGTATTGGACAACATTAATAGATTGTTTATAATGTTTGAATCCTTTTGGATTGAGTTTATCTAATATCTTTTCACCGACATGCCCAAAAGGTGTGTGTCCCAAATCATGTCCCAAGCCTATTGCTTCTACTAAATCTTCGTTTAAACGTAAACACCTTGCAATAGTTCTAGCTATTTGGGTAACCTCTAATGTGTGTGTTAATCTGGTTCTATAATGGTCTTTGTCGGGATTTAAGTATACTTGTGTTTTATGCTTAAGTCTTCTAAAAGATTTTGAGTGAATAATTCTATCTCTGTCAATTTGAAACGGATTTCTTAAATTATCACTTGGCTCAAATTGAATTCTTTCAGATTCATTGGATTTTGTAGCAAATTCACTATAATAATTTTCATATAATTTAAAATCTACATTCATACTAAATCACACCCTAACTTATATGTTTTATATACCCTAAAGTACGAGTTATAATTCATAAATACATTAAAAAAAGCCAAACAGGTGTTTGGCTCTTTGGATATAAAGTAGATTTTAGTTATCTTCTTCGATTTCTTTTAATTTTAAATCTAATAATGCACCTAAATCACTGTTAATCAAAGTTTCTTCACTTGATTCTGACTTAGTTTCTACTTTTTTAGATTTAACTTTTTTAGGTCTTGGTTTTCTTTCTGGTTTTTCAGGTTTTGGTAATAAAGCTTTCATACTTAAAGCTATTCTTTTCTTTTCAGGATTGATTTCTAAGATTTTAACTTTAACTGTATCACCAATATTTAATTCATCTGATGGTTTATCAACATGTTCATTTGAAATTTCAGAAACATGAACTAATCCTTCAATTCCTTCAGCTAATTTAACAAAAGCACCGAAGTCAACTAAGTTTACAACTTCTCCTTCAATAACATCTGCTTCGTGATTATTTTCAACGAAAGCGTCAAATGGTTTTTGTTGTAATTGTTTTAAGCCAAGTGAAATTCTGTTCTTTTCTCTGTTAGCTTTAAGAACTAATGTATCAATTTCATCTCCAACTTTTAAAACATCTTCTGGTGATTCAATTCTATTCCAAGAAATATCTGAAATATGAAGTAAACCATCTACTCCACCTAAATCAATAAACGCACCAAAATCTGTTAATCTTTGTACTTTACCAGTTATTGTTTCGCCAACAGTTATGTTTTCCCAAGCCTTATCTTCAATTTCTTTTTGTTCTTCTTCTACAACAGCTCTGTGAGATAAAACTAAACGTCTCTTTTTTTCATCTATATTCAAAACTTTACATACCAAAGTTTCTCCTACATATTTAGATAAATCTTTTACAAAGTGAGTAGTTACTTGAGAACCTGGTATAAAAGCTCTTACATTATCAATTGTAGCTATTAAGCCGCCTTTTACTACTTGTGTTACTTTTGCTTCTACAGTTGAATCATTATCAAAACTAGAAACTAAATTCTTCCAGTTTTTAATTCCTTCAACTCTTTTTGTAGAAAGTACAACATTTCCATCTCCGTCATCTAGCTTAATAACGTAAACTTCGATTTCGTCGCCTTGTTTGTACAAATCCTTAGGTAATTTACCTTCTTCTGTTGATAATTCGTCTAGTTTAATAATACCATCAGCCTTATAGCCAATATTAACCATGACTTCATCATCTGTTACATAAATAACTTCACCCTTTACGATTTCTTTTGGGTAAATCTTATTCATGCTTTCTTCTACTTGTTCCATAAAATCCTTGCTGTAATTATCCATTAAATTTACAACCTCCTCAATAATCCAAGCTGGTGTGGACGCACCAGCTGTAATACCTAATAATTTAGATTCAATAATACTATCATCGATACAAATATCCTTGTATGTTTCAATTCTTAAAACATTTTTGCAATTTTGTTTTGCAATATCATACAATTTATTTGTATTAGAACTATTCAAGCCACCAATCACAATCATACAATCGACATTCTTAGAAAGTTCTAAACAAGCCATTTGTCGGCTTTTTGTTGCCCCACAAATAGTATTATCTATCACAACGTTAGTATTACCTCTTACTATTATATCAGAAATTTCCAAAAATTTCCTCTTTAAATTAGTAGTTTGTGAAACTACATATAATTTTTCACCTTTTATTTTTTTTGCCTCATCAATTGAGTTAACAACTTCAACATTATTTTCAACTTGTCCTTTCATCGCTATAATTTCCGGATGATTTGGATCTCCAATAATAATAATTTTGTAACCTTCTTCGTGTTTTTTATTTATTTTTTCATAAATTTTTAATAGTGATGGGCAAGTTAAATCTACTAATTTGTATCCATTATTTTTTATTTCTTCTTTTAATTTTAATGTTGCACCGTGAGATCTAATAAAAATCGTGGAGCCTTTCTCAGCTTGAGTATAATCGTCTATCTGTTTTATACCCAAAGCTTCTAATCTTTTACATTCTTGTTCGTTATGGATAAGTTGACCCAAAGTATACTTTAATTTTGATGGGTCATTTTCAATTATCTCTATTGCTCTTTTAACTCCATAACAAAATCCCGCATTTTGTTGTACTATTATATTCATCAGTTCACCTTGTAAATATTTTCGTATATAGCTCTAGTTATTGCTTTATTTCTTATATCTTTTGAAACATCAGTAAAACTTGATATAGATATTTTATCTCTTACAAACACTTCTACTTTTGATCTGAACTTATAATTAGAATTTATGAATACAGGTATGACATCTGCTCCCGCTCTTGATGCAATCATAGCAACTCCTGTTTTCATATTTTCTTCACTAACTTTTTTTACTCTTGTTCCTTCTGGAAATATTCCCAAAACTTCGTTGTCTTTTACAAGCTTGATAGCGTCTTTTATCGTTTTAATATTTACATTATCTCTATCAACCGGAAAAGCTCCAAACTTGTTTAGTAAAAAACCTAGAAATTTATTATCAAATAATTCTTTTTTTGCCATAAATCGTATGGGTCTATCAAAAATTATAGCTAATAAAATTGGATCCCATAAGTTTATGTGATTTGCACAAATAACTAAAGGAGTTTCAGGAAGATTCGTATTTCCATGAACAACTAATTTGTATCTTATTTTAAATACTATTTTCAATAAAAATCTTGCAAATCTATAAAACATTTCTACCTCTAATTATCTCTATTATTTTTTCAACAACTTCATCAATATTCATATCATCAGAATTTATATAAATAGCATCTTCGGCTCGTTTCAAAGGAGCATATTTTCTATTTTTATCCTGTTCATCTCTTAATTTTATGTCTTTTAGAATCGTTTCATAAGATGAATCGTCTTTTTGTTCGTTAAATCTTCTTTTGGCTCTAATTTCGGGTGATGCATCCAAATAAAATTTGTAATCAGCATTCTTTAATATGTTAGTACCAGCATCTCTTCCATCAATAATAATCGCTTTGTTGCTAGCAATCTGTCTTTGAATTTCAACTAATCTTTCTCTTACAGAATAATATGTTGAAACCTTTGATGCTGCCATAGATACATCATTAGTTCTTATTTTATCTCTCAAGAATTCGCCATTAACTTTAATCTTAGATGATTCAAATGTTATTTCCAAATTGTTCAATACATGCATGACCTCTTCTTCGTCTTGCAAATTTATATTTTCCTTCAAACAAAAATAAGCAAGAGAACGATACATTGATCCCGTATCCAAATATTCAATGTTTAATATATTTGAGATTAATTTACAAACTGTTGATTTACCAGATCCGCTTGGTCCATCGACAGTAACAGAATATACGTCATTATTAATCAATTCAATATACACATTATCTTCGTCATTTTTTCTGAGCATTCTTGATGAGATCAAAATATTTTTATTTGTTTTAATTAATCTATCGTCGAAAATCTCTTTCATAACTCTAGGCGTAGATATCAATAATATGTCAAAATTTTTGTCTTTGATATATTCATTAATATCATCATAAAGTTTTGATTCATTTTCGTATTTGATTTTTTTCATATATTTATCCCCGCTAAATAACCCGTTGAAAAAGCAAATTGTAAGTTAAATCCTCCTGTAAAACCATCAACATCAATTACTTCTCCACAAAAATATAGGTCTTTTACAATTTTAGATTCCATTGTGCTTGGATCAATCTCATTAACATCGACTCCTCCCACACTAATTATTGCGTAATCAAGCTTTTCATTTGATACATAAGTAAAATCAAAACTTTTCAAAATTCTTCTTAACTTATCACGTTCATATTTTGTTATTTCATTTACTTTTTTATTTGGATCTATACTTGCAGATTTTAAAATTGGCAGTATTAATTTTTTGATTGTTATTTTACTTATAGCATTTTCAATTGTTTTGTTTTGATTTTCGCTGAAATCTCTTAAAATCCTATCATCAAGTTTTTGATCTGTCAATCCTGGTTTCAAATCTATCGATATTTTAATGTCACCATTTTTGTTGCACAATATACTTGATAAAGTAAGTACTAAGGGACCTGAAATTCCTTTTCTTGTAAAAATCATTTCACCTATATCATCGTATATCAATTTCTTATTCAAATAACATTTTAATCCGACGTTTTTAAGACTAACTCCCTCAAATTCTTCCACATTCTCTTTTAAAATAATTGCACTCAAACCAGGCTTCATTTCGTGAATAGTATGACCTAGCTTGGTTATTTGACTGTAAAGAGATCCATCTGAGCCTGTATTTGGATATGATTTGCCACCACATGCTATAATTACTTTATCAAATGCATATTCATTAGTACTTGTAGTAAGATAAAATTTGTTCGATTTATAGATTTTATTCACCTTTTCATTTAAGTGTAAGTTTACATTCTTATCTTTCAAAATTTTTTCAAATACTTTAATCACATCAGATGATTTATCATTCTGTGGAAAAACCCTATTTCCACGTTCGACTTTTGTTCTAAGACCATTTGAATTAAAAAAATTTATGACTTGTTCGTTAGTAAAGTCATAAAATGGGCTGTAACAAAAATATTTGTTTGTATTAATATTTTCAATTAATTCTTGTATATCACATGAATTGGTAATGTTGCATCTTCCTTTTCCGGTAATGAACAATTTCTTACCTATTTTTTCATTATGATCAAAAATATGAATTTTATTTTCGTCTTTAATAAAGCTTGCAGCCATCAATCCTGCTGCTCCTGCTCCTATTATCGCTACATTCATTATTTAATCCTTTCAATTAAGCATACAAAAGGTGGATTGTTTATTTGATTTATAAAATCGTATCTAATAACATTGAATTCTTTTTGGTTTAATTTTTGAAGATATGCGATTATGTTTATACTTTCTTCAAGTCCTGGCTTGTGCCCAGGATAGAATGTAATAACAATTTGACCTTCTGTGTTCATTACTTTCAAAAGTTTATCTAAAGTTTTAATTACAGTATCATAATCAGTTGTAATATTTTTATCTCCACCTGGAAGGTATCCCAAATTAAACACCACAAAATCAATTTTCTGATTAATATATTTGTCAAAATTTAGATGAGAATCGTTAATAACTTTTAAGTTGCCAAATTTTGTAGAATTATCTATACAATCTTTTTGGATATCAAACCCATAAACTTCAATGTTTTCGTTTATGGATAACATTTTGTATGAATCGTTTCCGTTTCCAAATGTCATATCTAAACAAATTTTTGAAGTTGGAATTTTATCTTTCATCAATGATTCAACTAATGTTTTAGTATTGTTATAAATCATTACAGCTTCCCCTAAAAAGTAGATTAAAGTCTATTTTGCTTTGATTTTCAAAAAATGATTTTACTAAACCATTATTATCATAAAACTCTTCAATACCAAAATCTCTCAAATTCATCCCTATACTTTTTAGAAAAAATAACTTGTTAGAATTCTCCTCTTGTAATTGAAAATCTGCTATATTTGCTCTTTTACCTTCTGTCCTAATCAGAGAATACCCTTTTGGTTTTAAGTCGTCAATATATATAAAGCAAAAATCCCCTACAATTTCTTCTATTTTTAAGTTAAATTTTTTTAAAATTTCTTCGTCTTTGTTATTTGCAAGTCTAACTTCAATCATATTTACCTCTTATTAAATCCAAATCTTTACTTTTTAACAGTACGTATTCTCCGCTTTTTAAATTATCGTCCATCTTGTAATTACCAATTTGAACCCTTTTCAAATCTAAAACCGGATGATTTATATAATCAAACATTCTTCTAATTTGTCTGTTCCTACCCTCATAAATAGTTACCGTGTATTTTGTATTGTCTTTTACATTGGCAATAAATTCTATATTTGATTTTTTTAATTTATAACCATCTAATATTATTCCATTTTTTAATTCTTGTATTTTGTTTTTGGTTGGTTTACCTTTCACTAAAACCTCGTAAACTTTTTTATGCTCAAATTTAGGATGAGTTAGTTCATAAGTTAAATCACCATCATTCGTTAATATTAATAATCCATGAGAATCTTTATCCAAACGACCAATTGGATAAACCCTTGTACTAGTTTTAATTAAATCCACAACTTTTTTATCAGCGAATTTATCCTTAACTGTTGAGGTATATCCAATAGGTTTATTGATAGCAATATAAACTTTTTCTTCTTTTTTTCTAATTTTCTTGCCTTCAACCTCAATAATATCACCATCATTTACTTGATACGATAAATCTAAAAGTATTGTTCCATTAACACAAACTTTTGAGTATTTGATTAGTTCATCAGCCTTTCTTCTAGAACAATATCCACTTTGAGCTATGAACTTATTTATTCTCATTTTCTTTTTCCTTAATAATTTTTTCTATTTCATTTAATTTTGGAAGATCTTCTAAAGAATTAATATTGAAATAATACAAGAACTCGTCGGTAGTACCATATAATATAGGCTTTCCTATTTTATCCAGTCTTCCGACTTCTTTTATTAAATTTTTTTTAGTTAAAGTATCAATTGATGAGCTAGATTTTACCCCTCTTATTTCATCTATTTCTATTCTTGTTATTGGCTGTTTGTAAGCTATAATAGATAAAACTTCCATTGTTGTATTGGTTAATCTTGTATTTTTGTTTTTTACAAAAATTTCTTTTAAAAAATCGTAATATTCTTTTTTAGTTTGAATTTGATAGTTATCGTTGATACATCTAATTTCCAGGGAAGTGTTTCTATATTCATATTCTTTAATTAAATCATCAAGCATATTCCTAGTTTCTTTTTTATTAAGGTTTATGGCTTCAGATATTGATGAAATATCTAAGGGTTCACCCCATAAGAAAAGTAAAGATTCAATTTTATTTCGAATAATTTTATCTTCCATAATTACCTCATTAATATTTTCATATTATCTTCATTATTTTTCACAACCATTAATATGTTTGATTTTAATAATTCTAGTATAGCTAGAAACACAGATATAACTTCATTTTTATTGGTATTTTGTGATAGAAAATATGAAAAACTATATTTGTTATTTTTTTCTACCTTCCACAATATATCTTCAATACAATCTTCAATCTTATATTCTTCCGCTTCTATAATTTCTGTTTCTTCAATGACAATTCTATTATCTATCCTATTTAATATTTCTAACAAAGTTTCAGATAATAAATTAATGTCAGGAACAATCAAATTCTCTTTTTCAGATTGGTAAACCGATAAATCCTCTTGAATTTTTCTAAAATGTTTCGATGAGATGTTTTCTAATTCAATCAATTGCTTAGAAATTTCTTTAAATTTTTTATATTCTATTAATCGTTGTTTAATCAAATCTTCATCGATTTGTTCATCTTCATCAAAATCATTTTTTGGCAATAATTTTTTTGATTTTATATATAACAAAGTAGAAGCTAAGTAAATAAAATCAGTCAAATCTTTAGTAGAATGATTTTTCAAATTCTCAACTTCTTCAATGAATTTATTTGTAATTTTGGCTAAATCAACATTTTCTATATCAATTTTTTCTTTTTCAACCAAATTTAATAAAAGATCCATTGGACCGTTGAATTCTTCAGTTTCAATAATCAAACTCATAGTGCAATTGCTAACCTTAAAAACTTATCAATTATAAATGATGTTATAGGCGTTAAAACTTTACCTAACACACCTGAAAATATTAATATAAGCAATATAAAATAAGTGTATTTTTCATATTTTGCCATAAAATCTAAAAATTTTCCTGGAAAAAAAGCAGTTATAACCTTGGAACCATCTAAAGGCGGAACAGGTATTAAGTTAAATACAGCGAAATACACGTTATACACAATAAATAAACTCAAAATTTCTGAAATAACAGGATTGACATGAGAAAATTTAACATATAAAAACGAAAATATTAGTCCTAAAATTAAATTTACTGTAACTCCCGCAATTGAAACCAAGAACATACCTAAATGTCTGTTCCTAAAATTGTATGAGTTAATTGGAACTGGCTTTGCCCAACCAAACTTAAATAAAATCAAACTAATTGCTCCTAATGGATCAATGTGATCAATAGGATTGAAGCTTAATCTACCCATGCTTTTAGCCGTATTATCACCCATCCAATAAGCAACATAACCATGAGCAAGTTCATGAAGAACAATTGTTGGTAGTAATACAAATATAATTATAATGTAATGATTTATCGTTTCTAACATTTATTCACATTCCTTAAAAAAAATAGAATTCCCGTAATTGATTTACCGTCAATAATAGCTCCATCCTCTATCATTTGCATTAATTTTTCTTGTTCGATGAGTTCTATATTTAAAAATTCGTCATCATCTGCTTTTAGTTCGTCTCTGAATAATTCTTCAGCCAAAAAGAAACTTACTTTTTCATCACTAAAACCTGGAGAAGAATAAGCATCAAATAAATAAGTTAAATTTTTGCAATTATAACCTATTTCTTCTCTCATTTCTCTTATTGCTGCATCTTTTGGTGTTTCATTGTGTTCAATTAACCCTGCTGGTAATTCCATTAGTTGTTGGTCAATAGCTTTTCTATATTGACTAACGAAAAATAATTTATTATCTTTTACTGCTATTATGCACACAGCGTTTGCGTGCTCTATAATTTCTCTTTTGGAGTATTTTCTATTTGGAAGTTCAACCGTATCTAACCTAAGGTTTAAAATTCTTCCTTCATATATCATTTCACTCTTTATTGTTTTTTCTTCATAATCCATAATTATCTCCTATCTTTTTTTAATTCATTTGCTTGATTGATCATTAATTTGGCTTGTTCAATTGTAGTTTCCGTTATGTTTATACCGCCGATCAATCTCGAAATTTCATTTACCTTTTCTTCAGGAGTTAATACTTTTAGAATTGATTTCGTTTCATTATTTAAATCAATCTTTTCAATTAAAATGTGATTATCGCTCAGTGAAGCTATTTGAGGTAAATGACTTATTGAAATCACTTGTTTATCTTTTGATAAATCAATAAGTTTTTCACCTACTACCAATGCTGTCCTACCACTTATTCCAGTATCAATTTCGTCAAAAATAAGAGTATTTATATCTTCAAAATCTGATATAACTGACTTAAATCCAAGCATAATTCTTGAGATTTCTCCACCAGATGCAATAGAAGCCATTGGTTTTAAATCTTGTCCTAAATTTGTTTTAATTAGAAAATCCAATGAATCAAAACCTTTTTCATTGAACTCAGAAAGTTTTTCAAATTTGACTTTAAAATCAGCATGTTTCATATTTAAATCTTTTAGATTTTGAACAATCAATTTTTCTAATTTAAAAACAATTTCTTTTCTAATTTTATGAAGTCTATCTGATAATTCAATCCCTTTCTTCTTTTCTGAATCAATTAATTCTTTGAATTTTCTTTTATTTTCTGTAATTTCATTCAGTTCTTTAAGTCTACGTTCCAAATCTTGTCTGAATGAAATTATATCATCAATAGATTTCCCGTATTTTCTCTTTAAATCAGTAATTATTGCTATTTTGTTTTCTAAATCATTTAGTTTGAACTCGTCTTGATAGATGTTAGATGAATAAGAACTAATTCTTGAAAACAAGTCGTCCATATCATAATAAATTTTATCCAAATCTACTTTGAAAGAATTCACTTCATTATCAAACTCAGAGATTGAATCCATCTTGCTTAAAACAATATTAAACATAGTGTTGATATCTTGTTCGTTGTAGTTTTCATCTGAATACATGTTTAATATTTCACCGATATTATTTTTAATCAAGTTAACATTCGATAGTTTATTATACTCGTTTTCAAGTTCTTCTTCATCTACATTATCAAGATCTATTTGTGATATTTCATCAATTTGATAATTAATAATATCAAGTTGTCTATCTTTCTCTTCATTTGTAATATTAAAACTCTTGTATGCTTTTTTGTATTCTGCAATATTATTGAGAATTCCGCTTAACTCAGTTTTGATTTTAAAAGTTTCTTCCTTATCAAAGGAATCAATTAAATCTAAATAAAAATCCTTGTTCAATAGTGATTGAGTTCCATTTTGCCCATGAATATCAACAAATTTACTCATTAATTCATTTAATGTATTAAGCGTGATTGATCTATTATTTAATTTATTTATACTTTTTAAATTAGTGTCTACAATTCTTGAGATTATTATTACTCCATCTTCGACATTGTATCCCATATCTTCTAAAAATTTAATTTTAGAATTGTCAGCTATTGTAAATGTCGCTTCAACAATAGTTTTTTTTGAAGAATCTCTGACAAAACTTTTGTTAAATCTTTGCCCTAGAAGAAGTTCAAAAGCTTCTATCAAAATTGATTTTCCTGAACCAGTTTCTCCAGTTATGATATTAAGTCCATCCGTAAAATCGACATTGATTTTGTCAATTATCGCAAAATTTTCTATATAAAGAGAATTTAACATTTTATTACCTGATGATTGATTTGATTTCTGAAACTAATTTTTCCAATCCAGACTTATCTTCAACAGTTATATAAATAGTATCGTTACCTGTTAGAATTCCAGCAATATTGTCTAATTTTGCATTGGTAATTGCCATACCACAAACCGTAGCAGTGTGAGATATTGTTTTAATAATTACCATATCTTCATTATGCTTTATAGTCAACACTGCAGATCTGAAAATCTTATCTAATCTTTCGTTTAATGAATCGTGTACAGTGTCAATTATTGCATAATGATATTCGCCTTCTCTAGTTTGAACTTTTGATATTCTTAATTCTTTTATATCTCTAGAAATAGTAGCTTGTGTAGCTCTAACTCCATGAGCTTCTAAATAGTCAGAAAGTTCTTCTTGAGTTCTTATTTCATTTTCTTCTATTAAATCTAAAATTAATCTTTGTCTTGTGTATTTTTTCATATTTTTACCTCAATTTATTAAATGCTGTCTCCACAACATCCTTGAATTTTATATTTTTATTATCTAAAGTGGTAATATGGATTAAATACTCTATATTTCCACTCTTACCTTTTATTGGACTATGTGTCATCTCAGAAATATATAATCCTTCGTCATTTAGATAATTATTAATATCATTTATTATAGACAAATGCTCCTTTTTATTGTTAATTATATGATTTTTCGATTTTAATTCAAACTGCGGCTTTATCAAAAATATCATTTCGCCATTATTTTTTAGCATTTTAACAGCATTTGGAATAATCATTTTTAATGATATAAAAGATACATCGCATACTATCAAATCAAATTTCGGATACTCATCTACATTAATATTTCGAAAATTAGTATTTTCGAATAATTTAACCCTGCTATCATGTCTTAGTTCGTCAACCATTTGATTATCGCCAACATCAATAGCATAGACTTCTTTTGCATTGTTTTTTAATAAAACCTGAGTAAATCCACCAGTGGATGAGCCTATATCTAAGCACAAATCATGCTGACCTATGTTAAATACCTCAAAAGCTTTTAAGAGTTTCAGAGCACCTCTCCCAACGTATTCAATGTGTTCTTTTACTTCAACTTCATCAGAATTTATCTCAAGTGATGGTTTCTTTACTAGATTACCTTTATAATAAACTAATTCATTCTCAATCAGAGATTTTGCCTTTGTTCTAGAAGATGCAAAGTTTTTATCGCACAAATACAAATCAATTCTCATATTAATATTTCCTGTTCAACAGTTTATTTGTAATTTCGATTAAAGGTTGAGAATTATCGATATCTTTAATACAATCTATAGCTTTATGAGAGTATTGATTTGCATCTTCAATGCCTTTTTCTTTTCCAAAAATAGTGACATAAGTTTTTTTATTAATTTTTACATCATTTTCATAATCCATAATGTCATCAATTATTTGAAATGCCATTCCTAGATTAAAAGCATAATCTTCTAGTTTTAATAATATATTATCGTCAACCTTACTTAAAATTCCAGCAGATACAGTAGCTGCTTTAAGTAAATTACATGTTTTTTTATCGTAAATTTCAATAATATTTTTTTCAGAAATTTCACTGTCAATATCCAAAAGTTGACCTTTTATCATCCCAAAACATCCTGATTTTTTTACGATATAATTTGCACATTTTGCATCAATATCGTTTTTAATTGATTCAGATAACACTTCGAAAGAATAATTTAAAAGTGCATCTCCAACTAAAACCGCAATATCTTCTCCGTATTTTTTATGCACTGTTAATTTTCCTCTTCTATAGTCGTCATTATCCATGCATTCCAAATCATCATGTACCAATGAATAATTGTGAATTAATTCTATTGAAATAGCATAACTTATAGATTCATTAATAGATTCATTAAACATTTGATAAGTTAGTAGAAATAAAAGCGGTCTTAATCTTTTTGCATCGTCGTCAACAAGAGTATATCTCATAGCTTCGCCAATTTTATCATCAGAAAATTTTAAAACTTTAATTGAAGTGTTTATTAAATTTATGATTTCCTGACTATTCATTATCATCACTTAAAAGCATATTTATTTGAAAATCTTCCTCTTTGTTATCTTTAATCAAAGTCATTTTACCTTCTTGTTCTTTTAAAATAGAACTTAATCTCTTGTGAAGCTTCATACCTTCTTCGTATAATTTTATATTTTCTTCAAGACTCAGCTCTCTGTCTTCCAACTTTTCAACGATGTCACTTAGTCTTTTTAATCCTTCATCGTATTCTCTATATTCATTCATTGAATTTCTCCTTATTTTGAACAGTTGTATCAAGTTTACCATCTTTCATAATTAAGACAATTTTTTCGTTCTCCATAACATCATCAATAGAAGAAATACTCTTATCATTCTTTAATACTTTTGCATATCCCTTTTCTAAAATTGTACTTGGATTCAAATGCAATAAGTTATTTTTATAAGAGTCTAAAATTAATTCTTTGTAATTTATATTTGAGATCAAATTTTTAATCATTGTTATTCGAATTTTATTTAGTTTTTCAATTTCTAAAGATAATAGCTTATCAGGTTTTAACAAGTTTAATTTATGATAAATATTTAATTCTTCATTGTACTTATCTTCCAAATTTTTCTTATAAGCTTTTTTTAAGCTATCCTTCAAAAGTTGAAGATTATCCATGTGCTCTTTAATAATGTTCTTTGGTCCTAAAAATTCTAACTGTTTACCATAATAATCTAATTCTTGATTTTCATCTTCAAATCTTCTCAATATAATTCTATTAATTTTAGCATAACTTTCTTGTAAAAAAATTTTTAATTCATCAAAATCAGCAGTGGCTAGCTCAGCAGCTGCTGTTGGAGTAGATGCCCTTAAATCCGCTACAAAATCAGAAAGCATAAAGTCATTTTCGTGACCAACGGCGCTTATGATAGGGGTTTTTGAATTATAAATAGTTTTTAAAAGATTTTCGTCATTAAATGAATTTAAATCCTCAAAACTTCCACCGCCTCTTCCTACTATAAGAGTATCTAGATTTTGTTCATCCATATATCTAATGCCTTGTATAATAGATTCTGACGATTGCTCTCCTTGAACAACACAATGATATATCAAAATATCGCAAATAGGATATCTTCTCTTTATTGTTCTGCAAATATCATTCACGGCAGCTCCTGTGGAAGATGTAATCACGCCAATAGCTTTAGGATATTTAGTTATGCATTTTTTGGTTGATTCCGAAAAAAAGCCTTCTCGTTCGAGCTTTTCTTTTAACTCTAAATACTTTTGAAAAAGATCTCCAGTGCCTGATTTCTTACATTCTTTTACAAGAAGTTGATAAGTGCTTGATCCTTGATATGTTGTTATACTTCCTCTTAGTTGAACTTTGTCTCCATCTTTTAAGTTTATAGTTTTTGCAAGAGACATGGTTTTAAAAATCATACAAGAAATCAATGCTTTTTCGTCTTTTAATCTAAAATAAACATGTCCTGAAATATTTTTATTAAAATTTGAAATCTCACCTTCTATCCACACATTGGATAAAATCGGATCTTTCTTCAAAATATTTTGAATATAATCAGAAATCTCTTTAACACTATAAACTTGCATTTTCTTTTCTCTTTAATACAGAGCCTAATATGCCGTTGATAAAACTGTATGATTTTTCTGTAGAATATTCTTTCGCTAATTCAACGGCTTCATTAATTGCAACACTATCTGGAGTGCTTTTCACGTATAGAATTTCACAAACACCAAGTTGTAAAATCGATAAATCTAATTTGTTAATTCTGTCCAAGTTCCATTGTTTTGTGTTATTTTCTATAATATTTACTATGTCATCAATATGTTCAATAAAATTTAATACAATTTCTTTGAAAAATACTATATCATTTTTATTAATATTCTGATATTTATAAAATTCTTCAATTCTATTTTTATCATAATCTCCATTCATATTCATTTCATAAATTAATTGCATTGCGCTTTTTCTAGATTGTCTTCTTGACATATTTCCTCCAAGAAAATAACCCTCTGATCAGAGGGTTACATTAAATACTTATTTTCTCACAAACAACATCTACATTTATGACAACTAACCCAGTCATCATGCCGATATTTTCTTTTATTTTTTTTTGCACCTTATAGCATACATCCTTGATGTTATAATCAGAATCTACTTCAATATGGGCTCTTACATTTACAGCATTGTCAAGAATTTCAATGATTACTGATTTTTGAGCTCCTTTTTGTATATTTACTTTTTCTGATTGTGGTGTCATAATAGCTTTTACACCTTCAACTTCCATGCAAGCTTCAGCTGCAATAAGTGAAATTATGTCATTAGAGATCTTAACAGATCCATTATTAAATTTATTATCCATGTTATTCCTCCACACACAAATTTTATCAAAAAATGAAAAAAAATTCAATTTTAATTTATTATTGCTTCTATAAATTTTTCTGGCTCAAACTTAACCAAATCATTAACTTGTTCGCCAATTCCAATAAATTTTACTGGAATTCCCAATTCCATTTCAAGTGGAAATATCATTCCACCTTTAGCTGTACCATCTAGTTTTGTAATTATAGCCCCTGTTAAATCAGTTGCATTCATAAATTCTTTTGCTTGAATAATAGCATTTTGTCCAGTTGTGCCATCTACAATTAGTAAAATTTCTTTTTTAGCTTCTGGATATTCTTTTTCAATAACTCTCTTTATTTTATTCAATTCATTCATTAAATTCTTTTTATTATGAAGCCTTCCAGCTGTATCGCAAATTAATATATCTGCATCTCTACTTTTCATAGCACTAACTCCATCAAATACAACGCTTGCTGGATCAGATCCTTCTTTGTGGCTGATAATATCAACCTTAGCTCTATTTGCCCATTCAGTAAGCTGCTCTATAGCTGCTGCTCTAAAAGTATCGGCTGCAACCATCAAAACTTTTTTGCCATCTTTTTTGAATTTCATGGCTAATTTACCAATCGTAGTAGTTTTTCCTACACCATTTACACCGACTACTAAAATAATAGTTTTATCATCTACATTTAAATTATTGTCGATCTTATCATTAATTATATTTTCTTTTAAAATATCAGCCAAAACATTTTTTATTTCACTTGGATCTTGAATGTTATTAAGTTTTACTTTATCTCTCAATTGAGCAACAATCTTTAATGTTGTTTCAACACCAATGTCAGCGGAAATCAAAGTTTCTTCAATTTCTTCGAATAATTCTTCATCAACCGTTCTATAATTGGCTAAAACTTGATCAATCTTATTAGAAATATTGTCACGAGTTTTAAGTAATGAATTCTTTAATTTTTCAAAAAATCCTTCCTTATTTTCTTCTTTATCTTCGATAATTTCTTCAGATTGTTCTTGGTATTTTTCGTTATCAGTTTCAGACTTTTCATTCTTTTCTTCAACGACTTTTTCAGCATCATTAACTTCTTCGCTTATTTCTATATTTTCATTGGATTGACTAATTTCTAATTCTTCTTGTTGTAAATCTTCTTCTGTATTTTTTGTTTCTTCTTCATCTTTTTTAGACTTAAACTTATCAAAGAACTTATTTAGCATATCTCTCTCCTATCTACATCTAATTTAATCATTTTAGATATTCCATCTTTTTCCATACTTATTCCATATAATATGTTAGCTATCTCCATTGTACTTTTTCTATGTGTAATAATAATGAATTGAGTTTTTTCTTTAAATTTAATTAAATATTCTTTGTATCTCTTAATATTTATTTCATCTAAAGCAGCATCTATTTCGTCTAATATACAAAAAGAAGATGGTCTTGTCTCAAAAATCGCAAAAAGCAACGCTACCGCTGTCAACGATCTTTCTCCACCGGACAACAAGTTTAGACTTTGAAGTTTTTTCCCAGGTGGTTGAGCAGTTATTTCAATTCCAGAACTTAGAACATCATCTTCGGTCAATTTAAGACTTGCATATCCTCCATTAAAAAGTTGTTTAAAAATCGCAATAAATTTTGTATTTATTTCTTCAAATTTTTTGGTGAATACTTCTTTCATTTCTCTATTAAGCTTATTAATAGCACTCATGATATCTTCCCTGGATTCAATTAAATCATTTTTATTTTTAGTCATAAAATCAAATTCTTTTTTAACTGATTCATATTCTTGAATACTATCTACAGAAAAAGAACCTATATTTCTTAAATCATTGATAATTTTATTGATTTCTTTCTGACTAATTTTAATATCAGAATTAGATTCTATTGTGTCTATATTAATATCATAGAGCTCATTAATATCTATTTTTATATTATTTAACTTCTCTGTTGTATTTAAAGCCTTTTCAATTAATGAGTTATTGCTAATTTCTATTTTTTGAACACTAGAATTTGAATCATATATTGATTGCTCAATCTTTGTTAACTCTGATTTAAATTCATTCATATTGGACTTCATATTTAAAATTTCATTATTTAGTCCAGAAATAATATCATCATAATCAATAGTTTTAGATTTTATATCATTTTTATGGCTTTTGTATTTAGAAATATTTTTATGAATTTCATCAATTTTAACTGAATTAACTTTAAAGTTATCTTCTAAATATTCTTTTCTAATTTTTGCATCATTTAACTGATTATTAAATATATTTAAATCCCTTTGTACAGAAGAGTATTCAGATTTTAAACTAATCATATTCATTTTTTCCGAATTATATTGTTCTTGTAATTTTTCAATTTCAACACTTAATTCTTTTAAAAGACTTTCTAATTCTACAATTTGATTTTTTAAATCAGTTTCTTGTAAATCATTGGCATCACTTTGTATAGTATTTGAATTCAACTTATTATCAAAATCACTAATATTAGATTTCAAATATTTAATTTCAAACTGTTTGTCCTTGATGTTACTATTACAAGCATCCCTTTCAGTTCTTAATTTTACAATCTTATCTTCAATAATTTCTAAATCGGATTTGTTTTGATTTACAATATCAATATTTTCTTCGTATATTTTTTTCAAATCGTTGTATTCATTAACACAGTCTTTATACAAATTTTCAACAGAATTTAAACTATTTTTCGTTGATAGTATTGAGTAATTGGAAGGCTTTTTATATCCACCTACCATTGAACCCCAACTATTAATGATATCACCATCTAATGTAACTATTCTATAGTTTTTGTATTTCGAACTTACGATAATAGCATCTTCCATATTTTGAGTAACAAGTGTTTTCTGTGCAAAATAATCTACAATATCCCTAAATTTTTCATCAGATTTTATAAATTCATTTAAATGTCCAAGTACCAATTCATCTTTTACATAATTATAATTTCTAGATTTTATTTTATTTAATGGTAAAAAAGTAAGTCTTCCTATCTTATATGACTTCAAAAAATTAATTAATTCCTTACCATCATTTTCATTCCTTACAATTATATTTTGAAACGCTGATGACATTATTGCATCAACAGATTTCTCATACTGCTTTTCTACACTGATTAAATCCCCAAGTGTCCCTATTACTTTATCTTGCAAACTAGGATTTAACTTTTTAAAAAAGTTTTGAACTGTAAAGTTGTATCCTTCGTGATTATCTATAGTATTTTTCAAAAACATATATTTATTTTTGTTAGTTATAGATTCTTCTTTTAATCTCGATAATTTTTCCCTTAAATCAAGTAAAGACTTTTCTTTATCTTTAATAATAACAGAAATTTGTTCTTTATCTTTGTTCAAATTACCTAAACTTCTGTCATAATCACTGATCATTGCTTCGAAATTTTGTAATGATTTTACTAGTTGAGTTAATTTGAATTCAGATTCTTCTTTTTGCTTTTTTACTTCTGATATTTCTTTCAATCTTTCTTGTTCAATAGCATCACGTGAAGATTTTTCTATAATAT
The DNA here is from genome assembly GCA_032548025.1 of Finegoldia magna. Lineage (GTDB taxonomy): Bacteria > Bacillota > Clostridia > Tissierellales > Peptoniphilaceae > Finegoldia > Finegoldia magna_K. The sequence goes on along the minus strand of JAWGCW010000002.1, from coordinate 85,689 downwards.
GTTGTGTATAAATTGACTGTAATTCATTTAATTTTTCTGAGTTCTTATCGCTCAATTCTTTTTTAATGTTAAGTTCATCTTCAGAATCTTCAATATTCAATTTTTCTAAATTTGAATTTATTTCTTCAAGCTTTTTCTCAGAGTTCTTTATTGTATTTTGTAAATTATCAATTTTTGATGTTAAATTTTTAATTTCTGATGAATAATTCTCGTTTTCTTTTGTTAATCTTTCTAATTCAGTGTTGCTATTTTTAAGTCTTTCATCATTCAATTGAATATCTGATTCGTTTTTTATTTTTTGACTCTTAATATCAGCTAAATTAGAGATTTTCAATTCTGTATCGATATCTATTTTATTGATGCTTTTTAATAAATCATTTCTTTTATTTTCAAATTTTACAAGTTTTGATTTTAAGTCAATCAAGCTTTTATCATTATTTTCTTTTTTCTCAATGACATCACTTAGTGTAATAGAAAGTTTTTCGATATCCAATAAAGCTTTTTGGATTTCCATTTCTTTTAGTTTTTCTTCCAGAACAATTCCTTGTTTAGCCTTTTTACTTTCTTTTTCTAAATATTTTAATCTATCGACTTGTGAAATCAATATATCTTCAATTCTTAGTAAATTCTCATTAGTTTGTTCAAGTTTCTTAACACTTTGCTCTTTAATGTATTTTTGTTTGGAAATTCCAGATGCTTCTTCGAATAATTCCCTTCTATCTTCACTTTTTGATGACAGAATTTCGTCGATTTTACCTTGACCTATTACAGAATACCCTTCTTTTCCAATTCCTGTATTTAAAAATAATTCCTTTACATCTTTTAAACGAACTTGGTTTTTATTAATGTAATATTCACTTTCACCAGTACGGAAAACTCTTCTCGTTACTGTAATTTCTTGATAATCAATGTCTTTCCATAAGTCATTTTCGAATGTTATGGAAACTTGTGCAAAGTTAACAGGTTTTTCCTTCTGAGTTCCAGCAAAAATAACATCTTGCATTTTATTCCCACGGAGATTTTTTGCTGATTGTTCACCTAAAACCCATAAAATAGCATCAGAAATATTTGACTTCCCGCTACCATTTGGCCCAACAATTGCTGTTATGGGATTATCAAAATTCAATTTTATTTTATCTTTAAAGGACTTAAAACCTTGTATTTCAACTGATTTTAATCCCACAGCTACACCTCTTTTTCAATATTTTTAAAAATATTTTCTAAATTAATATCAATTTTGTTGATATGATCTAACACTAAGAAGTTATTATTAGAATTAGAATATTTTATTGTTTTTAATCCATATTTTTCTTTAAAATATTTTTTGTTTTCCCCATTATAGCCGACAAAATTATTCAAAATATTTGGTTTGGCATGTATTTCTAGTGTTTCAAGATTATCATTTTTCAAAACATAATCTACCACTTTTCTGTACAAATTATCTTCTACCAATTGTCTATAATTTGGATGAATTGCCCCTGCAACTACATCTTCGCCTTGTTTTATATTTTCTGTATTTAATAGACCTAATCTAATAACTGGAATGTTAGCGTTTATAAATTTCAAATATATTTTGGTACAATTTTCGACCGAATCGTGCAAATTTTCCGGACTATATTTATTAATTTTGGTAAAAGTTTCAAGCATAGTATTCTTTATAACTAAAGTTGGATATATCCTGACAAAATCAGGTTGTAACTTGATTAATTCATCTGCAGTATATAAGTCCATCTCTGTGGTTGATTTGTATAAGCCTGTCATCATTTGCAGCCCTAAACTAAATCCCATAGATTTTATCAGCTCAGAAGATGTTTTAACACACTTACTATCGTGACATCTTAAATTTGCATCTAATACACTATCTACCATTGATTGAACGCCTAACTCTATAGTTTCTACTTTAAATTCCTTAAGAATATTTAAAATGTGTTTATCAATATAATCAGGTCTTGTAGAAAGTCTAATCGATCGAACTTTACCGTCTTCAATGAATTCATTTGCTATTTTTAAATAGTCTATCATAGCTGTTTCTTCAATTCCTGTAAAAGATCCACCATAAAAAGCTATCTGAATATCTTCTTGACTTTTATTAGGAAAATTTGCAAGTTGATTTCTTATTTCATTTCTTATTTCATCTTTTTTAACAACTTCGATATAATTTGTAATTTTGCGTTGATTACAGAAAATGCAATCATTTGGACATCCTAAATGAGGAATGAACAATGATACAATGTAATTTTTCTTACTCATTTATTACCCTTAATTTAATCAAGGCGTTTCTTGCAGCATCTTGTTCTGCATGTTTTTTTGAAGATCCAAATCCAGATCCTATAACCAAGTTACCTTCATAAACATCAACATAGAATTTCTTGTCGTGATCTGGGCCTTCTTCTTTAACAATCTTGTACTTTAATTTATCTCTTGAATTTTTTTGATTATTTTCCTGTAACATAGTCTTATAGTCAATAAAACTAGACTTTGTTTCTATTTCAGCTATGAATAGACTTTTAAACTTATTTTCTACAATTTTAAAAGCCGATTCATAACCAGAATCCAAATATATTGCACCAAAAACTGCTTCGAAAGTGTCAGCAAGTACACTAGGTTTTTCACTGCCACCTGAAATAAATTCACCATGACCCATCATTAAATATTTTCCTAATTCTAAATACTTGGCCATATTTGAGAAAGATTTTTCACATACCATTTGACTTCTAATCTTTGTCATAGCACCTTCTTTTAACGAAGATTTACTATTATACAAGAAGTCACTAACAATTAGATCCAAGACTGAATCTCCTAAAAATTCCAATCTTTCGTTTGAAATATCTTTATATAATTTGTTTTCATTTCCGTATGAGCTATGAAAAAAAGCCAGGTTTAACAGATTAATATCTGTAAACCTGTAATCTAATTTTTCTTCTAGTTCATGTAGTTTTTCAATTCTAGCTTTGTCCACAACTATTTTCCTTGTGCCCTTTCAATTTCATTAACTACATCTTCTACATTTTTCAATGCTGATAGCTTTTCGTCATCAAGTTCAATATCAAATTCTTCTTCTACATCCATTACAATTTCCAATAATCGTACTGAATCTGCTTTAAGATCTTCTACAAATCTTGTTTTTTCGTCTATATCGTCTTTATTAAATTCATTTTTTAAGCCTTCAACAACTTTTTCATAAATTTCTTTATTCATTTACTAACTCCTTTTTTAATTTATCAGTAACATCTTCTTCAATGAATTTTATCAGTGTTAAAATTCCAGACATAATAGCGTCCCTGTTAGATGAGCCATGAGCTTTAAACACTGGCTTCTTCGTTCCTAAAAATGGTGCAGATCCCACACTGTTATAATCAATACCTGTACTCATTGATTTAATCATAGGAATAATAGCTTGTTGAGATTTTTCATCAAGCTTAGATAATTTTGACTTAGATAAAGCTTTAATAAACTCAACGGAACCTTCAATTGTTTTCAGAAGAATATTTCCTGAAAAACCATCAGTTACCACAACATCAAAATCACCTTTCAAAACATCTCTTGCTTCAACATTACCTTTAAAATATGGATATTTTGATAAATTCTTGTATGTTTCTAATCTTAATGAATCTCCCTTATGTTCTTCGACTCCAATATTTAATAGACCTACTTTGCAATCCTCTTTTCCTAAAATATTTTTGGAATATACATATCCCATTTTTGCAAATTGTTCTAATAACTCAGAAGTGACATCAACATTAGCGCCAACATCTAACACTACCACATCACCTTTTAAGCTAGGTACTGTAACCATTAAACAAGGTCTAGATACATTATCAAGCCTTTTTGTTATAAGTGTAGCTCCTGTCAATAAGGCGCCAGTTGAGCCTGTTGATAAAAACCCATCGTAATCCTCGTTTAATAAATCAAAACATTTTCTCATACTGGAATCTTTTTTCGATCTTATCGCTTTCGTTGGTGATTCATTATTTTCAATGGTTTCTGTAGCATTTACAAAATCTATTTTGTCTTCAAATCTTTTGTTTACAATATTTCTATTTTCTTCTTCATTTCCTACTATTGTCAAGTTAAAATCTTTTTGTTCAAGAGCCATTATAGCTCCTTCTATTAATTCTGATGCTCCTTTATCGGAACCCAAAGTATCTAATAAAATTTTCATACTTCACCTCTAGTATATTCTATCACAATATTGTATGTTATAACATAAAACAAATAAAAAAGCCGCTTAATAATAATTAAACGGCTCTCTTTTTCATTAATTTTGTTCTGAATTATCTACAACTTGTTTTCCATCGTAATACCCACATTCTTTACATACTCTGTGAGGTAATTTTGGAGATCCACAATTAGGACATGTAGTTATAGTAACTCTTGGTAATTTATACGAAGAAGCTCTTCTTTTATCTCTTCTAGTTTTAGAAGTTTTTCTCTTTGGTACTGCCATGCTACACCTCCTTAAGGACTTTAGTCCTTAAAATTTATACAAACAACGTAGTTAATTATAATATAATAATGTTAAGTTGTCAATAAAAATATTATTATTTTGCTAAGTCTAAAGTGTCTCTAGCAATCATTAATTCTTCATTAGTTGGAACAACATAAACTTTAACTTTTGAATCATCAGCTGAGATTAAAGCTTCTTCACGAGTGTTGTTCTTTTCAAGGTCTAATTTAACGCCTAATTCTTCAAATGTATTTAAGATATCTTTTCTCATTGATGAAGAGTTTTCTCCGATACCACCAGCGAAGCAAATTGCATCAACATGACCTAATTCAGCCATATATCCACCGATATATCTCTTAACTCTTTCAATAAACATATCCAATGCTAATTGAGCTCTATCATTTCCTTTTTCTGCTTCTTCTTCAAGATCTCTAAAGTCTGAACTAATTCCTGAAACTCCTAATACACCAGATTTTTTATTCAAGATTTGGTTCATTTCATCAGCTGAATATCCTTTTTCATTCATTAAGAATGTCATTACAGTAGGATCCAAATCTCCACTTCTAGTTCCCATTAAAAGTCCTTCCAATGGTGTAAGTCCCATTGATGTATCGTAGCATTTTCCGTCTTTAACAGCTGCTATAGATGAACCATTACCTAAGTGAACTGTAATAATATTGATGTCTTCTTTACCTAATAATTGTTGAGTTCTTAAAGTAATATATCTGTGGCTTGTTCCGTGGAAGCCAAATTTTCTTAATCTGTAATCTTCATAGTATTCGTAAGGAATAGCATACATAAATGTTTTAGCTGGCATTGTTTGGTGGAAAGCAGTATCGAATACAGCGATATTTTTCTTTCCTGGAGCTAATTTTTCACATGCTTCAATTCCCATTAAGTTAGCTGGGTTGTGAAGCGGACCAAATTTGATAAATTCTCTGATCTTGTCTTTTACTTTATCGTCAATAATGCAAGATTCTGTTAATTTATCTCCACCGTGTAGCACTCTGTGACCAATAGCAGATACTTCGTCTAAACTCTTGATAACACCATATTTTTCATCTAATAAAGCATCGAAAACATGGTTAATAGCTTCAGTGTGATCTTTCATTGGTTCTTCGACTACTAATTTTTCTCCATTAACTTTATGAGTTAACTTAGAACCTTCAATTCCAATTCTTTCTACTAATCCTTTACATAATACACTTTCATCAGTCATATCAAATAATTGATATTTTAATGAAGAACTACCACAATTGATTACTAATACTTTCATTTTTTCCTCCTAATTTTTACCTAATTTACTTTCTTTTCCATGAATCAATCTATTTATATTGGATCTATGCTTAAATAATGATATTATTCCTAGCAAAATATAAATTAAACCAATGTAAAAGTCTTTTCTAATGTAAATTAATCCATAAATAACAGCTGAAACACATCCTATTATGCTTCCCAATGAAACATATTTAGTTATAAGTACAACTATTAAAAACAATATTAATAAAAATAAAACTTGTAAAGGTTGGGCAAACAATAAAACACCGAAAGATGTAGCAATGCCCTTGCCACCTTTAAAATTATAAATAACCGGTAATATATGTCCTACTACACATAAAAGCCCACATACTAGTATACCTAAACTGCCGAAAAATTTAAAGCCCAAATATGCACACAATAATCCTTTTAAGAAATCTATCAAAAAAGTTGCCAAACCAAACTTCACTCCATAAACTCTTAAAGCATTGGTTGCACCTGCATTTTTGCTTCCATAATTTCTTATATCCTGTTTATAAATCAACTTAGAAAGCACAATAGAACCACTTATATTACCTATGAAATAACATATTATTCCAAGGACGATTAAATATAAATAATTCACTATTTTCCCCTTGTCTTAAATTCAAATTGCAAAGGAACACCTTCAAAGCTAAAGTTTTCCCTTAGCTGATTTTCAATATATCTTTGGTATGAAAAATGCATTAAATCATTTCTATTTATGAACACCAAAAATTTTGGTGGTCTGGCTTCTATCTGAGTAATATAAAAGATTTTCAAACGAACACCTTTATCTGATGGTGGTGGATTTAATAAAACAGCTTTTGATATTACATCATTTAAAACACCTGTGCTAATTCTCATAGAATAATTATTATCAACTTTTTCGATTTCAGTAAACAAAGTATCGATTCTTTTGTTTTCTTTTACACTAATGAACACGATAGGAACATACATTACAAATCCCAATTTAGTTCTGATATCTTTTTTGAAATCATTCATAGTGTTAGTTTGTTTTTCGACAAGATCCCATTTATTCACAAGAATAATCATAGCTTTACCTTGATCATGAGCATATCCTAAGATTTTTGTATCTTGTTCGCTAACACCTTCAGTGGCATCTATCATTAGAACACAAATATCAGACCTATCAATTGCTGACAAAGTCCTTACAACAGAATACCTCTCAACTTCTGTGTCAATCTTTTTTCTTTTTCTTAGACCTGCTGTATCTATAAATATATACTCATTTCCCTTGTAATTAATCTTGGAGTCTATGGCATCTCTTGTCGTTCCTGCAATATCAGTAACTATCATTCTTTCTTCGTTTAATAAGTTATTAATCAAAGAACTTTTGCCAACATTTGGTTTTCCAATTAGACAAACTTTTGTTATATCCTCATCAGATTCTGTATTTGAATTATCATCAAATTTTGAAACCACAGCTTCTAACAAATCTCCAAGCCCCATAGAGTTTGAAGCACTTATTGGAAATATTTCATAAAATCCTAGATTATAAAAATCATATACATTGTCCTGTTGTTTGATGTGATCAATTTTATTTACAACTAAAATTACGCTTTTTTTCGTTCTTCTAAGCATATCGGCAACTTCCATATCAATAGGAGTAATACCTTGTTTACCGTCAACCATAAACAAAATAACATCTGCAGTTTCAATAGCAAGTTCTGTTTGTTTTTTAATATTTTTAGTAATTATTTCATTACTTTTTGGTTCCAAACCACCTGTATCTACAACTGTAAAATATTTATTTTGCCACTCAGCTTCCATATACAATCTATCTCTTGTAACCCCTGGATCATCTTGAGTGATGGCGATTCTTTTTTTGATTAATTTATTGAATAATGTAGATTTTCCTACATTAGCTCTTCCTACAATAGCAACAACTGGTTTTGCCATGTTATCACCTCATTTCTCTATAAATGATACCATAAAATGTGTCAAATATACAATATTTCATCAAAAAAATAAAGCTAATACTAAACTTTTGTCTAGTATTAGCTTAAAATTTATCTATTGATTGGGAATTGTTTCATCAAATCTACAACGTCTTTTTTGATTTCTTCAGCAGGTCTACGTTTCTTTAATGCGTCTAACATAAATTCTGCTACTTTTGCAGCTTCTACTTCTTTTAATCCTCTTGTTGTAATAGCTGGTGTACCAATTCTTATACCACTAGTTACAAATGGTGTTTCAGGATCGTTTGGAATAGTGTTCTTGTTTGTTGTAATATTAACTTCACTCAATAAAGCTTCTGCTTCTTTACCTGTCATTTCAAAGCTTCTGCAGTCGATTAATAATAAGTGGTTATCTGTACCACCAGAAACTAATCTTACATCGTTATCTAAGAATACTTTTTCCATTGCTTTTGCATTCTTCAAAATTTGATGAGTGTATTCTTTAAATTCTGGTTGTAAGTCTTCTTTGAAGCACACTGCTTTTGCTGCAATAATGTGTTCTAATGGACCACCTTGGAATCCTGGGAATACTGATTTGTCTAATAATTTTTTGTGTTCTTCTTTACAAAGTATAGCTCCACCTCTTGGTCCTCTTAATGTTTTATGTGTAGTTGTTGTTACAAAATCTGCATAAGGAACTGGACTTGGATGATCTCCAGTAGCAACTAAACCTGCTATGTGAGCCATATCTACCATTAAATAAGCTCCTACTTCATCTGAAATTTCTCTAAATTTTTTGAAATCTATAACTCTTGGATATGCAGAAGCACCAGCAACAATTAATTTTGGTTTGTGTTTTAAAGCTAATTCACGAACGTTTTCATAATCAATTGTTTCAGTTTCAGAATCTACACCGTAATCTACAAAATTATAGAATTTACCAGACATATTTACTGGTGATCCGTGAGTTAAGTGTCCACCTTCTGTTAATCTCATACCTAATACTGTATCTCCAGGTTTTAAAACTGCAACATAAACAGCGATATTAGCATTTGCTCCACAATGAGGTTGAACGTTAGCATGATCTGCATTAAATAATTCTTTTAATCTATCTATAGCTAATTGTTCTATTTTATCAACATGTTCACAACCGCCATAATATCTTTTTCCCGGATATCCTTCAGCATACTTGTTAGTTAATTCAGTACCCATAGTTTCAAGTACTGCTTTTGAAACGAAGTTTTCCGAAGCTATCAATTCGATATGTTCTTCTTGTCTTTTGATTTCATCATTTAGATGTCCAAATACCTCTGGGTCAAAATTTTCTAAATTTTGTCTACAATTATTCATACAAACCTCCAATTATTTTCGTGATATGAACTAGGTCCTTATCAACAAATTTTTTATCTATAAATTTTACAATTATATAGCCAATTAATAATCCTACAAGTCCTATACCAAAAGATGCTAATTCAAAATTTCCTATTTTATTTTCCAAAATAGAATATGATGATATAAGAGCAATTAGGAAAAATGTTAAAGGCACTAAATACAACAATGCTGTATATTTAAGCATTGAAGAATCGTCACCTGAAATTTGCACTCTATCTCCTACCTTAGCACTTATATAGTTTGCACATTCTATAACTTGCGTTTGATGTTCACAACCTGAACATTTGCTACAACCTTCACCACCACAAGCTCCTTTTCTAGTAATTAGAACAGATGCTCTTGTGGATTCAGTTTTTATAACCATTCCTTCTTTTGCCAAAAAATTACCTCAATTCTTTAATAACATAAGATGCAATCATAAGTCCGACACATGAAGGTACAAAGCTTATACTTGCCGGAGCATTTCTTCCATTTGAAGATAGAACTTCTCCTGACCTTTGTTCATCAGACCAAATGCATGTAAGTTTGTCAACGTTTCTTCTTTTTAGCTCTTTTCTCATTACTTTAGCCATTGGACAAGTGTGGGTCTTTTTAATATCCGTAATTCTAAAAAGAAAAGGATTTAGTTTCGATCCCGCACCCATAGAACTTATCAACTTAATATCGTTTTTATAACAATACTCAGCCAAATCTAGCTTCGCTGATATTAAATCAATAGCGTCTATAACATAATTATAATCTTTAAGATTAAATAAATCAACAGTAGAATTATCAAACTTTTCCCTAAATTTAATAACTTTGCAATTCGGATTAATTCTGTGAATTCTTTTTTCAAATTCATCTACCTTATAATTTCCAACAGTATCTTCCAAAGCTATAATTTGGCGATTGATGTTTGTTATATCGATAGTATCATAATCTACTATTGCTAATGTTCCTACTCCACATCTAGCCAAAGCTTCTATTACAAAACCTCCAACTCCACCGCAGCCAATAACAGCTACTTTGGAGTTGATGATATTTTCTAGGTCATTTTCACCTATTAGAAGTTTTGTTCTTTCAAATCTTTTATCCATACTAATCTAATTTGATGTGAATTTCTTTAAGTTGTTTCTCGTCAACATTTGATGGAGCACCAGTTAATAAATCTGTAGCAGATTGTGTTTTAGGGAATGCTATAACATCTTTGATATTATCAGTTCCAACTAATAACATCATAAGTCGATCCATACCATACGCTAATCCACCATGTGGAGGTGTTCCATAGTTAAAAGCTTCTACAAAGAAACCAAATTTGTTTTCAATCATTTCTTCAGTTAATTCTAATGCTTCGAACATTTTCTTTTGTAAATCAGAATTGTTAATTCTTATAGAGCCTCCACCGATTTCATCTCCATTACATACAATATCGTAAGCTTTAGCTCTTACTTTTTCCTTGTCAGTTAACAAATATTGAATGTCTTCTTCTTTTGGCATTGTAAATGGGTGATGCATTGCTACAAATCTGTTTTCTTCTTCGTCGAATTCAAATAATGGGAAATCAACTATCCAAACAAATTCGAATGTATCATTGTCAACCAAATTCATATCTCTTGCAATTTTGTTTCTTAATGCACTTAATCCATTAAATACAACATCATTTTTGTCTGCTAGTATAAATATTAATGCATTTTCGTCTTCTTTTGTAGATTCAATTATCGAATTCATTTCTTCATCAGATAAGAATTTTTTAATTGAAGATTGAATTTCTCCATCGTGAACTCTTATCCAACTTAAACCTTTAGCACCGTATTCTTTTACAAATTTTTCTAATTTGTCAATTTTTTTACGTGAGTATTCACTTTCATAATTACCAATATTGATACATCTAACGCTCTTGTTTTTATCATTACAACTTGAGAATACTTTGAATTCTGAATCTTTTACTAATTCAGTGATATTTTTCAATTCAAATCCAAATCTCAAATCTGGCTTGTCGCATCCATATCTTTCCATAGCTTCTGCGAAAGTCATTCTCTTAATAGGAGTTGGAATATCAATTCCTCTAATTTCTTTGAAAAGTTTTTTAATCAAGCCTTCATTCAATGTCATTACATCTTCTTGATCAACAAAACTCATTTCCATATCCACTTGAGTGAATTCCGGTTGTCTATTCGCTCTCAAATCTTCATCTCTGAAACATTTAACGATTTGGTAGTATCTGTCCATTCCACTAATCATAAGAAGTTGCTTCATTAACTGTGGTGATTGTGGCAGTGCGTAGAAACTGTGTTCATTTACTCTACTTGCAACCAAATAATCTCTAGCTCCTTCTGGAGTTGGCTTTCCTAAAAACGGAGTTTCAATTTCATAAAATCCATTTTCATCTAAATAATCACGAATTAATTTATTAGTTTTGGCTCTTAATTTTAAATTATTTTGTAATTTAGGTTTTCTTAAATCCAAATATCTGTACTTTAACCTAACAGCTTCTTGAGCATTATCATCATCTTTAATGTAAATTGGAGGAACATTCGCTGTATCCAAAACAATTAGTTCATTAGCTATAACTTCAATTTCTCCAGTAGGAATGTTGTTGTTTTTTGATTCTCTTTCTCTAACATCACCTTTTACACATAAAACATACTCGCTTTTAACATCTTTTGCTTTATCGAAAATTTCTTTATTATTGTCTTTTATAGCTATTTGAGTTATTCCTGTATTATCTCTCAAATCTATAAAGATAAGCGATCCTAAATTTCTTTCTTTTTGAACCCATCCCATAAGAATGACTTCTTTGTTTACATCACTTAATCTCAACTCCCCACACATGTGAGTACGTCTAAGATTTCCCATACTATTCATAAAAAACCTCCTAAAATATAAAAAACCCGTCCTTATGATAAGGGACGAGTTAAATCGCGGTACCACCCTAATTAGGTAAACCTCACTTTAATTTATAACGCTATTAAGCGGAAAATTCGACTCAAAAATGTCTGCAATTACTATGAATAATAAGTCACACCAACCCTTATCTCTCTGAAAATCAATCATAATGCGCTCTTTTTATCTTTGTCTTTATAACAAAATTATATTCAAAAAACTTTCAATTGTCAAACCATCTATTTTTTTCTTCTGTTTTTATAAAAAGCGATAATTTCGTTTAGTTCATCGACCTTAAAAATTAAAATACAACTCAAATAACTAATTCCTGCAACAATTATAGACATCATTAATGATAATGTATTTGAAAATCTAATATTTGTCGTTTTAAATGTAATATAAGCTAAAGCTCCCATTATCAACGATGAAATCAACATCTTAAAAATATTTACAAATGATGATTTTGTAGAGCTAAAATCTCCAATTTTTTTGTGTAATCTCATTATTATCATTATTGCTCCAATTAGATTTGCAAAACTTGTCGCTACTGCTAATCCTACTAAGCCAAAAATTCTTGATAAAATAATATTTCCTATTATATTTATAGCAACCATAATAACAGAATTAATCGTAGGAGTTTTTGTATCATTCATGGCATAAAATGATTTCGACAAAATATCTCTGATAGCAGTTCCTATGATTCCCAAAGCGTAGAAGAACATACAAACTGATGTCATATCAACATCATTCATTGTGAAAGCTCCCCTAAAGAATAGCATCTTAGTAATAGGATAAGATAATACCAAAAGTCCTATTGTCGCTGGGATTACTAAAATACAAATCATAGACATTGATTTCATTATGCTATATTTCATTTTATTCAAATCATTAGCGATAAAATTTCTAGACAATTCAGGATACACAATTACAGAAATATTTGCTATAACAATACCAGTTACAAATTCAATAAGCCTTGATGCATAATTTAGAATTGGAATACCATTAGCTGAAACTGTAGATGCTATCGACTTATCTACCATAACATTGATTTGATTTACCGATACTCCTAAAATTATCGGAATTGATAAAAGAACAATCATCTTTACATTTTTATCTGAAAAATCTAAAATCTTATGATATTTAAAATTCTTTCTTTTCGTTATAAATATGTAAGGCAAATATTGGAGTGCATTTCCCAATAGCAAACCAATTCCAACTATCATATTATTATCGTATTTATTGGAAATGACAAGAGCAAGTATAATGAAGAAATTCATTATAAAACCTTGTAAATTTTGAACTACAAAATGATTATTCGCATTCAAATATCCCTTGAATACACATGACATTATGGACGGTATCATTGACAATAAAGTCAATCGCATGAATTTTATAGTTAATTCTTTTGTATATCCAGTAAATCCTGGAGCAAAAATTTTAATTACAGATGGTGTAAAAATCTCCAGTATTACTATTAATGCTAATATTATAATAACAACTATATTGTTGATATTTGATGTAAAAATATCGCCTTCTTCCTTTCCCTTTTCGTGTACTATTTTATTGTATATAGGAATAAAAGAAGTTGAAATTCCTGCTGAAAACAAGCTTACTATTGTAATCGGCAGTATTTGTGAAACCAAAAATGCGTTGGCAACCGGCCCATTTGTAGGAAAAAAATATGCCAGTGTAGTTTCTCTTACTAATCCTAAGACTTTTGATAGTAGTGTAATTATCATCAGTATAATGGCAGTCTTTTTCATAAGTATCTCCTGTTTATATTTAAAAAATTTGTTGGTTGTGATATTATTTATACTATAGATAATAACACAGGTCTAACGATAATTAAAGGTGATAAGATGAATATAAAGTTATTGGTAAAAAAAATGGATGAGTTGGTTGACTCTTCGGACATAAATATAATAAACGATATCGACAATATATCGTTAAATTTTATTTCCGATCAGAAAAACACACTATCCATAATGGAATATGACAAAAATATTATTTGTCCTAAAAATTCTAATATTCTTTTTTTTAAAGCAGAAGATGAAATCATAGAAAACGAAAATGCAAATATTATTTATTCAAAAGAAGATGATATTTTCAAAGTTTACGAAATTGTGAATGGATTTTTGCGAGAGCATTCCGAGTTCTATAATAGAATTTACAATACAATTTCAAACCGTGAGGCCGTTAATAATTTGCTTTTAATCATAAAAGATTATTTTGATGTAAATGTATGCCTGTTGAACTCAAACAAAAAGTTGTTGCTAAATACATTTGATTTTTCAACTATAAAAAAGATTTATCCGTTGGAAATAAAAAAGAAAAGCTTGAGCAAATTGTACGGATATCTCGCTTTTGAAACTATTGAAGATGAATATGAATTTGAATTCAGAAAAATTTCCAAAATAATTTCAACATACATTTATAACAATGTAAACGGGCTGATAAATTCGAAAGAAGACATATACAGCACCATTAAGAATTTGATTTCTGGAAATATTACAGAAAAAGACGAAGAAAATATCGCAAATATAGGTTGGAAAACAGATGACAATTACGATATTAATGTAATAAAAATCGAAGGTGGTTTATTCAAATACCAAGACATGTTTTCACATGGTAACAGATTTGTTTTGGATTATCCAATGTATATGTATTCTGTATTACAAGAAGGATACCTTGTGTTATTAACTAATAATAAAATTAAAGATGTTTCATCAGTAAAGACAAACTTAAACTTTTTTACTGAAAAATACGACTTAAAAAGCATTAAATTATCACTAAAAAACAACCTGTTCAATTTGAAAAAAGCTTATGATTTATCTAGAAGAATTTTAGAAAACAATATAGAATTAACTGAAAACATAAACGATAATTGCTGTAAAATCATCTATGATTTGGTATGCTTGGATTCTGAAATAGAAATATTAGTTCCAGAATTCATCTATAAATTAAAATATGACGATATAAATAATGGCACAGACCTTCTCAGAACATTATACTTTTACCTTGTAGAAGAACGCTCATTAATCAAAGCATCTCAAAGACTGAATGTTCACAGAAACTCAATCGTTTATAGAATAAACAAAATTAATGAATTGGTAGATATTAATTTGGATTGTTACAAAGCAAGAAAAAACATAATAAGTGCTTTAGAAATCATCGACCGATTGGACAATACGCTAAAAATAACAGAAGAAGACATTTAATTGTCTTCTTCTATTTTTTGCAATAATTGCATTGCCATATTAAAAATATCTTCGTGTACATCATCATAAGAAACCAAAGTTGACAATGTGTCTTTTGCTTTTGCAACTCTATTTGAGTTTAGTTCAATAACGGCTTTATTGTACAATAAAATCTCGTTGTCTTTATGAATTTTAAGCCCACGATTTAAAACCTGAATTGATTTTTCAAAATCATAATCGTTGAAATAAGCCACAGACATATCATTATACAAATCAACGTGATCAAATCCCATACTTTCAGCTTTTTCAAAATATTCTATAGCTTTATCCAAATCATTCAAATTCAAGTAACATTTACCCATTAAATAAACAATTCTGGAAGTTTTTTCAAGTTCTCTGAAAATTTCAAGTGCCTTTTGTGGTTTTGAATTGATTAAAGTAGTCGCAAAATCCAAATCTCTGAGAGGCTTTATATCTTCCATTAAACGTTCAACTTCATTTATCACAATTAATACTCTTTTTTCATCGTAATCGTTAGGAGAAGTTGCCATCTTGTGTGTATTTTTTAAGTAATCATAAGCTTTTATATAATTATGATTTAGTAATTCTAAATTTGCAAGTTCTACATAATTTAAGAAGAAATCAGGAAAATTTGCAACATTTTCATTTAACACTCTGAAAGCTTCTTCGATAAAAATACTAGAATTAAACTCATCTTCTAGCGCCATTAATCTCAAACAATACGCATAATAATATGCATTATCTGCAATATCAGATTTTAATATATCATTTGTTCTAAAATAAATAACAGCTTCTTTTGGGTTCGAAATCTTTTCAACTCCCATAGATATTATTGATTTTTCAATATCAGGAAAAATATTGTACATAATATCTGTGTAGTTTACACAGTATTTAAATGTTCTATCGTAAGCTATGTTATAAATCATTCCTTTAATTATTAATTCCAAATCAAAATTTTTGACGAAATCATTGTTCTTGACTCCATCTAATAAATCTTTTTCTAAAACAGGTAGTGGAATATCTTTATCAATGTAATCATTTGATTCTAATAAATTCACATAAACCAACTGGTCCATAAATTTACTGAAATATTCGTCAATCTTATTAGTCATTTATTTCTCCCCCGTTTCTAAAATTCTGTACAAATTAGCCCTATACAACATGAACAACGAAATGAACATCAAAAGCAATCCAAATTTTAAAATTGACACAACTTCATTTGACATTATAAAGTCTTCAAATGTGTAATTCTTCATAATCAAATTATACAAAATTGCAAAAATCGCAACATTAGGTATATTCCATGTTAAAAAATTTTTAAAATTAAATTTTAATGATGTGCAAATCGATTTATAAAATTCTTCGTCAATCATGTAAAGTGTCTCCACTAAAGGATTAAATATTAATAAAAGAACAATTACTGCTCCCTCGTATTTTTTTAAGAAAAAATACAACAACAATAAAATTCCTCCATTAAAAGCGAGCTTTAACATTAATTTGGGAATAGTAATCGGTTCTATTTGATAGTTATCTCTTGTATGAACCGAAATACTAAGCATATTTAAAAGGATACTCAACAGAAATGTAACCAAAACCGCTATTATCACACTAGATATTTCTTTAGATACAGATAATCTAAACAAAATATTATTCGACATATTTAACGATAATTTCATTACAATCATTGATGCAAAAATCAACGGAAAATATTTAATTGTATGTGCGGTTCTTGTAAAAGAATTTTTGATTATTTCTATAAATGAGTCCATTATTCTCCCTACATTCTAACTGGTGCTTCAATGCCTAACAAGCTCAAAGATAATTTCAAGCATTTATTAACTGAATAAGTTAAATACAATCTTTGATATTTTAGTTCATCTTCTACAGTGTTGATTGGACAATTTGCATAAAATTTATTGAATAGTTTTGCTAATTCTACTGTATAACGTGTCAAGAAAGAAGGTTCGTATTTTTCAGTAGCATTTAATAAAACTTCTTCAAATTTTGATAAGTGTTTTACAATGTCGATTTCTGTATCATCAACTAGTAAATCAAATTTGCTATTGTCTTTTAATTCAAATTCTCCCTTGTCTAATATAGAACAGCTTCTTGCAAATGTATATTGTGTATATGGTCCAGTTTCTCCATCAAAATTCAAAACTTGATCCCAATCAAACGTATAATCTTTTATTCTATTATTGAATAAATCTTGGAATATTACAGCTCCAACACCAACTTGTTTTGCCACTTCTTCTTTATTTTCAAGATTAGGATTTCTTTCTTCTATGATTGATTTTGTTTTATCAATAGCTCTATTTAAAACATCTTCTAGGAAAATAACTTTACCTTCTCTTGTTTTCATAGATCCATCCTTCATGCTAACCATACCAAAAGAAACATGTTCGCAATCATTCCACCAATCAAATCCCATTTTTTTCAAAACGGCTCTTAATTGTTCAAAATGAAGTTTTTGTTGACTAGCAACAACGTATACATTTTTATAAAAATCGTAAGTTTTTTTACGATACATTGCAGTAGCAATATCTCTTGTTAAGTATGTTGAAGACCCATTTGATTTTTTTATTAAAACAGGTGGCAAGTTTTCATCATCCAAATTGATTATCATTGCACCATCGGATTCTTCTAGTAAATTTTTCTTATCTATAGCTTTTAATGCATCTCCAATAAATTGTGAGTGGAATGATTCACCATTAAAATTGTCAAACTCAACTCCTAGTAAATCATAAACTCTTTGGAATTCTTTTAGAGAAATTTCTCTAAACCATGACCATAATTTTACAGCTGTAGGATCTTTTTTTTCTAATTTATCGAACCAATCGCGTGCCTCATCCATGTAAGTTTCATCTTCTTTTGCGATTTTATTGTATTTTACATAAAGATTTAAAAGTTCTTTAATTGGATCGGCATTTATTTTATCTTCGTCACCCCATTTTAAATAAGCTGATATCATCATACCAAATTGAGTTCCATAATCACCAATGTAATTAACACCTGTTGTATTAAACCCTTGATATTTCATTATGTTTCTGATGGCATTTCCTATTACAGTGGAGCGTAAATGTCCAATATGAAATGGCTTTGCTATATTTGTAGAAGAAAAGTCAAACACAACATTTTTCCCAACGCCGATATGACTACTTCCAAAATCATCTTTAACAGCTTCTGTTAGAACACTTTCTACTAATTTTGAATTATCTACAAAAAAGTTTACGTAAGGACCTACATTTGCAATTTTATTGATATTTTCATTGTTAAATTCTTTTTTTGCTAACTCTTCTGCGATTAAATTAGGTGCTTTTCTGAAAGTTTTTGCTAATTTAAACACTGGAAACGCATAATCACCCATATCACTGTTTGGTGGAATTTCGATTAAATCTGATATTTCTTTTTCAGTTAGACCAGTGTCAAATCCAAGTATAATTTCTTTTACTTCTTCTTTAAAATTTATCATTTTAATCCCCTTATTTTAAATAAATGAAAGTAGCTCCAAGCCCGCCTTCATTGTAACCTGCATCTTCTATCTTTTTGATTCTTTTATCACTTCTTAGGTATTCTCTGATACCTTTTCTGAGCATACCAGTTCCTTTTCCGTGAATTATATTCACTTTTTTCAAACCGACAATTACACAGTCATCAATGTATTTGTCAAGTTCGTATATCGCTTCTTCGATATTCTTACCACGCAAATCAATTTCGCTTTTTATATCAGAATTAGCTTTATTTTTTATAATACTTTTAATGCTCTTTGATGATTGAATCACTTCTTGTTCTTTAATTTTCTTCAAGTTCTTAACATTGGCATTTATCTTTAAGATACCCACTTGAACCAATAAATCACCTTTTTTATCAGGCTCTGAAACAATAGTACCTTGTTGGTCAATTCCTAAGATTTCGACTTCATCTCCTAATTGAAGATTTTGTTTCTTAGAAGTTTCGTTCAATAGTTTTTTACTGGAACTCTTTTTAATTCTTTTATTAAATTTACTTTCAACATCATTAGCTACTGTTCTGGCATCAGATTCTTTCTCTAAGAATTTTAATTTATTGATAAGCTCACGTGATTCTTCCTTAGCTTGCATATAAATTTCATTTGCGTTTTCTTTTGCTTCATTAATAATTCGTTCTTTTTCTATTTTTGTCTTTTCAAGTTCTTTTTCGTATCTGTCACGAAGCTTTAATAAATCTTCTTTAAGTTCTAATTGTCTTTTTTTGTCTTCGTCAATTTGTTTCTTTTCAGATTCAATGTCAGATAAAACATCTTCAAAATCTTTGTCTTCTTGAGATAAGATTTCCTTTGCATTATTAATTATATCATCATCAAGACCAAGTCTTCTAGAAATTTCAAAAGCATTTGATTTACCAGGAATCCCAATTCTCAATTTATAAGTTGGTGATAAAGTATTTACATCAAATTCTACTGAACCATTTTTTACGTATCTTTCTGTCAATGCAAATATTTTAAGTTGAGAATAGTGAGTTGTAGCAATTGTTCTTATAGATTTGTCTAAGAAAATTCTCAAAATTGCAATTGCTAGTGCTGCTCCTTCTGTTGGATCTGTCCCAGCTCCAAGCTCGTCGAATAACACAAGAGAATTAAATGTAATATTATTTACAATGTGTACAATATTTTTCATGTGAGCCGAAAAAGTTGACAAAGATTGTTCTATACTTTGTTCATCACCAATATCTGTGAAGATATTGTCGAAAATTGCTACTTCCGAATTTTCATCTACAGGAATTAAAATTCCAGATTGTGCCATTAAAGTAATCAGACCTACTGTTTTAAGTGTTACAGTTTTACCACCAGTATTAGGTCCAGTGATTACCAATGTATTATAATCATCACCAAGATATATACTTATTGGAACAACTTTTTTCTTGTCCAATAAAGGATGCCTTGCATTTTTGAAATTAAAATATCCATTAGTGTTTAGTTTAGGATTTGTCGCGTCAATTTCTATTGCATATTTTGCTTTAGCGAATATGAAATCTAATCTTGATAAAACATCCTGATCCACAAAAATAGAATCCTTAGCATCATAAACTCTATCAGAAATTTCTTTCAAAATTCTTATTATTTCTTCTCTTTCTTCTGCTTCAAGCATTCTCAATTCGTTATTTAATTCTACAACCTCCATCGGTTCGATGTAGACTGTTTGACCCGAAGATGATTGGTCGTGTACGATTCCTTTAAAAGATGATTTATGTGAAACTTTTACAGGAATTACATATCTATCATCTCTCATAGTTACGATGTTTTCTTGTAATGCTTGATCATTAGAAGATAAAATACTGTTAATTTTATCTCTAATATTTTCTGTCTTTTGCCTTTTAGTTTGTCTAATTCTAGCGAGATTTCTACTAGCATTATCGCTAATTTCATCTTCGGAAATTATTGCATTATTTATAGTTGCTACTAAATCGGGCTCTTCCACCAAAGAATCCATCATTGCCATAATCATAGGGTAATTTTCGTGATTTTCGTCAGATTCTCCAGCGTATCTTTTTATATCGTGAACGCTACTTAAGATTTGGCCGATTTTCAACAAAACTTCTGGAACTATGTATCCACCCTTTGATACATGCATTATACTTGCTTTAACATTTATAATCTCATATATAGGAGGATTAGAAAATTTGTAAATCATACTCATAGCTTCATAAGTTTCATCCAAACTTTGTCTGATTTCATCCTCATTTATCATAGGTTCCAATTTATTGGCTATACTTTTCCCCAATTTAGATTTGCAAAGTTTTTCAATTTTATTTTTTATTTCGTTGTATTCAAGTGTGTTTAATGTCTTTTTATCCATTTATAAAATTCCTTTTTTAAAATGAAATTCATTAGATTTTCCAGTTGCATATTTGTTTTTTCTAATTGAATATAAGTTAAAATCTATATCATTCTCATCTATCTTAATTCTATCACAAGAATAAATTAAAGAGTAATCGTCCATTCTTACAACCTTATATTTAGAAAAATCTCCTTCAATATAACAATCATTAAACTTACAGAACTCACAATTTTTCCCATTACATTTTATTATGCTCGAAAAAGGACAATAAATAGTAATCATATTAACTAAGTTTTCTTCAACAACCAATTCATAATTGTAATTTAAATTTTCTACAATTTCTTTAATTTCAGATTTGTTTAATTCAACTGATAAAGTTATTACATCTACTCCCAAATCATTTAAAACTTTTGCTGATAAAGTATTAAATACATTCATCTGATAGTCACTAACAACAAAATCAGCTCTAATATCCCTAGCTATAATAATATCTCCAATATTATTGATTAAAAGTTTGGATACATTATTTTCTCTGCACCTTTTTATAAACTTATCCGTTTTTTCTTGATTCAAAAATCTTGGAACTCTCACGATGTATTCTGATGAAATTTTATCGCTGTAACCATCCACTTCATCTACATAAACTGTTTTATAACTTGAATTATTAATTCTATTTTTTTCTATTAGATTATCTAAATTTTTCAAATCAACATTTTTTTGTTTTCTATGATTAAAATCAGCTTTTCCTTCCAAATAAAATTCTATGAAATCTCTTCTTATCTGATTTATCTGACTTTTCGATAAAAATAATCCATCATCTAGTATAATTTCCAGCTCAGAAATATTTACTGGATAGTTTCCTGTTTTTAGTACTTGATTACGTATAAAATCATCATCTATTGGCTTATTTTTTGCGTCATCGCAAATTATATTAGTGTTATATATTAGATCATTTACAAATATTTGAATAGGTTGAAATTTTTTACAAATAAACTTGACTTGTAAATCAAATTTCACATTTTTTTCTTCATTTGACTCATCAACTATTTTAATGTGACTAACTCTTTTTACATCAGAATTTTCAAGAGCATCACCTATGTTTTTAAATGAAGCTATGCTATTTTTCGTATAATTTTCAGTTAATGTCAACGGAAAAGTATTTTTCCCATTAGAAAGTATTAGAATATCTTTCTTTAATACATCTTTTGTAAATTTTATTTTCCCTTTTCCTAATACTTTTCCTACTGTGTTACCTTTAATTTGATTTTTCCTACCAAGTTCAACGTAATTGTATCCATTTGTATTATTGATTAATCCTTTTGTAAATCCACGATTTTTAACTTCATCTAAATAATAATCGTATTTACCATTGTCTAATTTTTCTCTGTAAGATTTTACAATAGAGTACACGTATTCCTTGGATTTCATTCTTCCTTCGATTTTCAAACTATCACAATATTTTGCGATTTCGTCAACATTATCAATAGTACACAAATCTTTTGGACTGAGGTAAGACAGCTTTGAATTAATAGTTTCGTTGGCTAAAATAATCTTGTAATCCTTCCTACAAGGTTGAGCACATCTTCCTCTATTTGCACTTCTATCACCATTTAATGAACTCATCAAGCATTGCCCCGATTGGCACACACATAATGATCCATGAATGAAAACTTCTATTTCAATGTCACAGTTTTTCCTAATATTTTTTAATTCTTTTAAATCAGTTTCCCTAGCCAATACAATTCTTTTGAAACCAAGTTCTTTGGCAATTAATGCCCCATTCAAATTATTAATGTTCATCTGAGTAGATGCATGTAAATCCAAATCAGGAAATAACTTGTTTACAAGATATGCCAGACCAATATCTTGCACAATTAGTGCATCAATATCGATGTTATATAATCTGTTTACATAATCAATTGCCTTGTAAATTTCTGATTGTTTTATAAGAGTGTTTAATGTTACATAAACCTTAACGTTTCTTAAATGGCAGTATTTTACAACTTCCTTAACATCTTCTACAGTAAAATTTTCAGCATAAGCCCTTGCGGAAAATTCTTTTGTTCCAAGATAAATGGCATCAGTTCCCGCACGGACACTTGCTTTTACCATGTCCCAATTTCCGCAAGGAGCTAATATTTCACTAATCAATGATTTCATCTCTTTGATAATCCATTAAAATATTTTCTAGCTTATTTTTTTCAAAAGCTAATTTATTATATTCGTCTTTTAAATCTTTGTATTTTTGAGATATATCATCATTTTCTGTTTCGTAAAATTCAATTTGTTTTTTCAAATCTTCCGTAGTTTTATTCTCTTTTTTGAGTTTTGTATTTAAATCTGATGCTTTTTGTTCATATTGCGCTTTGATTTCGTTAGCGTATTTTTCAGCTTTTTTCTTTATATCTTCTTTTTCCTTTTCAGAATTTTCTTTAATTTCATTGTATTGTTTAGTCATTTGTTTTAAGTTTGTTTCTTTAATAACCAAATTTTGATATAATTTTTCGCAATCAGACTTTAAGTTAGAATAATCCTTGATAATCGGATCATTCTCTTTTTTGTATTCATTTAATTCAGTTGTTAAATTATCGTGAGTTTCTGCCAAATTCATAAGAGCTAAGATAGTTGCATTCAAAGTCGTTAATTTTGAATTTCTGTTTTTACAATCTGCAATATCCTTGTTAATTTTCTCAACTATCTTATCTGTTACTTCTTTAGATTTTTCAGTAACAATATTGTAAGTTGAACCTTGAATTACAACTTGTAATTTGTTCATATACATTCCTACTTTCTCAATGTTGCGTTGAATTTTTGTTCTAATGAATTTAATATTTCTTCTTGTATTTTTTCAATAGTTTTGTCTTTTAATGTTTCATCTTTTGATTGATATATAATTCTGTATGCTAAGCTCTTCTTATCATTATCAACATGTTCACCTTTATATTCATCAAATAAGTAAACATCCTTGATGATACCATTAGAGTGGTTTAGAATTTCTTTTTCAATTTCAATACTTTCCAATTCTCTATCCACCACAAGAGCTATATCTCTTTCAATTGAAGGATATTTACTAATTGGTGAGTAAAGCTTTTTGAAATCCATATGTTTAATTAATTCTGTAAAATGAATTTCTCCAATATAAACTCTATTATCAAAGTCATAGTTGTCTCTTACTTCATAACTTATTTCACCAAATGTTGCGATCAATTCACCATTTACCAATATATCAGCGCACCTACCGCTGTGATAAGTTTTATTATCTTTGTTTTTTACAATTTCATAATTATCAATTCCCAATTCGTTAAATAATGCCAAAATCATAGATCTAACATCGTAGAAATCATAATCTCCATACATTCCCAAAGCTAATTTTTTAGTTTCAATCCTTTCGTTTCCGACCAAGTGGAAAGTATTGCCCAATTCATATACGCAAATATCTTTGATTTTATTTTTATAATTCTTAGATAGTATATCCAAAATATTTGGTATAATTGTGGATCTCATCACAGAGAAATCTTCTCCTAGTGGATTGATTAGTTTGATCAATTTATCATCATCCATTTCAACCATTGCTTTAGAATAGGATTTTGGGCTGATGAATGAATAAGACAACACTTCAAAAGTATTCATAGAATACAAAGCTTTTTTCGTATTATCTATGGCAATTCTTTCTTCGCTCTTAACACCTCTCTTTAGTTTTCCGATAAGAGGTTTAGCGCCAATTTTCTCAAATGTGTAAATTCTTCCAACTTCCTCAATTAAATCTTGATAAATTGAAACGTCTTGTCTGTGGAATGGAACTTTAACTTTGATTCTTTCGTCGTCTTCTGACACAATTTTAAATTCCAATAATTGTAATATATTTTTAATTTCTTCATTTGAAATATCTGATCCTAATAAATCATTGCATTTTTTGTAAGATAGCTCTACATCTTCTAATTTTTCTTTACATGTAATCACATCTATAGAATTATTAATCACAGTGGCATTTGTAATATCTTCAATTAATTTACAAACTCTCAATGATGCTAAATCACATAATTGTTGGCTTACACCCTTTTCAAATCTTGTGGAGGCATCAGTTCTTAAAGATAATCTTCTTGATGAAAGTCTAATTGTATCGCTATCAAAACTTGCAGCTTCAATAAGCACATTTGTAGTATCTAATGTTATCTCTGAATCAAAACCACCCATAATTCCAGCGATACCTAATGAGTTTTCACCGTCACAAATTATTATATCATCTGATAATTCACGTTCAACATCGTCTAGTGTTGTAAATTTTTGTGAACCAGATTCTTTTACTATAATTTTCTTATCTGCGATTTTATCCAAATCGTAGGCGTGAATTGGTTGACCAGTTTCCAACATTACAAAATTTGTAATATCAACAATATTGTTAATAGGTCTAATTCCAGATTGAATAAGTCTATTTTTTAGCCATTGTGGACTATCTCCTATTTTTACATTTTTTACAACTCTTGCTACATAACGTGTGCACTTGTTAGTTTGAATATCAACAGAATTTACGTAATCATTGATATCTTCATCAAAGTTTTTGATTTCAATAGAAGGATATTTGATTTTTTTGCCAAAAGATGCAGCATATTCTCTTGCCATTCCTAAAACGGATAAGCAATCCGGTCTGTTTGGTGTGATTTCAAACTCAATTATAGGTTCATTAATTTCAAGTGCATTAGTAACAGTTTCGCCAATTTCGTTTTCAGATAAAACAGCGATTCCATCTTTGGAGTTTTTATCTACAACTGAAGTTTCAAATCCCATTTCTTCAAAACTTGTCAACATTCCAGGGCTCATAATTCCTTTAAGATCAGCTTCTTTTAAAACAATATCTCCAGGAAGAGTTGCCCCTACCTGTGCATAACAAACAAACATATCTTCTTTGATGTTTTTTGCACCTGTTACTACTTCTATTTCTGAATTGCCAGTATCTAACGTGACTATGGATAATCTATCTGCATTTGGATGCTTATCAATTTTCTTTATTTGAGATACAATTAATTTATCGTTTAAATATTTACTTTTATCTATAACCGATTCAACGTGACTTCCTGTTTCTGAAAGTCTATCTGTAATAGTTTTTATCGATTCGTCTACATCGACGTAATCTTTAAGCCAATTAATAGGTAATAACATATTTCCTCCTAGAATTGTTCCAAAAATCTCTTATCGTTATCGTACAACAATCTTATATTGTCGATTTTGTGTTTTACCATTGTAATCCTGTCAACTCCCATACCAAATGCAAATCCAGTATAAACTTCAGGATCTATTCCACAATTTCTTAAAACATTAGGATGAACCATTCCACATCCTAAAAGCTCCATGCTCCAACCTGTATCATTGCAACTTGGGCATCCTTCGCCTTTACAATCGAAGCAAGTGACATCTACTTCCATTGAAGGTTCTGTAAATGGAAAATAATGTGGTCTAAATCTTGTTTCTATTTCTTCTCCAAATAAGTTTTTGATGAAAATATTGATTGTATCCATTAAGTTAGCCATAGTAACGCCTTTATCCACAACCAATCCTTCGATTTGATGGAACATTGGTGAATGTGTATCATCTACATCATCAAATCTAAAAGTTCTTCCCGCAGAAACCATTCTAATAGGTGGTTTTTGAGCTTTCATTGTTCGGATTTGTACACTTGATGTGTGTGGTCTAAGTACAGTTTTATCATCCAAATAAAAAGTATCAGATAAAGATCTTGAAGGATGATATTTTGGTGAATTTAATAAATCGAATGTATTTTCCACTGTATCAATTTCAGGACCATCCACAATATCAAATCCCATTGTTTGGAATAAATTTTCCAATTGGATTATTGTTTCATTAAGTGGATGTCTGTGAGAGATTTCTCTGACACCTCTATTTGCAGTTACATCTATTTCTTCTTCTTTTAATTTTATCTTTTTTTGTTCTTGTTTTAATTGTTCAAATTTATTGGACAATAATTCTTCAATTTCAGATCTAACTTCATTTGCTAATTGTCCCATAATCGGTCTTTCTTCTTTAGAAAGTTTACCCATATTTCTTAGAACAAGTGTCAAATCACCTTTTTTACCAAGAACTTTTACTCTAATATCTTCTAAAGATTTTAAATCACTGGCATTATCGATTAAACCAACAGTTTCTTCTTTAATTTTCAAAATTTCTTCTTTCATTATTTTCTCCTTAAACAATAAAAAAATCCCTCATCCCCTATGGGACGAAAGATTGTATTTCCGCGGTACCACCCAAATTATGATAACATCACTCGCAAGTTTAACGCACTCTACACGGCTATATTAGCAACTTCAAAGCGAACCAACAAAATTCGATAAATATGTCACACCAAACCATATCTCTCTTTGTATCTAGTTTTGTATTTTCTTCTTCAACATTTTTAATTATTGTATAATATAACTACTAATTTGTCAATTTTGATAGGTAAAACATGCTCAAACTAGCAGCTATGGAAGCATTTAATGATTCGGTTACATTGTCCATAGGAATTATTAAAAATTCATCAGCGTATTTTTTTATTTCATTACTAATTCCATTTGCTTCATTTCCAATTATTAGAACATGTTTTTCTTTGTCCTTAACCTCAAGAATACTTTTAGAATTTTTCTCCAAAGATGTCTCATAAATTTTAAATCCATTTGATATATAATTCTCTAAAACATCAATACTTTCATAAGAAATATTTATTCTGAATAAGCTACCCATAGCACTTCTAATAGTTTTTAAATTATAAATATCGCAACTATTGTCAGATAAAATAATTTTATTATAATCAAAAGCTTCCGCGCTTCTTATTATTGTACCCAAATTTCCTGGATCGTTTATACATTCAAGAAATAGAATTTTATCTGTATCCTTATCTTTGTTCTCTATAAAATCAACTACACAAATTATACCTTCAGGATTGTTCATTTCGCTGAGACTGTTGAAAGTTTTTGAATCAAAACATACACATCCATCAATAATTTCTTCCCCTTCTCTTAGTATTATTTGCTTGATATTTAAATTTGATTTAATCGCTTCTTCATAAAGCTTATAACCTTCTATTATAAATTCGTTACACTTGTACCTATATTTTTTCTTATAAAGTGATTTTACGTGTTTGTATATTTTATTTGAAGTAGAGGTTATCATCTTTGTCACCCGTCTCAGTAATTTTGTCCAAATCTTTATTTGATCCAATTACTATCAAGTAATCTTCAAACTTTACTGTATATTCTGGTGAAGGGTTGATATTCATTTCTCCATTATTCTTAACAGCAACTACGTTAATACCGTATTTACTTCTAATACCAATATCAATGAAGTTCTTTCCTATCCATTCTTTTTTTGGGGTAATCTCTGCAATTGAATAATCATCTGTAAATTCAATATAATCGAAAATTTGATCACTTATCAAACTCTTAGCAAGTCTTACCGCTGAGTCATTTTCTGGAATTATTGCTCTATCTGCCCCTACTTTGAGCAATATATTACCGTGAAGAGTATCTTTAGCTTTTGTGATTACTTTTTTTACCCCTAATTTTTTACAAACTACAGTAGATAGAATTGATGCTTCAAAATTTGAAGATATAGCAACTATTGCCACATCGAAATTTCCAACACCGACTGAACTCAATGAATTTTCTGTCAAATGTTCAATATACACTGCGTGAGTTACAATACGACTCATTTCATCTACAGTATCTTCATTATTATCTATTAATAATACTTCGTGACCAGTATTGGATAATTCAATAGCACATGCTCTACCAAATCTACCACAGCCAACTACTACAAATTGTTTCATATTTAAAACCTAACCTATTATAATATTTTCGTGAGCTTCTTTATAAGCTTTTTTGTTTTTTGTATTGGATAGAGCATAAAGTATTGTTAAAGATCCAACTCTTCCAATATACATAGTTGAAATTATTAAAATTTTAGAAATACTATTGATTCCTGGAGTTAAGCTTCTGGTTAGTCCTACTGTACCAAAAGCACTTACTACTTCGAACACTACATCCAAGTATTTTGCTTTATCTATAACTAAAATTGCAAATGTAACAAAAATTACCCAAACCATTGATAAAGTAATTATAGCTAAAGCTTTTTTTACTTGTGAGAATCTAATTCTACGATTGAACACTTCTACATCTTCTTGACCTTTGATTTCGCTCAATGCAACAATAATTAACAGCGCAAATGTTGTCGTTTTAATACCTCCGGCTGTACCTGCTGGAGATCCCCCAATAAACATATTCAATATAGATAAAACACTTGAGCTGTCTAATAATTTTGATTGATCAATTGATGCAAAACCAGCCGTTCTCAATGTCACAGCTTGAAAAACCGAATTAGATATCTTGTCTGCCAAGCTTAAATTGCCTATTGTTTCTGGATTCAAAAATTCCATAGCTAAAATTAAAACTGATGTTATAGATAACATCAACACAGTTGTTGTAAGTACAATTTTTGAATGCAATGAATATTTCTTAAAATCTAATCCATTGTGCAACACATCAAGTATTACGTTAAAACCAATACCACCTATTACAATTAAAAGTCCAATTACTAACAAAATAAAAAAGTTAGTATTAATATCAATTAATGAATTTGGTCCCAAAATATCGAATCCCGCATTGCAAAAAGCAGAAATTGAATGGAAGAAACTATAAAATATTCCCTTAAATCCATACATTGGTATAAATTTCGTCATTAACAAAAAAGCACCAATTGTTTCAATAGTGAAAGTAGATATCAGTATATATCTTATGAGTTTTACCATTCCTTTCATATCAATACTATTTGTTTGCTCTTTAATAATTAATCTATCTTTTAAGGTAATTCTTCTACCCATGACAAGTGCAATCAAGGTTGCAAATGTCATAAAACCAAGTCCACCCATTTGGATTAAAATGATTATAATTAGTTTTCCTAAAACGCTCCAAGCGCTATACGTTGCAACTGTAACAAGACCTGTTACACATACGGCAGATGTTGCTGTAAACAAACAATCAATGTATGGAACTTTTGTTGCATTTTGACTTATAGGAAGTGACAATAATAACGACCCTACTATAATCAAAAAAAGAAAACTTAGAATCAATACCAATGGCGGATTGTCTTCTAAATATTTTTTTAAATGTTTCATAAACAAATCATACTACAAAAGAATTTAAAAGTAAAACATATATTGAACATTTTACAAAAAAAGAGTTACTTATTTATTGAAATAAATAACTCTCTTATAAAACTAATTTTATAACTCTAAATTATAATAATTTAATTCCCAACTTGTCACATTCTTCAAGCATTTTCTTCGGCCAAATCGATGATTGAACTTCTCCTATATGTGCTTTTTGTAAGAAGAACATACAAATTCTAGATTGACCAATACCTCCGCCTATAGATTGGGGAAGTGTATCATTAATCAGCATTTGATGATATTCTAAATTTTTCCTATCATTATTTTGTTTCTTGTCTAATTGATAAATCAATCTATCCTTATCAACTCTAATTCCCATAGAGCTTAATTCAAGGCAATTGTCTAAAACAGGATTATAAACTAATATATCTCCATTTAAGCTCCAGTCGTCGTAATCGGGAGATCTGTCAGAATGAGATTTTCCCGATTTTAAAGAATCACCAATTCCAATCAAAAACACAGATCCGTATTTTTTAGTAATCAAAGTTTCTCTTTCATCTGAAGTATTATCCGGATACATTTCTTCTAACTCTTCAGTAGTTACAAAAGTAATTTCATCTCTAAGTATTTTTTTGTAATCATCATAAGAATTAATCAACATTGTTTGAGTTTCTATGAAACATTGATATATATTTCTTACTGTATCTTTTAAAAATCCGACATTTCTGTCTTCTTTTGAAATTACTTTTTCCCAATCCCACTGATCCACATACAATGAATGTGTGTTGTCACAAACTTCTGAAGGTCTGATAGCATTCATATCCGTATAAATCCCTTCTCCTACTGGAATCTCGTAGTTTTTTAATGCTATTCTCTTCCATTTTGCAAGTGATTGTACGATTTCCAACCTACTCATTGAACCGTCTTCCAAGAATTCAAAACCTACAGGTTTTTCGATACCATTTAAATTATCGTTAATTCCTGTATTAGCTCTAACAAATAACGGAGCAGAAACTCTAGTCAAATTTAAAGTCTCAGACAACCTATATTGAAAAAAATCTTTGATAATTTTAATAGCTTTCTGTGTTTCTAATAAATCCAAAGAGGATTTGTATCCTTTCGGTACTTTTAATTCCATAAAATATCTCCTTTATTAAAAATTAACCATATTTAATTATTATATCAAACAAACGAAATATGTAAAATATTTTTTGAATTCGGATTTACAAGAACTAAAAAAAGCACCTTGTCAGATGCTTTTTGTGTTATTCATTTTCATTTTCTGCAGTTTCTATATTTTCTTCAGTCACTGGCTCAGTTTCTTCAGAAGATTGTTTTTCAAATTCTTCATTGTATTTATTGATAACTGCTACTTCAATTTTTTCTCTGGCTGGAGAACTAATTGGATGAGCTATGTCACGATATTTATTATTACCGATTTTTCTACTAGGCATAGCTAAGAATAACCCTTCTTCGCCTTCTATAACTTTGATGTCATGAATTACTATTTCGTCATCAAAAGTAACAGAAGCAATAGCTTTTAATCTGTTATCAATATTTAGTATTTTAACTCTAACATCTGTAATTTGCATAACCTCACCACCTTGTGTTTTATATATATAATTATACCGCTAAAAAATTCTTTTGTAAATAAATGTAAATATTAAACAAAACATTTATATATAATATACTTTTGTGAGATTAAGATGTCACTAAAAATTAACCATCTTCTAATTTTAAATAAATACTTTTCAATTTTTCTCCAATTTTCTGAACACTTCGTTCTTTAACATATCTATACGCTTCTTCAACAGTAGAATATTTGCCATTTATTATATTAACAATTTTGTTTTTAAACTCATCATTGGTTTTTGCTTTGATAACTTCTTTACCATCAGTAAACATATTTTCGTAAATCTTAATGTCTCTTACCAAAACTTTTATTTTAGAAGCGAAAGCCTCTAATAGTACAATTCCTTCTGTCTCTTCTCTGGTCATAAATAGGAACAAATCACTACCTCTATAACAATCTACCAGTTCTTTTTGATCAACATATCCAGCCATAATTACATTATCTGGCTTATTTTTTATTGCTTTTTTAATTTGAGTAGTCAATAGTTTAGGATTAGTGTGACCAAACCAAATAAATTTGTATTGCGGAAGCTCCCTTGCAACTTCTATAAAATCATCCAGACCCTTTCTCTTCATCAAATGACCTACAGAAATAATAACTTTATCATCATCTTTCAAATTATACTTATTTCGAAATCTCTTTCTGCTATCTTTGTCGCCCTTAAATTTATCAAGGTCAATACCATTCGATAGGCTGTATATTTTCTTATTAATTCCATATCCTTCAAGTATGTTTTTCGAATATTGTGATGGAGTTATAATAATATCTCCAATATTGTAGCAACTAATAATCCATTTTTTAAAAAGTCTGCTCAATAAATTCGCTCCACGAAAAGAATTTCTAAAATCTTCCATCGTGGAATGCCCATAATAAATAACTTTCTTACCTTGTTTCTTTGCTTTTCGTCCGAAATTTTTTGATTTTGGCATTATAGTATTTATATGAACAATATCATAATCGTCAGTTTCGTCGGTTGTGTAATCAATATTATTTAGTTTCAAAGCTTTTTCCTGGTGTTCAATCGCTTGACCTACTCCACTTTGCTTTACTAAATCATAATCTCCTTTATATATCAAAATTTTCATTTATTCTTAAATCCTTAATACTAGTTTCTTAAATAATACTTCCAATCCTAATGAATAAAGAGCTATAGACATAGGCTTTCCTAATATAATTATCCAGAAATATTTTTGGAATTTCATTTTTGTTGTTCCAGCTATGTAACATAGCATATCATCTGGTGCAATTGGAAAAAATATCAAAGCCGCAAATACATTATCAAATCTGTTCTTTTTGGTAAGAATTTTGATGTATTTGTTATATGCCCTTTCTCCAAAAATTGCTATAATCAATGGAGTACCATATTTTCTGCCAATAAAAAATACAATTATTGACCCTATACAAATACTTACATAATTGTATACAAATCCCATCCAAGATCCAAATAAAATTACACCACCCAGGCAAGTTATACCACCGGGAATTATTGGGATAATTACTTGCATAATCTGAAATAAGATAAATATCAGAACAGCTAATTTCCCAAACTGATTCATAAATTCTTGAAACTTATCGATATCTTTAAGTATTCCTGTTTTCCTTGCGTAAATCATAACGCATATACTAAGTAATATTCCAATAGCATTTAGCACATGGATAATAATCTGAAATTTTTTGTTGTCAGCCTCAAGTATCTTATTGAACAGATTTTGCATGATTTTCAATTACCTTTTTATATATCTTCTCAATTTTATTTGCAAAAGAATCTTCAGTATAGTTTTCATCTACTAATTGTTTACAATTTTTACCCATTTTATCTCTAAGTTTTTCATTGTCCAAAATTTGATTTAGATAATCAATAAATTCTTCTTCTGTATCGTAACCGAATCCTGTTTTACCTTCAATCAACACCCCGTCCAAGCAGTCATCGTGCCTACAAATTATTGGTGTAGAACATGCCATTGACTCAATAAATGTCAATCCTTGTGTTTCGGATGTGGATGCAGATACGAATACATCTGCTTTAGAATAAAAGTTTCCTACTTTTGAAGAGTCAATCATTCCTGTAAATATCAATCTATCTCTTATTTTTGAATTTGAACAAATATCTTTTAATTCTGAAAGAAATGGTCCTGCTCCTGCAATAATGAACACAATATCATCTCTATTAATGTTTTCAAGATATTGAAGAATCTCGGTGATATTTTTTTCTTTACCTATTCTTCCGAGAAACAATACTATATGCTTATCTTCAGGAATTTTATAGCCACTTCGTATATCAAAATCGTCACAACTAGATAACTTATGAACATTAATTCCAGTTGGTGCCACATATATATCTTCGTGTATATTGTATTCTGTTAGCAAATTATATATTTTATTAGTTGGAACTACTACACCGTCAGTATTTTTAATAATTTGTTTCGTAAATTGTTTTGCAAGTTCCTTGCCAATCTTTTTATTCAAAGAAAAATAATGAGTGTAATCCTCGTAAACAGTGTGGTAAGTATGCAAAAGTGGAATATCCAAATCCTTCGCAATCTTTTTTGCTTGGATAAACATTGTGAATTCTGTTTGTGAATGAACTATATCTGGTTTCCAATCCATAATATCTTCATAAAATCTATTATAAAATAACTTATTCATTCTAGCGTCTGGATAAAATTTTCCAGCTCCTAAAGAGCCCATATAATAAATGTCGCCTTCTTGTTTTGAATTAAAACTATCTGAAAAAGTTAAAATCCTAACATCGTGTCCCAATCTATCTAAAGCTTTTTTTAAAGATTCAATAGATGTTACAACTCCATTTATTGTCGGTCTGTATGTATCTGTAGTTATTAATATTTTCATAAAACACCTTCCACCTTAAATTATAACATAAATGAAAGGTGTGTATTTGTTACAATAATATTACATTTTATGCAAATAAAAAAGGAATTATTACCTAATTCCTCTCATACATTACATATTAAATAATTTGTCAATTTTCTCCATCAAATTATTATGAACTTCTTTATTTTCCTCCAAAAATTTTATAGTTTCATCTTCAACTTCTTTTAATCTATCATCAGATAGATTGTTCTTTCCATAAGGATACACCACTGTATTTTCTTTTTCAATGTGTTTTTGTAAATGTCTTCTGTATCCCATTAGATTTCCTATTACTTCAACAAAATTTTCATCCGATCTGTCTTTTTCGTATTCTTTAATACTTTGACCAAGGTCAAAAATTATACCTCTTGCTATTTCATGTTCAACTAACATTCCATTCAAAACCATAACTTCACCAATTCTACCCAAATCTTCTTGCATCTTTTTAAACAATATTTCTTCTTCTTTTCTGTGGTGAAATTTATCTGCGTATTCTTTTAAAATATAAATCAATAATTCCACGAATTCAACATTTATATCCTTATTATTTATGAATTCAATTGACTTTTCTTTCATTAAATCTATTATCTTACTTATATTTTCGTGTTCTTTTTCTAAAACTAAAATACTATCCATATTACCACTCCTTTTATACAACAATTATATTATAAATAAGAAAAAAAATTTGTAACATTCGTTACAATAAAAAACGGCGTTATAAAACGCCGAATATAATTAATTTTTAGTTCCTGGATAATCTGCCAAATTATTCATGTAGTATGTTAATGTGTACAAGCTTTCATCAAGATGTACATTTTCCAATACAACATTTTTTGGTAATTTCAAATCCAATGAAGCAAAATTCCAAATACCTTTTATGCCACCATCAACTAGCTTATCACAAACATCTTGAGCTACATCTGTTGGTAGGGCAATAACAGCTATTTCTGGTTTCTTTTCTTTTAGATACTCTTCAATTTTATCAATATCTTTGATTTCATAATCTGAAATTTTTGTACCTACCTTTTTGCCGTGGTCAAATACATCAACAATATTAAAACCTGAAGATTTAAATCCTCTGTAGTTCATTATGGCTTTTCCAATATTACCACAACCCAAAATAATTGCTTTGTAAGATTTGTTTATCCCCATAATTTTTTCAATTTCTGATTTCAATTCTTCGACATTGTATCCGTATCCTTGTTGACCAAAACCACCGAAATGATTTAAATCTTGTCTAATTTGAGAAGCAGTTAAACCTGTAATGCTGCTCAATTCTTGACTTGATACTCTTATTATTCCCTTTTGCTCGATCATTCCTAAATATCTGTAATATTTTGGAAGTCTCTTAACAACAGCTAATGATACTCTTGCCCTTGCCATATTATCACTCCATTCATTGTTATTAATATAATTATATCAAAAAAATATTTTAATTTCAATAATTCTGAAATTAATTTGAATAACAAAAAATCAAGCAGACTTAGCTGCTTGATTTTTAAAATTATCCTATTAATTCTGATTTAGTTTGTCCAATTTTACCTTTTTTAATAACAAATACTGTAAATAAAACTACGAATATGAAACCTACAATATAACTTGCTAAGTATCCATCCATTCCTAATCTCTTATCAAGTGAGAATCCTAAATCAGCATGCGCAATATAACTTGAAACTATAAATGCATAAAACATTCCTGGTATCATTGTTATAAAGTAATTTTTCTTATTGATATATAAATATACTGTAATCAACATTAAAGCAAATACAGCTACCAATTGATTAGTAAAACCGAAGTATCTCCATAATAAGTTAAATCCATTTCCATTTGTCTTGGCAAAATAAAGAATCGCGATAGCAAAAACATAAATGAGTAAGCTTAACAAAATTCTATTTTTAACATATTTCTGACTTATATTGAATTGTTCACCTATCATTAAACGAAGCGATCTAAATGCAGTATCTCCACTTGTAATTGGTAATACAATTACTCCTATAATTGCAAACAAGCCACCAATTTTGCCCATAAAAGTTTTAGAAATTATACCAACCATTAAAGTAGCGTTAGTATCCAGTGCTGTACCTCTATTGAAAAGTACCATGGCACCTGAAGCCCAACACATAGCTATAAGTCCTTCTGCAATCATCATATTGTAGAATGTGGATCTTCCTTCATGTTCATTTTTTACAGTTCTAGAAATCAATGTAATTTGTGAACCGTGAAATCCTGAAAGTATACCACATGCAACAGTTATGAAAAAAACCGGAATAAAACTTTGACCAAGAGGGTGTTTACTTAGTAAAACACCTTCTGTAATATTATGCAAATTGACTCCACCATCTAGTAAAACTCCACCTAAAACTCCAATAGCACTTATTATCAAAATAGCACCAAAAACAGGGTAGATTCTACCAATGATTTTATCAATAGGAAAAAGAGTGGCTAATAAATAGTATATAAGAATAATTCCATAAACTACCCAAATTACACTTCCATTTACATCCATATTTAAAATATCATTAACAATCAAATCACCAGGAGTATAAATAAAAACTACTCCTACTAATAGCATAAGTATCCAAATAATAATATTATAAACTTTATTTGTTGTACATCCCATATATTTTTTTATCATTTTAGGAACTTGAGCTCCTTCATTCCTCATAGACATCATACCTATGAAATAATCATGAGTTGCTCCTGCTAAAACACAACCTATTGGAATTGTAATAAAAGCTATCGGACCAAATAAAATACCTTGAATTGGCCCCAAAATCGGTCCAGTTCCGGCTATGTTTAAAAGCTCAATAAGTTGATTTTTCCATTTTTTCATTTCTACAAAATCAACACCATCAGCAAGAGATGTTGCTGGTGTTATTCTGTCATCTGGTTTAAATACTTTTTCACAATACTTACCGTAAAAGTATCCACCAACGAATAAAATTATTATTCCAATTAAAAATAATATCATATTTTCCCCCTAATTAAAAATTTACTATGATATTATAATAATATAAATCCTATTAAAATTCAAAGAAAAATTTTAATTGAAACTTACTCATCACGATTTCATCTTATTTTTTATGTGATAATTTCAAGTTTTCATTTATCGTATTTTTAAATAAAAAACAACGACTTAAAAATCGTTGTTTTTACAAATTTTCTATTTGCTTTCTAATTCATTCAGCAATTGCTTGAGTGTTTTATTTAAGACAGGATGTATCAAAAATTCAGCAAAATCATTCAAAGGTTCCAACACAAATTTTCTATCTTGAACATAAGGATGTGGAATTTTCAAATCATCAGTATATATTATTTCATCATCACAAAATAGAATGTCGATATCTATAGTTCTAGGTCCCCATTTTTCGTGTCTTTCTCTGCCAAGATCCAACTCAATTTGTTGGGTTATTTTCAGCAAATCTTCAGGCTCTTCGTATGATTCTATTTCAACGGCACAATTTAGAAAATCTTCCTGATCAGTTTTCCCCCAAGCTTTTGTAGTGTACATTTCAGACACGTTTTTTAATTCAATACTATTTGTGTTTTTCAATCGATCAATTGCAGAATCAACATATTCTTGTTTATCTCCAATGTTGGATCCTATTCCCAGAAAATATCTTCTTTTTTTTCTATTTATTGTCACTTTAACAGTATCAAGTGGCAAATTTATTGGAGCCCATGGTTTTTTAATTTCTACAGTAAGTTCTTGTACAATTTTGTATTTTTCAAATATAAACTCAACCAATTTATAAGCGACTGTTTCTATTAAATCTATGGATTCTGAACGAAAATAATCGTAAATTTCTTTACTCAAAACCCCATAGTGTATTGAATCTTCTAAATTATTGGAAGTTGCACCTTTTTTCATATTGTATCCCATCTTCAAAGTAACCAAAAATTTTTGTCCCAATTCTTTTTCAGATTGAAATACTCCATGGTTAGCGTATATTTCCAAATCTTTTACTAAAAGGTAGTCCATTATTTTCCTTCTCTTTTTATAGCCAAAGCCATTCTCATAGCATCATAACTTTCTTTTACATTGTGAACTCTAAAAATTGAACATCCATTCATTACACCAATAGCAGTAGTTATAGCTGTTCCAAAATCTCTTTCAGTAGCTACATCTATTCCCATAGCTTTACCAATAAATCTTTTTCTACTCGTTCCCAATAAAACAGGATATCCCAAATCGACAAATTCTCTGATTCTGTTTACTACAGCTAAATCTTTTTCGTAATCTAGTGCAAATCCAACTCCCGGATCCAATATAATTAATTCATCTTTGATTCCCGCTTTTTTCGCTAATTCAACTGATTCTAATGTTTCTCTGTTTAAATCTTTCATTAAGTCATTGTAATTATTATTATCTTTGTTGTGCATCAATATTACAGGAATATCTAATTCTTTAGCAGTTTGTGCCATTTCTGGATCTGATTTCAATCCCCAAACATCATTTAAAATATCTGCTCCTTCTTTCACAACTTCTCTTAAAGTATTAGCTTTATATGTGTCTAAAGAAATTGGAATATCAAAATTTTCTCTTATTTTTCTAATGATAGGGATAACTCTTTCAAGTTCTTCTTCAGAAGATAGTGGAGTAAATCCTGGTCTTGTGGATTCAGCACCAATATCAATGATACTAGCTCCTTCGTTTATCATATCTTCGACATGTTTTACAGCTCTGTCGACATCATTCCATTTTCCTCCGTCTGAAAAAGAATCTGGTGTGACATTTAAAATTCCCATTATATAAGCATCATTTTTAAAATCAAATTCTTTGTTTCTAATTAACATTTTGTATCCTTTCAATATATAACTGTTTTATTTTTCTTTTCTTCTGGCCAATTACAAATACTTCTAGCAGGACATCTGAAACACATCCTCGATAACTTGTCTGCTTTGTAAAAAATCTCTATAAATCTATCGTCATTTTCTTCATTAGTTCTATGATGTTTAATCGCATTTATTACTCGTTGCTTTGATTCATCATTAAAATCTAAATCTTTCAAAATTTCTTGTGCAATTTCTTGTGATAATATACTGTGATTAATCCCTGTATCTACTTCGTCAGCTCTTCCTAAATCATGCAATAGCGCTGTAACATATATTAAATCCTTATCAATATTCAGATTCTCTTCTAAGTTAATAATATAACAGATTCTAGCTACATCCATAAGATGAGAGAAATCATGTTTGCAAAACACACGAGTTTTCTCATCATCTTCAATTTTATTTATTTTTTTATTAAATAATTTGTGATTAAGGACAATGTCGGTATTTTTCATTATAATCCCATTAATCTGTATGCTTCGTTTTTCAAATCCAAATCTTCTTCAAAAGCTCCTCTTGCTACTGAAGTCATTGTTGAAGTACCTGGTTTCTTAACTCCTCTCATATTCATACACATGTGTTCAGCTTCAATAGTAACCAAACACCCTTTACAATTTAAATATTTCATTAATGCATCAGCTATTTCTATATTTAAACGTTCTTGTAATTGTGGTTTTTTTGAATAAACGTCAACAGTTCTAGCTAATTTTGATAAACCAGCAACTCTTTTATCAGGAATATAAGCAATATTAACTTTTCCCCAGAATGGTAGTAAATGATGTTCACACATAGAATAGAAAGGAATATCCTTTTCTATAACCATATTATCATCAACTATTTCAAAAGATTTTGACAAATGCACTTTCGCATCTTGGTTTAGTCCACTAAAAATTTCTTCGTACATTCTAGCTACTCTTTGAGGCGTTTCCAATAATCCTTCTCTGTTTGGATTTTCACCAATAGCTTCTATTATCATTGACACTGCTTGTTCAATTTTTTCTTTATCCATTTAAATCCCTCTCATTTATAAAAATATAAGAGCACCCGAGAGTGCTCCAAAAAAAGCATTATCCTATATTTCAAAGATAATGCTCCCACTAATTCATATTATCAGCGGAAGCGGCATTGATATCGCAATAATTTCGTTAATGGGCAACTCCCTATCCCATTACACTAAACGCATCAACCCTACTCTGTAATTATTATTATACCACACTTATGTGATTTTTAATC
Organism: Finegoldia magna; assembly: GCA_032548025.1. Lineage (GTDB taxonomy): Bacteria > Bacillota > Clostridia > Tissierellales > Peptoniphilaceae > Finegoldia > Finegoldia magna_K. Next base: position 45,030 of record JAWGCW010000002.1, on the reverse strand, counting down.
TTGATATTTTAACCCATCAAAGTGAAAATAGTCAATCATATCATCATCTTCATAGATAATGATATCAGATGGTTCTCTATTTCTTTCAGCTACATTGAAACAGTCTTCAAGCTTTGCGTATTCAACAGCTCTGCAAGTATTTTGAACTGCAAAATCAAATTTTCCATCTTTGTATTTTTCAATAAAATCTTTTTTAGTTAAATCATTCATCGTCTTTCTTCTTCCTATTCTTCAAATATTCTGTGTAAGTTTTTTGCATTAATTTTTCAATTTCAGAAAAATCCATGTTAATTCCTAGCTTTTCTCTTTTAGCAATATAACTCAACACTTCTATATAGCTCATGGCTAATGCAGTAGTCATTATAGATGCAGTCGCTGCAGAAATTAATCCACCAGCCAAGCTACCTATTCCTGGAATAAACTTCAAAGCATTTGTTACTATAAATCTTCCTGCAAAAGTAGCCCCTCCAGTCCCTCCAATCGCCGCTATGATTGAAGCAACTCTTTGCTTATCCATTGATATTCCAAATATAGAATTAATATGAGCTATCATTCCAATTTGCATAGGCACTAAAATCGATGCATCTGAAAAAGGTATAGGAACAAATCCAATACCAAAAGCTGTTTTTATATATCTTTTTGCCCAACGTCTTGCCGTTTTTACTTTTAAATCAATATCGACATGTTGGGCATTAATAAAAGAATTTTTAATTTCCTCATCTAAAAGTTCAAAACTTTTAGCCATCAGCTCTTTTAATCCTTTTTCTTCAATGACCATATTGTTAATGCGATATGGCTTTGCAAGTATTTCGATAACATCTGCCACATCTAAATTCAAATTCTGAATATAGTCTTTTAATTTTTCAGAATTTTCTCCTAGTGATTGCGTTAAAACTATGATTACTGGTGCAAATTGTTTTAAGGAATTAATAAGAGCTATTTCAGAATCTTCTATCCTAGATCCATTTGAGTTAATACAATAATATATCAAATGAATTCTATCTTTTTTACCTTGACGTTTTAAATCTTTTAATAAAGTTGTTATTTCTGTAAGAACTTCTCTTTGATTTTGTGAGTTTAGTTCAAGTCCTTGAGTGTCGTATAAATTAATAGGAATATTTTCCTTAGTAATTTTTTACAAATATTTAGTGACAGGCTTTCCTACACCTGTCTCCACCAAATTATCTCTAAACATTCCATTAATTAAAGTCGATTTGCCAACTCCAGTTTTCCCTACCAATAATATATTTATTGGACTCATTTTTTGTATTTCTTCACTTGTTTTTCCAAGCACTTCATTTATTAAATCGTAATTATTCATTATCTCACCAACTTATTGTATATATACCCGATATCCATTTTCAACTAACATTTTTAGTTCCTTGCAAAAAAAGATGAGGAATATATCCTCACCTTTGATTTGTCTACATATACGCGCCAGGACCTGGTTGAGGCATAGCTGGTTCGTCTTCTTTTATAGAAACTACTGCTGCTTCTGTTGTCAATAATAAACTTGCAACAGATGCTGCATTTTGTAATGCAGATAATGTTACTTTTGTTGGATCTACAATACCAGCTTTTAACATATCTACATATTCACCTTTGTATGCATCAAATCCAATTCCTTTGTCTTTATTTTTAACATTTTCAACTATAACAGATCCGTCGATTCCAGCATTAATTGCGATTTGTTTTACTGGTTCTTCTAAAGCTTTTAGAATTATCTTAACTCCTGTTTTTTCATCGCCTTCAACTTCATCGACAAGTTTTTCAACTTCTTCTAGAACATCTAATAGAACTGTTCCACCACCAGCTACAATACCTTCTTCAACGGCTGCTCTTGTTGCTGCAAGTGCATCTTCTATTCTCAATTTTCTTTCTTTTAATTCTGTTTCTGTAGCTGCTCCAACTTCAATTACAGCAACTCCACCAGATAATTTCGCTAATCTTTCTTGAAGTTTTTCTCTATCATACTCAGAATCAGTTTCAGGAATTCTGTTTTGGATTTGGTTAATTCTTTCTTCAATCTTAGATTGTTCACCATTTCCGTCAACAATAGTTGTCTTGTCTTTTGATACATTGACTTTTCTAGCTCTACCAAGCATATCAAATGATGCATCTTTGAGTTCGATTCCCAAATCTTCTGCGATCAATTGAGCTCCAGTTAAAATACATATATCTTCAAGCATTTCTTTTCTTCTGTCCCCAAAGCCTGGCGCCTTCACTGCTACACAGTTGAATGTTCCTCTGATTTTATTTAAAACTAATGTTGCTAATGCTTCACCTTCAACATCTTCAGCAATTATAAATAATGGCTTACCTTGTTGAACAACTTGTTCAAGTAATGGTAATATATCTTGAATGTTTGTAATCTTTCTGTCAGTAACTAAAATGAATGGATCTTCCATTGCTGCTACCATTTTGTCTGAATCAGAAACCATATAAGGAGATACATATCCTCTGTCGAATTCCATACCTTCTACAACATTTAATGTTGTTCCCATAGATTTTGATTCTTCAACAGTAATTACCCCATTATTTCCAACTTTTTCCATAGCTTCTGCAATTAGTTTACCAATAGTTTCATCAGCTGCTGATACGCTACCAACATTTGCTATTTCTTCTTTTGTTGTAACACTGTGACTTCTAGATTTAATAGCTTCCACGGATTTTTCAACAGCTTTTCTGATACCTTTTTGTAAAACAATTGGATTAGCACCAGCTGCTAAGTTTTTCAAGCCTTCTCTAATAATTGCTTGTGCTAAAAGTGTTGCAGTAGTTGTACCATCACCTGCTACATCATTAGTTTTAGTAGCAACTTCTTTTACTAATTGTGCACCCATGTTTTCGTATTCATCTTCAAGTTCGATTTCTCTTGCGATTGAAACACCGTCATTTGTAATCAAAGGTGCGCCATATTCTTTATCCAAAACTACATTACGACCTTTTGGTCCCAATGTAACTTTAACTGTATCTGATAATTTATTAATACCTTCTACCATGCTTTTACGAGCATCGTCTGAAAATTTGATTTGTTTTGCCATAAAATTTATCCTCCTATTCTACAACTGCTAGAATATCTTCATATTTAACTAATATATATTCTGTGTCTTCTAGTTTTATTTCTGTTCCAGCGTATTTTGAGTATATAACTTTATCTCCAACTTTAATATTGCCTTTCATTTTTTCGTCTTCTTCTACTTCAGATCCAATAGCTAAAACTTCTGCATAAACAGGAGCTTCTTTGGCTGAAGATGGGAGAACTATTCCAGAGAATGTTTTTTCTTCTTCTTTTTCTTGTTTTTTTAATACTAATCTATCACCAATAGGTTTTAAATTCATGATATCCTCCTTCAGAATCTTTTGTTAGCACTCTGACCTGTTGAGTGTTAATCCTCTTATATAATAAACCACAGTTTTGTTTTTATCAAACGTATTTATTAGCATTTAAAAGCAAATAATTCAATTTATTTTGATATTTCTTGCTTTAATTCTATTTTCTATGATGAAATTCTCAAAGTTATTTTCCGATAGTATTTTCTCTTCCATAGTAGAATAAATATTGCTGTGCATATCCAGCATAATCTCCAAACAAATCGTCCGCGTATTTTGCAATTAAATTTTTATTTGTTTCTTCTTTAATAAACAAATATTCCATAACTCGTTTTATCCACACATCAACTGGAAATGTGTTGTGTCTGTTGTATGAAAAAAGCATAATACAATCAGCAACTTTTGGTCCTACTCCTGGAAGTTTAATTAATTCTTTTCTTAATTCTTCGTTTGATAAGTTATCAATTTTCAAAATATCAAACTCGTTATTTGCAACCATTTTTGACACATCTACAATTCTTTTATCTCTGAATCCAACACGGCACACTTCTCTCATTTCTTCCACTGGTACTTTTGCTAAATCTTCAGGCTTAGGAAAAGAATATAATTTTCTACCGTTAAATTCGCCCAAAAATTTTCCGTAATTTTCACAAATTATATTTACGGATTTCATAATTCTAGGTATTTGATTGTTTGCTGAGATTATGAATGAAATTATTGTAGAAAATTTATCTTGATTTAATATTCTGATTCCATCACCATATTCTAATGCGTTTTTTAAAGTTTCATTGAAAGATAATTTTTCTTTGATTTCTGAATAATCTGTTTTCAAATCAAAATAATTTTCCCATTTTTTATAGTAATCTTCTTCTGTACAGTTTTTGATATAAACGTAATCTCCAACCAAACTTACATTACAGTACATGTCACCATCAACAGTTGTATAGGACAAATCGTCTTCTTTGTACCATCTAAACGCCTGCCCACATTCAAAAATGTGGGTAGGGTTAAAAGATGATTGTTCAATTTTAGTAAGTTTTAATTCATCATTAAATTCTATTTGTGTTTGCATTAATACCATCCGCGTATTTTCATTGTCTCGCTAATCTTTTTGATTGAATGTACATAAGCAGCTTGTCTCAATGTTATATTAAGTTTTTCAGATAAAGCCCAAATTTCATCAAATGATTTATTAATCAATTGATATTCTTTGTCTCTGACTTCTTCTTCAGGCCAATAATATCCCGCTTTATTTTGTACCCATTCAAAATAAGATACAGTAACTCCACCAGAGTTTGCTAAAATATCAGGAACAATAACTACATTTTTTTCATTTAAGATTTCATCTGCATCCTTTGTTATAGGTCCATTTGCACCTTCTACAATGATTTTCGCTTTAATTGAATTAACATTTTCAGTTGTAATTGCATTTTCCAAAGCAGCAGGAATCAAAACATCAACATCAGCTGCGAAAAAATCCTCATTTGAAATTACTTCGCATCCTTCAATGCTAGCAAAGTCTTTTTCTTTTGTTTGAGCAATTTCGTAGCATTCTTCAAAGTTGAATCCGTCTTCCTTGTGAATTGCAAATACTCTTCTTTGCTTATTGTATTCCATGATGTATTTGACTTTCATATCATGTTCAAGCACGTATTTTAAAGTATAAATACCAACATTACCTAATCCTTGTAATGCAACAGTCGTTTCTTCTAGTTTTTTATTCAAATTTAAAACAGCTTTTTTTGCACTTAGAGCTACTGAAAATCCTGTAGCTTCTGTTCTTCCCAATGATCCCCCAAACTCAATTGGTTTACCAGTGAAAGTTCCCATTTGATTAGTACCAGTTAATTTGTTGTACTCATCAGCCATCCAACTCATAATTTTCCCATTTGTATTAACATCTGGGGCCGGGATATCAAAATCTTCTCCTAAATATTTGTACATTCCATCAACGAATCCTCTGGATAATCTTTCCAATTCCCCTTCAGAAAGCTTTGATGGATCTACAATTATTCCACCTTTTCCTCCACCATAAGGTAGATTAGTTACTTGACATTTAAAGGTCATCCATATAGACAAAGCTTTAACTTCATCCAAGTTAACATCTTCTCTAAATCTCAAACCACCTTTTGTAGGACCCATTGCATTATTATGTTGTGATCTATATCCTTTAAATACTTTCATTGATCCATCATCCATTTTCACTGGAATATTTATTTCAATGACTCTGTAGGGATCTTTTAATAATTCATAAACGCTATCGTCTAATTTTAAAATTTCGCAAGCTTTTTTAATTTGATATCTTGCGTTTTCCAACGGATTTAATGTTTCTGTCATATAATTAAAACTCCATTTCTTTATTAACAAATTCTATAATTTCTTCAACTGTCATTCTTTTTTGTTCCATAGTATCTCTATCTCTGATAGTAACGGTATTGTCTTCTAGAGTATCAAAATCTATCGTTACACAATATGGAGTTCCTGCTTCGTCTTCTCTTCTGTATCTCTTACCAATTGAACCAGCATCATCAAAATGAGTCATGAAATTCTTAGCTAATTCGTTATAAACTTCCATTGCCTTATCATTTAATTTTTTAGTTAAAGGAAGAACTGCAACTTTATATGCCGCTAATGCAGGATGAATCTTTAAAACAGTTCTTGTAGAATTGTCTTCTAATTGCTCTTCTTCATAAGCATCACACAAGAAAGATAAAAACATTCTGTCTACACCTACAGATGGTTCTATACAATATGGAGTGTATTTTTCATTTGTAGTTGGATCCATATATTCTAGCTTTTCTCCAGAACCTTCGCTGTGTTTTGACAAATCGTAATCAGTTCTGTCTGCAATTCCCCATAATTCTCCCCATCCAAATGGGAATAGATATTCAAAGTCTGTTGTAGCTTTTGAGTAGAATGATAGTTCTTCTTGTTCGTGATCTCTAAGTCTTAAGTTTTCTTCTTTCATTCCCAAATTCAATAAGAATTCTTTACAGAAATTTCTCCAATATTCGAACCATTCCAAATCAGTTCCTGGTTCACAGAAGAATTCTAATTCCATTTGTTCAAATTCTCTTGTTCTGAAAATAAAGTTACCTGGAGTGATTTCGTTTCTGAATGATTTACCTATTTGACCAATTCCAAAAGGAATTTTCTTTCTTGAAGTTCTTTGAACATTCTTAAAATTCACAAAAATACCTTGTGCAGTTTCCGGTCTCAAATAAATTTCTGATTTGTTATCTTCAGTAACACCTTGGAAAGTTTTGAACATCAAATTGAATTTTCTGATATCTGTAAAATTGTGTTTACCACACTCTGGACATTTTATGTTTTCTTTTTCAATAATATCCAATAATTCTTGTTCTGATTTTCCGTCTAATCCAGTTATTTCTTCATTTTTTTCATCCATGAAATAGTCTTCAATTAATTTATCAGCTCTAAATCTAGATTTACATTCTTTACAGTCGATTAATGGGTCTGAGAATCCACCAACATGACCAGATACTACCCAAGTTTGAGGATTCATAAGGATAGCTGCATCCAAACCAACATTGTAAGGGCTTTGTTGGATAAATTTTTTCCACCAAGCTCTTTTTATATTATTTTTGATTTCAACACCTAATGAACCGTAGTCCCAAGTATTTGATAATCCTCCATAGATTTCACTACCAGGAAATATTATTCCCCTTGATTTACATAAGCTTACTATTTTCTCCATAGTTTTTTCTTCGTTTTTCATAAAACCCTCCATTTTTTGAATAATAAAAAATCCCCGAAGTAAAACTTCAGGGACGAAATGTATTTTCCGCGGTTCCACCCTAATTATGATAAAACATCACTCTTAGAATTATTAGCTCCAGACTGCCGTTATAACTTGTTAATTTTCACCACACATTAACTCTCTGTAATTGTTATATTATTTATCTTTCTTCGCTTTTCAATATTCATATAAATTATATCATAAATTTACAAAAATGTTAATTGACTGTCTGATAAATTTTCCATATCTAAGTTAATAAAATTATCCAACAAAAACTCGTGAATTTCTTTTGAATTTTCTCCGTGCAAATATGTTTGTTCAAAAGATTGCGGCAATATAATTGGCATTCTAGTATGAATTTCAGCTATTAATCCTTTTGCTTCTATGGTAAGCATACTCACATGTCTTATAGTTGTTTCTTGACTTTTGTATTCTCTGAAAATACCTGCGATAGAAAATATTTGTTGATTCGCAACAGTTAATCTATACTTATCTTTGTTTTTCTGATTCCACTCAAAAAAAGCAGTTGCAGGAATCAAGCATCTTCTGCATTCGAAATCTTCCTTGAAAAACTTTGAAGTATAAATCTTTTCAATTCTAGAATTTATTATAGATTTTTTCATAAAATCAACATCTATTCCCCACCTCATATAATCAAATTCGTCACATAAAGATAAAATTTGTTGACCAGGAAATACTTCTGTTTTCGGATTAAATTTTGTGATTTGTTTTTTATTGTATCTTTTCAATAAATCAAGTTTACTTATATTCAGTTCAAATCTAGAACACAAATATATCACCTCTTTTATATTTGTAAAAAGCCAGATGAGTTACTTTTCATCTGACTTAATAATTTGCTTTTTGTATTTAATTTGTAAAATTATTCCTGCAATTACAATTGCAATACTCACTAATTGACTCACTCTTAATGCTCCAATGTACAAGCTATCAGTTCTGAGTCCTTCTACAAAAAACCTCAATATTCCGTATAAAATCATGTACAAACTTGTTATTTGTCCATCGAATTTTTTCTTGTTTTTAAATATATACACCAATAATAAAAATATTATAAAATCTCCCAGTGATTCATATAAGAATGTAGGATGAACTTTTACACCATCTATTGTAATTGCCCAAGGAAGATTAGTTGGAGTACCATAGGCTTCTTTGTTAATAAAATTACCCCATCTACCAATTGCTTGTCCCAATGCAATCGCAGGCATAAAAATATCCAGCAACTTCAAAAATTTAAGATTTTTCTTTTTACAAATAACGTAACAAGTAATAACTGCGGCAATTATTCCTCCATAAATCGCTAATCCACCACCGCGAATATCGATGATTTCTCCTAAATTTTTGGAATAATAATCCCATTCGAATATCACATAATATACCCTCGCTCCTACAATTGCAAGAGGAAGTGCCCAAACTAAAATGTCCAATATGGTATTTTCTGAAATATTTTCTAATTTGGCTAACTTTACAGCTACTACATAGCCCAAAATTACCCCTAAAGTAATCAATATTCCATACCACATTATATCTATTCCCAAAATAGAAAAAGCTACCCTGTCCATTTTTATTCGTTATCCCAGTTATGACTTACTTGTTGAACGTCATCACTATCTTCCAGATTATCGATTAATTTTTCCATTTTATCTACATTTGATTCGTCGTTAATTTTAACGTAATTTGATGGTTCATAAACCAAATCAGATTTTACGAATTTATATCCCTTATCTAACAAAGTATCTCTTACTTGTGCAAAATCTTCCATTGCTGTGTTGATTACAAAAATTCCATCATCAGCTTCAAAATCTTCTGCTCCAGCATCTAAACTGTCCATCATGACTTCTTCTTCATCCAAGGATTCTGCGTCAATTAGTAATAGCCCTTTTCTTTGGAACATAAATGATACAGAACCATTTTGTCCAAGATTTCCACCGAATTTATCAAAATAATGTCTTACATCTGAAGCAGTTCTATTTCTATTGTCTGTCAAACATTCAACTATAACTGCAACTCCTTCTGGACCATATCCTTCGTATACTATGTTTTCATAGTTTGCAGAATCTCCATCTCCACTCGCTTTTTTGATTGCTCTGTCGATATTATCGTTAGGCATATTTTCCGCACGAGCTTTTTCTATAACAGATTTTAAGCTAGGATTGTATTCAGGATCAGCTCCACCTTCTCTAACAGCAACAGTTATCGCTCTTGCCATTTTTGTGAACACTTTACCTCTTCTAGCATCTTCACTACCCTTTTTGTTTTTTATTTTGCTCCATTTATTATGTCCTGACATAAAATCACATCCTTAATATTTATTTCTATCGAACTCAAATGATTTCGCAAATTTTCTTTTATGTTCGCTTTGTTTAATTTTTTTATCAATCAAATTTTTAGACTTAGTTTCAGAATTATTCATCAAATAATTATCTAGCTCTTCGTAAGTAAATCCAAACTCATCTTCATCTGTTTGACCTTCCCACAAACCAGCGCTAGGTTTTTTATTAATAATTACATCTGGAACGCCCAAAACTTTTGCCATCTCAAAAATTTCTGTTTTGTATAAATTCAAAAGTGGCATAAGATCAGCTCCGCTGTCGCCGTATTTTGTAAAATATCCAGTCATAAATTCGGAACGATTTGATCCGGATAATACCATATAACCATTATTTTGAGCATAATAGTACAACGTCAACATTCTAAGTCTTGGCTTAATGTTTGATACTGCCATTTCTACAGAAGTTTTTTCAAAAGTTTGTATCAATGCATCAAAACCATCATTCAAATCGACTTTTTTACAATTCAAATCAATCGCTTCTGCTAATATTCTAGCATCTTCTTCGTCTTTTGGATTGCTTTTTATCGGCATAATCAAACCTAATGCGTTATCTCCAAAAGCTTTTTTGCACAAACACGCTAATACAGCGCTGTCGATTCCACCGCTAATTCCAAAAACCGCTCCTTTTAAATTAGCTGATTCGACTTCTTCTTTTATCCATTTTGTTATATCTTCACATAATTTTGCGTAATTCATTTTAATCTACCCTCAAATTTTATCACAATTTACATCATTTTAAAATATTAACTTACCATTTAAAGATGATTGGTAAGTAAATTCAATCATTTTAAACTTTATGTTATCGCTTGTTAAATCAATTAACTTATTTTCTATTTCTTCGTATTTATCTTCATCTAATAAAATATCAAAAACCACTTTTTCTGAATATTGCTTGTCAGCTACGTAAATATCATTATTCATCAAAAAATTTTCAATACTTCCAACATTGGTGTAATCAAATTCTATCTGAAAATTTCTAAATATTTTCTTATCTACAATAACCGACTCATTCAAACACTCACTAGAAGCTCTTGTGTATGCTCTTATAAGACCACCAGCTCCAAGTTTAATTCCGCCGTAGTATCTTGTAACAACAACGCAAACATTAGTCAAATCTTCTTTTTTAATTACTTCAAGAATTGGAATCCCTGCTGTTTGTGAAGGCTCACCGTCGTCATCAAATCTCTGAATTAATTTGTCCTCTCCAATGATATATGCAGAGCAATTATGAGTTGCATCATGATATTTTGTTTTTATACTATCCACAAAATCCAAAGCTTCTTCTTCTGATTCCACAAACTTACAATTTCCGATAAATTCTGATTTGTTGATTACAAAAGAAAAAGGTACGCTTTTGTGAATACTTCTATAATTTTTCATATATAAATTCCTCGTATTTTTCTATCTCCGATTCAGAAATCTCAACCACAAGGCTAACATCTTCATTGTTGTATGACACATCTTCACATTTAAAATTTTGTAAAATTGTGTTCAGAACGTCCTGATGATCGTAGTCAAATCTCATTTTAACACATTTGTAATTGCCATATAATTCTTCTTGAATTTTGTACAATAACATTTCGATGTCTTCATCGTTAAAAGCTGATATCTTAACTTTATTTTCCAAATTATACGGGAAAATCACGTTAGGATTTTTATCAGATTTATTGAATACCGTAACCATGGGTTTGTCCAATACTTTTAATTCTTTTAATATATCCATTGTTGTAGTTATTTGATTGTCCAAATCAGAACTTGAAGAATCTAATATAAATAAAATCAAGTCAGAATGTTTCAAATCCAACAACGTTGACTTAAATGCTTCGATTAAATCTGTTGGAATATCTTTAATAAATCCAACGGTATCTATTACAAGGCATTGTTTTTTATTTGGTAATGTACATTTTCTCAAAGTAGTGTCCAGTGTTTTAAATAGTAAATCCTCTGTTTCAAACTCTTCCGTGTACTTATCTTTGTAGAAATTCACCAATTTGTTGGACAAAGTAGACTTACCAGCATTTGTGTATCCAACCATACTCACCATTTTTATATCTGATTTTAGTCTTTGTTTTCTCATGTTTTCTTGACTTTTATCAATACTTTTTAATTCTCGTTTTATATTGTCAATTTTCTTTTGGATAGTTCGTCTATCTACTTCAAGTTTTGTTTCCCCAGGACCCCTAGTTCCAATCCCACCACCAGTTCTGGATAAGTGATCTCTGAATCCAATTAATCTTGGAAGTCTGTATTTGTATTCTGCAAGTTCAACTTGTAGCACACTTTGTTTTGTTTTAGCTCTACCTGCAAATATATCTAAAATTAAATTTGTTTTGTCTACTATTTTAAGTCCAGTTATATCTTCCAAGTTTTTTATATTTGAACCAGATAGTTCTACATTAAATATCAAAGTTGTTACGTCCATTTTTTCTGCAGCATCTTTAATCTCCAGACATTTCCCTTTTCCTATGTAATATTTTGAATCAATAAAGTTTTTTCTAACTTCTGAAATTGCGCAGACTTCACCGCCAGAAGATTCAATCAAACTTTCCATTTCTTTTATATCTTCATCGTTTATTTTTTTGTTTTTAAATTCAAAATAAACTAAAATTGTTTTTTCTTTCATTGTTGCTCCTTTATTTATATTATATAATAATCTGTCTTTAAGTAAAATGTACTTCGTATTTCTAGGAATATATGTTGAATCTACACTTTGTGGTATAATAGTGTATATATATTTTATGGAGGAATTTATGAATAAAGATAAAAATATAATATTGAAATCCATAAAAATTTTAATATTATGTTTGATTTGTATATTTGCATTTGTAGGTGGATTAATCGGAGTAGCTGGAGTTCGAGCTATGCAATTAGCTCCAAAGGTTAATCCAGAGGAAATCAATAATATGATGAATCAAACATCAGAAATTTTGGATCAGGATGGAAATTTAATCGAGAAAATCAAAACCACTGAATATAGAGAGGTTGTTAAATTAGATAAGATACCAAAATACATGATGGATGCTTTCACATCTGTGGAAGATGAAAGATTTTACAAACACAACGGTGTGGATCCTATAGGTATTACATCGGCTATTTTTGATAATTTAAAATCTGGTTCTATGAAACGTGGAGCAAGTACTCTAGCTCAACAATTGGCTCGTAATTTGTACTTAACTAATGAAAGATCATTTGACAGAAAATTCAAAGAAGCTTATTTAGCAATGGAATTGACAAACTATCTAGGCAGAGATAAACTTTTGGAAACTTATATGAATACTGTTTTCTTGGGACAAAATGCCTACGGAGTTCAAGCCGCTTCTGAAATTTACTTCAAAAAAAACATCGATGAACTAACTTTATCAGAATGTGCTACTTTAGCAGGAATTGTGAAGAGTCCTACTAACTTAGCGTTATACAAGGCGATTGAACCAGGTCAAGTAAAAGACCAATCAAAAATCGTCGGTGAAGTTACTTTAAGTGGTGAAACATACAAAGCTGTCTACAATCAACAAACTATCGACCGAAGAGATTACGTTCTAAAAAAAATGCTAGATAACAACAAAATCACAAAAGAAGAATACGACAAAGCTCTTCAAGAAAACATCGCAGCTAATATAAAACCAGGAATTAAAAACGTAGATAACCTGTCAAACTACTATTCAGATATTATCTACGAACAAGTTATTGCAAAACTTATCGAAAAAGGATATTCACAACAAGAAGCAAAGAGTAAACTTATCAATGGTGGATTAAAGATATATTCATGTGTTGATATGAATATGCAAAGTAATTTGGAAAAATTATATGATAAAAAAGTCGATGATATTATCGCAGATGGTTCATCAGCAAATTTATTAAAATGGTCAAGCGATGACGGCAGAAACATTACAAACGCTTTAAATGAAGTCATTTATTTTAGAAAGAAAAATATAATCAATGAAAATGATGAATTCTTTATTTCACCAGAACAATATACTAAAAACCCAGATGGTTCTGTCACTTTTAATTATTCAAAATCAATTAAAGTAAAACAATATGGAAACTATTTGGATTTGAAAGATTATTACTCAGTAAACGATAGTAATAATTTGGTAACTCATAAAATATCTTCAATCAATATCGGTAGCAAAAATTTGAATACAGATGGTGAAGGTAACATCACAATCTCAAGCCAATATATAAAAGAAAATCCAAATTTAATCAAATACGACAACAATGACAATTTGATTTTTGCTAAGGATTTCTACACTATAAATGAGGATGGAATCAAACAACCACAATCATCAAGTGTAGTTGTAGATAAAACAACTGGACAAATCAAAGCTTTGGTCGGTGGAAGATATTCAGATAATAAAGATACTACTAACAGAGCATCTGATATTCCTAGACAAGTTGGTTCAAGCATGAAACCATTAGGTGTATATACTCCAGCATTGGACAATGGATACTCCCCTGCATCAGGCTTAGATGATTTACCTCACTACAATGAAAAGCACGAATTATGGCCACAAAACTGGTACGAAGGTTATGAAGGTTTAGTTTCACTTAGACATGCTGTTGAAAATTCAATCAACGTTACTGCCGTAAAAGTTTTGGAAGATATTGGAATTGAAAAATCAAAAACTTATTTAGAAAAATTTGGATTGATTAATGCAAAAAATCCTAAAGCGGATAACTATATAAGTGCAGCTGAAAACACTTCAGAAAACGATGAAAACACATCAGCAATGGCACTAGGTTCATTAACTAAAGGATTTACACCTGTAGAAATGGCAGGTGCTTACAACGCTATCAATAATAGCGGACAGTACAGAGAACCTATTTCATTTACAAAAGTTACTGACAGTTTAGGAAAAGTTATAATTGAAAATCCTCAAAAACAAAATGAAGTCGTGAGTCCTCAAATTGCATACATTATGAGAGATATACTCAGAACTTCTACAGATTACAACTATTCAAAATATGCAAGGTTAGATGGCTTTGATATCGGTGGAAAAACCGGTACTACAAACGACTACCAAGACGTATGGTTTGTCGGAATGAGCCCATACTATACAATAAGTACATGGTTAGGCTTTGACAATCAACAATTGAAAATGACTCAAATTAGTCAGAAAAAAGTTGTACAAATCTGGAGCGCAGTCAACAGATATACTTTGGAAGATAAAATTCCTATTAAATTTGAAGAACCAGACGGTATAGTAAGAGTTAAGGTCGATACTTTGGCAAATAAATTGCCAAGCAAATACAGTTGGAGAGATCCTCGCGGAATTGTAAAAGAAGAAATCTACAAAGCAGGTACAGAACCTACAGAAGTTTCTGATTTGTATGAATCTAGAAGAATTGACGTTGTGGATGGAAAATTAGCTACGGATAATACTCCACCTTGGGAATTAGGATGGGGAGTTTTCATAAAAAGAGACCCTCCTTACAAGCCATCAGAACATAACAATATAATTCCAAAAGACTGGAAATATAGTATGCCTGGTTATTCTGACAGAACAATCTTCAATATTTTTAAACCTAAGTACAAAGATGACGAAGACAAGGATGACAAGAACAAAGACGATAAAGAGGACAAAGACGATAAAGATAACGACAAGAAAGACGACGAAAAAGAAAACAATAGAAATAACAGAAATGGCAACAATAGAAAGCGAAACAATAACAATTCATCGGACAATAATGATAACTAACACTCGATTATAAAACTTTATAATCTTTATTCAAAAAACCACCTGATTAGAAAATATTTCCAATCAGGTGGTTTATCTTTTAAAACAAATAGATTTGAAAAAAATAAGGCAATACTTTTACTTCATTATATTTGGTAACAATTTATTATCTAAGCTTATTATGATTATCTATTACAGATAATATATCGCATGGTGATTTTACAACTACGTCAGCAGAATTCAACAACATTTTTTCTGTTCCGACACCAGATAAAACACCTATTGAAAGTCCAGCGTGTTTTCCTAATTGCATATCTATGTCAGAGTCACCTACAACTGCAACTTCATTCATATCTAGAGAAAATTTTTTGCAAAAAGCTTGTAACGCTTGTGGATTCGGCTTATTCAAATATCTATCTCCACTCCCTAAGAATTCAATATATTTTTCTAATTTAAGAATTTGAAAGCAAAACCTAGCTTGACGGTAATTATCTGCAGTAATTACACCGATTTTTATGCCGTCATTTTTTAATTCATTAAATAATCCATCTAAATCACAGGTCTCCTTAATCATGTTAGAATGACTTTTTAAATATTCAGAAAAAAATTCTTCCATATTTTCATAAACTTCATCCTCAGAATTTAAAATATACATACTAATCACTTCAAATAATTCATCCATCGTCCCTGATGCTAGAATACTATTTTCTCTAATTGTCGAATCACTTTTTATTCCGATTTTTTCTCTTATATCTTCTTTTACTTCTTCAGATAATGAATATTCATTGAATAGTTCTTCAACTGCACATCGCCATATATCTGAAAACTCCATCAATGTACCATCTTTATCAAATATTATCCCTCTAATTTTCATATTTTTTTACCATCAAGTCTTTCCAGTATTTCATACTTTGAGTTTTTTTATCTCGATTAAAGAATATCGGATTAGTAAACCCATACAAATTATCATCTTCGTCAGTTATATCAAGTCTAATCCAATGATATTTTAAATCTATTTCTTGATTCAATTTTGATACTAATCCTTTTTCTTTCAAAATTGTCTTTCCATCAACAATCCAATTATGGTATAGATCGAGATCATGAAATGTTTCGTTAGTTAGTTTGCTTTCTAAAAATACTTTTCCCTCAAAAGAGTTATTTTCTCTATTCAAGCCGTGTGTATTAAGGTCAATAAAATCTTTTCTCGATACTACGACATCTCCTTGTACAAGAGCTTGTTTTAAATCATTCCAAGAATTACCTTTTGAATATAAATATGTTTTTGGATCTCCCAATATAGAAGGATATTCAGAATTTGCATATTTTTCATTTGGTCTCAAATGCGAGTCACTACCTCCTATTCCCACAACCTTGAATCCATCATTCAGTAGACAATTCCATTTGTCTATTGCATCATTAGTTGCATTTATGGATGTTTTATATGTTGGATCATTAATTATTTCCAAGATTTTAACATATTCAAGCGGCAAATCACCTAGCAAAAAATCCCAAGGAGGCATGAATGGATGATTTATTGATACTATAGAGTATTTCTCAGCCTCCTTAATTATTTCTATAAGCGAAGTTTTATTCTCTATCTCAAATATAGAATGTTTTTCAAACGGATTTTTTTCTGAAAACAATAAGTTAATATGACCATAACTTGATGTAATCTCAACACCCGGATATATAAATACATCATCAGAATTGGGCCATTTATAATGAAAAATATTATGATCTGTTGGAATAAAAAAATCAAGATTCTGTTTTTTCGCTATATCATTATTCTCTTCTCTTGTCATTTTACCGTCTGAAAATATAGTATGTGTATGAAAATCACCTGCATACCATTTCATTTCATCATATATGGTATGTTCAGATATTTTTGGTCGTTCAATTAAACTTATTTCTTTTAATTTATGGTTAAATTCATCCTCTTCTTTTACTAGTATACTTACTGTATTAGACTCAACCTCTCCATAAATTGCGTATTCTATTGTCCACTCACCTTGAAAAGTTTCACTTGATTTTAGTGTTTTGCAACAAGGAGAAGTATAATCGCTTATTGTAGATATGCATCTTGTGCCATCTTTTGAATTAGTAACAATTTGTCCATACAAATTCTTGTCCGGGCCAAATAAATACATAAATAATAAATTTTTATTGTTTTTCCAACTTATCGATATTGTGATTACATTACATTTTATATTGAAAGTAATTTTATCATATTTTTTTTTGAGATTTGTTTCTAAGAAATTATTCCTATCATTATCAAACAGTAATCTATCTTTCATTAGTTATCTCCAAAAATTATCATATTTCATTCAAATTTCTATTCGAACAATCTATTTATTAATCTTATCTAGTGCTTCTTGAGCTACTTTTTGAGCTTCATCCAATGCTTGTTTTGTTGGAATATTTTGTAACTCGATTTTATCTGCTGCAATACTCAAAGCATCAGTAATCTTTCCTTTTGTTGGGTCAATAAATACTGGTGTAGCTTCAAGTGCTTGTTGATATGGTACAATTGCATAAGGATTTTCTTTTGTAAAAGCTTTGTAATCCTCATCCTCCATAGCGCTTTTTCTAACTGGAATGTATCCTGTTTTCATTGACCATTTTGCAGAAATTTTTGGACTAGTAAAGTATGATATCCATTCAAATGCAGCTTGTTGTTGTTCTTTAGAAGCTGCTTGTGGTACAACTAAATAATGTCCTCCAGCTTGTGGTTTTCCGGGTTTTCCATTCAATCCTGGTTGAGGACATGATCCAATAATTTTAAAATCCAAATCACCTTTGTCCCCTGAAGATCCTGTATAACTCATAGCTTGTCCGCCCATCACATTATCAATTGTTCTGTACCAGTATTCCCAACCTTGTCCTCCGGATTCAATCTTTGCAGTTTTGTTTTCAAAAATTTGTTTTCTAATAAAATCCCAAGATTCAATCCATTCAGGTGAATTTATTGTAACTTTTTTTCCATCTTCACTAAGGATTGATCCTCCATTGCTCAAAGCTATATCGATAAGATTATCTGCACCCCACATTGGAAGATGTCCCCATTTTGTAACACCTTTTTTTTGTATTTCTTTAGATGCTTCATATACTTTTTCCCAAGAAGAATAAGCATCTTCTGGCTTAATGCCCGCTTTATTTAATAAATCTTTTCTATAATACATTACTTGTGTTGTTCCATATGCAGGTATCGCATAAATTTTACCATTAATCTTTGCCGGTTTCATTAGTACATCAAGATAATCAGATTCTGGTGTCTTATCATTCATAAATGTGGATAAATCTACAGCTATTTGTGATTCAGCCATTTCAGAAATCTTACTTCCTATAAAAACTGCTGGTGGTTGTTTGGCAGCTATAGCAGCTTGAACTTTTTGATACGTTTCGTTGTAATCGGCTTGTTGTACCCCTACAACCTTTACTTTATCTTGTGATGCATTAAAATCTGCAATAATTGATTCCATTGTCTGACCTGCAACAGACCCTAATCCATACCAAAATTGAATTTCAACCTTTTCCTTTTTGCTGCTATCTTCTGATGCAACATTAGAACCACTGCTATTTTCATTTTGTGCTTTTTTAGCAGATTCTGAACAACCTGTAAGCATTAATATACCACAAAGTACCATTAATAAAATTTTTCTTAATTTTCTCATTTTTTCCTCCTAAATTTTTATCCTTTTATCCCGCTATCGCTTATTCCTTCAATAAACCACTTCTTTAAAATTAAAAATAAAATTAATAGTGGTAATACTGATATAGTGTTTGCAGCCATCAACATCGGTAAATTCTGTGTGAAATTTCCCTTTGAATTAAAGAAAATATTTAATCCTACACTTATAAGATAATTTTTCTTACTGTTTGTTATTAGTGATGGCCACATATAGTTATTATACATAACAACAAACTGTATCAAGGCTGTTGTTAATATTGTAGATTTAGAAAGTGGAACCATAACTTTCCATAGTATTTGCCAATTATTTGCTCCATCCATTTCAGCTGCTTCTATCATTTCTTTAGGTACAGCAGAAAAAGTTTGGTAAACCATATATATCGTAAACACACTTGCCACATTAGAAATAATAATTCCTGGTATTGTATCAATTAAATTCATCTTTGCAAGGATAACATAACTCGGAACATATGTCGCTGCTGCTGGAAGCATATATGTCAAGAGAATAGATCCAAACAAAATCTTTTTACCTTTGAAATCAAACTTCGATAAACCATATCCCATCAAAATCCCAAGCAATAGCTGTAAAACAACTATTGCAAATGCTGTTATAATACTATTAATTATATAAAGATCGAATGGTGCTTTTTCTAATGCACCTATGAAATTTCTAAAATCTAGTACTTCAGGAAACAGGTTTAATGGTTGTTGAATAATTTTATTTGCTGTTTTAAAAGAATTTGTAGCCATCCATAATAGCGGAAAAAAAGCTAATATACTTACAAACGCTAATAATAATAAATTGATTATTTTTTTTATTTTATTCATTTTAGCTCCTATTTTACTAGTTTCTTTTGCATATAGAACATGATACTAGCTAGTATTCCTGTGATAATTACCATTATTATTGCAATAGTTGTAGCTTTGCCCATATTAAATTGTTCAAATGCCATCTGATAGAATAAGTATAATAATGTTCTAGTTGATCCAGCTGGACCTCCTCTAGTTAGTACAGAAATCTGATCATAAGCCTGAATTGAATTTATCAGACTTATGATTCCCAGAAACAATGTCGTCTTTATTGTTAGTGGAAAATAAATATATTTAATTTTTTGGAGTGAGTTTGCTCCTTCCAAATTACAAACTTCAAATAAATCTTTTGGTATTTTACTTATTGCATCTGAATAATACAGCATCGCCCATCCAGCTGTTTTCCAAACAGTAACTATCATAACAGCTATAAGCGCATATTTAGAATCCATTAGCCAATTTGGACCATTAATTCCCAAAAATTTTAAACAATAATTAATTAATCCAACACTAGGCCTGAACATCCAACTCCATACAATACTCATTGCAACCATTGGAGTAATCCATGGCGAAAATAAAAATCCTTGAAAAATATCTTTTCCTTTTTTTACTTTCTCGATTATCAGGGCCATTAGAAAACCAAATATTAATGTCGGGCATACTGTTCCAAAACCAAATAAAATTGTATTCTTTAAAGCTTGCCAAAATTCTGAACTTTTAAGTATCTCTGAATAATTTTTTAAACCAATTATATTAAATTTTGGACTAATATAATCCCAATCGGTAAAACTTATCATAAAAGAAATAATCATTGGAATGAACCAGAAAACCAATAATGGTAATAAAGGAATAAGTATATATATTATGAAGTTAGGAACATTCAAACTATTTCGTTTAATGTCTTTTATTTTTCTATTATTATCTTGATGCTTTGTTACACTTTTTACATTGTCCATATTAATCCTCCAAAAATAATCTCATTTCTGTTTTTGGATCAAAAAACAATAATTTATTTGCATCAAATACAATGTTTAATTCGTCCTTATCTTTTATATATCTATTAGCATCTGTATTTATAGTAATCTTATTTCCATATAACTCAGCGTGAATATTATAATCAGAACCAAGCAATTCTATTAACTTCACCGGAACCTTAATTCCTGAATCATTATTAGAAATTTTGATGTTTTCGGGTCTAATTCCTAATACAACATCTTTAACAGAATCTTGGTTAACATCGCATATATAATTACTTGATTCATCATAGAATTTCGCGTCTTCAATTTTCCCTTTTATAAAATTCATCGGTGGAGACCCTAAAAATCCCCCGACGAACATATTATTAGGATTAGAGTAAAGTTCTTCCGGCGTCCCGACTTGTTGAATAATCCCATCTTTTAAGCAAACAATTCGACTTGCCATGGTCATTGCTTCTGTTTGATCATGTGTTACATAAATAACTGTAGAACCTAAATTTTGTTGTAATTCTACTATTTCTTTTCTCATGTTAATTCTTAACTTTGCATCCAAATTTGACAAAGGTTCATCCATTAAAAATATTTCAGATTCTTTTACTATTGCTCTCCCTAATGCAACTCTTTGACGTTGACCACCAGATAACTCAATAGGTTTTCTTTTAAGAAAAGGTGTCAAACTCAACATTTCCGCTGTTTTTCGAATGCTCTTATCTCTTGTATTTTTGTCAACACCTCTGATTTTTAAACCAAATCCGATATTGTCATAAACATTTAAATGAGGATATAATGCATAGTTTTGAAATACCATGGCCGTTCCTCTATCCTTAGGAGCAACATCGTTCATTCTTTTTCCATTAATAAATAAATCACCTTCAGATATATCTTCTAATCCAGCAATCATTCTGAGTGTAGTAGATTTTCCACAACCACTAGGCCCGACAAAAACTATGAACTCTTTATCTTCTATCTCTAAATTAAAGTCGGTAACCGCAGATTTATTGCTATTTTCATACCTTTTGTAAATATTTCTTAGAGAAATTTTGCTCATTTAACCTCCTTATTGTGTGTTTTTCACAATTTTATATTTGTTTTTGTTGTTTTGTTTTTGCTTATCTTTGTTTCCTAATCTAATAATAATCTTTAGGTGTTAAATAATATTAATGTATTGGTAAAATATACGTAAATAAGCTAAAATAAAAACATAAAAATTATTTTTAATATGCTATAATAAAAAAGAGGTGAAAAATTTATAATACTATGCTAAAAAATGATAGATTAAATAAAATATTACAAGATTTAAATAAACATGGTAGCATCACAGTCCAAAATTTATCGAAAAATTTAAATGTTACTCCTGAAACTATACGCCGTGATCTAGAAACATTAGAAAATGAAAATAAATTGAAAAGAGTTTATGGCGGTGCTATTTTAATTGACGAAAATATTCCAGAATTTGATTTGATTACAAGAAAAACAATCAACATTGAAAAAAAAATAAATTTAGCTACTATAACTACTGACTTTGTTAAAGAAGGTTCTATGATAGCTCTAGACGACAGTACGACGAATGTAGAAATATCCAAATCATTAATAAAACAATTTAACAATATCTCATGTATAACGAACTCTCTGTCAATAGCACAAATATTAGCTACTAATCCTTCTATCAAAATATTACTTGCTTCTGGAAGACTTAATAATAAAGATTTATTTACATACGGATTATCAGCAATAAATTTTATCAAAATGTACCATCCAGATATATTTTTTATGAGTGCAAGTGGAATAAATTTGAAACACGGAATTATGGATTATGGATTTGATCAATACGATATAAAAACTACAATGAAGCAGGTCTCCTCAAAAACATTTTGTGTAGCTGATAGTACAAAATTTGGAAATACAGCAACTATTAGAGTTTGTAATTTTAATGAAGTTGATGGAATTATTACCGACCAGAATTTAGATTCTCAAATTAAAGAGAATTTCTCGGAATTGGGAATAAATCTTTTTTATCCGGAAAATAATTAATATTAATTGAAGTTATATTAAAATAATCCCCGCTATAATAAATAAATTAAAGCGGGGTCAATATTGAAATTGTAATTTTGTATTCTATTTTACCTTCTTTTTTCTAGTAACTTTAAAATTAATCTCATAAACAAATCTATCTTCATCAATTGATATTTTACTTGTTCCCCCAAGCAACTCTATCAAATTCTTCGCAATATATAAACCAAGTCCACTACCTTCAGAATGACGAGACCTTTCTCCTCTTACAAATTGACCCATCAATTCTTCTGCACTAACTTCAATTTTATTCTTAGATACATTAGAGAATTTAAGGATAATATTGTCATTGACTACATCACATTCTCCGTAAACTTTTGTGTTAGGTTTGGAATACTTCACAATATTACTAAAAATATTTTCGATTACGCGAGATAACTTTGCACCATCTGTCATCATCAAAACAGTTTTCCTTTTATCATTATATTCGAATTCTAATCCCATCTTATTGAAATCAGAATCAAATTGACCGTAAACTTGTAATACTAATTCATTTAATTCTACAACTTCCATTTCAATATCAATATTTCCCGTTCCAGTTTTGGAAGCATAAATCAAATCTATTACCATTGTTTTCAATCTTTTAGCGTTATATTCTAGAATTTCTATATATCTTTTCTTTTCTGATTCATCAGTTTCGTGATTCAGTAAATCTACGTAATTTATAATGGAAGTTAGAGGCGTTTTGATATCATGTGAAATATTTGTGATTAGTTCCGTTTTCATTTTTTCTGAATTAATTTTATCTTGCATCGTGTTGATAACCGAATCATGCAAATGGTTTATAAGGTACACAGAATCTTTGTAAATTTCATCATCTATAAACACATCAATATCTTTTCCAGAATACATAGCCTCTACTTTTTTGTTAAGCAGTATTTTGCCCAGATTATTAATCAAAATTGATATGTAAATTTTCGCTAAAATTGCACCGATGAATACAATTCCAAACAAATTCCTGTTTGAAACCATTATAGTCGCCATCGTATACATCAAAAATATCAAAGTTAATAATGACTCAACATAAATATTGTAGTATTTTCCTTTGAAATTACTTATAAATTGATATATTAAAAAAGCATTTTTCCTATTTTTGTAGATAGTTCTTACAACCTTCACCATAGAAAAAAATAAAGCAAGCATCGCATATATCAACGTTATGAGAACTGAAAAATTATCTACATTAATTATATTTTCAATGAAAAATGCAACAGTAAATATAAGTATAAAGCCAAAACTAAAATACAGTAGTAGATCTACTAATTGTTTTTCAACATAACCATCGATAGAACGAAAACTTTTTTTAATCCAATTTATCATTAAATGTCCTCTATCTTATATCCCATTCCATATACAGATTTAATTAAATCAGGTCTTCTAGGATTGATTTCAACTTTTTCTCTGAGTCTTGATATATGGACTGAAACTATTTTTTTTACATCATAAGGAGGAGCTTCCCACACATTTTCATATATTTCTTCTGATGTGAATACTATTCCTTTGTTTTTCAATAAAAGTAAAATTATTCCATACTCATAAGGAGTTAACTTTATTTCTTCACCATCAATCAATACTTCTTTTTTGTCGTCGTTGATTGTCAACCTTCCAGCTGAGAATACATTTCCATTTAGAGTATTATCCTTGCTAAGTTCCAATCTTCTCAAACATGATTTTATTCTAGCCAATAATTCTACAGCATCGAAAGGTTTAGTAATATAATCATCAGCACCCAAATTCAATCCCATAACCTTATCATTCAATTCGCCTTTTGCAGACAAAATTATGATTGGTGCATTTGATACTTCTCTTATTTTTTGTGTTAGTTCTAAGCCGTCCATTCCTTCCATCATTATATCTACCAAAAATAAATCTATTTTATTCTTTTCCATTAATTCTAACGCATCGTAACCATTATAGGCTTTCAACACATTGTAATTATCTGTTTTTAAATATATTTCTATGGCTTTTACTATGTCTTTTTCGTCGTCGACAACCATAATATTGTACATAAAAATCACCTTCTCAACTTTTATTATACACTAAAAATCAGAAGGTGATTATTACAAAAATTTAACGATTCAATTTTGGAGCCAAATATTGACCAGTATAAGAATTTTTCTTACTAATTAATTTTTCAGGAGTTCCTTGGAAGATCACTTGTCCTCCACCATTTCCTCCTTCAGGTCCCAAATCGATAATATAATCTGCGACCTTTATAACATCAAGATTGTGTTCTATAACAATAACGGTATTTCCTTGATCCACAAGTCTTTGCAATACTTCAATTAATTTGTCAATATCTGCCGAATGAAGACCAGTGGTTGGCTCATCTAAAATATACACAGTTTTTCCTGTACTTTTTTTAGATAATTCACTGGCTAGTTTTACTCTTTGAGCTTCTCCGCCAGATAATTCCGTTGAAGATTGTCCTAATTTAATATAACCCAGACCTACATCTTGTAAAGTTTGCAATTTGTTTTTAATCGGAGGAAAGTTTCTGAAAAATTCTAACGCCTCATCAATTGTCATGTCTAACACATCGGCGATATTTTTGCCTTTGTATTTTACTTGCAAAGTTTCTCTGTTGTATCTTTTTCCTTTACAAACATCACACGGAACATAAACATCTGGTAAAAAGTGCATTTCTACTTTTATAGTTCCGTCGCCTTTACAAGCTTCGCACCTTCCACCCTTTACGTTAAATGAGAATCTTCCTTTTTGATATCCTCTCATATTTGCTTCAGGTGTCGATGCAAACAAATCTCTTATCAAATCAAATACTTTTGTATAAGTCGCTGGATTACTTCTAGGCGTTCTACCAATCGGAGATTGATCTATTTGTACAACTTTATCCAAATTTTCAATTCCAGTCGCCGATTTAAATTTACCATTTTTCATCTTAGCATTATTCAAATCTCTGGCTAATTTCTTGTAGACAATTTCGTTGACCAATGAAGACTTTCCAGACCCTGAAACTCCTGTAACACAGTTAAAGCATGAAATGGCAAATTTCGCATTTATGTTTTTTAGGTTATTTTCTTTGCAACCTTTAAATTCCAAATATCCATTTGGTTTTCGCCTTTGTTCAGGAACAGGAATTGCCAATTCGCCCGACAAATACTTCCCTGTAATTGATCTTTTTTCTTTTATAATATCATCAATAGTTCCACAAGCTACGATTTCCCCACCGTGAACACCGGCTCCAGGACCAATATCTACAAGATAATCGCATTCTTTCATAGTATCTTCATCGTGTTCAACAACTACCAATGTGTTTCCGATATCTGTTAAATTTCTAAGTGCTTTAATCAATTTGTCGTTATCTCTTTGATGAAGGCCGATAGAAGGTTCATCTAATACATACACCACACCGACCAATGCAGATCCAATTTGCGTTGCCAATCTAATTCTCTGAGATTCTCCACCTGATAGAGTGGAAGCAGATCTATCCAAAGTTAAATAATCAAGCCCTACATCGTTCAAGAATTGAAGTCTACTGATAATTTCCTTCAATATTTCATCTCCAATAAATTTCTTGGACTCTTCCAATTCCAAATCTTTGAACCATTGAAGAGAATCTTTTACTGGCATTTGACAAATTTCGTAAATATTTTTTTCATTTATGCGAACTGACAAATACTCATCTTTTAATCTAGCTCCATGACAATAATCGCATTCAACGTCAGTCATGTACTCACCAATTTTTTGATGCATAGAATCTGTCGTGCTTCTGTTGTATCTTTCTTCTAAGTTTTTCAAAACTCCTTCAAATTTACCGTTGAATTTTTTTCTTCCAGAAAAATGACTATCGAAAATAAATGAAAGATTTTTCTTTGATCCATTCAAGATTTCATTTATCATTTTCTTTGGAGCATCCTTAATTGGTTTGTCCAATGGAAAGTCATAAGAATCTGCGATTGCTTTTATTATTTCGAAATAATATCCACCTGGTTTCGAAGATTGATAAGGATCTATTGCGCCTTGTAAAATCGACAACTCTTTATTTGGAATTACCAAATCTTCATCAACTTTTTTATGAAAACCAAGTCCATTACAATGAGGGCACATTCCAAACGGATTATTGAACGAAAAATCTCTTGGCTCTAATTCTTGGTAAGAAATGTGTCCGTCTGGACAGCTCATTGATGTACTATAAGAAATTACATCTTTGCCAATAACATCAACTTTTACATTATTTTCAGACAATCTAAGAGCTGTTTCTATGGAATCTGTAAGCCTTGAATCAATTCCGTCTTTAATTATAATTCTGTCGACAATTACATCAATATCGTGTTTTTTGTTTTTATCAAGTTCGATATCTTCTGCTAATTCAACTTGCTCACCATCCACAATCGCTCTTATGAATCCATCTTTTCTCAAATTTTGAAGAAGTTTCTTGAATTCACCTTTTTTCCCTTTTACTACAGGACTTAAAATTTGAATTCTGGAACGTTCCTCTAATTCTTTCACACTGTCTACAATTTGGTCGACAGTTTGGCTAACAATTTCTTTCCCGCAAACAGGACAATAAGCAGTTCCAACTCTTGCGAAAAGTAGTCTAAAATAATCGTATATTTCTGTAACAGTTCCCACTGTTGAACGTGGGTTATTGTTAGTTGTTTTTTGGTCTATAGAAATCGAAGGCGACAATCCTTCAATGTATTCTACATCTGGTTTATCCATTTGCCCTAAAAATTGGCGTGCGTAAGAACTCAAAGATTCTACATATCTTCGTTGTCCTTCCGCATATATAGTGTCAAATGCCAAAGAAGATTTACCTGACCCACTCAATCCAGTAAACACGACCATTTTATTCCTAGGAATGGTAAGGTCCACATTTTTTAGATTATTCTCCTTAGCACCTTTTATAACAATTTTATCTTTGCTCATTTTGCTCCTTTAGTAAGTGTTTTTCAAATTTCTGATTTGATCTCTAAGTGTAGCAGCTCTCTCGAAATCCAATTCTTCTGCAGCTTTTAACATTTCTGTGTTCAAATTTTCAATAATAACTTCTATTTCGTCCTTTGAAAATTCCGTAACTTTATTAACATCATAACTTTCATTTTCTTCTGCCACGAAAGTATTTTGGATTCTTTTTCTAACAGACTTATTAATAGTAGTTGGAGTAATGTTGTGTTCTTCGTTGTATTCTTCTTGTATTTCTCTACGTCTATTAGTTTCTGTGATAGCCACATCCATCGACCTAGTAATCGTATCACCGTACATTATAACGTGACCATTTGAGTTTCTAGCAGCTCTACCTATAGTTTGTATAAGAGAAGTCTCTGAACGTAGGAAACCTTCCTTATCAGCATCCAAAATCGCAATCAGAGAAACTTCTGGTAAATCCAATCCCTCTCTCAGAAGGTTAATTCCTACAAGTACATCGTATTTTCCTTCTCTCAAATCCCTTATAATTTCCATTCTTTCAATTGTATCAATATCTGAATGCAAATAAGTTACTTTTATATCCAAATCTTCAAGATAACGCGTCAAGTCTTCACTCATTTTTTTAGTAAGAGTTGTGATAAGAACACGTTCACCTTTTTCAATAGTTTTATTGATTTCACTAACCAAATCGTCGATTTGTCCTTTAGTAGGACGAACCTCAATTTTTGGATCTAATAATCCCGTAGGTCTAATAATTTGTTCAACCACTTCATTAGTTTTTGCTTTTTCATACTTTCCTGGAGTTGCCGACACATATATTACTTGATTCATCATCGATTCAAATTCGTTGAATTTCAAAGGACGATTGTCCAATGCAGATGGCAATCTGAACCCATAATCAACCAGGCTAGTTTTTCTGGACCTATCTCCTTCGTACATTCCTCCGATTTGTGGAACAGTAACGTGTGATTCATCAATCATTGTCACGAAATCTTTTGGGAAATAGTCGATAAGAGTGTAAGGTCTGCTACCAGGCTTTCTCTGAGACATATGTCTTGAATAGTTTTCTATTCCTGTACAAAATCCCATTTCTTTTAACATTTCTATATCGTATCTAGTTCTTTGCTCTAATCTTTGAGCTTCCAACAATTTATTATTATCTTTAAAATATTTTAAACGATCTTCTAGTTCTTCCTCTATAGTCACGATAGCTTTTTCAACTTTTTTTTGCGTAGTAGCATAGTGACTAGCAGGATAGATTGCCACGTGATTTCTCTCACCTACGATTTCTCCAGTCAAAGCATCTATTTCTGTTATTCTATCTATTTCGTCTCCAAAAAATTCAATACGAACACTTTTTTCTCCACTAGATGCTGGGAAAATATCCAAGCTGTCTCCCCTTACTCTGAATGTTCCTCTAGTAAAATCAATGTCATTTCTAACGTATTGAATGTCTATTAATTTTTTCATAACTTCAGTTCTATCTTTTTCCATTCCTGGACGCAAAGATATAACCAAATTTTCGTAATCAATAGGATCTCCCAAGCCGTAAATACAAGATACAGAAGAAACTATAATTACATCTCTTCTTTCGAACAAACTCATCGTAGCACTGTGGCGAAGCTTGTCCAATTCTTCATTGATACTTGAATCTTTTTCAATATAAGTATCTGATTGAACCACGTAAGCTTCTGGCTGATAATAATCGTAATAAGAAACGAAAAATTCAACCGCATTTTCTGGGAAAAATTCTCTAAACTCACTAGCCAATTGATATGCCAAAGTTTTGTTGTGAGCTATAACCAGAGTTGGTCTTTGAACTTTTTGAATAATATTCGCCATCGTAAAAGTTTTACCTGAACCAGTAACACCTTTTAAAATCTGATGATTTTTTCCATTTTCCAAACCATTTGCAAGTTTATCAATAGCTTGTGGTTGATCCCCTGTTGGCTTGAATTTTGAATGTAATTTAAATTCCATAACTCACCCCTTGAACATATGTTTTACTTTAACATTATATATCATCTGTGTATTTAATTCAATAAATAATAATTCGTGTTCATTGTGGAAAAATCTAAAAAACTTTCTTAAACAAAAACTAGGCTCACAGATTCTAGCCAAATATTTTTATTATAAATCTTCTTCGTTTATTACCTTTTCTTTGAAACCATCTTTATACTCATCATTTTTTACAATACAATTTAAAAAAGAGCAAGTAATTCAATAGATTTTTAACAAATTTATTTGAATTTTATTATATTTTTGGTGCTATTTTATTTTAATAACGTATATAAAATCACTAATATCATAATGTTTTATCAAACCGCCGTAATTTCCAACTATTTTTAGTGTAAAAAAAGAGACTCATACTGCCCCCAATCTTACAATAATCTACAAATATTGTGTTAGGGTCATATTATGAATCTCATATATTTTTTATTAAATTTCAAAAATCAAATATTTCTTTTCGTTTATATTTCGATTTCTTTTCAATATTATAACATCACATAATTTTAGATAAAATCTGATATCAAATTCCAAATATTTGAACTGCGTAATATCTGTCGTAAGTTTGATCAGAATCTTCGTAATATGCTTTTGTAACAAATACTTTTACTTTAACTCTTGTGAACACTTCTCTCAACATATTCTCATTATGTCCTTCAGAATTCTTCCAAGCTTCCATCGCACCACTTGCAGTGTATGGGCCATTATAGATATTTTCTCCATTGATGTTAGAAATATCTGTTACCAATCCACCTCTTGGTCTAACGTGTTCAAATAAATGAACAATTTCAGTTGCCCTTGTTTTTGCAACTGGTGATAATGAATTATCTTGTTTTAATGCTTTTAGTCCATTTTCTTTGCGATATTGATTCAAAAGTCTAAGTATTTCATCCGCCATTTCATCATCGTAATGACCACGTACCATTACAAATGTATCATCACTGATTTGAACAGGAAATTCTTGTTCATTTTCTAATCCTGGTAATGGTTTTCTACGAATAACTTTCTTGCCTGGATATTTTGGATCAGTTGTTATGGTTTCGTCTGATTTATTATCCAAAATCAAATCTTTTACTTTTTCTGATACGGTGTTCTTTCCACCTACAATATACATTTCTTCAAAAGAATTGCTACCAATATATGATTTTACATCACTTGTAATGGATGATTTTGAAACCAAAAGTATTGGTGCTTTTAGCTTTTGTGAAAGTGGTGCCGCTACCAATGCATCTACAAAAACCTCCCCACTAGCAAATATAGCTTTAGTTGGTGCAGTAAAACTAGCTTTTGCTACTCTAACAGAGGTCATATATCTGTTGGAACCAAAAATTCTTTGTGGCTTAACATTAGTAATAGCTTTGATTTCTTGTAGCACTTTTTCAGAAACTGTATTTTGTCCACCGACTACAAAAATTTTACCTATATTTCCTTTATAGAAAGATTGTAAATAATCTTTTGTGTCGCTAGAAATCTTGTTTTTTGATACTAATAATATTGGTGCATTGTGTTTTTGTGCCAAAGATGTAGCATTAATAGCATCTGCAAATACTTCTCCACTAGCTACAACCAAGTTTTGTTTTTCAGCATTTTTGCTAGAGAACTTTTCAGAAACTATTTTAGCATTAACTGCATATCTATCGTATCCAGCATATCTAACAACTTTTATTTTTAAATCATTTTCTATGTGATTTTGTACATCTTTACTAACAGATTTTTTTCCGCCAATAATTATGACTTCATCCAAATCTTTTGATTTTAAAAGTTTTTCAGTAGATGCGTCTAATTTATCTGAATAAGTGTATAATATCGGAATTTGTCCTTGACTCATTACAGTAGAACTGATGTTATCTGGAAACTTAATCGCTGATACAAGCACGACTTTTTTAGAGTTTTGATAATAATCTTCCATCACCTTATTTGCAACGGCAAATCTATCTCGCCCTTCAATTCTATTCATGCTTGACTCTACTTTTGTAGGACTTACATTATCATCTTGTTCCTTCGCAAATACAGCAGTGCCTGTACTAAATACCATACTAAATGTTAGACATAAAGCTACTATCTTCTTCTTAAGATTATTCATTTTACTTCTCCATTTGTTGTTAATAAAATTTTTCGATTTTGTATTCTTTTTGTAATTTGTCTGTAGCGTCTATATATGCTTGTTGTTGTTTCAATTGTAATAGTGTTTGTTTAACTTCATTCTTAGCTTCTTCAAAAGATTTTACTTTTCCTTCAGTTTTATCCTTAATATTAATAATGTGATAACCGAATTGTGTTTTTACAGGTCCTACGATATCTCCGATTTCATTTTCAATCAAAGCATTTTCAAATTCCTTAACCATTTGACCTTGTTGAAATGTTCCCAAATCTCCACCTTGTTCTTTTGATGGACATGTAGAATACTCTTTTGCTAATTGTGCAAAATCACCATCGTTATCGATTTTTTCTTTAATTTCATTAGCCAAATCTTCAGATTCAACTAAAATGTGAGAAGCTGTGAATGTTGGTTGAACTTTGAAATTATCTTTGTGGTTTTCGTAATATTCTTTCAAATCTTCATCTGATACTCTAACAGAATTGATTATGTTTGCCATAGCAAAGTCCTTCAACAATTCTTCGGATTGTTTTTTAACTTCTTTTACATATATTTCATCTTTATCTAAGCCAGATTTCTTAGCATCAAAGAATAAAAGTTTTCTATTGATTAATTCATCAGTTAATCTTTTCTTTCCTTCTTCGTTATTGAACTGTGCCCCTCTATAACCTAAAGCTTGAATAAAATTATCAACTTCTGATTGTTTAATTTCTTCACCATTTACTACTGCTAATACTTTATCTTTGTTGTCTTCCATTATTACCTCTCCCTTTACTAGTTAATTTTATTCCGTCTTTATAAAATTGTATCATATTTTCTTTTAATAGTCTTCCGACAGCTCTTTTGAAACTAGACTTTGACATATTAAATACCGATTTAATTCTATTGGCGTCTGTTTTATCGTTAAAATTAATAAATCCATCAGAGTTTTTAAGTTCTTCCATAATAACATCAGCATCTGATGAGATATGTTTATATGCAGGTTCAAAAAATGACAAATCCAATTTGCCATCAGACTTCACATCTGTAACTCTACATTTGACCTCTTCTCCTAGGTCCACAACTCCCGTTAATTCGCTTGAAGGAATAAGCCCTTCATATTTATTGTCTACAGCTACAAAAGCTCCTAAACCGTCTACTATATTGTATATAACCCCTTCTACCCAGTCATTCTTAACATAGCCACTGTCGTTTTTCAATAAATTTTTAATTCTCATAGTAAGTGCCAATCTATTCGACTTATCGATATACAAATACACCAAATATTTTTGACCTTTTACTAATTTCGAAGTTTGTTCCTTAAATGGCAACAAAATATCCTTATCTAAGCCACAATCCAAGAAAGCACCAATTCTAGTAATATCTTTTACTTCTAGCCTTGCAATCTTCCCCAATTCAATCTTAGGTTGCTTCTTCGTTGCCATTAGTTTTTTGTTGTCGTTATAAATGAATACATCGACAACATCTCCAACTTTTTCACCAGAAAGTTCGTCTACATTCATTTTAACAAAATTATTTTCGTTGTCTTTTTTCAACAAAACTTCTGTATTTATCTTATCAATTTTTAAATTCTCTCTTTGTCCTAATTTATACATCTCTTCTCCGTCCTAACTCATTCCACCAGGAAGTATTTCAAGCTCTGGATTATCCACTGGATCGTAAGTAAATCCTTCACCAACCACTTCACTGACATACGAAATACATACGAATGCTTTAGGATCAATAGATTTCACGTAGTTTTTAATCTTAATATACTCTCCTCTTGAAACAATCGTATTGATAACAAATTTTTCATTATCAGAAAAACCACCAACTGCTTTATAAATAGTGGATCCTCTTGAAATTTGATCTATAATATAAGCGTTAATTTCCTTGTATTTATCGCTCGTTATCATCATATTTACCCTTGTATTTAGCCCAGCGATAGCCTTGTCAATGACAATTGAGTTGATACAAATACCAAGCATAGCATACATTCCACTTTTTGTTCCGAAAGTATACATACCAAGTAACACAACAAAAAAGTCTGCTACAAGCATACATTTACCCACATCAATCGAAAAATATTTTCTGATTATCATTGCGATAATATCCGTACCGCCAGTCGATGCACCTTGGTTGATAACCAATGCCATACCAGCAGCGGAAATAATAATTCCAAAAATCAAATTAATAAGTATATCATCAGTTAAAGGTTTGAAATTTGGTAGCAAAATTTCCAATAGTGTTGTTGAACTTGCAAAAATAAAAGAACAATATATCGACAAAACCCCAAAACTTTTTCCCAAAATAATAAACGCTATAATATACAAAATAGTATCCATAATCATAACGAAAATACCCGTTGGGATTTGTGGAACAAAAGCGTTCAAACTAATCGCAATACCAGAAATTCCACCAATAGTTAAATTAAAAGGCATTATAAAAAAGAAAAAGCCAAAAGTAAGTATTAATGTTCCCAATGTTAATATCATTATTTTTTTAATCATTTTGTTCATGCTATCGCCTCCTATCCTTTTATTATACTTGTAAAAATTGTAAATTACAACGTTTTATACACTAAAAAACACCACAAAATAAATTAATTCACAATTCATAATGCAGTGTTTACAGTTAATTATTTTTTCTAAATTTATTTACTATCATCAAAATTATAAGAACTAAAAGTCCTGTCAACACAATTGAGCCACCTGGTTTTAATTGAAAATAATAAGACATATTAATACCTATAATCGTAAACAATACTCCAAATAGCGATGAATTAATCACAGTTCTTTTAAAAGAATGAGATACCATTATTGCACAAGACACAGGAATAACCATCAAGCTTGAAACCATAAGTGCACCGACAGTTCTAGACGCAATAGCAACAGTGATTGCTATCAAAAAAGTAAATATTTTATTGATAAGTCCTACGTTGATATTAGACAATCTAGCTCCATCTTCATCAAAAATAATATACACTAATTTTTTGTACAACAGCACATAAGTCACAATAACAATAAAACTCACAATAATTACTGTGTACAATTCAATATCTGGAATAGCTACAATAGATCCAAACATAAATGATTGAAAATTCGCAGCGCCAGGAACAAAATCTGACAAGATTGCCGCAAGTCCAATACCGCTACTCATCACAATAGCAGTTGACAAATCAGAACTCTTAGCGAAGTTCTTTCTGATGATTTTTATTCCAAAAGCTGCAATCACGCACACGAAAATGGCCGCAATAACAGGATTTATTCCAAAAATAAGTCCCAAGGCAACACCTGCTAATGAACTGTGACTTAAAGCATCCCCTACCATGGAGTTTTTCTTGTTAACGACAAAGGTTCCTATCAAAGGTACAATAATTGACACTAATATCCCCACGATAAAAGCTCTTCTCATAAAATCATAAGAAAACATCTCAAACATGTTTCACCTCAACAAATTCATTATCCAATCTAAAAATCCTGTTAAAATAATCTTTAGTAAAATCCAGCTCATGAGTAACCACCAAAATCGTTATGTTATGATGAATATTCAAATGCTTCAACAAATCAAACAAATTTTCCTTGCTTCGTTGATCTAGTCCTGCGGTAGGTTCGTCAAAAATCAAAATTTGTGGATCGTTAGCCAAAGCCTTAGCAATCATGACTCTTTCCTGTTCACCACCGCTCATCTTATTGTAGTCGTAATTTTTTTTATCTTTCATTTCTACAATAGACAACGCGTTTTCGATTTTTTCATTAGCTTTCATATTCTCATCATCGCTTACATTCATATCCACGATTTCCCATGCAGTAATAGGAAAAGAAATGCTCTTTTCGTGATTATTTTGAGGAACATATCCAAAACTAAAATTGTCCCTTCCTCCAGCAAATTTAATCTCACCACTATCTGCTTTCAGAAATCCTAAAATAAGTTTCAATAACGTAGATTTACCGGAGCCATTAGCTCCGGTTATCCCTACGAAATCTCCCTTTTCGATATTAAAATTTATATCCCTTAATAGTTTTTCGTTTCTATACGAAAAATTCAAATTTTCTACATTAATTATACTATTCATATTATTTTGCTTGTGAGATTGCATCCAAGTTTTTCTCTAACAATGAAAAATAATTGTCCTTTCCATCTTCGATATCTTGAGTCTTAGCTTCTATAGTAGATAATCCAGCAGTCTTTGCGTTGATTTCTTTAGCCAAAGAATTTGCAATCTTATCGCTTTCTCCCATTTCATAAAATACTGTATTTATCTTATGTGATTTTGCGAAATTAGTCAATTCTTTCATCTTATTTAAATCAGGTTCGGAATCAGAGTTTATTCCTTCAATAGGAACTTGATGTATTTCATAATCTCTTGCCAAGTATCCAAAAGCTTCATGTGGCACTATGAAATATTTGTCCTTTTGTGGTGCCAAAACTTCAGCGTATTTTTTGTCTAATTCTTCAAACTTTTTATCTAATTCTTTGTAATTTTTTTCATAGAAATCTTTGTTTTCAGAGTCAAATTTAATAATAGCTTCATACACATTTTTCATTTGAATTCTAGCTTGTTTTGGACTCATCCAAACATGTGGATCAAATTCACCGTGGTGATGATGTTCATGATCATGTCCGTGTTCTTTTTCTTCATGATCATGATCGTGTTCATGTTCTTCATGATCATGATCGTGTTCATGTTCTTCATGGTCATGGTCGTGGTCATGTTCTTCTTCAGCTTTAATCTTTTCAATATTCAAAGATGAATCTACAATTTCTGTGTTTTTTAAACTAGATTTAACATCTTCCAACCAACCTTCCAATCCAAGACCGTTAACAATAAGCATCTTTGAATCAGATAAATTTTTAATATCTTGTGCAGTTGGTTCCCAATCATGAACTGTAGCGCCTTTCGGCATAACATTTACCACATCAATTTTGTCCTTAGCGATTTCTTTCGCCATATATTCAATCGGATAGAAACTAACATATAATTTCTTTGAATCTGACTTTTCAGTTGATTT
The DNA here is from genome assembly GCA_032548025.1 of Finegoldia magna. Lineage (GTDB taxonomy): Bacteria > Bacillota > Clostridia > Tissierellales > Peptoniphilaceae > Finegoldia > Finegoldia magna_K. The sequence goes on along the minus strand of JAWGCW010000002.1, from coordinate 8,384 downwards.
GTCATCACTTTTTTCTTTTTGTTCTTGCACCTTTTGATTGTTAACATCATTGTTTTGTCTAGTACATCCTGATGCCACACCTATCATAAGAGCTAACAATAATATCCTGTAAATTTTTTTCATAAATCCTCCATATAGTAATTTATTAATGCAAATTATTTGCATTATCATTTTAGAGTTTTTTTATTATTTTGTCAAGGATTCTATAAAAATTAAAAAGCTCTTCTTATTTTCTTTAAGAAGAGCTATGCTAATTTATTCTATTTAATTCAAATATTCATTTATTTCATCGATTATTTCTTGTGGTGTTTTTTCTTCAAAAAACGATGGATCCATATGTGTTAGGAAGTGCCATTCATCTTTTTCGTTTTTTCTGTAGACTATTGCTTCTCCATCTTCTGATCCGAAGTAAGCCCTGTCTACGTCATATCCTTTTTCTTGCAAGTATTTTTTTACTTCGTTGTAGGATTTTTCTCTTGCTTCAATATATGTTTTCACATCTTTGTTAGCTATTACATAAGCGTCTACTCTCGTAGAACTATCTACTATTCCATTTCCTTTTTCTGAAAGATTCGGAATTTCTTTCCAAAATATTTCCGCTTTTCCTTGTTCTGTTAACATGAATTTTGTCATTGGAATAATGTTTCCGTTGTATTCTAGTTCAAGGTATTCACCTAATTTTTCAGGAATGATATATTCATATACAAATCCATCTTCTTCTGTGATTTCGTAGCAGTTTGTTTTCTTTATGAATTCTCTTCCTTCTTCAATTGTGTCAAATAACGCTAATTCTGTTGCTTGTCCATTTTGATTCAATTCTAAAATATACATTTTGTTCTCCTTTATAACTTGATTTTGAATGTTACAGTTTCATCTTGTATTTCAATGATTGCATCGATTTTGTAATTATTGAGTAAGTTTCTCACGATATACAACCCGAGTCCATTGCTGTTTTCTTTGTTTAAATCACAATTCACATCAAACACTTTAGTGGTATCTAATTCGCTTGCCTTTTCGCAAGTATTAATTACTTCAAGCCATTTTCCATCTGATTTGATAGTAATTGTCCCATATTCATCAGTGTATTTTACGGCGTTTCCAATCACATTAGATAGTATTATTTTAAGAGCTGATTTCCCAATCAAAATCTTTTCATCTGTGATCTGATTGTCGATTGTGATGTGTTTTTGATTTGCAATTACTTCCTGCTTATTAATTATATCATTTAATATTGGTAAAATCTCTACATTTTCTTCGTCATTTTTTAAATTTTCAATGGAGGACAATGTAAGTATTTGTGAAATGCTATGTGACAATCCATCTATAATTTTCAGAGATTCGTCAATATACAAATCTCTGTTTTTGTATTTTCCTATGTTGTACTTCATATTTTCCAAAATTATTTTGAGGCTCGCTACAGGGGTTTTGAGTTCGTGTGATGCTCCTCTAAAAAAGTCATATTTTAGTTTTTCAAGTTTGATAATTTCTTCGTTTTTTAATTCCAAATCGTCAATCGAATGTAACAATGTAGTGTACAAATCATTGATTTGCGATTTTAACTGTCCAATCTCATTGGTAGAATCTACTACTAGTAGTGCGTTTTTGTCCCTATTCATCATCTTGTCAGTAATATGTTTTATCTCTTGTATATTATTGTTGATTAACTTAGCATAAATTAATGAAATGATTGCTGAGAAAAACATAGAAATTAAAAGCGAAAACGGAAGAAATCTTAGACTCAAATTCTTGGCATCTTTTTTCATATCAGCTGTTGATACGAATTGAAGTGAGATTTTCTCTCCAGTGTTAATTGTAATATCTCGTTCTTCAATTATAAGTGAATTGTTTTCACTTTTTTTGTCAAAATCGATGATTTCTTTGATTTGTAATTCGTTGTCGTTATTTTTATTCTTAACATAAGCTTTAATGTCGTTATTATTAGAATAAAAATCCAAAGACTGTGTAACATATCCTATATCTTTATTTGTTAATGTCTTGGATATTTCATTTGCTTTTTTATTTATCTCTTGTTTTCTATCTTCCAAATATGTTTTAGGAAATATTAAAAACACCATAAAATGTATAAACAAAACGGTGAGTGCTAATGCTGTAAATATTTGAAGGAACATTTTCGGAAATATTTTTAAATTTTTCATTTTCTCTCCAATTTATAGCCAACGTTTCGGATGGTTACTATGCAATCTAGTTGCAATTTTTTACGTAATTCTTTTATGTAAACATCAATTACTCTGTCAAATGGTATTTCGTCGGTTTCTTTCCATACACTATCGATTATTTGCATTCTCGTGAGTGCTTGACCTTCATTTTCTATCATATATTTGAGTATTTCTAGTTCTTTGGCATTTATATCGATTTTTTCACCATTTATTTTTGCAGTGTAGCTTGTGAAGTTAACTTCGGTGTTTTTGTAATTAAATGTTTCATTATTCCCATAATGTTTTTTAATTAAAGATTCTATTCTAACTTTGAGAACAGGAAGTGAGAATGGCTTTTCAATGTAGCCATCCGCTAGGCTTGTGAATGCGTTGATTTTATATTCTTCATCACTGAATGCAGTCAACATTATAGCTGGAATATCGCTTGTTTCTCTGATTTTTTTAAGAACTTCAAGTCCATTTATGTATGGAAGTTGAATGTCTAATATTGCTAAGTTGATTTCGTTATTTTCAAATATGGATATGGCTTGTTTTCCATCTTCAGCTTGATATGTTTTGTATCCAAATTCAGACAAAAATTCACAAATTCCTTCACGTATCATTTTGTCATCTTCTACTACAAGTAAGTTCATAATTTATTCCTCTCTTTTATTTTATTATACAATATTTATTTTAATTACAAAATTATCGGAGCATATGCCCCGATAATTTTACTTAGTATCTATTAATAAATCTTTTGGATTTTTCCTAAGAATATTTGTTGATGAAATAATCAATGATATTAACAACACAATTGTCATGAATATAACTACATAAACTAAGGATTTTGATGAAATGTTAATGTCTAGACTTGTCAATGTTTTATTGAATCCATCAACTTCAGCACCGCTACCAAGTCCAGTTGACGCTGATTGCTTGGCGATTTTTTCTGCGATATTTCCTGTAACTTTTTGTAGTATATTATTTCCAATTTTATCTCCTGCAAATCTAGCCAAGAAGAATGAACCAATGTAAGCAGGTACAGCAACTAACAATAATTCTGTGACAAATTGTCCGAATATTTTCGCTTTCGACATGCCTATCGACAACAATACTGCAATCTCTTTCTTCCTTGCATTCATCCATAAGAATAATAATAAAGCGACTACCAATCCTGCAAATCCAAGTGATCCTATAAATAATTTATCGGCTATTGCATATATTCCACTAATTGATTCTTGTAATGCTGGATAGTTTGATGAACTTTTTATTAAATTATATTCTTGCCAATTGATATCAAGTTTGCCTAGGTTTTTCATTACATCTTCTAGTTTTTTGTTTCCTTTAACAAAGAATGTAGCATCTTGATAAACTGCTGTATCTTCAGTATTGCCGTATACTTTAGCTGCCGTATTCAAATCAGTAATCAATGTGTTTTCGTACAATTCTTGAGCAGCGCTCACACCTCCGTTATTGTGTCCATCAAACAAACCTTTAATTGTAACTTCTACTGTTTCATTGGCTTGTTTTTCATTATCTGCATCAAACAAGTTGGATTTTAATTTTAATTTGTCACCTATTTTCAAATTGTTTTTGGCTGCCAAATCTTTGTGCATAAGAATTTTATTCTTATCATCATTTTTCAAGTGCTCCCCTTCAACTAGTTTGTATGCTCCAGATACAAATTTTGTTTCCTTAGACGATTCATTAACACCAGTCAACATTACAGTGCTTTTAAAATTTTTAGCGCGTTCTGGGGATTGGTTTGCCAAAGTTTCTTGGGTTTCAATTATATCCAATCCATCCAGATCAGCCACGCTATTTATTCTTTTTACATAGCTTTCAATATCAGGTGAATCTGTGATTTTTTTGATGTCTTGTCCTTTGACATTTCCACCGCCTCTTGGTGTTCCTGGATTTACTTGTCTGTTAATTTCCATTGAAAAACTGTTGGTAATATTTCCAAATGTTTTTTCTGAAGCTTTGTCAGTGGCATCTTTGATGGATAAACTAATCAAACTTAAAGCTGACATCAACATTATTACGATTAATATAATTATAGATTTGAGACTTTTTCTAGTTACATAAGCAAATGCGTTTTTTATCATAATTTCCTCCCTAAATATTGTCAACTACTTCTTGTAGTTTTCTATCTTTTAATTCAAGAACAATATCTGCTGCTTTTGCTACTTCTTTACTATGAGTAACAACTATTACGCATTTGTCTCTTTCCATTGCAAGTTTCTTCAATATATCTATAATTTCACCAGCAGTCACATCATCCAAGTTTCCAGTAGGCTCATCTGCCAATATGATTGGAGCTTCTGAAACTAAAGCTCTTGCAATCGCAACTCTTTGTTGTTGTCCACCAGAAAGTTTCATAACATTTCTTCTTGTTTGACTTTTATCCAATCCCAATTCCAATAAAATATCTTCTGATGCATTTTTATTTACTAATCTTATGTTTTCAAGAGGAGTCAGATAATCTATTAAGTTATAGTTTTGAAAAACTAATGATATGTTGTTTTTTCTATGATAACTGTGTCCTTTTTCTTCGATGTTGTTGTTTTTGAATAGGATTTGACCTGTATCCGGCGAATCCAATCCAGCCAATAAAGATAAAAGTGTTGATTTACCTGTGCCAGATTTTCCAATGATTGCGTAGAATTTTCCTTGTTCAAATCCTCTATTAACTAATGATAAAACTTCCTCATTTGAACTTGAATAACTGTATGATACGTTTTTGATTTCTAAAATATTCATTTTATATCTCCTAACTTATTTGTGATAATATTTGTTTTGGTTTTTTGATTAATATCATTGTCGATGCGATAATCACAGAAACTATGATTATTAATAAGAGCAATCCGTAGCTTTTGATAAACACTTCTAATTTATCGGATATTTTAGTAATTAATAGGCTACCTGTAAATGATGCATTTTCCGATTCTGTTATTCCTGATGCAATTAGCTTTATAATGAAATCTCCACTAATGAACGATAAAACTGCCGCAGTAACGGATACAAATACAAGCTCCATGATGAATTGTCCTATGATTTTAGATTTACTAAAGCCAATTGATAAAAGTATTCCTATTTCGTAAATTCTTTCTCTTAGCCACAATATTAAAATCAACGATAAAACTACAAGTCCTGCAACCATTATGGAATATGTCATCATTTGTATGATGTGCTTTACGCCATTTATAGAATCAATAGCTTCTTTGAATGCATTGTCATCTTTTTCGATAATATATTGTGAAGAATTAGTAATTTGATTTTTTAGCTGATTTATTACATTATCCATTAAGGCTGAATTTTGTGTATAAACTGAGATTTTATTGGCAATTTTGTTACCGTCTTTTATATTCAATGAATTTTGAGCTGAATTGTAATTCACAAACATTGAGTTTTCACTAAAATCAGAAGACAAACCCGTATATTTTTCTTGTTTTTTTCCTGAAAATATTCCAACTATCTCATATTGTGTCTCTTTATTTGTATCTCCATTTCCATTCATATTCATGAACTTTAGACCTATTTTGTCGTGAAGTTTGATCTTGTTTTTCTTTGCAAATTCTTCATGAACTAATATCTTTCCGTCATCATTTTTATCCAAATTCTTGCCTTGTTTTATAGTAAACACATTACTTGTAAATAATTGGTTACGTTTTTGATCTGTCATAGCGTCTATAGATACTAAATTTTTCATATTTGAGGACAAATCTTCACGCATAACTTTCTGATCACTTTCAACGACATTGGTATTTGTTACGTTGGCTAATCCCTCATAATGATATGAAACCTCTTTTATATCTTTGATCTGTTTCAATTTGTCAAATTCTTTTATATCAAAATATCCGTTGTTATCTTTTTTCGTTATTGAAATAGATGAATTTGATGTTTCGTACAGTGATTTCTCCAGTGTTTTCTGTGATTTCGTTATACTCAAACAAGCATACAAACATGATAAAACAAGTGTTAAAATTATCAGTATTATCAAAGACCTATTTCGTTTTCTTGTTATATAAGCAATCGCATTTTTTATCATAAATATCTCCTTATCTTTGTTACATGTATATGTTACAAAAGTTTTATGAAATGTATATGAAATTCATGGCAATAAAAAAAGAAAGATTTCTCCTTCAATTTTATTTAATCATTTCATTAATTTTATTAAGCTAATACTTTAATCAATTACATTTTCAAATTCTAAACCATTTGCATAAATATTTTTTTTGCAAAAAGATTTCCATCTAGATTGAAAATTTAAATCATCTTTAATTTTTTCTAATAATACCAAAATTTTATCCATATCAAATTCAGTATTACGATATTTAAATGTATTTTTACATGATTCTTTTAATAATTCGATATCTATTTTATCCATTTTCATCTTTCGAATTATAAATAAATCATAATAATCTTTACTACTGCTATTAAAAAATCCTCTAGAGTATATTGTTTGAATTTTTTCAGCTAACATAGTTTCTAAATTATATGCCTTAATATTTTTTTTCATCACTAAATGAGCTACTATAATTATAATCAATAGGTTCAGGAGTAATGATATCTCCTGTTGCAATATCTAATGGAACTACTTGGCGTATATTTTCTAATTTGCATATTATTTTACACCTGAATCCTCCATATTCGTCTTCATCTTTTATAGACTCAATGTTATTCAATTCATAAAATACGTCTTCACCAGGTGCGTGCTTCAATATTTCATTTAATGTTGTTTTTATATTATCTTCTGTTATTTTCATGTTTTTTAATATAATGTCGATGTCAATAGTACTTCTGCTACTAATCCCTATTAAGTTAGAAAGAAGAAAGCCTCCCTTAAAAATAAAATTGTCTTTGTAATTACTTTGAGAAAACTTTTGTAAGATACTTTCAAGAAAATAATAAATCATAATGGAGTTAAATGGAAGTCCTGTAATGGAACTTATTTTATGACACTTCGAAGTCAGTTGAGCTTTATTCATACACAACCTCCATTATATCTCTAACTTTATTTTCTATTTTCATTTTAGATGCTATATAATAAAGTGAATCTAGGTTTCTTTTATCATATGATGGGTATGACATTATCAATTTTGAATATACTTCTGGATCCATATCTTTCTTATTAAGAATAAAATCACAGAGTATTCTCTCATACGAATATGTTTTAACTTTATTACCAAACATAGTATCTACTTCTTCTATTCCAAGCTCATAAATATATTTGTTGACATAATGCACATTAGTAAGCATTGGTTTTTCATTAAATTTATATCCATTATATACCGTTATATCATTAGTCCATGGTATCTTATCTGTTTGTCCAATCAAATACAAGGCTGTTTCGTAAGAGTATATCGCCTTTTTATAATTATATTGAAAGAAATACAATTCATCATAATCACCATTTTCAGTTATATAGATTCCATTTTTCACCTTGGTAATAACACCATCATTGCTGAGCCTACTTAGATAAACGGTAGGAATATTGTGTCCTCTACAATATTCTGATGTAATAATTCCACCTGATTTGTTCAAATAATTTATAATCTTTTTTTTATAATTCATATAGCACCTCCTCTTGTTGTATTTACACTTATATTATACAGTTTTTAAAGTGTATTTGCAACAAATGTCTTAAAAAAAGACGACAGAATACAATTCTATCGCCTAGTAATTAAATTAATAAATTTTTGATCCTGCTGCAATATTTGAATCTAACATTATAAGATTCAACACTTCTTCTCCATCATATTCGCAGATTGCAGACAAAAGCATTCCACAAGATTCTTCACCCATCATTTTTCTTGGTGGTAAGTTTGTGATTGCAAGTAATGTCTTACCTACTAAGTCTTCTGCGCTGTAGTAGTTTTTAATTCCTGATAATATGATTCTGTCTTTTCCAGATCCATCATTCAATGTGAATTTTAATAATTTCTTGGATTTTGGAACTTCTTCACAAGATTTTACTTTCACAACTCTGAAATCAGATTCTGAGAATTTATCAAAATCTACAAAATCTTCAAATAATGGTTCAACTTTCACTTTTGATAAGTCCAATTTCTTAGCTTTTGTATTATCTTCGCCATCTTTTGAATTGCTAGAAGAATTATTTCCAACTGGCTTCATTGTTGGGAAAATCCCCTCTACCTTAGATAATTGTCTAAATCTCTATAAAAGTCTATTTTATGGTACTTCTCCATTTACGACAATTTGCTA
>JAWGCW010000001.1:0-247324 GCA_032548025.1 Finegoldia magna | reverse complement strand
AAGATTTCAGTAATAAAAGTATATTTTTTAAAAATCAAAAAAATATCAGCTCACAACCTATCAGGAGGAGCTGATACACAAAACTTTTCACATACCCTATAGCAAATTATTTTCTTTAAAGTATTCAATTCTTTTTTTAGAATATCATCTCTTGAAAGTCCTTCAAACTATTTCTCTGTTAGTGGATGTTTAAAGTAATAAAGTGGTTTATTTTCATAAAAATGATTTGAATGGTAAATTATTGGTTAGTTTTTGAATAGAAAAGTTTTATTTGTCTTAAGTCATATATAAATTCATTGTACCTATTATAGTCACGATAAAATAAATCTCTTATAATAGGAACGAAAGAAAAGATGAGCGAAAAAATTAGTAAAATCAAAATTATTGCTAATCCAGCCATATTAATCATCTGGGTTTCTGTAGCTGTCTCAGTAATTTTCTTGGCAACAAATACGACGATAGGAATAATAATCGCCCCCAGTGTTTTGAAAGGCTTTTTAAATTGTGATAAGAAATCGCATTGTATTTGTGCATATTTTGCTTCATTAATTAACCTATCAAGAGAATCTAAATCTTCAATGTTAATATTATATTTTTTCAGTACATCAATTACCATATTCATTCGTTTTTCAGAATAGGGAATATAGTGGTCTTTAAGCATCATCTCAGTAATATTTTTTTGAGAATCAATTATACAAAATACTATAAGTGAAAAAAAGCTTAATCCCAGAGGAATAAATGAAAATAAATTATGTATAAATATTAGTAAAATGCCACTGAGTATAATTCCAGTAAGAAAGATGATGAGAAAAACTTTTCGGTAAAGAGGAAGTTTAGTAAATGGAATAGGACTCCTCATGCCTTTTAACCCCATTTTATAGCTTATAAATAAATCGCAAAATCTCATATACATACCTCGCTTTTAATGAAAATACATGATTCTATTAAAAATATTAAAGCTATAACAAATTATTTTCTTTCAAGTATTCAATTCTCTTTTTTAGAATATCATCTCTTGAAAGTTCTTCAAACACTTTCTGTGTTAGTAGTAGAGAATAATACTCTACAGACTTATTTTTCATAGAATCAAATTGCTCTTTTGTAATAGAGTAAGACTCCAAGTCGAACAGATTATCTGATAATTCTCTTAAAATATTGCAAACATCTGCATTAAACGGATGCTCTTTGTCATTGCCATAGAACAGAAGCTTAACATTCCATTTATTTTCATCGGTTTCAATGTCATTATTGGGGAATATATCTTCCACAATTATTTCAAATCCGATTTCTTTTTTCATTGCCAGTTCATACATAAATAATACAAAATCTCTCATGCTTGAAAGACTGAAAGTATAGTCACTTCTTCCGGCAAGCCAATCTAAAGATACATTGCATTTATCACAATATCTATAAGCACATCTATTGTAGGATTGTTTTTACCATTTTCGTATGCAGACATGGACAGCTGAGGGATTCTTAAAAACTCAGCAAATTCTTTTTTTGTTTTTTTATTTATAGAACGAAGATATTTCAATCGTTCCGATACAGTTTTATTGTTCATATTGCATTCTCCTATATTTATTACATCTTATTATATCAAATCGTATACTAAAAATAAAGAGAAATTCTGATAAAAATTAGAAATAACTATTGACATCTGCTATATAAATTATTATACCAATATATATCGTGAGTCTAAATAAACGAGGAGGAAGGGAAAATATGAGAAATATGTATGTTGATGCTGAAGAAGTCAGCAAAAATTGGGGAGTTTCAAAACCTAAGGCATACAAAATGATAAAGGAATTAAATGAGAGAATGTTAAAAGACAATCCAAACCTAATAGTGATTGCAGGCAAGGTTAATCGAAAATTTTATGAAGAAAACTGTTATGGACAAGTGAAAGAGGTTTAGGAGCTGGTGATGTGTAAGCAAGCAAGCAAGGATAAAGAAAGAGGTACCTGTAAAATTTATTTGAGGTATGTTGATTGGCAAGGGGTAAAGCAAATCCATACAAAACGTGGATTCGCTACAAAGAGAGAGACATTGGAATATTAAAGGGAGTTTTTAGCGAGTAAGTCAAGAGATTTGAATATGTTATTTGAATCCTTTGTTGAAATCTATTTGAGTGATTTAAAGCCGAGGATTAAATACAACACTTATTTGACAAAGGTTCATAATATAGAAACGAAAATAATACCATACTTTGCCAAGAAATCTATAGCTGAAATAACGGATCCAGATATTTTACAGTGGCAGAATGAATTGCTTTAAAAGTCTGATGGTGAAGGGAAACAATATTCTCAAACTTACTTAAGAACAATTCAAAATCAACTAAATGAAATTCTTAATCATGCCAATAAGTATTATGGCTTAACAAGTAATCCCGCTCATAAAACTACTAAGATATGGAAATCAAAAGCTCAGAAAATGTTGTTTTGGACTAAAGAGTAATATAAAAAATTCGCTGAAAGTGTTAAGAGTAAACCTGCCTCATACTATGCATTTGAGATACTTTATTGGTGCGGTATTAGAGAAGGTGAATTGCTTGCACTTACAAAAGATGATTTTGATCTTGAGAAGAAAACTCTAGCGATCAGTAAATCATTTCAAAGATTAAAAGGAAAAGATTACATTACATCTCCAAAGACGGAAAAAAGCAATAGAGTAATTCAATTACCACAATTTCTATGTGATGAAATGGAAGACTTCTTTGGAATGTTTTATCATCTGGATTCAAAGGCGAGACTATTTAATTTTACAAAATCATATTTGTATCATGAAATGGATAGAGGTTGTAAACTATCGGGAGTAAAAAGAATCAGAGTTCATGATTTAAGACATTCTCATGTTGCCTATTTGATAGAACAAGGATTTTCTCCAGTAGTAATTGCAGAAAGGCTGAGGCATGAAAGTATTTCAATAACCTTGAATTATGCACATTATATCCGACTATTGAAAGAACATTTAAATCTTTACAAGAAAAGAAATTGGAAACTTCACTAAAAATGATGAGGAGATTGTTTTGGTTTATTGACAGCGAATTGGAGGGTATAATATATTTAATAATAATTTGAAAAGAATGAGGGATTTTGGCTAATAAGAACTATACAAAGCAAATAATTAATGATTACTGTGTTTTGGACAAAGAAACAACAGGTCTATCCTCATACTATGACGAAATTATAGAAATTGGAATTTTAAAAGTAAGAGATAATAAAATTGTGGATAGGTATTCTCAATTAATAAAGACAGATTATGAAATTGATCCATTTATTACATCTTTAACAGGCATAACAAACAAGATGGTTAAAGATATGCCTGCTATAGACTTTGTAATGAGTGATGTATTGTCTTTTATTGGAACAGATGTAATAATCGGTCATAATACATCCTTCGGCATAAGATTTTTAGATGCTGGATTTAATATAGAGTTAGATAATAAGTATATGAATACTATGCAATTTGCGAGGAAACTTTTCCCAAAATTAAAACATCATAGACTTTCAGACTTGACATCATATTTAGGTCTTTCAAATAATGAACATCGATCTATAGCAGATTGTATTGCAACAAAGGAATTATATGACTCAATAAAAGATACTATGGATAAACGAGGTTTAGAAATTCAAGACTTATGGGTTAAATCTAATCATGGCGGAAAAAGTATAGATATAAAATCAATACATCCAACAGAGGCAGAAATTGATGAAGATAATTTTTTCTTCAATAAGCATGTTGTGTTTACTGGTAAATTAGTAAAAATGGTTAGGCAGGATGCAATGCAAATAGTAGTTAACCTAGGTGGGATATTAGACAATAGTGTTACAAAATCAACAAATTATTTAATACTTGATAATAATGATTATAATGCGATTCTAAAAGGAGAAAAATCATCAAAGCATAAAAAAGCTGAAAAATTGAAATTAGAAGGACAAGATATAGAAATTATCGAAGAATTTACATTTTATGATTTGATTGAAAGTTAATAGTTATTCTAATTGAATAAACTAATTCAATACAGTAGCAATATCGTCTTATTCTATTATTTGAAATATAAGTTTCAGAGTTTAAAGGAAAACTTATAAAAAAGCTTGACGAATTAAATGATGGCTCTTTTGAGATTGATGACATAGAGACTGAGAGGGTTAAAAACTTATAATGAAAGAATTAGATGTTGTAAGTTTGAAAGAGGATTACAAAGAAATAAGTAAGGGAACAAAGGGAACAATTGTTTTATTTTATGATGATAAAAATTGTGAGGTTGAATATTTTGATAAAGATGGAGATACTATAGATGTAGTCATGACTCCTTTAAAAAAATTAGAACTAATAGAGTCATTTTAATATAATTTAAACTTTTGTAAATAGAGCTTGTGAGAAATGAATCTTACAAGTTCTATTCTTATATTCATTTGAATAAATTAGTTTTGTTAAATACCATATCTTCTATCGTTAAATTACAAAGGATTGGGTAAATCCATCAAGAGGATTTTGTAAATCTAGTTTTTCAATAAATACGTCATATTATGATGCTGCTCAGGATTTACATTTCTGAAATTAAATTTAATTCCGGTACTGGGACTGTGACGGGACTAAAAATCTGAAAACATCCTATAATTAGATGGATTTAGTGATACAAGAAAAATTAGAATGTAGTATTTTGAATGGTTTGGGATACATCGGACATTTGGAAAAGAAGAATGGCTACATCAAAGGGTGACCGATACTTAAAGCATCGGTCATTTTTGGTATGAAACAAATCTGAGTCCGAAACACTAAGCGAGAAAATCCCCAGTGAATTTTCAATGACAAGTAGATAAATATATAAATTTATATTGGACAAGAATCAAATATATGATAATATAGTTCAATGATTACAATATTTAAACAGGAGGATTGATATATGTTATCAAAAATTAAATTGTGGTTTTTTAATCATAAGAATTTTTTAAGGATGTCAAGATTTTTAATTTTAACAGTGTCGCTTCTTTTAGTTACATGGTTTTTTGATCATGAACATATTGCAATTAAAACTTATATTCCCAAACAACTATTGCTGTCGGTTGAAGTTTCGGTAGATTTTCTTTCTAATATATCTGGAATATTTTTGACTATAAGTACTTTTTGTTTTACAATTATTGTCACTGTACTTAATAAATATAGCAGTAGCATATCACCTAGAATGCTTCAGAGTTTCATAGATAGGACCGGAGTTCTTGGTTTATATGGTATATTTGTCAGTGGTTTTTTCTATTCAGTAATCAGTATCCTATTATTGCAAGATATTGCTCCAGACCAACCTGTTGTCGCTGGAAGTTTTGGAATTGCTTATTCCATAATTGCGATGCTTAGTTTTATAGCTTTTTCAAAACAGGTTCTTGATAATCTAAAAGTATCAAATATTATAGAAAATATTTTTAATGATTGCGAGAAACTTATTGATAAAGAGGTAGAACTAAGAGAAAAAGCTAAGAATTATGAAATAGATGACGAATCTACAAAGTTATCAATTGTAGCTGAAAGTTCAGGTTATTTATTTGAAATAAAAGCAGATGAGATTTTTAAAGAGCTTGATGGCATAAGAGCAGAACTGTCTATAAACAAGAGAATTGGTGAATACACAACCAAAGGCGAAACCTTAGGAGAATTAAATATTTTCGAATGTGAGTTAGATGATAATGATAAAAAAGAATTAAAAGAAAAATTAAGTCCGTTGTTTTTAATAAATGCTTACAATAATAGAGAAGAAGATTATCACCGTGGAATTGTAAACTTAACCGAAATCGCGAATATGGCGCTAAGCCCTGGAATAAATGATCCAAATACTGCAATAATGTGTATAAATAAAATGTCATCATTGCTTGGAAAACTCTTATCTGCTAGCAATCATTTTATAATCCTGAAAGAGGACGAAAATGTAAAAATAATTTATCAAAGTTATTCTGTGAAGGACGAACTATATCTTGGTTTCAGCCAGATAATTTCCTATTCAGCAGGTGATCCCCTGGTTACTAAAGCGATTTTAGAAGGGGTTTATATCATATATATGATGGCAGATATAGAGGCCAAAGAAAGCATAAAAGAATTTTTTGATGATAGTTATGAAATTTTAATAGAAAATTTTACTCACGAAATTCATTTGGATATTTTTAAAAGAATAAGAAACAATATGGAAGAGCAAGTAAGCTTATAGGAAAATACATCTGAATCCATTTAATTTTAAATGCATTCAAAATTAAATTAAAAATGTGACAATATTTTTAAAAAATAGAAAATAGATTCCAAACTAAAAAATCTACATGATAGATTTAATAATTACAGATCTACAAATTATAATTATAAGGTACTGTGACGGGACTAAAAATTTGAAAACATCCTATAATTAGATGGATTTAGTGATACAAGAAAAATTAGAATGTAGTATTTTGAATTCTTTGGTATGTATCGTACGTTTGGAAAAGAAGAATTATTGATTAAAGGATAAGCGTAGGCTTGTCCTTTTTACGTGGGAAAAATGTTGTACTAGGAATGAAGTAAACTCATTAAAATAGTCGCGGTGAATATTTATGATATAATATTTTGAAACTAATAATTATTTATCATTTATATCATGAATAAGCAAGTTATATTAACTTAGTGTTTAATGCTGAAAATCATAGAATTATGTTATGTTAATTTTAGTTTCTTGTGGCAATGGTAGGAATTATTGTATCATTGTGGCATAGAAAGAAGGGATAAAATGTTGAATGAAAATATCAAATCACTTAGAAAATCAAATGGATTGTCACAAGAACAGTTAGCCAATGAAATGCACGTTGTCAGACAAACAGTATCGAAATGGGAGAGAGGCTTGTCCGTTCCTGATTCTGATTCTTTGATAAAACTATCGGAAATCTTACACACATCTGTAAGCATACTATTAGGTGAAAATATAGAAGAAACACAACAAACAGAATTAGATAAAATATCGGAGAAACTCGAAGAAATTAATCTGCAATTTTTCGAAAATAAACAAAAGAAAAATACGATTTACAGAAATATAGTTATCGCATTCGATGTGCTAATTGTGGTTGTGTTCATAGCTTTGATTTTTATGAAAAGCAGCTATTTACAATGGGACACGACAGACTCAAACACAGCAGTAATGAAATTCATATTGCAAAGTTTCGAATGGGGATTTGTTAGAATAGCACCACTACTTCTTGTGATTTGCACAATTTTTGCTTATATTTTTAATAATAAATTAAAACAACGTAGTGTGATATAATTAGCATATTTCAGAAAAAATGGAAGACAGTTTTCGTTTTTCAGTAAACACAATATCAAGAGGAAAAGGAAAAAGTGCAGTAGCAAGTGCAGCATATATAAGTGGAGAAAAAATAAAAAATGAATGGTAGGGGAAACCTACGACTATACAAGAAAAGAAAAAATATTAGTAAAAAATATAATATTGCCTGATCACATACCAAAAGAATTATCTTTAAGTGAAAATAAAAACCTAGTCGAAAATTTATAAAAGAAAATCTAACATCACAAGGAATTATAGTAGATTATGCAATTCATGATTATAGTCAAGACAAAAATGGGTAATAATCTTATGTAGGTTGAAAGTTTTACTAGGCTAAGAATAGATTTTTTACGAAAATTGCAACTTGTCCTAAAGCTTAGTAAGGTTCTAATTCTAATGAAGGTGATGGCAAAATTATGAAAGAAAAACTTATTATTAAAAAATTAAGAGAAGATAGCAGAAATGAAATCTACACAAATAGAGGAATTAACCCAATATTCCAGCTAAATCCAAAATCAAAATTTTTGATAATTGGGCAAGCTCCTGGGGAAAAGGTTGAAGAAACTGGTATTTTATTCAATGATAAGAGTGGGGAAAATCTTGTCAAATGGTTGGGTATATCGGAAGACGCCCTCCATAGTGAAGATTTTTCTATAATTCCAATGGATTTTTATTATCCTGGAAAGGGAAAATCGGGCGACAAGGCTCCTAGATCTTTTATTGCAAAAGAATACCATCCACTATTATTAAATGAATTGAAGGATATAAAGTTAACCATTTTGATAGGAGCCTATGCTCAAAAGTTTTATTTGAAGGATAAATTTAAGAAAAATTTAACCGAAACAGTAAAATCTTACAAAGAATTTTTGCCAGAATATTTCCCAATAGCCCACCCAAGTCCTCTAAACAACAGGTGGATAGCAAAAAATCCTTTTTTTAGAGAGGAGGTCTTGCCTGAGTTAAAGAAAATTGTAAAAAAGCTGAGATAAATTGTGTTTGTAAAAATTTATTGTATACCATTTTTTATGGTAATGGTCATTAACAAGGAGAGATAATATGAAAAAAATAAGTGCGAATATTTTAGACGGCAAATTTGAGCATTTGGTGGATGAGGATAATTTACAAATAACCCACCTACAAATCAAAAAGGGCGATGAAATACCAAGTCACAAGTCAGATAAAAGTGTAGTAGTTGTAATTTATAAGGGCAAGGTAGATTTTAAGGGAGAAAACGGAAATCAGATAATAATCCCAGGTGAAATAATCACAATGGATCCTAATGAAATCCATGCTCTTAAGGCTCTTGAGGATAGCGATTTGATGGTTATAAAAGTAAGAATTTAAGAATATATTTAACTAAGATAGGCAGGTGGTTATTTTATCAACCTGCCTTTAATTTTTACATATTTAAGCAAAAATTTGAGGGATCATATATGAAAAAAGAATTAGTTTTATTGAAAATAAAGAGGTTTTATGTTTTATAATGCTAATTATTTTATTTTAGAAAGATATCGTGCTTGAAGATTATTTTATGGAGGTGTAAGACGGTATTATTGTTGGATCTTCCAAAAATGAACCTTAAGTTAATTCATATTTAGGGAAGATTGTTGCTAATGGTCTTGTTGGTACCCATATCCATTGTTACGATGGAAAGTATTTTGTTCACACTTACAACACAATGACAGGCCTCCACCTAAAACAACAAGAAAGAAAGGAGTAAAATGTGAAATTATTAGAATACAATGCACAATATATTAGATTAACAGATATAAAGGGGATTAGCTATGATGGGTATGCACACTATTGTGCAAAAGATGATTATGAAGTCGAAGAAGATGGTCTAGAGATGAGAGTTGATAGAGATATTTGGATTTTCTACGAATCAGATATTAAATCAATTGATAGATTAAATTAATTAAGCACTACTTGATTTATACAGTAATAAATTAAAGTTGCTTTTTTATTGTACACTTAAGTGTGTTGATCGAATGATCTCAGAGAAAAAAACAACCTATTATGTAGATGTAAGATATTAGATTTAGATTCAAGCAAAATAAAATCTCATTTTTAAAAAACATAAATATGTAAGGGGAATTTTTGTATAATATTTTTTAAATTGTTAGGAATTTTGATTTTTGGGTATATATATTTTAATAATATAAGAGAGACGTTGCGGTTATTTTGAAAACGATATTATAATTGATGTTTGTAAAATTTAGTTATTAAGCTTATTTAATAAATTATGTATCAAGATTGCAAATGTTTTCTTATAAATAATAGGAGGCACAATTATGAAATCTTATCCAACAAACAAAATCAGAAATCTTAGCTTGGTTGGGCATAGTGGAAGTGGAAAAACTCAACTCACTGAAGCATGCCTATACTTAACCAATGTGATTAACAGAGTCGGAAAAGTTGAGGACAAAAACACAGTTTCTGACTATTCTAAGCAAGAAATGAAGAGGGGTATTTCTATATCCAGCTCTGTTATTCCAATCGAACACAACGACATAAAAATCAATTTCATAGACACTCCGGGCTATTTTGATTTTGAAAGAGAAGTTTATCAATCATTAAGAGCATCTGAAGCAGCTCTTATTGTTATTGATGCTGTTAATGGTATAGAAGTAGGGACAGAAAAAGTTCTTCGTTATACTCAATCAATAGATCTTCCAAGAATTATTTTTGTAAATAAAATGGAAAAAGACAACGCTAACTTCAACAAGTGTGTAAGCGATTTGCACGAAAGATTTGGTAAGAATATTATTCCATTTACTTTGACACTTGGTGAAGGCGAAGACTTCAAGGGAGTTATTGATGTTATCGACAAGAAAGCATATGAATACAATGGTTTCGAATTCAAGGAAGTTCCTATTCCAGAAGATAGAGTAGATGAAATTAATGTCGTATTCGATGAAATTTGTGAAGTTGTCGCTCAAACAGACGACGATTTGATGGAAAAATATTTCAACGGGGAAGAATTTAGTCACGAAGAATTCAAAAAAGCTTTGGTTTCAGCGTTACTTGAAGGTAGTTGTGTACCACTTATTGCAGGAAGTGCTCTTACAGGAGTGGGTGTTGATGTTTTATTAGAAATTATCGAAAAATACATGCCAACGCCTGATGATGAAAGAGCAAAATACGGATTCAGACATGCAGATGATAAACAACGTAAGTTCTCTGTTGACGAACCAATGAGTGCAGTTGTCTTTAAGACAATTGTGGATCCTTTTGTTGGAAAGATTTCGATTTTTAAGGTTATATCAGGTAAAATAACCAAAGATACTTTAATATATAATTCAAGCAAGGAAGTTGACGAAAAAATTGGGGATTTGTTCTTCTTACGTGGCAAGGAACAAATAAAAACCGAAGAAGTTCACGCAGGTGACATCGGTGCGATTAGTAAATTAGTTGAAACAGAAACAGGAGATACTATTTCTGACAAGAATGATCCAACAGTTTACAAACGTTTGAAATTAAAACCTGCAACATTATTCTTTGCAATTCAACCAAAATCAAAATCAGATGACGATAAAATTTCTAGTGCATTAACTAAATTGCAAACTGAAGATTTGTCATTTGTATCTGAAAGAAATAATGAAACTAAGCAATTATTAATCGGTGGACGTGGCAATGTTCAACTTCAAGTAATGATGGACAGATTAAAAGATGAATACCAAGTAGAAACGGAAGTTGTTCCATTGAGAATTGCATACCGTGAAACTATCAAATCAAAATCAGACGTCGAAGGAAAACACAAGAAACAATCTGGTGGTGCTGGACAATTTGCGGATGTATTTATTAGATTTGAACCATTGACAGATTCTGAAGAAAACTTCGTATTTGAAGAAGAAGTATTCGGTGGAGCTGTACCTAAGAATTTCTTCCCAGCAGTTGAAAAAGGCTTGGAAGAATCTTTGGAAAAGGGACCTTTGGCAGGATATCCTGTAGTTGGCATTAAAGCGATTCTTTACGATGGAAAATATCACCCAGTAGATTCAAACGAAATGGCATTCAAGATCGCAGCCCAAATCGCATTTAAAAAAGGAATTGAAGAAGCGAAACCAATTTTATTAGAACCTATTATGAAAGTTACAATCAAAATCCCTGAAGAATATATGGGAGATGTAATGGGAGATATGAACAAACGCCGTGGTAAAATTTTGGGAATGGAATCTGACGAAGACGGTAACCAAGTAGTAATTGCAGAAGCTCCTCACAAAGAATTATTCGAATATTCAATAGATTTGAGATCAATGACTCAAGCAAGAGGAGAATTTGAAATGGAATTTGTGAGATATGAAGAAGTCCCTGCAAATGTTACAGAAGAAATAATTAAAGAACAATAAAATTAGAGATGCCCTTATCGTTTGATAGGGGCATTTTTGCGTTATAAAAAGCTTGCTGACGTATGAGCAAAGTTTGAGCTAGGAGTTTTCGTCAGATGGGAAGGACTTGCTGGGATACGAGCAAACATTTCGCTTCGAATATCTGACTACAAAAATTTGTGATTTCTAAATCTCGGTCTCCTAAAATTTAAAGCTCGCTGGCGCTAAAGCGGTTAAATTTTAGCCGGAGTCCTTCGATTTGAAATCAACAAAATTTTCTCCGTATGATATTCTTAAGCTTCAATTGTTTGCCGAAGTGCTTAGAGTTTTCGCGTCAATGGGAGACTTGCTTAAATACGAGTTTTTGCTAAGAGATTTAGTCAGATGGACAGGCTTGCTGACGTGTAAGCAAACATCTCGCTTTCGAATAACTCGTTTACGAAAATAGATAAATTCTAAGCTTGTTAGCCTAAAATTGTGAACTCGTGCTGCGCACTCAGACAGCACAATTTTTTAACAGCTAACTTCACTTGAATTTATGATTATTTTCTCCAGAGGATATTCTTAAGCTTCGACTGTTTGCTGGAGTGCTGAGAAAATTCGCTTAGAAAAACCGTATTGTCAGATTTTGGTAGAGTAGACGGGATTAGATTACGTAGAAGTATTCTTCTTTGAAGTTTTTGTGGAGTGTGAAGTGGTTTTTGTTGTAATCAAGTAGTCCTTCTTTTTTCATTTTCATTAGTTCCTTCGATAGTGCGCTTCTGTCGACGTTTAAGTAATCTGCTAGTTCTTGTCTATTAAATGGTATGTCAAATTCGTTGGTTTCTTTTTTTAGGGCGAGAGAGCTTAGATACACTGATATTTTTTGGCGTATTTTTTTGAAGGAGGATTGGTAAAGTTTTTGTGAAAGTGAGTAGTTGTCGTTTGATAATATGTAAAGCAGATTTTGGATTAATTTGTAGTTGTAGTCGTTGTGATCTGCGAAAATTTCTTTCGTTTTGATGAACAAGATTTCACAGTCTTCACTTGCGATTATATCTATGATTAACTTTTCGCCACTTATTGCGTAAGATTCTGCTATTATTTGGAATTTGTTTCTGTTTGAAAGTATCATTCTACTTCCCCAATAATTTGTGATTTCTAATCTGACATTTCCTTTGAGTATTAGCCCGAATGTGTCAGTTGTGTTTCCAGATTGGTACACGTATTGGTGTTTCTTGTAAGATTTTTTGTAAATAAAATTTGAGTTTAATAGTTGTTCGATTTCTTGTTTTGAGAAGTTTTTAAATAATTCTGATTTTAATATTTCCATTTCTACCTCTTATGTTGTTTTAACAACGTACTTTTTCATTAAATTATATTAAACTATAGACATAAAATCAAATGTGGTTTATTATATATGGAAACAAAGGAGAGAAAAATGAAAAATATTTTAGATACAATTGGAAATACAAGACTTATTAGATTGAAAAACATAGGAAATGGAAATATCTATGTCAAGGTTGAAAAGGAAAATGCAACTGGTTCAATCAAAGACAGAGCTGCTCTTGAAATGATAAAAGGAGCGATTGATGATGGTTCATTAAAACCAGGCATGAAGATTGTTGAACCTACAAGTGGTAACACGGGAATTGCGATTGCAATGATTGGTAAAACTTTAGGTTACGAAGTTACAATTGTTATGCCAGAATCAATGTCTATCGAAAGACGTAAATTGATGCAAGCTTATGGAGCTACAATTATTTTGACTGGCGAAGGTGGTATGCAAACAGCTGTTGATAAGGCGAAGGAATTGGAAGCTACTGGCGAATATTTTATGCCAAATCAATTTGCAAATCCTTACAACACATTGGCTCACGAAAAATACACAGGTCCTGAAATCTATTCTGAATTACCAGAGGTTAAAGGATTTATCGCTGGTGTTGGAACAGGTGGAACTGTTAGTGGTGTTGGTCATTTCTTAAAGGAAAAGAATGAAAATGTAGCCGTGTGGGCAATTGAACCAGAAGAATCAGCGTTGTTAAGCACTGGAAAAGCTGGTGGACACAAAATCCAAGGAATTGGAGCAAACTTTATTCCAGAAATTTTGGATAGGGAAATGTTAGACGAAGTAATCACTGTAAAGGGTGATGATGCTTTGGATATGGCAAGAAGACTTGCAAAAGAAGAAGGACTTTTGGTGGGAATTTCTTCGGGCGCAAATGTATTTGGCGCATTAAAAATGTTAGAGAAAGTTGATGGTCCGATAGTTACTGTTCTTCCAGACACTGGAGAAAGGTACTTGTCGACTGAATTATTTGAAAATGAGGCTAATTAAAAGATTATCTGAATACGGTGATTTTATTTTAAAAGAAGATCCTGCATGTCGCACGAAATTTGAAGCGTTATTTATGTATCCTATCGTGAGGGCGTTGATTTATCACAGAATCGCAAATTATTTTTATAGAAAAAAGCACACAACTCTTGCGAGATTTTTCTCACAAAGAGCGAGGCGTAAAACAGGAATTGAAATTCATCCAGGTGCAACTATCGGAAAGAATCTATTCATAGATCATGCGATGGCGGTTGTAATTGGTGAAACTGCGATTGTCGGGGACAATTGCCACTTCTACCATAATGTCACATTAGGTGGTACTGGCAACGAAAAAGATCACCAACGTCATCCTATCGTAGGTGATAATGTTATAATTGGAACTGGAGCGACTATTTTGGGGCCGATTAAAATTGGAGATCGTGCGAAAATCGGTGCAGGTGCAGTTGTTTTACATGATGTTCCAAGTGATTGCACAGCAGTTGGAATGCCTGCAAAAATAATAAGACACCATTGACATTTAATTTAAATCTCTTTGGCAAATTTATTTGTTGAGGAGATTTTTTTATTTGTGGTAAAATGGATGTATAAGTTAGCAGGAGGAATTTATGAAAAAGAAAATATTTGCAATTTTAATGGCGCTTTTGATGCTGAGCTCATGCAGCATTGGAAAAAGGGATGTGTATTTGTATGGAGAAGATCACGATATAAAACCTATTTATAATGAAGAGTTAAATATTTTGAGAGATTACTACAAAAAAGGTGGTAGGAATTATTTTTTGGAGGATTCTCATTATGGTGCACAATATCTTAATTTGTGGATGAAATCAGATAATGATGAGTATTTGAACAAAATGTATGATGTTATTAAAAAATACGGAAACTATGATTATGATTACGATATCGAATATTTCAAGACAATAAAAAAAGAAATGAATGATATTAAATTCTACGGTGTAGATGTGGGACATTCATACGATATTATAGGCAAGGATTATCTTAAATTAGCAAAAGAAAAAGGCGACAAAAAAGATATTGAACTTACTGAGAAGGCTATAGAACAAGGTAAGAATTTCTATGACAAGGAAAAAGTTGATGACTTAAAAGCCAGTGAGTACAGAGACAAAATGATGGCAGAAAACTTTATGAATACATATAACAGGACAAAAGGAGATGTTATTGGATTTTTTGGATTGGCACATATAGATGGAATAGGTTATGTTAACGATAATATGACGAAAATTATCCAAGATAAAATTAAAAATCTTCACACAGTTAATTTGTTGAAAAGTAAAAATCTCAAACCAATCTCAACAGAAAAAATCACATACAATGGAAGAGAATTTGAAGCAGATTATTATGGAATTATAAGCCACAAGTACTCCACATATCCTCACGAAAAATTATACCGAATTAAAGATGCGGAATACTTCAAAGATTTTACGACAATAGGTTACAATCAATCATTTCCGTATAATTTCAGCTTTGAAAAAGGAGACATCATATTAACTAGACAATACAACGATAAAGATCAAGAAGATGTAGTTGTAAGAGTTAGAAGTGATGGAACAGAAAAACTTTTCTTAGTAGACTACATTCAACCAAAATAATTAAAAAATAAACAGCAATGAACGAAAAAAGTTTGTCGCTGTTTTTGTTTTATCTATTTGGGTATAAATATTTTAGGGGTTATTTGGACATAAATGTTAAATAAATAACCTTGTTTATCAAAATTACGAAAGGAGAATTAAATGTTAAAATTAATCAGAACACCTCAAAAATACGTTCAAGGCAAAGACGCTTTGAATGAATTTGGTAAATACGCAAAAGATTATGGAAACAGGTTTTTGTTCGTATCTTCAAAAAGAGGATTGAACGATTGTAAGGAAAAAATCGAAAAAAGTTTTGAAGGAACTGACGCTTTTAGAAAATATGAAATTTTCTCAGGGATTTCTTCTAATGGAGAAATAGAGAGAATGAGAAAAATCGTCGTCGATGAAAAAATCGATGCGGTCGTAGGAATCGGCGGAGGATCTGCTATTGATACTGCGAAGGCTACGGCGTTTTATGAAAACAAACCAGTTTTGGTAGTTCCTACAGTTGTAGCAACTGATGCTCCTTGTACTGGACTTTCAGTTATTTACAATGACGATCACACATTTGACAGATATATTTTCTATCCAGATAATCCTAACATGGTAATCGTGGATACGACAATAATTGTTAACGCTCCTGTGAGATTTTTAGTTGCAGGAATGGGCGATGCTTTGGCAACTTACTACGAAGCAAGAAGCTGTAAAAAGGTTGATGCACCTTCACTTGAAAATGGTGGAATCAGTGAGTCTGCTATGGCACTTTGCAAATTGTGCAATGAAATTTTGTTTGAACATGGAGAAATCGCGAAAACATCTGTAGAAAAGCATGTATTGAACGAATCTGTAGAAAAAATAATAGAAGCAGCAACTTATCTAAGTGGTGTCGGCGCAGATAATGGTGGACTAGCAGCAGCACACTCTATCTATAACGGATTTACTGAAATAGAAGGAGTATCTGCAATGCACGGAGAAATCGTAGCTTTCGGTACGATTGTACAATTGTTGATGGAATCAGCTCCAAAAGATGAATTGATGAAGGTTATGGATTTCTGCTACAATATAGGACTTCCAATGACACTTAACGATTTGAATATACAAGAAGCAAATCTTATGGTAGGTTGTGAAAAGGCATGTGCCGAAGGTGAAACTATCCACAACGTAGTTGGAGAAATCACACCAGAAAGATTAAAAGATTTTGTATTAACTGCAGATATTTTAGGAAGAAGATATTACGAATCACACAAATAATTATTATTTCAATAAAAAATCATCCTCATTTTTTAAACTTGAGGATGATTTTTGTGTGTCTATTTTATTTTTCTCCAAAAACCGATTTGATTGTAAAGTTCAATTCCTATCACTATTAATGCCCATGGAATTAATATTCCTAAGAGAATCCATTTAATAGGGGCTGATTGAATGCTAAACATTACAAATGAGAATATTGCTATCGTCAAAAATGAAAGTCCCATCATTTTAATAACGTAGGCGAATTTGGATTGTCTGTTCATTATATCTGAAATGCTCGACCAATTCACATATTTGTGTTTGTAATCTCCTGCGACTTTGAATCTACAAAATACGAATATAGATAATAAGTTTAACACAATTGCAAGTATTATGAAATAAACTTTTACTCTGAAGAATATGGAAAATCCTAATATTGCAAGCGCAGATAACACGCCCATTATTGTAAATGAGAACTTTACTTTTTCATTCAAATAAGTTTTCTTACTCATTGGTAGACTCATCAAATAATCGTGATTTTGTCCGTCTAATGAAACTATTATCGATTGTAGGTTCATAGGAAATAGCCCAATGAACACACTGTACATAAATGAAATGCTAAGAGCAATAGCAAGTGATTGCAAATCGGAAATATTTGTCCCGATTTCACTTCGCATATTAGTCGCACTAGTAAATGTCATTATTATTGGAAACATCACTGGGAATAAAATGCACGATGTGATAGTTGTAGCATCGCTTAAAAGCATTTTGTTGTATTTGAACATTTCCTTGCCGATATTGCTCGGCTCTTTGTCAACTTTTGTTCTTCTAACAGAATTTTTCCTGTTTTGAATATCGCTCATGTGTTCGTACAAGTTCTTAGATGCAAATTCTAGTATTGCCTTTCCTAAAATAACTTCAACAACTGCCAATACAGCTATGAAAATAATCGCCGATAATGGATTGTGAAGTAATCCTGAAATAGGGCCAAGTCCTGTGGTATTTTTCATGATGTTTGAATTTTGAATAAAAATCACAAACACTATAGCAACGACTTGAATGAAAATATTAAGTCCAACCATTATTTGAGTGTTGAATTTGTACAAAGCAGATGTTCTCACCAAAAGCTCCGCAACGACAATATTCAAAATTATTGTAAAAACAAATAAAACTACGAAATTCAAAATTCCGAACAAAATTGCCAAGAATATATTGAATTTGAAATCAATGAAAAATTTTATCGACAACAATAAAATCGGACTTAGAACTGTCAGCGAACTCAACATTGTCAAGAACGTCTTGGATATGAACATTTCCTTCTGGCTAATCGGGAAATACGACATCTTCAACGAATCCTTGTTTTCATAAAACAGATTGAATACGCTGATGAAGTTTTGCAGAGTTCCCAAAATTACCAAGTAAAATACAAATAAATCGAACATCTTCGGTGCCTTGCTGTAATCAAATATAAGTCCAAACATAAGCCCGTAAATTACAAGCATCATCACAGCGGACATTATATATTGTCTGATAATTTTCTTGTAAATACTTTTGTTCTCAGCAGGCTTGGTCTTCTGTCTGATTTGGCCTGTGAGCATAGGATTTATATTCAACAAGTCGATTTTCATCAATTCTTTTAATTTAGTTTTGTTCATTTGGAACCTCATCGTGTGATTTTATCATTTCAAGATAAATTTCTTCCAAAGATTTATCCGGATGTAAGTCTTTTAGTTCTTGAACCGTACCTAAGAATATAAGTTTTCCTTTTTGCAAAATTCCAATTCTGTCGCAAAGTTTTTCTGCAATTTCCAAAATATGAGTAGAGAACAAAACTGTATTTCCTTTGTTGGCGTGTTCTCTCATCATTTCCTTCAAATTGTACGAGCTTTGTGGGTCAAGTCCTGTCAACGGTTCGTCTAATACCCACACATCTGGATCAGATAACAGAGCAGCTATTACGAAAACTTTTTGTCTCATACCATGTGAAAAAGATTCAATAGGTTGGAAGAATTCTGTCAAATCAAATTTTTCGGAAAGCATCTTGCAAGTAGCGTTGAATTTGTTTTCTTCAACGTCATAAATCGTTCCTACAAATCTCCAAAATTCGTAAGGAGTCATCTTCAAAAACATATCTGGACTGTCAGATACATATCCGATTTTTTTCTTAGCTTCCATTGGATTATCTCTTACATCGACATCGTCAACTTTGATAGTTCCTTCTTCAGGTTTTATAACACCAACTAAGGATTTTATCGTAGTTGATTTACCGGCTCCGTTATGTCCAATAAGACCGAAGATTTCGCCGCTATTAATTGTAAGATTGAAATTATCCAAAGCGATTTTCTTGTCATATTTTTTTGTCACATTCTCAAAAGTAATCATACATACCTCCACTTGTATCATACTGTATCATAATCGTAACACACTATAGATTTCATGTCAATAAAAAAGAATTAGCTATTGCGAATTCTAATACGTAAGCAAACCCTCATACACGAATATCTGGACTACAAAAATTGTTGATTTCTAAATCTCAAAATCCTAAAATCGAAAACTCACTGACGTTCAAACAGTTCGATTTTTTACGGATTTTTTCGAATTGAAATCAAAGCAATTTTCTCCGTATGATATTCTTAGCATGAGGGTTTGTTACTTTGACTATGAGTTAAATAAATCTAGCTAATTCTTTCTATAACTGATTTTAAATGGTTGAATCTTTTGATTAATTCATCCTTTTCAAATTCTTTTGGTTGCATATATTCAGTGACTTCGTTGATAGTTTTATAAAGTTCATCATCGTCATTTTCTTTGTACAATTGGATAGCTTGGGATCTAAGAGCTGCAAGTTCCTTGTAAATCATCATCACCTCGTGCTCTTCTTTGTTTTCCAAAAGAAGTTGTTTAAGTGGCCAATTTATATTGTGCTCAGTTGTTACGCATTTATTCGGAATGTAGACATTCTCACGTTGCATATCTTTCAAAAATCTATTTAAAATTTGGTTGTTGAATTTATTAATCATAAGAAAATTAATATCCACACCCTCTTCAGCACACTCAATTTTGTCACCGTCTTCTTCTTTTAAAAGCACAGATATTTTAGTGCACAAATCAGAATCGTCACATTCGATTATTTCAAAATCGTGTTTCTCAGATTCAATCTTCAAAAATTCTTTAATATTTTCAGGCATATTGTAAATTAAAATCGATCTAGCCATAAAACCTCCTTAAATATTCATATCTTCCCAATCAAAATCATCACTTAAAGGCTTTTCATCGTAAAAGTTCTTGAACAAATCCTTTGTGTCTTCGACACTCACATCATCGACACACTTCACCAAACTATCAGCAATATCCTTCATATATTCAATATGATAGACACACTCGTAAGCATCAGGAATAAAAGTCGCTTGAATGAAACTTTTACCCACAAATTCCAACGAGAAAAAGTAAGTCTTCTTACCAGATCTTACTTCCTTGTAATTTCTAAGCGCATCTTCTGAAATCTTGTCTATCTCATCTATAACCTTATCAAAAGGGGGAGAGTCGAATGTTTTTTCCGAAGTTTTTAAAATCAATTTACTCTTTTGTTCTAAAAACTCATCAGTTCCACTAAAAACTCCCTTTTTCAAAAACTCAAGCATAAAAACCCTCCTTAAAAATTATAATTGCAAAGTTATATTTGCAAAATATTAATCATATATTTTGTCATACATTAATGATACCACAAATCAAATAATTTACGGTAATTAAATCAAAAAACACAATATCGTACAATGCAATATTACGATATTGTATATTACGATGTTGCATTAAAAATATCAAAATAATAATGAGTTGAAAAGTTTTGCAATAGTTTACTAATTTTTTCAACAAAAAAAGCGACAATTTCGCCGCTTAAAATTTGTATTCAAATAATTATTCTTCGATTTGCTCAAAACCTACAGCTTCAAACATTTTTCTGCTTTGATGATTAAAAGCGTAGATATTTGCCGTGATAGATTTTATTCCATTTTCTTTTGCTAATTCTAAAATTTTTGTGACACAATTTCTAACGATGTGTTTGTTTTGAAATTCTTTGCACACAACTATTGTTATTTCATTGTCATCAGTCAAGGAAATATCTCCAACTAATTCGTTATTGTATTCAATGTAGTACAACTTTCCATGAGTATTCAAGTAATTGTACATTTTTTGAAGCCTATCAATATCGTATACGAAATCAATGTTGTCGACTTGTTTGCACACATCCTTATCTTCGTACCATTTCAAAGTAGTATCATAATTTTCGAAATAGGGAATAAGTTTGATTCTATCACTGACTATTATAGTGTCCATAGAAAATTCTCTAATTATTTTATATTGTGTTTTTCCATTTTTTCCTTAAAAATATCTGTAATGATTTTTTGCAATTCGTCACGTTCTTTTTCAGGAAGTTCGCCTTCTCTTTTTGCTACAGCGTAAAGTTCAGGATATTGGTTGGCAATTCTTTCGATTGTTTTTGTTGTTGAGTGTTTTCTAACGAAAAATGGAATCTTTTTGATCCATTCATCTGGAACCAAGGCTAATATTTTATCTGCGGCTTCTTTGTCGCTGATTTCAGCACTAGATAGCCCTTCGTTGATTTCTGATTGTTCTTTTTCTGTAAAGTCTTCTAATTTCATAATATCCTCCTTTGTGTATTTTATGATTTCTTATACTTACATTATAACACTAATACTGTTAACAATCAAAAATGAAAATCATTTTTAATAAAAATTTTGATTAATAACAAAAAAAGCTTTTAAGATTACAAAATCCTAAAAGCTGTGATAATTATTTAAGTTGTAAACCATCTTTGTAAGCATTGCCTACTCTTCCAGCTACTTTGTAGTAACCAAGAGTATATGGGTCAAAAGCGATGGCTTCTAATGAATCAACGTTTACTTTATCACCGTCGAAATGTTCTTCATCTACTGATGTTCTGATTACTTTTCCGATAACACCGATACCATTATTATCTTTTTGATATTCTATGAATTCACATTCGATAGCAACTGGAAATTCGTTGATAATTGGAGCATCTACAAGTTTTGACTTTTCGTATGTTAATCCTGATTTTTTGAACTTGTCTTTCTCAGTATTTCCGCTAACGACCCCGAAATAGTCGGCTTCAACAACATGTTTTTCATCGGCGACATGAACTACGAATCCTTTACGCGATTTTATGTTTTCAACAGTTTTATGGGTTTCTGACAAATTCAATGCTACTGTGTCTCTGTTGAGCATAGTTCCCCATGCAGCATTCATTACATCTACAGTATCATCTTCGTTAAAAGTGGCCACCATTAAAACTGGCATAGGGAATATAGAATAAGTTGTTTCAATTTCTTTTTTCATCGTTTCCTCCTATTTATTTTGTGACATTTATTAATTCATCTCACAAGAAAATTATAACGCTAATAGTATTATTTATCAAAATCCAAATTAATTCTTAATTAATGAGTTTACAATATCACCGTGTCTTTTTTCATCGTTTTTGACACTTTCTATTTCTGGGAATTTTTCAGCAACTGGTGCATAGGTATTAGCAGCATTGTATTCTCCGTTTGCAATTATTTTATATAATTTTTTCTTTCCTATTATCTTATAAAGCAAAGGAATAATTATCGCCTTGGTTTTTTTAGGTTTCAGATTTTCTTTTGTAAGATTGTGGAATACCGATGCATGATGACCTTCTTCTGTTGCAAGCTTACGAAAAGTTTCTTGGTCATTTGCATCCTTTACAGTATCTGCAAGTGCACGATACATTAACACAACATCTAATTCACCTTGTTGCGATTTCAATAGTATTTTCATATCTTTTTGTGTTATATTCATTTTTTTCTCCTTTTTTAGATTCGATTAGTTCCCATAAATTCATAGAATAAATTTTTAGCTAATTTACTTTTATCACAAATACTTAGTGGAAATAATTCCATTTATGTATTTAAAGGCAATTGATTCATTGATTGTAAATTTTTTGTTCTTGTTTGGCAATACATTTTAAATGTATTAGATTTTAATCGAACTATTTAACCAGTTATAATTGACTATACGTAAATTTTTTACTATAATATATATAAGGAACAAGCCCTTGCCATACGTGGCGGGGCATTTTTTGTGAGGTGGATACATGAGCAAGCCATTTAAAACTTATGATGAGCAAATTGAAATTCTTTCTTCAAGAGGTCTAAATATTGATAATCCAGATAATGCTAAAATTATTTTATCACAATTGAATTACTATAATTTGATTAATGGATATAAAACTCCATTTTTGGACCTTAAGGTTTCAACTGAAGATGAAGATAAATATAAGGATGGTAGTAGTTTTCAAGAAATTTTTTACCTGCACGAAATGGATCGTGAATTGAAGGAAGTAGTTTTTTCTTCATTACTTCGTTTTGAAAAGCTTTTAAAAACTTCATGTGCGTATCATTTTTCGGATATACATAGAGATGGATTGTATCCTTACCTACAAATCGAAAATTATTCAAACTCAAAACACCAATTAAATTATGTATTAAAAACAATAGCAAATTTGTCCAATACTATAAGTAGAGAGAATAAGAATTTAAACGGTAAGAAACCGATTAAACATTATATAAAAAAACATGACAGTATACCTCTTTGGGTACTTGTAAACTTCCTTACTTTAGGAAATATATCTTATTTCTACAACTCTCTTGATGAGTCACTTCAAAATATGATTGCTAGAGATTTTGGTGAAAGATACAAGGAAAGCTATAAATCCAAAGAAAAAATTAGTAAGACAGAACTTACAGAAATAATTAAAATCTGCAATTTTTTTAGAAATGTTTGTGCTCACGATGAAGTAATGTATTCTTTCTCTTTGAGTAAAATAGGGCAAACAGCTGTTTTTGAAAAGTTTTTTGATGAGAAATATACAGGTAAAAATTTGCATGACTTAATTTTAGTTCTTAAACTAGTAATTCCTAAAGAAGAATACAAGTATTTAGTGGCAGCATTAGCAAATATTAAAAGCAAATACAGGAGAAAATTTAAAAGTATATCTGTTGATTATTTTTTTAAAATTTCAGGATTTAGCGATAATAGTTTGAAATAAAAAATATAGTATTTGATGATGATAATTTCATTCATGGATTTGGCATTTAATATTAACTAGAGTTCTACTATACAAAAACCCGACAATTATCAATTGTGATAAAGCCGGGTTTTAAATTTAAATATAAGTTTTTTATTGCTCTATTGTAGTTTTACTCTGTACTTTTAAACACAATTAATTGTCTATCCAATATCTTTGAATTGTCTTACCATCTGAGTTAACAAACTCATTTTCAAGTACTCCACCATTTTTAATAATAGACTTAGCTGATCCGATATTTTCTTTATCACAAATCATGAGTACTCTTTCAATTCTCAAATTTTTACACTCTATCAAAGCTAGTCTTACCATTTCTGTTGCATAGCCTTTTCTTCTCTCACTGGGTCTTATTCCATCTCCAATATGTCCACCTTCTTTCAAAAGTGACTCATTTAAATAGTGGCGAATATTTACAGCTCCTAAAAGCCTATCTCTTTCTTCATCTAAAAGGAAGAAAACTGAATCTGGAACTTTATTTTCAGTTTTAGATTTTATTTCTAAGTTATTTAGATAATAGTCAAAATCATGGTAATCATTTTTAAATATTGACCACGGAGAAGTGTTTGTGTTATTCATTTCTTGGTCAATCTTCCATTCATCGATCATCTCACCAAGCTTTAATTCATACTCTTTAGTTAGTTTAATTAATTTTAGTTTCATATATTTTCCTTAACTCCATCCATATCGTTCACACAACATAGTCAATATCCAAAATGTAGCTACAAACAAGAATTTGAAAGAAATTTTCAACCACTAATTTCAAAATACTAAGCTTTTAATAGTAAATCCACAAAATCAATAATATATTGATTTCAAGCACCCAGTTTTTTCTAACTCTTCTCCAACAAACCAACAGCTTCGCAGTGGCTTGAGTGGTCAGTATGGATAACATTGGTTATTTTTCAAAAGCCTCGTATGTGGGAATATGTCCTCTAATTGATTAATTAAAAATACTATAGATATATTTATAGTTTCTATGCATACAAATCTTATTTCTGCAAGCCCTTAAATTAATATACCTTTCTATTATAACATAAGTAAGAAACAAGTTTTTGTCATAGTGATGTGTAGCCATAAAACTGGACACAATATTTAATTAATTCGTTGTAGTTGATGCTAACCTATATTTTGTAGATGGCATCTATTTTGATTTTGATTGAATTCTTTCATTATTATAATAATGCATATATTACTCTATTTCTAATGTATGCATTCTTTTTTGAATTCATAGCTATATATCAGAAAAATACCCTCCTTACTGATTTGCCCAGTAAAGAGGGTACGTATTAAAATAAGCTATTTATTATATATCTATATTGAACCGTCTCTATCCCAGAATCTTTGTTGAGTCAAGTTTTCAATAAATTCATCTATTTTTTCAATGTCCTTACTTACAATGACACCTGAAGCTTTTTCTTGATCCTTGTCTAAGATTCCTTCAGAATCTCCTATAATCCAAATAGGTTTGTAATGTTTGAAAGTTTCATCTACAAATTCGCCAATGTTTTTATTGAAGTCTTTGGATGGTTTTTCTGGTACAACCACAATTAGAGCATCTTCTAAAACTGGATGTACTGTTTCATACCTGTGATCAACTTTATGTCCGTCCTTAGTATCTTGAAGATTTCCTTGGATAATTTCAGCCTTAGCCTCAGAATCTTTAATCTTTTCAACCAAGGATTTAAAGTCAAAGTCGTCGTCATTATCAGAATAAATTCCAACCTTTAAAGTATCTGGCTTAAAGATTGTGTTAGCTTGAGCAAATTCTGGCATTCTTACTTTTTTAGCTTCTTCGCTTGGTTTAACTCCAACAGGGTCAAAGCCGCGGTCAGCATCTGGTTTATCAGCGCCAACATTTTTAGCTATTTCTTCTGCCATCTTTTGATCTACATTGGCAAACATATCCACTACATTTTGTCTTATTTCTTCTCTTTTAACTTTGGATAATTCAAAAGAGAATGCATTGATAATATGCTTTTGTTCAACTTCACTTACAGACTTATAAAAAGCTGTAGCTTGACTAAAATGATCTCTAAAACTATCATCTCTTGCTTTTATAGCCTTGCCATCAATTTTTTCTTGATAGTGTTCATAGCCACCGTCTTCTGGTTTTTCGTAATATGGAGATTGGTCATCAATACTTGATTTATGGTATGCTACAGGTCCCTTGTTTATCATGTGTTGATGCCATCCATCTCTTTGGTTATTGTGAACTTCAGCTATAGGTCTATTTATTGGAATTTGTGCAAAGTTTGGTCCACCTAATCTTAGAAGTTGTGTATCAGTATATGAGAAAAGTCTACCTTGTAAAAGTGGATCATTAGAAAAGTCGATACCTGGAATAACATTACCTGGGTTAAATGCAACTTGTTCTGTTTCAGCAAAATAATTATCTACATTTCTATTAAAAATCATTTCACCAATTTTAACCTTAGGAATATCTTCTTCTGGCCAAACTTTAGTAGGATCTAGTATATCGAATGGGAAGTCATGTTCTTTTTCTTCTGGTAGGATTTGTACACAGAAATCCCATACTGGATATGAACCTTCATCAATCGCATCATACAAATCTTTTCTTTGGCTATCTGGATCATTACCTGATACTTTTAATGTTTCATCCCATACTCTTGAGTGAACTCCTAACTGTGGATTCCATTGGTATCTAACAAAACATGCCTTGCCATCCTTATTTATCCATCTAAATGTATGAACAGCAAAACCATCCACCATTCTTAGACTTAAAGGAATAGCCCTATCACTCATTTGCCACATAACCATGTGAGCTGATTCTTGGTTACGAGTCACAAAATCCCAAAAAGTATCGTGAGCGGATTGAGCTTGAGGAACCTCTGTATCTGGCTCTGGCTTAACTGCATGGACAAAGTCAGGGAATTTAATAGCGTCTTGGATAATAAATACTGGCACATTATTACCAGCTATATCGTAGTTTCCTTCTTCTGTATAAAATTTTATTGCAAAACCACGTACATCACGAGGAGTATCTGTAGAACCTCTAAATCCAGCTACAGTAGATATTCTCGAAAATAGAGGAGTTTGCTTATTGTGACCTGAAAATAGACATGCTTTTGTGTACTCACTCATATCTTTTGTGGATTTAAAAATACCATGAGCACCCACACCACGAGCATGGACAATTCTTTCTGGAATTCTCTCATGGTCAAAGTGCATGATTTTTTCTCTAAAATGGAAATCTTCAAGTAGACTTGGTCCTCTTCTACCAGCCTTAAGTGTAAATTCATCTTCAGCCATCTTAAGACCCTTGTTAGTAGTAAAAGCTTTATCCTTGTTATCAACCTTATTTTTCTCTAGATCTTTAATTTTGTCGTTATCCTTTACAGGATCAACTTTTTCAGATCCATTTGGTGTTAAAGGTGCTTTAATAAATTCGTGCTTGTCATTATCTTTTTTATCTGACATGTTTTCCTCCTATTATTTTCTTTAGACCTTAACATTCTTTCATATACAAACATACCCAAAAGCTATC
The DNA here is from genome assembly GCA_032548025.1 of Finegoldia magna. Taxonomy (GTDB): domain Bacteria; phylum Bacillota; class Clostridia; order Tissierellales; family Peptoniphilaceae; genus Finegoldia; species Finegoldia magna_K. Next base: position 219,923 of record JAWGCW010000001.1, on the reverse strand, counting down.
TATATTAAATCATTAAGTATAAAATAAATCTAGACTCTTCCTTTTGACATTAATACTACACTCTCACAGTGGTAAGTCCTTGGGAACTGATCGAAGAACTCCAATGACTTGATTTTATACCCTTTTTCGATAAATTTGTCCAAATCCATTCTTTGTGTTATGGGATTGCAAGAAATGTAGATGAATTTATCCGGATTGATGTCGATTAATCTATCGATTGCTTTTGGATGAATTCCATCTCTTGGTGGGTCGAGGACTACTACGTCTTTTTTCTCAACTTTTTCCATAAAATTCAAGCAATCATCGCAGATGAACTCTGTGTTAGTCAATCCATTTAGTTCTGCGTTTTCTTGGGCTTTTTCGACTGCTTCTTCTACTATTTCGACGCCAATCACGCTTTCAGCTTTTTTTGCAAAAATTTGTGCGATGGTTCCTGTTCCACAGTACAAATCGTAGACGTTTTTTCCTGACAAATCTCCAGCTAATTCCAAGGCTCTGTTATAAATTTGTTCTGCTTGTGCTGGATTTGGCTGAAAGAATGAAAATGGAGATATTCTAAATTCCAATCCGTTTATTTTTTCTGTCAAATATTCTTTGCCGTACAACAATTCTAATTTGTCGACTATTACCGCATCAGAAATATTATCGTTAATTGTGTGATAAATAGACACGATTCTGTTGTCGATTTGCTTTGCAAATTCAACGAAATCATTCACATCAAACTCATCACTTGAGGTTACCAAATTAATCATGTACTCATCTTCACTGAAACTTTTTCTGATTATGAAGTGTCTCAAAAGTCCAGTATGTTTTATTTTTTTGAAAAATTCGTAATTTTTGTCTCTGAAATATTCTTGAACAGCTTGTCTGATTTTGTTGAAGCCTTCATCAATTATATTGCAATCTACGGTGTCTGTTATTTCGTAGAATTTGTTTTTAGTGTGAAGTCCCAAAACAAGTGGACCACCTTTGACACTATCTCCAAAAGTGTATTCCATTTTGTTTCTGTAGCCTTGTAAAATAGGCGATGGATGAAAAGTAATATCCTCATCGTAAATATCTTTGTATAATTCTGTGAGTGTTTTTTTCTTCAAATCGCACTCCACATCATACTCTAATTTTTGATAAATACAACCGCCGCATCTTTCATTTACAGGACAACCTTCAATAGTTTCAAGAGGGGAGATTTCTAGTTTTTCAACTAGTTTTCCTTCAATAAATCCCTTTTTCTTTCTTTTTCGTTGAAAAGAGATTGTTTGTCCTTGAATTGTGTTTTTTATAGAATACAAATTATCGTCTATTTTGCAAATTCCCTTGTTGGGAAATACATTGTATTCTACTTTTGCCTCTAAAATTTTTTTCATTATCCTTGTAGACCGTCTGCTTGTCTTTGCATATTTTCTACGACGATATCGTGAATATCTCCGATTGATTGTCCGTATTCCAATACTTGCCAAGGTTCATTAGTATGGAAATGAATTTTAATCAAATCATCGCCACCTACAACCAAAAGGCAATCGCCTTTAAAATGTTCTGTGATATATTCACTAATTGTATCGCTTGATAAGTTTTCTCCTGCTATTAATAATTGTGTATCAAATCTAAATTCTATTTGTTCTGACATAATTTCACCTTCATTTTTAAATTTCCCATTGGGATTAAATTAATTTTACCATATTGTGTTGTACTTTTCTCAGAAAAATTATTTCCAGCTATTCGGAAGAAGCGATTTGTAAGGATAGGAGTCAAACCTATCGTCAATCAAAAATAATTCTCCAGTATCGGTGTCTGTTCTAATCAATCTTCCACCAGCTTGGTGTACCTTGTTCATTCCTGGATACACATAAGCGTAATCGAATCCATTTTTTCCATTTTCGTCAAAATATTTTTTAATCAAATCATTTTCTACACTAATTCCGGGAAGTCCGACTGAAATTATCCCTACAGTATTCAATCTGTCGCCACTCAAATCCACGCCTTCGCTGAACACTCCACCCAAAACACAAAACGCCATTATGTTTGAACTTGTTGTAAATTGGGACAAAAATTCCAACCTTTCCATATCGGTAAGCGTTCTTTCTTGTGTTAAAATATCGAAACCACAAATCTCATACACAGATTCCAAGTACGAATAAGAAGGGAAGAATATGAGCTTGTTTCCAGGCTTTTCGTTGATTTTTCGAAGGATTTCTGCAATTTTATATTTCGTATCTTCGCGGTCTTTGAATCTTGTGGAAATGTTGATATGATTTACTTTCAAATTCTCTTTTGGGAAAGGAGATTCTAATCTTATGTTGTAGAATTTTTCCAAACCCAATACATCTGCAAAGTAGGTCATAGGAGACAAAGTCGCTGAGAAAAACACATTTGATTTACACTTTTTTAAAAGATTTTTAAAAATATTGTGAGTGTTCAAGCACATGATGTTGTAAATAACGTCATCATTTTCAGATTTTATCAAAGTAACAAAAGAATCGTCGTAAAAATCAGAAATTTTCAAAAATTTATTGATTTCAAAATACACATCCAATACTTTGTCGTAGTATGGTTTGTCCTTTTCTTCGACCAAGAATTTCGTCATGGATTCTTTGCAACGTACACAATAATCAATCAAATCTACTGATAAATCCTGGTAAGTGTTGACTGGTTTTCCCAAAGATTCATCTTTGATTTGTTTCGCGAGTTTCTTTAAGTTGCGTTTGATTTTGAGTTCTATTTTATCATCTAAAAGCTCATCACAACAGTCCATAAGTTGGTTGAAACTCAACGAATATGAATACATATCACGTCCTCGACTCACCAAATTATGAGCCTCGTCAACCAAAAGCGACATTCTCAAATAAGGAACTTCGAAAAATCTTTTTAGATATACTACCGGATCAAAAACGTAATTGTAATCACAAATCACAATGTCACAGAAATTGGACAAATCCAGCTCCAACTCCAACGGACAAACTCTGTATTTGAATGCATATTTTTTGATGATTTCTTCCACGATAATATCTTCGTTTTCAAGCATATCGAGAATGCATTTGTTTACCCTGTCGTAGTGACCTTTTGCAAATTCACAATCATTTGGATTGCATTTGACTTCATTATTGATGCATACTTTGTTTTTTGCGATTATCTCGACTGATTTTATTATCAAACCTTTTTGTTTCATTAAATACAACTGGTCGTTACAAGCTTTTTTTAGCGTAGACTTTGCAGTCAAATAAAAAATCTTGTCCGTCAAATCTTCTCCCATAGCTTTAATTGAAGGAAAAAGCGTGGAGATGGTCTTGCCGATTCCTGTTGCAGCTTCCACCATCAAATCTACACCCTGTTTGGTTGCAGAATACACGTTTTGGCTCAAATACTTCTGACCAGCTCTAAATGCAGGATATGGAAATGACAAATTCTGAATGGATTCGTCACAATTCTTTATGTGTTGTGTGATTAATTCTGTGAAAACGGAGTATTTTTCTAACAATGAAAAATAAAATTCTTTTAATTCTTCAAAAGTAAAATTTTGCCTGATAAATTTTATTTTCTTGGTATCAGTTTGATAATAAGTAAGTTGCAAATCAATATCTTCCAAGTCGTTGTCCAAAGCATAAAAATACCCGTAGCATTTTACTTGTGCCCAGTGATATTTGTTGGAATTGTATTCCAATTCTTCCAAATCACGCGTAGTCGATTTTATTTCATCTATTAAAGTTTTGCCATTTTTAATTCCTATTCCGTCAGCTCTACCTTCCACGATGTAATTTACCGATTTGTAGAGGGTAGTGTTTTTGAGAGTAACTTCCGGCAAAAATCCAATATCGTATTCTTTTTGAATCATTTTGTGGATTTTCTGGCCTTCTTTTGCCCTGTCGAACACATTTCTGAATCTATCGTCTATATCGCCGCTTCGTTCAGTGTATTCAACCAAATCTCTGACAGAAAGTTTGATTTCTTTTTTCATAGTTTATAATTTTGTTGAAGCAAATTTACTTCCTTGTAAATTTTCCTTCTTTCAATCGCTAAATCACGATACATTTTATCCTCATCTGTTACATATTCTATTGTTTCATTTACCATTTCAGATTCTCCGTCTTCGTTTACACTCACCATTGTGAAATATCCTGAAGCTTTTATGATATCTGTGCCTTCAACTTTTGCACGAACGAAACATTCCATGCTAGTTTTTCCAACGTAATCTATAATCGCTGTGATTTTTATAATTTCTCCCAATTTTGTTGGAGCGTTGAATGTCAAATTATTTACGGCTTTTGTCAATGTTTTATTGGAACAAAATCTTCTCGTGCACACACCTGCGATTGTGTCCATCATTTTGAATAATTCTCCTCCGTGAAGAAGTCCGTAAAAATTTCCCATATCTCCATTTGCTCTGAATTTTACAATTGTTTTTGTATCTTGTTTTGTTTTCATATTATCCACCTTTTAATTCTTACTTCTATTATAGTATAAAATTTTATTTTCGGAAAAATGAAATCAATCGCAAGTTTTTAAAATTGAAACAAAAAGAAATTAAATGTATAATTAGATTGTATGAACTTTACAGGAGGTTAATGATTTGAAATATAGAGAATATTATGATAATGTTTTAGTCCGCATCGAAAAGGGCGAAGACGTTGTAGAAAAATTATTCGAATTAGTTGACAAACTTCAACTAAAAAATGGTTCTATTTCAGGAATTGGCGCCAGCGATAATATAACTGTGGGATTATATAGTGTCGAAAAACAAGAATACACTAAGAAAAATTTTACAGGAGAGATGGAAATCACAAGCATTCTTGGAAATATATCTACTATGAATGACAAACCTTACTTGCACATGCACATTACATTTGCAGATGAGAATTTGAATGTTCACGGCGGACATTTGAACGAGGCTATCATATCAGCAACTTGTGAAATCATAATTAATAAAATAGACGAAAAAGTTGATAGATTCAAAGATTCTGAAACAGGTTTAAATTTATACGATATTTAGAGGGGAAAATGAAATATTATTTTAATAATGAAAGCGTAGATCCGTATTACAATTTTGCAGTTGAGTATTTTTTCGCAAAGCATAACATTCCAGTGTTTATTTTGTGGAGAAATAAGGATTCAATCTTACTTGGAAAGAATCAAAATATTTACAGAGAAGTTAACTTGAAATACACTGAAGAAAATGGGATTAATCTAGTTCGTAGGTTATCTGGCGGTGGTTGCATATATACTGATGAAAAAAATATGCAATACACTTTTATTGAAAGTCAAAACTACGCAAATGACTTCAAACATTTCGCTAATATGATAATCAATCAAATGAAAAAAATGGGACTTAATCCAGAATTCAGCGGTAGAAATGATATTTTGATTGATGGTAAGAAAATAAGCGGCAATGCACAATACATGAAAAACAGCATGGTGGTTCACCACGGTACAATTCTATTCGATATTGGAGTGGAAAAAATGATGAATTCACTTACTCCACAAAAGATAAAATTCGAAGGAAAAGCCATTAAATCCGTAGAATCCAGAATCACAACTATTAATGATATGATTGATATGGAATACGGTGAGTTTTTTAATAAAATCAAAAACGGTATCATTGAAGATAATAACTTAGAAGAATATGTATTAAACGATTCTGAACAAGAAGAGGTCAATGGATACATTGATTTATTCAAAAATGAAGAATTTATATATTCAAAAGGAGAAACTACTGCAAATTATCAAAGAAAGCATAAGTTTGGAGTTGTGGAATACAGCTACAACATCAAGGATAATTTGATTGATAGTTTTAAAATAGAAGGAGATTTCTTTTCTAACAAAGATATTTCAGAATTATGCGATATGTTTGTTGGAAAGGCAATGACAATAGATGGTTTCCACAATGTTTTAAATGATGTTAATATTGGAGAATACATTGTTGGAATGGATGAGAAAGTGTTTTTAGGTGATATTTTTGATTAGAAAACCAAAATGGATGAGAATAAAAATCGAAGGTAGCCAAAACCTTCACGAAGTAGAAAGTTTAGTAGATGGATTTGAATTGAACACAGTTTGCAAGGAAGCAAATTGTCCTAACAGAATGAAATGCTACGAATCACGTACAGCTACATTTATGATTTTAGGAGATATTTGTACTAGAAACTGTAGATATTGCAACGTAACTACTGGAAGAGGAAGAGAAGTTGACGAAAAGGAACCTGAAAATGTTGCAAAAGTTGTGAAACAATTAGGGTTGAAATACGCTGTTATTACTTCAGTTGACAGAGACGATTTAAAAGACGAAGGCGCAACTCAATTCAAAAATGTAATCAAGGAAATTAGAAAACACAACGAAGGAACATTAGTTGAAGTTTTGATTCCTGATATGCACGCAAAGCATGAATTGTTGGATATTGTTTTTGATGAAAGACCAGATGTATTAAATCACAACGTTGAAACAGTTCGTTCTATCTTCAAAGAAATGAGACCACAAGGAAACTTGGATAATTCTTTTGAAGTTTTAAGATATGCCAAAGAAAAAGGCCTTGTAACTAAATCTGGATTTATGGTTGGACTTGGAGAAACTAACGAAGAAGTTCATCAAATGCTAGACAAGTTAAACGAATTAAAAGTAGATATAGTTACAATTGGACAATATTTGATGCCAACATTGGAACATGCTGAGTTGGACAGATACGTTACTCCGGAAGAATTTGACGAATTCAAACAATACGGTGAATCAATAGGAATTAAACACGTTGAGAGCGGCCCATTCGTAAGAAGTTCTTACAATGCGGGCAATGTATTTAAATCATTGGAGAAAAAAGAAAATGAGTAATGCAAAATAGGGCGAAAGCTCTATTTTGTATTATAAGAGGGAAAGTATGAACAAGTATATTTTTAGAGAAAAAATAAATTTGCTGGTGCAAATTTTACTGACGATTTTGTTGTCGTGTTTCATGTCGGTTGCGATAGTATTTACCAAAAGATTATTCGAAATTGAAAACAAGACCTTATCATTGATTGTTATTAGTGTTTCATTGATTTTGTTCGCTGGAATAAATTATCTCAAGGACAGGACGATTTACAATATGGGACTTTCTTTTGTAGAAGGTTTCAAGCAAGATTTGTTTCACAATGTGATTTCACAAAACTTTTATGAAATACAACAAAAAGAAAAAACTTTTTCGAATGACATCACATCGACATCACTTTACTTAAAAGAATACTACATTATTCCGACATTGGAGTTGATATCTGATGCAATTTTATTGATTTCAGTTTTTGTTACAACAGGATACTGCGTTTCATTTATTCCAGTGTCAATTATAACTGTGGGAGTGTTGATTTTCAGTTTAATCAATGTGAGAATCGACAAATCAATAATAGAAAAGAAAACAAATACATCGAATTTAAGAAAAAGATACGTGTATTTTCTAGATGATATGTTAAATTCCAAGAAAGTCATCAACTCAAAGGCTAACAAAGCGCTTGAAGTTGTTCACAGTAAATTAATAGAAGACATATCAGAAAAAGTGACGGAACTTGACAAGCAAGAGCTCACAAAATACAATCTGAAATTATTATTCATCGGAGTATATTTTATAATTAGTTTGATTTATATTATTAAACAGCCACAAATCAGCACCGGTGAAGTTATCATTCTTATAAGTTTAATTATGTTGTTGTATCATATGATTAAAAAAATCGTAAAAGAACGATCTATGATTGTGCAATCTGAGCAAAAAGTTTTCGAAATGGAAGAAATTTTTGGAAATCAAGAAAAATCAGATAAAATTGTAGAACACATAAAAGACATTGAGTTCAGAGATGTGAAATTGTATTCTTCAAATGTTAAAGTTAAGATCAACTACACATTTTATACTGACAAAAAATACTTAATTATTTGTGATAATGAAGAAGTTGTAAACTTACTAGCAAAATCATTTATTCAAACATTGTCTCCACAAAGCGGAATGATTTTGGTAAATAACGAGCCGTTAGAAGAGTTTGATTTGTCTTCGAATATGCTTGTCACTTACGATGAAAGTTACATCTTCGATACTGATTTTAGGAACAATGTTACATTGTTTAATTCTTTTGCGGATAAGAAAATCCCACCATTGTTAAAAATATTCGATGAAGAATTGACTTCGAAACAAAGATATTCTGAATATAGTGATAGAGACAAGAACTTAATCAGATACAAGAGAATAATCAATCAAAATTCTCAATTCAACATGGTAGTTAATTTGTTTGAAAATTTGGACGAAAATACTGGCAATATTTTGCTAGAAGATTTCATCTTGAGATTCAATGGATCAATATACTGTGCTAAGGACGTTAATCCATTTATCAAGGAAAAATTCGACGAAGTGTTGTATGTTAAAAATATCGACAGTGATTATTTGTTAGTTCAAGAATAATAGTTAATCCATCACATTTTTGTGGTGGATTTTAATTTGCATATAAAAAATCACGGCTTTAGGGGGAGCCGTGATTCTTAAGTACAATTTTATCTTACAAGGGGTTTGTTTGATATAAATTGATATCTATTATCATTGTACTACGATATTTCAATTTGTCAACTAAAAATGGTTATCAAATTAAAAAAATCAAACAAATAGTAATATTTTTATATTTTACAGTAATATTTTAACATTTTCTTCGCTAAATAATTTTATATTTTCTTTTGAAAGTTTGTGAGCAGCAATCCCCATGCCTTTTATTTTTTGATGATTGAAAGTTCCATCGTAAATGTAATTCGATCCACATGATGGAGAATTTTCTTTTAAGATGGCAATTGTAGCATCGTATAACTTGGCAAGTTTTAACACTTCATCGCTTCCTTTTTCAAACTCTTTTGTGAATTCTTCCCTATCATAATCAAAAACTTTTCCATCCATAATTTCAACGGGATTTCTTGGAGTTGGCATTCCACCCATAATTTCTGGGCATACCGGAATTAAATTGTATTTTTCTTTGAGTGAATGAATAATTTTATCGTCTAATTTGTTGTTAGATCCGTTGTATTTACAATCAACTCCTAACAAACAAGCGCTAATTAAAACATTTTGCATATTTGTCTCCTTTAATTTTTGCAAATCCTTTTGTTAATTTCACTGACAGGAAGGCCTATAATTGTGTTCAAATCACCTTCGATGTATTCTATAAGAACTGGATTTAAATCCTGGATTCCGTACGCACCAGCTTTGTCGTATACGGTGCCTTCGTCGATGTATTTTTTGATTAATTGGATATTTTTATCTGTTTTTTCTGAAAATTTTACATTACTGAAAGTGTAGAATATTTCTTCGTAGTTTTTTGATTTTAAGCAGACAGACGTCACAACTTTGTGAACTTCTCCCAGATAGGAGGTTAGCATATTCAATGCTTGGTCATAATCTTGTGGTTTGTTCAAAATTTTACCGTCATTAATTACGATTGTGTCAGAAGAAATGTAGAGCGTGTCTTCTTTTAATTCTAATGGAAGAATTTTTGCTTTGGAAATTTCACAGCAAACAAGTGCAAGTTTTTCTATATTTTCACGGCCTTTGTATTTTTCATAAGCTAGTTTTTCTATTTTTCTCTCATCAATATCTGTAGATGTGCTTTCAAATTCACAAATATTTTTCAATAATTCGTTTCTTCTTGGAGATTTGCTAACCAAAATTACATGAGTAAATTTATCTAATTTCCCAATTTTTGTAACATTTTTTACGTATTTCATTTTATCACCAAATATATTGTCTTATCTTTTTATTAATGTGTCAAATGGGTATATATACTATGGTGATTATATGATATATACAGTGACATTAAATCCTTCGATTGATTACATAATGCGATTGGATGATTTTAGAAATGGAGAAACAAATAGAGCAAAAGTGACGGAGCTTTACGCTGGTGGAAAAGGAATTATGGTTAGCAAATTGCTACATAATTTGGATGTAGAAACCCAAAATATTGGATTTTTGGGAGGATTTACAGGGGATTACATCGAAAAATTATTAGATGAGATGGAAATTCTCCACGATTTTACAAAAATTAATGGAAACAACAGAATTAATGTAAAATTAAAAATGGATTCTGAAACAGAAGTTAACGCACCAGGGCCAGATATTTCTCAAGAAGAATTAGAAGACTTCTACGAAAAACTTTCTGGAATTGAGGGTGGAATAGTATCTTTTTCCGGATCTGTGGCAGCGAATATGGATAAGGATATTTATATTGAGATGATAAAAAAATTATCATCAAATACTAGATTCACATTGGATACAACTGGTGATGTGTTATTGAAAAGCTTGGATTATAATCCTTTGCTCTTAAAACCCAACCAAGCAGAATTAGAAGAAATTTACGGAGACAAGTTTAATTCAAAAGAAGAAATAATTTCGTATATAAAATCGACCATGATTCCAAAAGCAGAACATGTGATATGTTCTTTGGGAAGTGATGGTGCGATTTTTGTAAGTGCAAATAATTCATTTTATATTCCAATTGTAAAAGGAGAAGTTATCAACAGTGTTGGCGCTGGAGATAGTATGGTTGCAGGATTTATCTACGCTTATATGAATGAAATGAGTGAAGAAGATATGTTCAAAATGGCTGTGGCTAGTGCGACTGCGACTGTTTTCTCATATGATATGGGAGAAAAGGATCAAATAAATGAAATATTTGGCAAATTAAAAATAATAAATATGGGGGAAAATAATGGAAATTAAAGATTTGCTTTCAAAAGATCTAATGATTATGAATCTTAAATCTACAACAAAAAAAGATGTTATAGATGAGATGATTGAAAAATTGTACGAAAACAATGTTATTAATGATGTACTAAAATTTAGATCTGAAATTATGAAAAGAGAGTTGGAATCTTCGACAGGTCTTGGAGAAGGAGTTGCTATGCCTCATGCAAAAACATCGGCAGTGAATAAACCTGCGATTGTGTTTGCGAGAAGTACGACTGGTGTGGATTATGAAGCGTTAGATGGAGAAGATACTTATATATTTTTCATGATTGCTGCAACTGAAGGACAAAACCAAATGCACATTGAAACTTTGGCGAAACTGTCCAAGCTTTTATTAAAAGAAGGATTTATCGATAGATTAAAATCTAGCGAATCTCCAGACGATGTTTACAAAACTATTGATGATTATGCAGAAGAATCTGAGCTGAAAGTAGCACCAGTAGAAACTAGCTCGATTTATACAGAAAAGCCATTCGTCTTAGCTGTAACTGCATGTCCAACGGGAATTGCACACACTTATATGGCAGAAGAAGCTTTGAAGGAACAAGCATCTAAAATTGGAGTTGACATCAAGGTAGAAACAAACGGATCTGATGGTGTTAAGAACAAATTAAGCGCTGCTGATATCGAAAAATCTACGGGAATTATTATAGCTGCGGATAGAAAAGTAGAAACTGCACGTTTTAATGGCAAAAATGTAATTGAGTGTCCGGTTTCCGATGCAATTAGAAATCCAAAAGATTTGATTGAAAAAATAGTAGACGGCAAAGCGAAGATTTATCATGCAGATGAATCGGAGTCAAAAGAAGTTGAAGAAGAAACGACAAATTGGAAATCAAAATTATACCAAGATATTATGAATGGCGTAAGTCATATGTTACCATTTGTAGTTGGTGGTGGAATTTTATTGGCGTTGTCATTCTTGGTTGAAAGATTTTTCTCGGACACTTCACCAATTTACAATTTATTCTCCGTAGGTGGAAAAGCAGCGTTTGGATTCCTGATTCCGATTTTGGCAGGATACATTGCTATGAGTATTGGAGATAGACCGGCGTTAATGCCTGGTATGGTTGCAGGTTTCATTGCAGGACAAGGCGCAGGATTTTTGGGAGGACTGTTAGGTGGTTTCTTAGCAGGTTATGTTATTTTATTTTTGAAGAAAATTACTATAAATCTTCCAAAATCACTTGAAGGGACTAAACCAATGTTAATCTTCCCGGTATTTGGATTGCTATTAACATCTTTGGGTATGATTTTCGTAATATCTCCAGTGTTTACTACAATTAACAAAGCAATCAACGGATTTTTGGCAAACATGGGAACTACAAACTCAATTTTACTTGGAGCTTTGCTCGGAGCGATGATGAGTGTGGACATGGGTGGTCCTGTTAACAAAGCAAGTTACACTTTCTCAATAGGAGTATTCACAGATACTGGTAATGGTGCTTTTATGGCAGCTACAATGGCTGGAGGAATGGTTGCACCACTTGCAATAGCTTTAGCATCTAGTTTATTTAAAAATAAATTTGACGAAAAAGAAAAGAAATCAGCAGTCACTAACTATATTTTGGGTGCATCATTTATCACAGAAGGAGCGATTCCTTTTGCAGCAAAAGATCCATTGAGAGTGATTGTATCATCTGTAATCGGTAGTGCAATCGCAGGCGGACTTACACAAGCATTTGAAGTAAAATCTCCAGCACCACACGGAGGAATATTCATTTTACCAGCTATGGAATCTGTAGACAAAGCATTGTTCTTCGTATTATCCGTAGCGGTTGGATCTTTGGTTTCAGCAATCATTTATGGATTGTGGAAACAAAAAGCAGAATAATGTTATAATAATATTGTAATTTACAAATTATCAAATTTTCAAGGAGGAAATTATGTTAGTAGCAGCAGACAAAATGTTAAAAGATGCATTAAAAGGAAAATACGCAGTAGGTCATTTCAATATCAATAACTTAGAATGGACTAAAGCTATTTTGGAAACAGCACAAGAAAACAACTCACCAGTTATTTTGGGAGTTAGCGAAGGCGCTGGAAAATATATGGGCGGATACAAAACAGTTGTAGGAATGGTTAAAGGAATGATTGAAGAATTAAATATAACAGTTCCTGTAGCAATCCACCTAGACCATGGATCATTCGAAGGTGCAAAAAAATGTATCGAAGCAGGATTTACGTCAGTAATGTTTGATGGTTCTAAATATCCAATTGATGAAAATATAGAAAAAACAAAAGAAATAGTTGAACTTGCTCACTCAAAAGGAATCAGCGTTGAAGCAGAAGTTGGAGCTATCGGTGGCGAAGAAGACGGAGTAATCGGTCAAGGAGAAATCGCCGACAAAAATGAATGTAAGAGAATTTCTGAATTAGGAATAGATTTCTTGGCAGCAGGAATTGGTAATATCCATGGAGTTTATCCTGAAAACTGGAAAGGATTAGACTTCAATGCTCTTGAAGAAATCAAAGGAGAAATCGGTGAAATGCCTCTAGTTCTTCATGGTGGAACAGGAATTCCAACTGATATGATAAAAGAAGCGATCAGCCTAGGAGTATCCAAAATAAATGTAAACACTGAATGTCAAATCGTATTTACAGAAGAAACTAGAAAATATTTCGAAGAAAACAAAGATAAAGAAAAGAAAGGATTTGACCCAAGAAAAGTTTTGAAACCAGGCTACGAAGCAATCAAAGCAAAAGTTAAAGAAAAAATGGAAATTTTTGGATCAATCGACAAAGCAAACTAATTTTATAATCATAATTCAAGCTGAATCTATTAATTTAGATTCGGCTTTTTAATTTGAAAAAATTTTTATTGTATAGGATAATATTATCTAGGTGATAATTTTGAAAAACATAGATTTATTTAAAACTCTTCTGAAAATTAATGCCGTGACGTTTGGTGGAGGATATACAATAGTTCCTATAATTAGAGATGAGTTTGTTAAGAACAAAAAAATAATTGATGACGACGAAATGATGAAGATAATCGCCTTGGCACAAAGTTGTCCAGGAGCGATGGCTATCAACACATCAATTTTATTGGGATACAGGATTAACAAAACGAAAGGAGCGATTGCAAGTGTATTGGCTGCGACTCTTCCATGTTTGGTTATTATTTCGATTATAAGTTTAATTTACAACAAAATTCACGACAATCCATTTATCAATATGATGCTCATTAGTATGAGTGGAGCAATCAGTGCGATATTACTTTTAACTGTTGTTGATTTGGCAAAATCAAATTTGAAAAAAGACAGAGCACTTGGAATTGGAATAATGATCTTAGCATTTGTAATGGGATTTGTATTTAACATAAATGTTGCGATAATTTTACTTGCATGTGCTTGTATCGGAGTAATGTATTCAAAGATTGTAGGTGGAAAATATGATTTTGATTAAATTATTCTGGGTGTTTTTTAAAGTTGGATTATTTGCATTTGGTGGAGGATATGCAACACTTCCACTTATCACGAATTTTGTAGTAAATGAAAATCAATGGATCAGTCTTAGAGAATTGACAGACGTACTTACGATATCGCAAATGACGCCAGGACCAATAGCGATAAATTCCGCGACATTTGTTGGAATGAAAATATATTCCGTGCTGGGCGCTGTTGTAGCAACTACTGGATTGGTGTTTCCGGCGTTAATTATTCTACTTCCGTTATCTAAGTTGATTTTCTCGGGAAAAGAATTAAAGTTTTTGGATTATATACTAAAAGGGATCAAACCTGCAGTTGCAGCACTGATATTCATTGCATTTATCGATTTATTCGAATCGGCAGTGTTTAACGGCACATTTAATACGACAAACATAAACGTTGTAGCTGTAATTTCATTTTTTGTAGGATTTGTAATGTATTATAAAAAAGTTTCTATCATTAAGATAATCGGCGTGTGCGCAACGATAGGACTAATATATCAATTTGTAATTTAAAAAAAGCCTCACTATGAGGCTTTTTGTAGTTTAAATATCTATTGAGTTGTCCATCATTTTAATTGATGCTTGGTATAAGCCAAGTCCTGTCAATATCCAAATAATAGTGCTTGAAATTGGTATTCCCATTACTTTTGTGAATGTATTCATTGTAATTGTATCACCAGGATCAGCAAGGACAACATCTTTCGCATTTACAATTCCTTCTCCAATATAAGAAATTATATAAGGAACTCTTAGGAATATTTCTTGGTCGATTAGAGATATAACCACGTTAATCACAATCATAATTATAATCCATGAGTAACCAGTTTTGTTTGATGGGAACAATGATTTCGTAGCAACTATTGAGAAATACATTACAATGTATCCAATAAATGTACTTATAATAAAGTTTACAGTCAAAATGATGAATGTAAATGGAGAAACCGTAAAGTATGGATTGTTAAATGCCAACTTAATCATTTCCAAGAACTTAGCTTCTCCTACAAAATACATTCCCAAAAAGTTTATTAAAGCAAATGCTATAGCAAAGATTACTGTCCATATAAGAGCGAATAATAATTTACTCATTAAAATGTCGTTGCTTTTAACAGGAAGAGTAAACATCAAATAGCCTCTGTCAGAATAGTAATCGCGTCTGAATACCATGACAATTTGTACAGCTAATGCCAAGAAACTTCCGAATACTGCAAGTATACATAAAATCAAGAAAAGCATTTCGACAAACCCCATCGTTTGAGCGTTTGCTTTTATTGAATTTTTGAACAACGCATACAATAATCCGTTTCCTAGCAATCCTACAAATAATGATATCAAACATAATTTCAAGTTGTTTTTTAAGTCGTGTTTTAAAAGTTTAAGCATGGTGACCTCCAAAAATTTGTTTGTAAACATCTTCTATGCCTTTGTTGTAAGTAGATCTCAAATTTTCTACGCTATCATTTAATTCTACAGAACCTTTGCTGAGCATGATTACTCTGTCGAAAATCCTCTCGATGTCTCTAACCAAGTGAGTAGTAATCAATAGGGTAGAGTCGGGATCAATATTGTCTATGATTGCATCTAAGATTTGTTCACGAGCTACAGGGTCAACTCCTGCGATTGGCTCATCAATAATGAAAAGCTTAGCGTGACGAGATAATACAAGCGCCAAGTTCAACTTTTCAGTCATACCTTTAGATAGATTGCTGACTTTCATATTCTTGTCCAAACTCATTTGTTCAATAAATCTGCTGAATTTTTCGACATCAAAATCAGAATAGAAATCTTCGAACAGAGCCTGTGTTTGAGCGATAGTTAAGTTCGGGTCTAGAAAAAATCTGTCTGGCAAATAACTTACAAATTCTTTAGTTTTGTAAGTTACTTCCTGTGAATTGATTTTGACTTCACCTTCGTATTTTTTGATGATACCAGCTAAAATTTTGATTAAAGTAGTCTTTCCAGAACCATTTGGTCCCAAAAGTCCAATAACTTCTCCTTTTTCGGCTGTAAATGATACATCATTAAGTGCTTGTTTACTGCCGTATTTCTTTGACAAATTTTTTATTTCGAGTACGCTCATTTTTTCCACCTTTCATCTATAAGTTTTATTAATTTTTCTTTTGGCATATTCATTTGATACATTTCGTTTAAGAAATCATCTATCAATTGTTGTGCCATATCATTTTTCAAAGCTTTTAATTTATCGTCATCTACATCTACAAATGAACCAAGTCCTCGTTTACTCATAGTAATTCCACAGCTTTCCAACTCTGCATAAGCACGTTGAACTGTGTTAGGATTTACATTCAATTCTTTCGCAGTTTCTCTGACAGAAGGAATTTTATCAGAAGACTTTAATTCTTGTCTAATTATTTTGTATTTAAAATAATCTACGATTTGAATGTAGATAGGCTTATTATCATCAAATTGCATATTATCTCCTTTCTCATCTGTTCTATAACAATAATACACCGTTACAATAAAAAAGTCAAGCTATTTTAATAAAATATTTACGCCCTTTGATGATAAATCATTCAGCTCATCGATTTGTTCTTGATTAATTGTGGAATTTTTCTTAGCGAAAATCTTTCCGGGTGGATAAATCACGATATCATTGGTAATCTTTTTGTTCAGTAAATAATCGTATGTTTTATAAATTTTCGTAGAGTCTGATTTTTCATATGAACGAAAAGCTTCCAGCAAAATTTCAAAATCTTTTTTCTCATCTGCAATCGTTGAAATCAATACGAGATTTTTGTCGTCTATCATTTCAATATAAATTCCGTTTTTTATCAAATGCTCATTCACATCACTTGGATTGTCGCATTCAAGAACAATTCTTGTAAAATCTCTTTTGCAATTTTTTTGAATAGGAGCTTTTCTTATGAAATCTAAGCAATCTATCTCACGGTAAAACCAATCTATTATTTCTTTTAATTCTGAATATTTGTTTTCATTTTTAATACAGTAATCAATAGCGTATTCTACTGATGTCATAAAAATATACGATGGGGAAGATGTCATAATCATTTGTAGATTGGAGATGGTTTTATCTATCAATTCATCTTCACAATTGAAATTAATTGCAGCAGTTTGCGTGAATGCTGGCATTGTTTTATGAAATGAGTTGATTGAAATATCACAACCAAGCTGCATTGCATTTTTGTCAAACCAGTTCAGTGCAAAATGAGTTCCATGAGCTTCGTCAACGATTATCTTGATATTATTTTCGTGACAGTAAGTTACAAGTTTTTCGATAGGCTGATAAATCCCATAATAATTGGGGCGTGTTATAAGAACTGCTTTGATAGATGAATCTTTTTTCAAATTTTCTATCAAAACTTCTTGTTCACACACTCCATCACAGTCAATCTCCACAGATTCTCCACGAGCAAGTCGTACGCCGTTGATTACGGATTTGTGGCAATTTTTCTCTACCAAAATTTTGTCGTTTTCATCTAATACGCTCATTATACTTGCGACTATTCCAGAGGTTGAACCATTGACAAGATACATTGATGATTTTGCATGTGAAAAAAGGGCAAGATTATTCCTGCCCTCAGCTATAATATTATTTGCATGGTACAAATCATCTGTATCAGATAATTCCGTCACATCAATCTTTAAAATATTGTCAAGAAAATCATTCATGCCTTCCAACTTTTTGCCCTTGTGTCCAGGCATGTGAAAGCTTACTTTTTCCTTTCTATTTATAAGATTATCATACAAATTACGCATTCAACATTTTCTCCACTTCAACCATAATTGCACATTCAGTACGCTTCTTTTGCATTGCGCATCCCAATTCGTATGGCTTGTAAATATCATTATTAAAATTATACGCATTTGCATGGCAACCACCAGAACAATAGAATTTACACCAACAATTTTTGCAATCTTCCTTTGTAAATACATGACAATTCAAGAATTCTTCACGCATATCTTCTGGTAAAGTTAGATTTTCATCTAAAATATTGCCCATCTTGAATTTTTCGTTGCCGACAAATTGGTGACAAGGATAGATGTCTCCTTCTGGAGTTACTGCAATGTATTCGCAGCCGGCACCACAACCTTGCATTCTTTTAATAACGCATGGACCTTGAGTCAAATCCACCATAAAATGGAAGAATTTAAAGTTAGAACCATTAACTTGATCCTTAGCATAATCCACTGCCAACTTTTCGTATTCATTTAAAACAGTGTCCAAATCTTCCTTAGTAATAGCGTAATCATCATAATCGCTGTCTACAACTGGTTCAATACTTGACAATTCAAATCCTAAATCCTTGAAATGTTTTACATCTTCTGAAAAATCCAAATTCTTCTTAGTAAAAGTTCCTCTAACATAATAATATTTTCCTTTTCTTCCTTTAATAAGCTTTTGGAATTTAGGAACGATTAAATCGTAGGATCCTTTATCATTCAAAGTTTTTCTCATATTATCGTTGACAGATTTTCTGCCGTCAAGACTAAGAACAACATTGTGCATATTTTCGTTGATAAAATCTATCTTGTCATCGTCCAACAAAACACCATTAGTAGTTATCGTAAATCTGAATTTCTTACCTTTTTCCTCGGCTATTTCGTTGCCGTATTTCACTAATTTCTTCACAAGATCGAAATCCATTAAAGGTTCTCCACCGAAGAAATCCACTTCCAAGAATTTTCTTGAACCGCTATTGTCAACCAAATATTTCAAAGCTTTTTTGCCGACTTCTTCAGTCATATAAGCTTTGTGTCCACCAAAATCACCTTGTGAAGCAAAACAATATTCACACTTCAAATTGCAATCGTGAACAACGTGAAGGCACATTGCCTTTAACACAGGTTCTCTCTTTTTGAAATCTTCAATGTGAAGATAATCATCTGATGAAAAAAGCATATTCGCTTTTTCCAATTCTCCGATTTCCTTGATAGAATCTCTGACAGATTCTTCAGGATATTGAGCTAATTTTTCTACTATTTCATCTGCACTTAAATCTTTGTAATAATCAAGTACATCGTAACTTATGTCGTCAAAAACATGGACACTTCCACCGTTTACATCTAAAACAATGTTGTGGCCATTCATTTTGTATTTATGTATCATATAATTCTCCTTTCAGCTACCGTACTATTTTATAGAAAATTATGAATTAAGTCAATAAAAAACGAAAACCACTCAAAAGAGTGGCATTAATTTAATAATCGCATATCTGATTGTTTACTTAAAAGTCTTCAATCATTATGTAAACAAGATTATCTATTTTCGTTTTCACATTCTTGGTTAGCAACTGTGCAAGAAGTTTTGCAAGCTGATTGGCAAGATGTTTGGCATTCACCACAACCACCTTTGCAAGCTGATTCTTTCAAAGTGTTAGGTGTTAAAGTTTTAATATGTTTTTCCATAATATTCACCTCAAAATAATTATATCACAAATCCAGAAAAAATGTGCGAAATAATAATTCGGATGTATAATCAAAAAAAGGATTGCATAAACATAAAACAAGTGATATATTTAATTTAAAGGAATGATGAAAATGTTCAATTACATTACACAAAACAAAAAATTATTCTATTTAACTCTTCTTACAGCGCCTATTGCCGTTGGATTTGATATCGGCTTGGCGTGGCTTTTAAGAATTATAACAGATGCGGGAACGAATGGAGAAGAACAATTTTTGCCCAGACTAATTCTAATTTCTGTGTTGTACATAATTTTTGCAAGTATTTCCGATTTATTATATCGAAAAAGCACAGTAGAACTTACGAATAATTGTATATATAACGTAAGAAATGATTTGTTCAACAGCATAACAGATGAATCTCTAATAAAAATTTCCAAACAAAATAGTGGATATTATATATCAATGTTTTTGAATGATTTGGAAGATTTGAAGATGGATTATTTCAAGAATATGGTGTCTTCATATCATGAAATTCTCAATTTCGTAATATCCTTAGTGTTACTTGTCAAAATCGACATAATAATGGCAATCACAATAATAATATTTTCTATGGTGCAATTAGCAGTGCCATTTATTTTCGAAAAATTAATCGAAAAGAGACAAGAAGAACTTATGAATATAAGAAATGAATACACGTCTAGTTTGCAAGAATTCGTGAACAATTTTAATTTGATTAAGTTTTTCAAAAGAGAAATTATTTTTCAAAAAATTAACCAAGATAAATCCATTGAATATCGTAACTCATCAAATACTAAGGAAACTTTGAGCAAAACTATTTACGTTTTATCATTTGCTAGTTCGTTGGCAATGTATTTGGGTTGTATGTTGGTCGGAATTTGGCTAGTATTTAAAGACAGAATAACAATTGGTCAAGTAATAGAATCAAGTCAACTTATGGCTTATGTGACGGGACCGTTGTTAAATTTCACAGATATAATGACAAGTTTCAAATCAGCAAAGCCAGTCCAAAACAAAGTTATAAATTTCATCTCTGAAGAAAAACCTGTTGAAGTAGAAGATGAATTCGAATTTAATAATTTGAAATTAAACAATATTTCGTTCAAATATCCAACAAGTGACAAATACGTTTTGAAAAATTTGGATTTTACATTTGAAAAAGGCAAAAAATACATTATTATTGGAGAAAGTGGAACGGGTAAATCAACTATATTCAAGATTTTGCAAAAACAAGAAATAGCAACCGAAGGAGTAGTTCAGATTAACAATAAAAATATTTTGAATATTACAGATAGCACATATTATTCGAAAATCGGATTTGCAACACAAGACACTGGAATATTCACAGCAAGCATCAAAGACAACATATCCTTGTATGACAACAGACCTGTAGATAAAACAATCATTGAACAATTGGGATTAAATACTATGATTAATTCCAAACCAAAAGGAATTGACACTGTAATCTCCAGCGAAGACAAGTCTATCTCAGGTGGAGAGAAACAACGAATAGCCATTGCAAGACTACTAAATGAAGACTTCGACTGTATTTTATTAGACGAATCGACATCCTCATTGGATAAACACAGTGTAGATATTGTTGAAGAATGCATACTTTCGAAAAAAGATTTGACAGTAATAGCAATCACACATCATTTGACAAGTAAAGCTATTGAAATGAGCGACTGTGTTTTAAAATTAGAAGACGGGAAATTAGTACCAGTTACAATGTAAACTAAAAGAGGGTAATGATATGGGAACTAAAAACACTTATAACAACTATCAATTTTATGAAACACCAGCATTGACTAAATATTTGGAAGAACAATCAATAAAAGGCTATAGTTTTTGTGGTGCAGTGGGAAGTTTTTTGGATATACTGAAGTTTCGCTATGATGAAAACAAAGCCCCACAATCTTATTGTGTCTTACGTAAGCGCTTGGATAAAAATATAGATGAAAAAATACAAATCATGAAAACTAATTCTCAGATCATTTATGAAAATAATGTGTATGTTGTATTTGCAAATAATTCTGAGGAGGATACGGAGTTAGAATCCATTTTAAAAAAGCAAAATGCTCTCCAAGCAGTTTCTATCAAAAAATCTGTAGCATTTATCAGTATATTATTGATTATTTCTGTGATTAGTGTGGCTTTGAATATATTATGGCCACAAAACACAAACTTAGTGTTAAACAGTCTGAATGTGGGAGTTTGTATTTCTCTAATTATTAATTTTTTGATTTATTTTATTGGAGATTTGCACGATTATTTTTCAGGAAAAGCAGTAGTAATAGACGGGAAGCTAATATTTAATAACCGCACCAAATTAAAAGATTCGCTATTTCGACTTGGAGATGTACTTAAATTCTCAATATTATTGGTAAGTATATTTCTTAGCATAAAGGTTGTGCTACAAGCAAGTGATCCTGCGGTTACAGTTAATGTTTTAAAAATGTGGTCGATATTTTGTATTGTGGGATTTGCTTCAAGGATAAAATTTCAAAAATCATATATCGCATTGCTTTATATCGAAGTATTTCTAATAACACTTGGAGCGATATAGAATATATTGTATAGTTTGTTACAAATTGAAAATTGATTAAAATTGCGCGATTAATTTCGCGTTTTTTTATTGCATATTTGTTATAGGAAATTGTTTTTTTTAGGATATGCTCTATAATTATATTTGAGAGTATAATTATGGAGCGGAATATGATAGAGATAAACAACTTGAAAAAAGATTATGAAATAATTAAGAGAAAAAGTTTATTAAACAAAGAAAGAACTATCGTGAATGCAGTGAAGAAGATTTCTTTTAAAATTGAAGATGGAGAAAGAGTCGGACTCATAGGGCTTAATGGAGCTGGAAAGACTACTACGATTAAAATGATGACGGGAATTTTGTATCCAACGGATGGTTTCATAAAAGTGAATGGATTCACTCCGTCTGATAGGAAAAAGGAATTCTTGAATGAGATTGGAGTATCAATGGGACAACGTTCGTGTATGTTTTACGATATTGATGTGATAGAATCTTTCAAGTATTTCAAAGAAGTTTATGAAATTTCAGATGAGGATTTTGAGGAAAGATTACAAGAATTTGATAAAGTTCTTGGACTTTCGCAACTTTTACATACTCCTGTAAGAAAATTGTCTTTCGGTCAGAGGATGAAGTGTGAATTGGCGGTGAGCCTTATTCATTTGCCGCGAACAATATTTTTGGATGAGCCTACTATTGGTCTTGATGTTGTGGTTCAAGAAAATATATTTGAGTTTTTGAATATGATAAACCAAAAATACAATTCTACGATCATATTGACCACACATGAGATAGAAAATATAGATAAATTTTGCCCTAGAATTATAGTGCTAAATCATGGAGAAGTGATTTACGATGGAAGGTGCAATAAATTTTTGGATAGAGATAAGTACAGAAAACTAACCGTATCTTCTAAATACGTTGAGTATTTGAAGGATTTTAATCCAGACATCGAAAATGAGAAGGCGACAGTTTTATTGACAACCGATCAGTTAAATAGTGTAGATATTTCAAACTTTTCTAAGTCCGAATTCACCATCGAAGAATTGAGCTTGGAAGATGTTTTGAAAACTAAATTGAGGGTTGAATGATGAAATTATTTGCTTGTTCTCTAAGAATCGCTCTGAAAAAGATGTTTGCTTATCCAAATGAAATAATCATGATATTTTTTCACAGCCTTTTCCAATTATTGTCGACAATTTTGTTTTGGGTTGTGTTATTTGACAATGTAGATTCTTTTGGATACGACAAATCTTTCATATATTTGTTGGCAATGGTCGGGATGTTATCGTCAGCCATCGAAGAAATGTTTTTCGGACTCAGAGATTTTGAGTGGTTAGTGCGTGACGGAAGTTTGGATAGGTATTTGTATCGCCCTCAAAATACTTTGTTTATGATAATGATAGAAAATATTCCTCTTGTTGCATTCATTGAAGAACTTGTGCTTGGGATTTTTGGAATAATTTTGGTAGTAGTGAAATTTAATATGGCGATTTCTTTTGTAGCTGTATTAAAGATGATAATTCTTTTAATAATAGGGAACGTGTATTATCAAACGATTTATGCGACAATAACGATGCTGAGTTTAAGATTTGAAAAAATATCGACATTAAGAGATTTGATTTTCAATTTTAATTTTTCAAAAAATTATCCCACTACAATTTTTCCGAATTTTTTGAGAAAATTTCTGACTTATGTAGTTCCTGTTTCATTGATAGCATTTGTTCCAACACTAGCTTTAAGCGGAAAACCTACTAGATATTTTCCTCTAATATTAATTTTTTTAGCAGTGAGTTTGATGGTTTTATACATTGTGTACAATCGTGGGCTTAGAAGATATTCTTCAAATGGAGGTTAGAATGAAAAAATACTTAGCGTCTTTGAAAATAGAATACCTAAATTCAAAAGAATACTTTATTTCTTTTGTTTCCTCCATATTTTATATACCAATTACAATAATTGTTTATTATTTTTTGTGGAAATTCATAATGAAAGAACAAGCTGATATAGCAGGAATGAATTTTGACGATGTAATTGCGTATTTCATGACGATTTTGGTAGTGAAAAATTCAATATCAAATACAATGGCTGAAACTTATTACATATTTCAAGATATAAATTCGGGAAATATTGATACTCTGATAACTAAGCCGATTTATTATCCTCTTACTAGATTTTGCATATCTCTAGGAAGAGTTGTAATATCAATGCCTTTGGGCATAGCTTTTTGGATAGCAGTTCAGTTGTATTTTGACAAGTTTTCATTTGCATCACTTGGTTATTTTATAATATCCTTGTTTCTAGGATTTTGTTTGATGTTCCAAGTGCTATGCATTTTAGGATTACTAACATTTTGGTTAAAATCTGTACTTAGTCTCAGAGATATTTTCTGGTATATTCTGGCAATATTTTCAGGAGAAGTAGTTCCATTGGCATTTTTCTCCGGCAAATTTGAAATTATACAACACAATCCACTTGCCGGAATTTATTATATCCCTGCAAACATAATAAACTCAAACAATATGAAAGCTTTGATTTTGGAACAAGTAATTTACATCGTGATTTTTTCCGTAATAATTTATTTTATGTGGAGAAGAGGAATAAAACATTACGAATCACAAGGTGGTTAAATCTGTCTTTGACATTAAATAATCTATATGATACTGTAAATATTAATGACGGTGAGATTATTTATGTTTACAGTATTAAGAGAAGATAGCAGTGGCAGAAAAGATAAATGTCCAAAAAGAGCTTAAATATTAAAATATAAAAAGAAGGTACGTATCAAAATGAGCGAATATTCTTGAAATTGTTTTTATATCTAATTTTTGGGAATCAGTTCAAAATGTTTCCTCTTTTTTATAATGAGTACAAGAGTTATACTTTATTAAATAAAAACCCATTGGAGATGATAAATAATGTTGAAATTAAAAAGATATGTTTCAAATAAAAGCCTTGCCATTTATTGTTTGATAAATGGTCTATTAAAAATTTTGTTTTTAGTATCTCCACTTGTTGCAAAAAAGTTTATAGATAATGCAATGAATAAAAATTTTAATAATATGTTGATTTTTGGACTGATAGATGTTTTCTTATTTGTATTAACTCAGGTTGTATCTTATATATTTGATATTTTCAGTAAAAAAGTAGAAACATCAGCAATATCTAATATTTTCAAAGAGGTAAATGAAAATTTGGATACATATAGAGTAAAAGAACATTCAATTAATAGAGATAGGATTAATCAAGAAATAACAAATAATCTTACATTAATAAAAGGCTTTATTGTAGATATACCTGTTAGTATTGTATTTTCTATTATTACTATGATAGCAATATTTTTAATAATGTTAAAATTGTCTATTAGCTTAGCATTAGTTATGATAATTGTAGTCCCAGTAGGTGCATATATATCATATAAATTAGGTTATTTGATTTCAGATTATTCGGAAAAGGATTTAACGAATAATAGAGATATTAAGGGATATCTGCTAGATAAATATTCTATTACAAAGTCAGAAAGACTTTTAAAAAAAAGCAGATGTTTGATATAAAAATTTTATTAGAAAATTATGAAAATACCTTAAATAAAAAATATAAATTAGAATCTCTTGTAAATAATATGATGATTTATTTTGTTTTAAATGGTGTAATAATTTCTATGTATTTGATTTCTGGATATTATGTGTATAGAAATATGATTACAATAGGTACTTTTTATGCTACACAACTTTATGTGTCTAGATTTTGGACACCAGTAGAATATTTGTTTGACATAAGAAATCAATATTTAACAGCAAAGCCAGCAATAAATAGTTTTTTGAATTTTATGGAAGTAAAAAAAACAAGATACAATTATGATATTATAAAAGAAATAGAATTGGTAAATTTTGAATGTTTGAGTAATAAAGGGAAAGTATTAAATGAAAAAATTTCTATGAAATTTGATAATAAAAATATAAATATAATTTCTGGAGATAATGGTGTAGGAAAAACAACTGTGATAGAATCTATTTTGAATTATACTGATAGATACAATGGAGATATATTAATAAATGGAAGAATATTAAAAGAGAGCTACTATGATATGGTGTACATATCATCTGATTATAATATATCTAATTTTGGATTGTTATCTGATAAAATAAATTTTTCTTCTGGACAAAAGAAAAAAGCACAAATAGAGTTAGCATTAAATACGGATAAGAGTGTTTATATAATAGATGAACCTACTAATTTTTTAGATGAAGAAAATAAAATCAAAATAGCGAATATGATAAATGAGTTGTATTTTAAAAGGAAAATAGTGATTTTGATCACGCATGATAGCGAAATTATTAATATGATAAAAAATAAAAAAATGTATTTTTTAAAAAAATCTGCATGAGATTATACTCGTGCAGATTTTTCATTTATTAGCATTCTTTGTTTTCTTCTATTGTTTACAAAATTGATTAAAGCTCCACTAAATATTAAAATATATCCGATTATACTCAAATAATCAGGAATTTGATGCAAGAATAAAAATCCGAACAATCCTGTAAAAATTATCGTCGAATAATCAAACACTGAAATTTCAGAAGCAGGAGCGAATTTGTAAGCCAATGTTACTCCAAATTGTCCGATAAGGGCTGCAAGTCCAACGCCGATAAGAGCAAGGATTGATGATGTACCCATTGGAACAAAATTAAATATCATAAAAGGAATACATACTATACACGAAAATCCTGAGAAAAACGCAACGATAAACGAACTATTAACTCCTAGAGTGTTCAATTTTCTAACGCAAGTGTAAGCTCCACCTGCACAAACTCCACCCAAAATTCCTATTAAATATGGAAGGATTTCTTGGATTTGTAGTGTAGGTTTTACAACAAACAAAACCCCTACAAATGCAATCAAAATCGAAATTATGTGTTCCTTTCTCAAATCTTCTTTTAGGAAAATCCAAGACAAAATCAAAGTCGCAAATGGAGCTAGTTTGTTGAGAACTGATGCATCAGAAATAAACAAATGATCCAACGCATAATAATTACAAAAAATTCCTACAGTACCCAAACTTGCTCTCAAAATCAAAGTTTTCCAAGGAATTGATTTAATATCGTGAAGTTCTTTTACTTCTTCTTTTTTATTTGATTTCAATAAAAGCGCGAATGCCACCAAAAAAGCAATCAAATTTCTGAAAAAACTTTTTTGAATAGTTGGCAAATCTCCAGCAAGTGGTATGAATAAATTCATAAGAGCAAATCCAAATGCTGACAATAATATTGCTGTAATACCTTTAGTTCTATTATCCATTTATTACCTCCGTTTTAATAAATGATATCATAAAACAATGTAGATTTGAAATTTATTCTATTTCGCAAGAGTTTATTAGGTGATATAATCAAAAAAGAGAGGAATTTGTGATTATGAAAACTAAAGAGAAGAAATATTTTATTTATTCAAGTTTGTTTTATGTATTTATTTTTGTGCTTGATTTTTTAGTGTCTGTAATTACATCAAATTTTGCAGACGAATTTGTAAAACTAAATACAGTAGAATTTCAAAATACAATAAAAACTATGTTAATTATAATATTAGTATTTGGTGTGAAATTTTTATTAGAAAAACTAATACCTTATAAATTAGAATTAATAAAACATCAATTAAAATTTCAGTTTAAAAACAATATACTAAGAGATATTTACAATTTACGAAAAGAATTGTTATTCGAATTGTCAGGAGAGCAAGTTTTGCAAATTGAAGATAAGGACAGCGAAATCGTAGCAAGTTTTAGGTATGAATATTTGGTAGAATTTTTTTCTTCATTATTTATTTTTGCGATGGTACTTGTTTCATTTTTGGTTTTAAGTTATAAGGTGACTTTTATTCTTGCTTTGTTAGCTATTTTGCAAATAATACCGCCAATAATTACTAAAAATAGCTTATATAAGATTTACATGGATACTAGAAAAATAGAACAAGATACTACTAACTGGATTATTTCAGCATCAGAAGGAAGAGATGTTTTGAAAACTTTTAATGCGACTGATTGGTATTT
The DNA here is from genome assembly GCA_032548025.1 of Finegoldia magna. GTDB lineage: Bacteria > Bacillota > Clostridia > Tissierellales > Peptoniphilaceae > Finegoldia > Finegoldia magna_K. The sequence continues at coordinate 191,781 of JAWGCW010000001.1, read as the reverse complement.
TAAAAATAAAAGAAATTTAGATGAACTGAATGTAAATGCTGGTACTAAGGCTGAAATTGCATTTGCTCTTGAAAATGCTATGTATTCTCTGTTAGATTTGATTTTAAAAATAGTTAGTTATGCAATTATAGGTATAGCAATCTATAATCAGGAAATTACCATTGCTGATTCGGTGTTTATGATTATGTTACTGAGTACGTTTTATTCCAATTTTGAGAATATAACAAAATATATTTCGAAGGTTCAAGAATTCAATGTATCAAAAACTAGAATAAATAATATTTTAAATAAAGATATTAATAGTAACGATGTAACAGTTTCAGATACTGATTCTCTAATAGATTTAAAAATTGAAGATTTAGATTTTTGTCAAAATTTAAATGGAACAAATCTTAAATTAGAAAAAGGAGATAAAATTCTAATTTCTGGGGGTAATGGTAAAGGGAAAACAACCATTTTCAATTTGATTTTAGGACTTTTACACTCAAATAGCAAATTGGTTATTAGAGATATTCCAGAAAGACTTATAAGTTATTTAAATCAAAATGATTTATGTATTTCTTTTACAATGAGAGAGATTATGGGTATGCTTGAAGGAAAAGAATACGTTAAAAAAGTCCAAGAACTCTGCAATTATTTTGGGATTAAGGAGCTTGATTGGAGTAAATACTTAGATGAATTATCAGGTGGAGAAAGGAAAAAATTCGCATTAGCAGTTTGTCTGGCATCTGATAAGAATATACTTTTGTTAGATGAACCGACAAATCATTTAGATGATAAATCAGTGGAAAAACTAATCGGTATTTTAAGATCTGATTCACGAGAAATGATTGTAATTAGTCATGATAAAAGGTTAAATAAAATATGCAATAAAACTTTAGATTTAGATAGCGGTGATAATTATGTATAAGGATTTATTCAAGTCTATGAGACTTGGCGCAATATTAGGCCTGATTAGCAATATAATTCAAGATGTGTCAGCAGTTTTCATAGCGACTGTTTTGGGAACTTTTACATCTGCAGTATTGAATTCAGATATAAAAATGATGAAATCTTCAATATATAAGTTGCTCATTGCTGTTTTGATTACTGTAGTTTTGATACCTATTTTTCAGATTTTATCAAATAAAATTATCCTGAAAAATAGTTTTACTCACGAAAATTTGCTAATAGACAAATACTTAAAATTTGATGAAAGTATTTTAAGAGATATAAAATCTTATAAATTTGACAATATTATAGAAAAAGAAGCAACTATGCTTAGATTGAATTTTATATGGGCATTTCAAAATATTTCAGAAGCTTTAATAATAGTTTTAATTTTGATAATAAGCTTGAAAGAATTACCAATTTATTATTTCATATTCATAGTTGCTATGGGATTTTTAAGATTTGTATCATTTACTACTTTTAAGGATGAAGTTTCTGAATATACAAGAGACAAATATACATTTAAAGAAAATGAAAGAAAAATACTATTTTCTTGCTCTTTTGAAAAAGATTGGTTGAAATTTAATAATTTGCACACAAAATTCATACAGGTATACAAAGAATTATTTGATGAATTTGTGAAAGATAAAGTAGCAAGAGGAGAAATGTATACAAAAACTCAAAACGCAGTAAGAAATTTAGCAGATGGATTGTTTTTAATACTAGTAGTGGGATTTGGAATTATTCTATGCTCTAAGCAAATTATAGGCATAAATTCAATAATAAAAGTTTTAGCTATGTCTGTTGTTATCAATAAATTTTTTGATTGTGTGAAAAAGTCCGTGGACTCATTTATTCAATTAAAAAGTTTAAAAGTTAATGTTGGAAAATTTTATTCAGATATTTCTCAAAAGAAGAATTTTGATAATAAAACAAATCATATTGAAATTATTGCTGAAAATCTAAGTTACACGGTAAATGACAAAAATATTTTAAAACCTGTAAATTTTATTATAAAAAAAGGAGATAAAGTTAAAATATCTGGAGAAAATGGAACTGGAAAAACAACTTTAATTAAAATTTTAAGTAACATTTATACCGATTATAATGGAAATATTAGTATTAACAACACAGAGTTAAATAATGCGAAGGATATCAACATAAATTATTTTTGTCAAAACTCTTATGTTTTTCCAACTACTGTGAAAGAGAATATTTTCCTAGGGAAGAAAAAAATAGATACTGTATTCACAGATAATAAGTTACTAATGAAAACAAATGTGAATGATCTATCTGGTGGGGAAAAACACAAAATAACTTTAGATAGGGCGCTAATAGGAAACTCAAATATATTTATATTTGACGAACCACTCAATCACTTGGATAGCGAATCAACCGAAAAATTTCTGAAAGTTTTTGATGAAATTGAAGGAATAGTTATTTTTGTCGACCATAAAAATATAATTAAAAACTACAATAAAGAAATAATTTTATCTCACTAAAAAATCTGCCTGTTTCAAGGCAGATTTTAGTTTTAATATGCGTTATTGTAAATTGTTTCGATGTCTGATGTTGACAAATCAGAGTAGCTTGTTTTATATGCAGGTGTGTTTTCAGCCATTTCTTTGATTTTGTCTTTTGGAATGTCAAGTTCACGAAGTGTAGTTGGAGCTCCGATTTCTTTGAAGAAGTTTTGTAGTGCAACGATTGATTCTAGTGCTAATTTTTCATCTGGTTTTCCTTCTGGATCTATATTCCACACGTTTATTGCAAAGCTTCTGAATTTTTCCAGATGATTTTTGTAGACAAATTTCAAATAATTTGGATGAACTACTGCAAGTCCCATTCCGTGAGTTACATCAAAATATGCGGATAATGTGTGTTCCAATTTGTGGCTTAGCCAATCTGAGCTTTTGCCAGTGGCAGTAAGTCCGTTGATTGCAAGTGTACTTACCCACATTAGATTGCTTCTAGCTTGGTAATCTTCAGGATTTTTGAGAGCTACTCTGATACTGTCGATTACAGTTTTCATCAAGCTTTCTGATATATTATCTGTTGTGTTTTCGTAATCTGGTTCTGAAAAATATTCTTCCATTATGTGGCTGAACATATCGCAAGTTCCACTGATTAATTGATATTTTGGAAGTGAATATGTGTATGTTGGGTCGATTATTGAAAATACTGGATACAATAATCTGTGCCCGTAGCCGTATTTTTTCTTTCTTTCTATATTGGAAATTACACAACTACCGTCCATTTCACTACCAGTTCCAGCCATTGTAATTACTGTTCCCAGTTTGATAGCGTCTGTTGGTTTGTTTTTTTCTTCGAAGAAATAATCCCAGAAATCTTCATCAGTTTTTGCACCCATTGCGATTGCTTTTGAGCAGTCCAATGTAGATCCGCCGCCGACAGCTAGAATAAAATCAATGTCATTTTCTTTGCAGATTTTGATTCCTTCATAAACTTTGTCAGTTCTTGGGTTTGGAGTGATTCCAGAAAGTTCGAAAACTTCTTTGCCTTTCAAATTTTTCATAACATCATCGTAGACGCCATTTTTCTTGATGCTTCCTCCACCATAAGTTACTAAAATTTTATTGTAATCCTTTAATTCATCGGCTAGATTTGTAACTTGACCTTTACCGAAATGTACTCTTACTGGATTGTAAAATGTAAAATTGTTCATAATGCCCCCTTGTTTTATTTCAAATTTACTCGTATAAATATATATCCGTTAATTGCGTATTTAAAACAAAAGCAGCGTAAAGTTACGCCGCTTAATTCATTTCTTGTATTTTTTTGTAAATCATATTTTTGATTTCTGATGAATCGAAAATTGTAGTGTCAACTTTTTTGATGTTTTGTAAATTATCGGGAATAGGCGATTTTATAAAGGAGTTTAGTTTTTCCAATGCCATATTTATATCCAAATCTTCATTGTATCCAAATGATTTCAAAAGCTTATCTGTAGATGAATATGGAGAAGTTGTAGCCATAATTATTGAAGGCGTGTAGTCATAAGAATCGATGACATATTTGTCGTAGGCAAGAGAAGCCATTGCAGTTTGAGGGGATAATGGATACTGACATTCCAAAAATAATCTCAAAATTTTCTGACTGACTTCATCACTTGTCATGCTGTAAGTTTCAATACAACTCAATTTTTGTAGTTCTTCAGGATACAAAGTGAATTTATTTTTTTCTCTAAAATCTGTGTAAATCTCTCTTATTCTATCTTGATTATTTATCAAATGATGTAGCAATCTTTCGATATTCGCCAAGACCAATCTTTCAAATGATGTGGATTCTTCACCGAAAACTTCGTCATATACAAATTCTCCAGTATCCAAGAATTTTTTGAAAGACAATGGACTTTTTGTCGCACAAATTATTTTATTAATAGGAAGTCCCATTCTTTTTGCGTAGAAACAAGCCATTATATTGCCGAAATTTTCAGTAGGAATACTTACGTTGATTCTATTTCCAGCTTCTATCTCTCCGTATTTTACCATTGTCACATAACTGTAAAAATAATAAATAACTTGAGTGAGAACTCTGATTATATTCAAAGAATTGCACGTAGAAATAACCGATTCTTTTTGTGCAATCAAATTTTTAATATCAGAATCATTTATCAAACTATCCACCAATTTTTTACATTCATAAAAATCACCATCTACGCCAATTGCACAGACATTATCGGAAAGCGTGGATAATAATTTTGATTTTTCGATATCTGAGATATTATTTGGATAAAACACGAAAACTTTTGTGTTCATCTTTTTGAAATTCTCAATCGTAGACACAGAGATATCCGTGGAAGCTGTGAACAGGTATAAGTTTTTCACATCTTCATTATTATTCAAATTAATATCTATAAATTTAGAGATAATACTCAATGACAAGTCCCTATAAGACAGACTTTTGTTGTTGAAAAGTTCAACGTAGCATCTATCATTTGTTTTTCTCAAAAAAACATTAGGCTCATCTCCATCGTAAGCGTTATTTACAATGCTTGATATTGAATCTTCGTCAATATCAGTTAAAAAATGCTTCAAAATATATATAGCAAGTTCGTTATATGTCATATCTCTAAGCACATCAATATCGTACAAATTATCTAAATTCAAAGGAACGTAAATATCATCATTTATACAATTGAAGATTACTTCTTGAGAATCGATAGTTATTGAATTATCCCTAGTGCTAATAAATTTCATATTTCCTCCTAATATTATTCTAATTATATCATTTTATGAGATTTAAGTTAATCTTTTTAAATTTCGATAAAATTTGAGTAAAAAATGCCGAAAATATAACATTGCTTAATATTAATACAGAAACATTATCTGGTTAAAAACGAAATTTATACTTATCAAATTAAAATAAACGCAGAAATAACTCGAAATAGTAAATAAAATAAAAAGATGAAAATGTTTTATTAAAACTCTTGATTATTTTAAGAATAATGTTATAATAAAATTAAATTAACAATACTAGTAAAGTTAATTAATATTATAAGGAGGCAAAAAATGTTACAATTTGAAGAACAAATCGTAGAAATTAGCGATGTATTTGCTAATGAAACTTCTAGCGCAAGTGGATGCTCATGTGGATGTGGTAGCGGAGCAGGAGCAGGAGCAGGAGCTTAGAAAAAATATTAAAAGCAGGAAATTGATTTTTGATTTCCTGCTTTTAATAATTAGGAGGGAAACATAATGCTTATAAGCAACGATTTAAAGTTTTTAAATAAAGATAATATCAATTTGGTGTATAACTATGAGTGTAACAGTGGTATTGTTGTAAATAATACTATTCTAAAATTTCTAAAAGAAAAAGATTCCGATAGGTTAGAAAAATATATAAATGAAGATACAAAGAAAGCGCTTGTAAATGCAAACGTAATAATTTATAACAAAGATTATTATATAGACAAAATATGGACAGGAAAATATATAAAAGATAAATATGAAAAACAAGATTTAAATATAAACTTTATATACTTTCATGTGACAAATAGATGTAATTTAAATTGTGAATATTGTTATCAAAAAGAAAATTTAACTACTGAAAGTGATAATCTTAAAACGGAAGATATTTTTAAAATAATTGATAAATTTGATAGATTTAAAATACAAAAAATAGTTTTTACTGGTGGAGAATGTACTCTAAGAAATGATTTAATAGATATTCTACGATATTGTAAGAATAAAGGTATACACACAGAAATAATAACAAATGGAGTAAATTTATATAATAATGTATATTCTTTTGATTTACTTGAATCAGTTGATAAACTTACAATAAGTTTAGACTCATTTAATGATAATCATAATTTAAGAAAAGGTTTAAATATTAATAAGCTAAGAGAATATTTGATTTCTATCCCGATCAAGTACAGTGAAAAGATTTCAATAAATACTGTAATATCTGATAAAAATGTAGATGATTATGAAGAGATTCATGAGTTTTGTAGAACATATAATTTTAAGTCAAAAGCTTGTTTAAGAATGCCAAATAATTTTAGTGATATAGATTGTTTGCCGGATAAAAATTATTTGAAAAATAGTCTGGAATTCACAACTAACGATAATATAGGCTGCTCAAATTGTTCTTGTGGTTTAAATATAATTTCACTTGATCAGTATGGAAACATATATTTATGTCAAAGTCTTATGAAAAAGGAACTTGTATTAGCTAATATTTTTGATAATAACTGGGAAGAAAAACTGATGGAAAAAATTAATAAAATTAATTTGCTTCATGATATTTCATATACAAATGAAAATTGTAAAAAGTGTGAAGTAAAGCATATATGTAGAGGAGGTTGTCCTGCTATTCGCTACAATCTTTTCAAATCATTCATAGAAGTAGAGCCAGAGTTTTGTAAATATTTGCAAATTGTATCCGAAAATAAATTAATAAATTCGGTAAAAAGTTCATTGAGGAGGAGAAGTTAGTGTGATAAAAGTAATTCTTAAAAAGAACATCAAGTTTATGGCAGTATCTTTGATTATGAGTTTAATTATGGTTGTGGCGACGTTGTCCGTACCATTTTTAAGTAACAAGATTTTCAGAGATATAACAAACATTCAAAAAAGTGATTTGTACTTATTGTTTGGGATAATGGTGTTAAATTATTTTATTCAAATAGGGCTGATTTTGTTAAAAGAAAAAGTAGCGGTGAATGTGAATTCAGAAAACTTAGATAATTTTATGCAGGATTTATTTCACGTGAAATACGACACTATGATTAATTTGGGAAACAATTCACTGATTACGAAGATTTCTAAGTTGACCAATTCTATTTACAGTTTTTTGATTGATGATGTAAATACAATGGTTAGTTCTATTTTGATAATTATTGGAGCTTTGATTTTTGTTTCAATTCAAAATATTTATTATGGTTTGATTTTATTAACGATAATACCATTTACATTTTTCGGATTTAAATTAATCAATAAGAAATTATCTGAAAAATGCGTATCACTATCTGCAATTACTTCCAAAAACTACCAAGATTTTAACAATATTTACAGCAATCCAGATTTTTTGAAACAATACTCCAAGTTTGATGGTTTTGATAATCTTATCAACAAGAAAATCGTGGAAATTTTTGAAGCACACAAAAGCGTTAATCAATTCGCAGGTGCAGCAAGTAGTAGTATTAGAATGTTTAACGAGCTTGTGCAAAATGCTTTGTTGATATTGATAAGTTACAATGTTACGATTGGAAATGCTAAGTTATACTCAATTGTGGTGTTTACTTTGGTAATCAATGTATTCTTCGACTCATTGTATTCATTAAATGGAGTAAATATCGACTTAACGAATTTGAAGGTGGATTCTGGATTTTATAAGGAAAATATTTTAGATAATTTAGAAAAGAAAGACGGAATTGCTGTTGAAAATACTATTAGCAAAGTGAAGTTTGAAAATCCTATTGTGAAAATATTGGACACTGAGTTCAAATTTGATATTAATGAAGAATTTTATCCTTCAGATATCGTATACATAGACGCAAAAAGTGGTGCTGGTAAGAGTACATTACTTCGTTCGTTGTTAAATATTAGAGATGTCGATGGAATATCTATTAACGAAAAGTCCGTCAATTCACTATCTTTGGATGAATTAAGAGAAAAGGTGGCATACGTTCCACAAAATCCACTTATCATTCCTGCAAGTTTGAGGGAAAATATTTTGGTAGATACAGTCAAAGACAAATCTATCGATGAAAAAATATTGTCTATGGATGTTTTGAAGCCTGTGTTGAAGAATAAAAACTTGGATTCAGAAATTTTGGCAAATGGAGAAAACTTGTCTGGAGGAGAAAAACAAAGAGTATCCATCGTTAGAAGTCTTATGAGAGATGCTGATGTTTATATTTTTGATGAAATAACTAGCAACTTGGATTCAGAATCACAGGAAGATTTCTTCTCGAATTTTATTAAAGATATCGACAATAAAATCGTGTTCATTATAAGTCATGATAAAAAAGTACAAAAATATTGCAACAAAACAATGCATGTAAAATAAAGTAACGAGCTGATTTAATTCAGCTCGTTTTTAATATGTGACTCTGTCTAATATTTTATTGATTTTCGGATCAAGTGGTGGTGTATTGGAAGCTGCTGTGAGAACTGCTTACAATATGTTAACTGGTGATGACCTTAAACAATTAGAGTTTGAATAACTTAAAGAAATGAGAAGCATCAAAGAATCCAGAATAGAAATTTTAGGAAAAGAAGTTAAAGTTGCTGCTGCAAGTGGACTCGCAAATGCGAGAAGACATTTGGAAAGAATTAGAGATGGAAAAGCTCACTACGAAATTATAGAAATCATGGCTTGCCCTGGTGGATGTATCGGCGGTGCTGGTCAACCACTTCTTAGAGGAAATGTTTCGAAATTAGAAAAGAGAATGAAGGCTATTCACACAGAAGACAGGGACAAACCAATCAGAAGATCTTACAAAAACAAATCTATCAAAAAGATTTAAGATGAGTATTTGGATGCTCCTGGTTCAGAAAAAGCACATCATTTGCTTCACACAGAATATTCTTCAAGAGAAAAAATATTAATACAGTAATAGATAAAAATTCTTTGGCGATTGCCGAGGAACTTTTTTATTAAAACCAATTATCAAACTAAAAAAATTATAGTATTATATATAGATGGAGTTGGTGAATAATTGAAAAAAATTTGTAATATATTTTTGGGATTGATTTTGGCCCTGATTTTTATAATAAATTTAAAATGGGGAAATAATGACCATTTGGTAAGCTATGATGGAATTGAACTTGATTATGTAAAAGCTACTGTAGTAGATATTGTAGATGAAACGCTGGATTATCCTTATAATTCAAAACCTGTAGGAATACAAAACATCAAAGCGAAAATTAGAAAAACTGGAGAAATTGTGGATGTGGAGAACAAACTAGAAGCATCGCATAGTGTTTTAGTAAAAAAGAACGACAAGGTGATTCTGGCGAAAAGTAGAAATCCTCATCACAATTCTGAAACTTTTTACAGGATGTATAATTACGATAGAAGTTTTAGTACAATCTTATGGATGGGGATATTTATAATTTTCATAGCACTTGTTGCAGGAAGTAGAGGAATAAAAAGCACGATTGCTCTTGTGATTAGTATATACATAATTTTGTTTTTTGATATTTCGCTTCTCATGAATGGATTTAATAATATTGTGATTACAATTTTAACTGTGATTTTGTGCACAATATATTCCACTTTGATTTTATATGGTTATTCTAAAATGAGTTTAATCAATATGATTTCTGTTTCGGTATCATTTGTATTTGTGAGTATTTTGGTTAAGCTAATGAGTATCGGACTTAATATTTCGGGGTATAATCTGGAAAATGTCGGGGAATTGATACTTGTGATAGGAAAGGTATGGAAATTAAATATCGAAAATTTACTGTTTTCCACTGTTGCTATTTCAGCTTTGGGAGCGTCAATGGATGTAAGTGTATCGATAGCTTCTGCATTAAGAGAAATTCAGTCGTTAAATAAAGATGTATCGAGTAAAAAATTATTTAAAAGTGGGATGAGTATTGGTCGAGATATTATTGGAACAATGGTCAACACATTAGTATTTGCATTTATTGGATCATCACTTGTGAGCATAATGATTTTTATATTGCACGGAACAAATACTTTTAATAGAGTTGTGAGTTCTGATTTTTTTGCGGTGGAAATTACGAAAGCGTTAATTGGAATAAGCGTTGTGATTATAATGGTTCCAGTGACTTCTTTTATTGCATCGAAAATATACAATGAGAATAGTTTTTATAAGCATATCAAATGATGTGCTTTTTTTAATGCTTTTTTAACAAATTTTTACATTTTATTAACTTTGAAAAACATAAATTTAATATTTTAATCGTACAATGTATTTGGTGATGAAATATTGAAGAAAATTGTTAATGTAATTTTAATCTTGCTATTGATTGGAATTTTCTTTTTGAATAGAAAGCTAGATGTAAATGAAAGCTTGATTAGTTACAAGGGTGTGGAATATCTGAGGGCGAAGGTTGTGGAAGTTGTGGATGAATCGCTAGATTATCCGGACAATTCTAAACCTGTCGGCGTTCAGAAGATTAAAGCTAAGATTTTAAAAACTGGAAAAGTTGTAGAGTTGGATAACGAACTTGTGAACACACACAGCATTAAAGTACACAAAGGAAGTAATGTTATTCTAATTCAAAATCAAAATTCAGGTTCAACTGATGATTATTACTATTCCGTGTACAACTACGATAGAAGTATAAGAATTTTTGTGATTATAGCATTATTTGTAATATTTTTGGCTGTGATTGCTGGGATAAAAGGCCTCAAAAGTGCGATATCTTTATTTGTAAGTATTTACATAATTTTATTTTTTGATGTGGCGCTTTTGATGAATGGATACAATAATATTTTGGTTACGATTATAACTGTAATTTTGTGTGCAGTCTATTCTCTAGTGGTGTTGTATGGATACAGTAAAATGACTTTGGTAAATATGATTTCGATAGGAACGTCGTTTTTGATAGCGGCAATAATGGTCAAAATCATTGGAAAAGTTTTGTATGTTTCAGGACACAATATGGAAAATGTAGAAACTTTGATTCTGATAGGAAAAACCTGGGGACTTAGGATTGAGAACTTATTATTCGCTGCAGTTTCCATAGCATCTCTTGGTGCTTCAATGGATGTTAGCGTGTCGATTTCATCTTCTTTGAAAGAAATTAAATCATTAAATACAGATTTGGATAGCAGGAAGCTTTTCCAAAGTGGAATGAATATAGGTAAAGATATTATTGGAACAATGGTAAATACTTTGGTGTTTGCATTTATTGGATCATCTCTAGTGACGATTATGGTTTTGATATCGCACGGAGTAAGTTTTAATCAGCTTGTAAATTCAGATTTCTTTTCTGTGGAAATTACAAAGGGGCTGATAGGTACGGTCGTTGTGATTATAATGGTGCCAGTGACATCATTATTTTCATCAATTATATATAATCTTAAGGAGGAAAATTAATGAACAAAGCGGCAAAAGCGTTATTAGCATTGGGTATGGTATTTTCAATAGCAACATCAGCTACATACACAACTACATTCGCTGAAACTAATGGAAAAAATGATACTATTACAAAAGCAACACAAACTCAAGATGAATCTCAAATAAGATTTCCAATCTTGACAATTGGTAAAGATCAAAGTGAAAGAAACTTCACTTGGTACAGCAAGAGCAAAGCACAAGGTTATTTGGAAATCGTAGAAGCAAATGATCAAAAAGATTTTTCAAATGCAAAAAAAATCAAAGCTGTAACATCTGATAAGAACACAACTTTTGATATCAATGACAAATCAAACGAAAAAGTAAAAATCGAAAAAGATAAGAAAGATCAAGCTTTAAAAGATTTGTATGAACTTAAAGATATGTCAAACTCTCAAGTAAACATCAAAAATTTGAAACCAAACACTAAATACATGTACAGAGTTTACAATGGTAATGGCAAAAAATCTCAAGTATTCGAATTTACAACTCAACCAAAAGGAGACTTTACATTTGTATTAGCAGGGGACCCTCAAATTGGTGCTGGTAAATTCTATGCAGACAGAGATAAATGGGAAAAAGCATTGGGAACTATCAAAAATCAAGTTCCACAAATGAGTTTCTTGTACAGTTTGGGAGACCAAGTCAATGAATACACTTCTAAATCAGAATTAGAATACAGTGGATATATTGAAAGAGAAAACGCAAAAGGAATTACATTTGCAACGTTAATTGGTAACCACGATTCACAAGCAAATTCTTATTCACAACACTTTGCCCTTCCTAACCTTCAAGCTGAAGGAGCAACAGAAGCAGGTTCCAACTATTATTTCGTGTACAATAATACGCTATTTATTCAATTAAATTCTAACAACATGAATACTGCTGAACACAAAGCTACAATTGAAAAAGCAATTGAAATGACAAAAAATCAAAACATCAAATGGAAAGTAGTTGGCTTCCACCACGCTATTTATTCTGCAGCGACTCATGCGAATGACGATGATATCATCAAAAGAAGAGCAGAATATCCAGCATTGATGAAACAATACGGTATTGATTTAATAGTAGCAGGTCACGACCACGTATACACTAGAAGTCGTATGATGGATGGTGGAATGGCTATTGAAAGCGAAAGAAACTTTACTGACAAATCAAAAGAAGAAGGAAAAGTTCCATCAAAATATGTAAATCCAAAAGGACAATTATATTTAACGGCAAACTCTGCATCAGGTTCAAAACACTATGATTTGGTAGAATTCAAAGACTACATGGCAGTTAGAGACCAACATTACAAACCAAACTTCACAAAAGTTAAAGTGACTGACAAATCAATTGTAGCCACAACATATGAAACAGATTCATTAAAAGTTGTTGACGAAGTTGAAATCGAAAAATCAACTGCAGACACTACAAATGAAAATGTACAAAGAATTTCTGGAGAAAACAGAGTACAAACAGCTATCGAAGTTTCTAAGAAAATGTTCAAAGAAGGAACTAACAAAGTCGTATTAGCTAACCAAAATAATTATTCTGACGTTTTGACAGCTGCTCCATTTGCAAAAGCAAACAACGCATCTTTGTTGTATGTATCTTCTGATTCAATTAGTAAAGAAGTAATGAGTGAAATTGCTAGATTAAAAGCAAAAGAAATCACTATTATCGGTGGAGAAAAATCTGTAGATGAAGGATTGGAAAAAGAATTAGAAAAGAGAAATTTCAAAGTAAATAGACTTTCTGGAGCTGACAGATACAAAACAAGTGCACAAATCGCCGCTAAACTTATTGACGGTAAGACAACAACATTAGAAATCGCAAGTGGTGAAAATTATGCCGATGCATTATCACTTAACAACGCAGCTGAAAAAGACAAAGCTCCAATACTTTTAGTAAGAGTTAACGCTATCGACAAATCAGTTGAAGATGTTATCAAATCATCAAAAGCATCATTAATAAACATAGCTGGTGGAGAAAAATCAGTATCTGAAAGCACAAAAGCTAACATCAAAAAAATCTCCAATGCTACAGTTAACAGAATGGGCGGAGCTGATAGATACGAAACAAGTATTCTTCTTGCAAAATATTCTGGAGCAAAAGAAGTTGTCGTAGTAGCTAGTGGCGAAAAATTTGCTGACGCATTAGTTGCAGCACCATTCTCAGCAAAACAAAATGGCGCAATCCTTCTTACTAACAAAGACAAATTAGGAGATAAAGCAGAACAATTCATCAAAGATACTAAATTCAACAAATCTTATGTAATTGGTGGAGAAAAATCAGTATCTGAAGATGTAATTAATCAATTAACAAGTATCATAAAGTAATCCCATAAACTTCTAAATTTTAGGTATCCTCTCAATTTATATTGAGGGGATATTTTTGTTATGAATTTTAAAAATCAGGGTATAAATAAGCCAAATAAAGGGGGAGTATGTATGAAAAGATTACATAAGTTTTTAAAATTTTCGGTTGTTTTATTATTTGCGATAATTTTTCTAACCTCTTGTGGTAAAAATAATTCTAACAAAGAAGATATTAAACTAACTGAAGAACAACAAAAATGGGTTGGAAATTACTTTGAAGAAGCTTTTAAAGGAATAAAATCAGGAAAAGATAGAAAGCTTACAGATGACGAGGTCAATCAAATTAAAAAAGTATTTGTGGAAAAATTTCCTGGATCAGAATTTGATGAAATTAAAAACATAACTTCGAATTTCTTCAAGGCAGGAAGTTACAACGATCCAAAAGAAATAGATTTGGATAGTTTTATAAGCTATTTTCCATCGAAAAATTATGAAGAAAATTCAGATGAGCACAAAGCTATAATGGAAAAATTGAAAAAACTAGATAGTTTTTCAGAATTCGAATTTTCAAGCAACAATATGCCACTTGTAGAAATCGACAAGAATCTTGTAGATGCTACGTTGAAAAAATATGCAGGGATTGTTTCAGACGATGTTAAAAGCAAAGACAAATGCTTGTATTTGAAAGAAAACAACGCTTATTATACATTTGTAAGCGATGTTTCTATAGGCACTTTTTATCCAAATGAAGGAGAAATCAAAGGCAATGATTTGATATTAAAATCTAACTATGCGACTCTTACACTTGAAAATAAGGACGGAAATTTCTTTATAAAATCATATATTGAGAAATAATTTACACGAAATGGCTCCAAAAATAGGGGTCATTTTGTGTATTTGTAAAATATTTCAAAATAATATATACTATCTAATGATAAAATATTAAAAATATGGAGGGATTATGAAAAACAAATTTTTAAAGATGTTAAGTCTTTCTTTGATGTTAATTTTTGCGTTGACTGCTTGTCAATCAAAAGATAATTCAAAAGAAACAACATCAAAAGAATCTACAAAAACAGAAGAAAAAGCAGATGACGCTAAAAAGTTTGAAGGTAAAACTTTGAACGTTGTTGCTACAAGCGACAAATACGTAAAATTATTTGACAAGTTCACTGAAAAAACAGGAGCTAAGGTAGAATTCTTATCTATGTCAAGTGGTGAAGTTTTATCAAGAGCGAAGGCTGAAGGAAAGGCTATGGCTGATGTGTGGTTTGGAGGCGGAATCGACGCTTTCATGAAAGCCAAATCAGACGATATGCTAGAAAAATATGAATCTGAAGATTTAAAACAAATTCCAGACGATTACAAAGACAAAGATGGTTATTGGTTATCAAAAGGAATCACAGTTGTTGGTTTCTTAGCAAACAACGAAGTATTAAAATCTAAAAACTTAGAAGTTCCAAAAACTTGGGATGAATTAGCTGATCCAAAATACAAAGGCGAAGTAATCATGAGCGATCCTTCAATTTCTGGTACAAACTACGCAGCAGTTAAAGGATTATTGGACAAATACGGCGAAGAAAAAGGTTGGGATTATTTATCTAAATTAAATGATAACATCAGTTTCTACGGCAAAAGAGGAAAAGATCCTCAAGAAAAAACAGCAGCTGGAGAATTTGGAATTGGTATTATTCCAGTTGACAAATCAGCATTCGATACAGCAAAAGATAACAACTTAACTGTTGTATATCCTGAAGATGGTATTCCATGGGTTCCAGAAGGAGTAGCTATTTTCAAAAATTCACCTAACACAGAAGTTGCAAAAGCATTCATCGATTTCATGTTAGAAGATGAATCTTTACAAATGTTAGCAGAACTAGACGGAAAAGATTCTAATCAAATGGTTAAAGATGGAATCAAAGGTCTTGATTTAGGTTTGAAAAAAGAAAACTTAATCAAACAAGATTTGTCTACTTTTGGTGAAAAGAGAGAAGCTATTTTAAATAAATTCACAGAATTTGTAAAAAATAAGTAATTTAATAGGGAGGAATCTTTCAGATTTCTCCCATTTTACTAGCACCTTAACGGGTGCTTGTTTTAAATGGAGTAAATTATGAAAATATTAGATAAATTTATTAAATACATAATTTTCCTACTCATATTCGTTTTTATAGGATTGCCATTTTTGTATGTATTTAAAGAAGCATTCACTGCAGATGGAGGCAATTCAATAGATTTTATATTAAATGTATTTAAAGAGAACAAAAATCTGTTTGTGAATTCAATTACTGTTGGTTTTATTGTATCGGTTTTAACGACTGTTTTTTCTGCAATAATTGGATTGTATTGCTTTTTGAGTGGTAAAATCCATCAAAAAATCATCAATGCAATTTTATTGGTGACGATGATTTCGCCTCCTTTTGTAACAAGTTTGTCTTACATAAATTTATTCGGTAGAAGAGGGTTCATCACGTACAATTTGTTGAAATTAAACACAAATCCTTATGGAATGACGGGAATTGTATTAATGGAAACTTTGGGATTTTTGTCGTTGAGTTGTTTAATGGTAATATCTTATCTGAATAATTTGGATACAGCTTCTATCAATTCAGCAATTGATTTGGGAGCGAATACGAATCATGTAGTAATCGATATTTTAATTCCACAATTAAAAAATACATTGATTTCTGTGTTTTTCCTCACATTTATTCGTTCAATTGCGGATTTTGGAACTCCTGCAATTATAGGTGGTAAGTTTAACGTTCTAGCCAGTGAAGGATACATGTCGGTCATTAGCAAAGGAGATATTAAAACTGCGGCAGTTATCAACATAATGATTCTGATTCCTTCTGTTATTATGTTTATCATTTATTCGAAGTCTATGAGAAAAAGCAATGTGAATTCTAATTCTTCACAAAGTGCGATTATGGACAAAAAATCTGCTGTTTTTTATTTCTTGTGTGTTGTCAGTGTGTTTTTATTGAGTTGGCTTGTGATTCAATATGCGTCAATTATTTTGTCAGCATTTACGAAAATGAAAAACAACGAACTCACATTTACTTTTGAAAACTTCAGAAATTCCAAATCGTACATAACAAACACTATAACAAGAAGTATTGTGTACTCTTTGATTAGTGCATTTTTTGGAAGTATGATTGGTTTGTTGATGGCTTATTACTCGATAATCAAAAAGAGCAAGGTAATTAAAGTCGCAGATTATATTTCAAATTTGCCTTATATTTTGCCGGGAACATTCTTCGGTCTAGGTTATTTGTTGGCATTTAATCACAAACCATTGATGTTGGTTGGAACTAGCGCAATTGTAGTGTTGAATGTTTTGTTCAAGCAAATGCCTTTTTCGACAAAAGTTATGAATAGTCATGTTTTATCAATCAGCGAAGATGAAATCAATTCTGCACAGGATTTGGGTGCCAATTTCATTTATGTATTTAAAGATATCGTGCTTCCACTAACTAAAAAAGGCTTCACTGTTACATTCATCAATGCGTTTACTGCGACAATGACGACAATTGGTTCGATTATTTTCTTGGTTTATCCAGGACAAAAAGTTTTAACACTTGTTATGTTTGATGTTATAAACAGTGGTAATTACAATATTGGTTCTGTAATTGCTTTAATAATAATTTTGATATGTCTTGTTGTAAATGGTGTATATTATTTGGCGACAAAGATAGGAGATAGAAAATGATTTTAAGTGTAAAAAACCTTACGAAAATTTACGAAGATAAAACTGTTGTGGATAATGTTGAATTTGAATTAGAAAAAGGGAAAATGCTGTGTATTTTGGGACCTTCTGGTTGCGGGAAAAGTACGATTTTGAACATGATTGGTGGTTTTGTGAAGCCGAATTCAGGACAAATTATTCTAGATGGAGAAGATATCACAAATCTCACTGCCGAAAAAAGAGACATAACTACAGTATTCCAATCGTATGGACTTTTCTATCACATGAATGTGTTCAAAAATGTTGCCTATGGTTTAAAATTCAAAAATATAGACAAAACAACTATCGAAAAAAAGGTTAACGAAATGATTGAGCTTGTTGGATTAAAAGGTCACGAGAAAAAAATGATTGACGAATTATCAGGTGGACAAAAACAAAGAGTTGCCCTTGCAAGGTCTTTGGTTTTGAGTCCAAAACTTTTGCTATTAGATGAACCTCTCAGCAATTTGGATCAAAAATTGAGAGTTAGCATGAGATTGTTAATCAAAAATATTCAAAAAAATTTAGGAACTACCATGATTTTCGTAACACACGATCAAAACGAAGCTTTTGAGTTAGCAGATGATATTATTTTAATGAACAAAGGTAAAATCGAACAACATTCCTATCCTTTAGATATTTACAAAAATCCGAAAAATAATTTCGTGTTGAATTTTATCGGTGATAAAAATATTTTTGAAGGATATTACGTCAGACCAGAAGAAGTAAAAATTTCAGAACAAGGAGAAGATGGTATTATCAAGGATATTGTGTTCCAAGGCTCAAGCGTAAAAGTTTTGATACAATTAGATGATAAAACTATCGATTCTTATATGCTTAACAATGATTTCAAAAATGAAATTGGAGATAAAGTAAAAGTTATATATTATAAAAGAAAATTACCGACAAATTAGAGTAAAACGCTTGAATTTTGGGTAAAATATAGTATAGATACATTTTTAGGAGGTAACATGGGTAGAAAAAAAGTTTCTGAATATCCTTATACTATTCAAGAATTGAAAGAGATTACGATTCGCCAATTACAAGAAAGAGGCGTTGAGATAGAAGATATTTCAAAAATAGTGTTCACTTTACAAGATAAATATTATCCGAATTTGACGATGCAATTGTGCACTGAAAACGTGGAGAAAGTTTTAGAAAAAAGAGAAGTGTTGCAATGCGTGTTAACAGGAATTGCGATCGACAAAGCTTGTGATAAGAAATTATTTGATGATCCTATTCAAAAAATTATCGAATCGGATGAAGGACTTTATGGAATTGATGAAGTGTTAGCTTTGTCTATAATCAATGTGTATGGCTCAATCGGATTTACTAATTTCGGGTATTTGGATAAGGAAAAAATCGGAATTATCAAAGAGTTAGATGTGGAGAAAACTGATTGCGTTAACACGTTTTTGGACGATATTGTAGCTGCGATTGCAGCGGCTGCGGCGAGTAGGTTGTCTCATTCGAGATTTAAATAGGAGAATTTATGTATACAATAGATAACATAAACAAAAAAAGAAGATTAAAAAAAATAGACTTGGATTGTAGCCTTGAAATAGAAGAAGGTTACATATATTTGTTTACAGGTCACGACAAAAACATTGAGGAATTGTTTGATATTTTGGGTTCTTTTACGACTAAATACAATGGAGAATTCTTGTATGGTTTTGAGGAAAAAGAAAACGTCCTAAAGAATCCAAAACTAACTAATGAGGTTGAATTTTCAACATTTTTACAAGATTATAACTCATCAATGAATGTGAAGAAGTATCTCAAATTAAAAAAGAAGTTGGATCCTTATTTTGACGAAGAATTTGTGGATTCTGTGCTAAAAGGATTTGCGATTGATGAATTTGCACGATTAGAGGATTTGAAAGAGGATTACTGCAACATCGTACTTATGACTGCGGCACTTGCTACGAATAAAAAGATAGTATTACTGAAAAATTTTGAAATAGTAGACAAAAAACTTTCTTTGGAATTTATAGATATAATGAAAAAACGTCAAGAATTAATCAGGAACACAATATTGATCTCAGCTCCAATTGCGGAGGAAGTATTTTTTGATTACTTGGTGTTGATGCAAGATGGTAGAGTTAAATTCAAGGATTCTAAGCACAACATACTAACAAAAGCAAATGTGGTTCGTGGACCTAAGGAGATCATCGCTGCTATGAATTACAAGAGTATATTGACGAGAACCTCTGATGGATTAGAAGATGAAATCAAAATGTTCGATGAAATCAACGAAGATGAACGACTTTTACTTGAAAATAACGGCTGTGTAATCAAACAATTGCCATTAGACGAATTAATTACCATGATTGAGGAGGGAAATTATGAAAAGACTGTTAAAACAGAAGTTGTCGAATAGTTTGGCATACGCATTTTACACTCTTCTTATATCTGTTGTGATATTAGCAATCATTGGAGGACTTTCCTACTTTAATATATGGAAATTCGATTTTGGGAAACTTCCACTATTCACATACGTTGTGCCGATGTTTTTATTCAACACTTTCTACTTTTTATTGGTAGCGAGTAAGGATTATTTCCAAGATTTTGGAATGAACATCGAATCATCTTATCATAGAAAACAAATCAAAAAAGCTACGATTTTTGAAAGAATTTTCAACGTGGTGTTGGTATTTGCAATTATAATTGGTGTAATTTATCTAACGAGAATTTTATCGGGATTTTTACATGCTAGAAACATCGAAATTTATTACGACAAGATGGGAGTGTTCACAAAAGGTTCATTGTTGTCATATATGCCAATAGTTTTTGTAATCACATCAGTGTGTAGCCTTGCATTGAATTCATTGATATTCCTAGCGTACAAATTCGGAGCAGTGAAAATATTCATATTATTTACTGCGATTGTTATTGCTTTGAATGTGTTCTTCTCAGAATATTTAATATCAGCATTCAAATTATTTAGTGGACTTAACATGTATATCTATTTGGGAGTTGGAGTAATAGCACTTATATTGTCCATATTATTTACCAACTTCATCAAAAGTTTAAATGTAAAATAAAGGAGATGGCTCGGAATAATCCGAGCCTTTTTTATATGAGAGGTATTTATAAATCAAAAATAGGAAATATTCTTATCGAAAGTGACGGAAAAAATATAACAAAATGTGAATTCACAGATTTTTTTGTAGAACAGGGGACTGATGAAATAATTGAAAAATGTAAGAATTATTTGGACGATTATTTTTCGGGTAAGATTACAGGGCAATTTGACGATATATTAATCGACAAATCAGATTATGCAACTAAGATATTGAAGTTAGTATGTGAAATTCCGTATGGAATGACTGCAACATACACCGACATCAAAGAAAAATACGAAGAAATCTACAACGTTAAAACATCTGCAAGAGCAGTTGGAAGAGCTGTTGGCTCAAATGAGTTGATGATTTTAGTACCTTGTCACAGAGTGATCGGAAAAAACAATACGCTTACTGGATATAAATTTGGAATAGAAAAGAAAAAGTATTTATTAGATTTGGAACAAAATCACAAACCTTCTGTAAATATTTGAGCAATGTTTACGAAATTGCAACAAATGTTTTTAAGCGATTTTTAAGATATTTATAGTGATATAATAAGAGAAAAGCAGGAGGAAATTATGAGGTTAGATATTTTTAAATCGAAACTTAAAAACTTAAAGAATACAATAAAGCTATATCCAATGGTTTTGTTTTCCATATTTGTCGCTACTATATTTGCAATTATGGGGATATGGTATATTGAAATAGGTGCATTGAATAGCACTTTAACAGCTGATTTACTTATTTCTTCGCTCTACTTTGCGATGAGTTACATGATTGTAAAGCTAATAATCACTGACAAAAACATAGAAATCACCAAGGGCAAAAAAGCTTTGGTATATACAATTGTTTCATCGATTATGGGATTAGCATGCTATTTTCTAATAATAAAAGTAGACAAATCATTTGTTCTTAGAAATCAAATCACTCAGATTGGATTATTTGTTACGCTTTTTGTTGGAATGTTTGTCGCAGGACATTTTAATAAGAGAAATGACTATGCTGATTACGCAGTTAAAATAGTTTTATCAATAATAGAATCGTTGATTTATTGCGTGACGATTTTTATTGGAATTGTTGCCATTTTGTTCACGACAAAGGAACTGTTTAAACTACAATTTAATCTTAGCAATGTCATAGTATCATGTGTAGCGGTAATTTTTCTATTACTAAATGCATCTATAATTTTATCCAAATTTCCATTGAAATATAGTGACGAAAATCTAAAAATCAAATGGCTTTTGCCTTTTAAGTTTTTATTTACGAGAATTATTGCTCCGATATTTTTGATATACGGTTTTATTTTACTTCTATATATAATAAAGGTAGTAGTGTTAAAGGCGATACCTAACAATATAATCACAAATCTTATTTTGTGGTATGGATTGCTTTCAGTAGTTGTCTTGTTCATATCAAAAACTGTAGAAGACAAATTCATAAATGTTTACAATAAAATTCAACCTATAATATTATTGATACTTTCAGTTATGATGTTTTACTCAATAGGAATCAGAATTTCATATTACGGAATAACAGAAGGAAGATATATGGTAGTGATTGGCGGAGTTTTTATCGTAATATCGATGATTTACTATTTATTCTTCAACAAGAAGACATACATCACGATACCGACAACGTTTTTGATATTGGCACTGATTTCTTCTGTGGGACCTCTTTCTGCATATAATATCAGTAGAATAGACCAAAAAGCCAAATTAGAAAAAATGCTAGTTGAAGAAAATCTGCTTATCGATGGCAAAATAAAATCTCAAAACAATGTAAATCCAGCTAAAATAAAGGAAATAAAAGACAAACTTGACTATTTTGTAGTCAAACATAGCACAAAAGAACTTCCTTATTTGGATGATAAATTTACAACTTCACAGGAGGATATGAATCGTGTATTTGGATTCAGAGGAGACGAATTTGAGTCGCTATACGGACAAATCAGATCCTTTGTCAATGATAGGTTGGAAATTGAAACGACGAACTACGACCGTTTATTGGAAAATATTCAATTTCAATACGATTCCAACACACAAAATATCGAAAATTTAGGAAATCAAAATGTTACGTTTTCCAAAAAATCAAATATTGTTGTTATAAAATACAAAAATGAAACAATTGGCAGATTCAACATAGATATATTTAATAACAGATTAGAAGAATTGTGGGATCTACAAGGTCCTGATATTAACACAGAAGACCCTGACAATTTGATAAAAGATGAAGGTGTAATTAACAATCGTAAATACAAGACGATACTTGAAAGAGCTGAATGTGTTTATGACAATGGACAAAAAATGACATATTACATCAAATGTTTATACACAAAATAAGTGAATAATATTCTTTACAAAAAATTTTCAGGTGTTATAATAAATCTGTATTTTAACAAATTAATTATTGTCAATTGAGGAGAAAATTATGTATAATTTTAACTGTGATTATCTAGAAGGAGTTCATCCAAATATCATAAAAGCACTTGAAGAAACCAACATGGTTCAACAACAAGGATATTGCAACGATGAATACACTCATCAAGCAGAAGAACTTATCAAAAAAAAGATTTCTGATCAAGACGTTTACTTCTTACATGGATCAACAGCTTGTAACAAACTTGTTATCAAAACATCGCTAAGACCCTTCGAAAGTGTTATCGCATGTGATAATTCGCACATTAATACATTAGAAACAGGGGCTATCGAGGATATTGGACACAAGATTGAAATTGTAGAAGATGAAGATGGACTTTTGATTCCAGAAGTAATAGACAAGTTCGTCTCAGAAAGAATGAACGATCCTGCATATTTTCACAAACCAATTCCCAAAATGGTTTACATAACCAATTCATCGGAATCTGGAACAATCTACACTAAAGAAAGACTTATGGAAATAAAAAAAGTCTGCGATAAACATGGACTGTATTTATTCATGGATGGTGCAAGACTTGCGTATGCATTAGCCGCAAAAAACAATGATTTAACATTAAAAGAAATTTGCGATATTGTCGATGCAACATACGTAGGTGGCACAAAATGTGGGGCTATGTTTGGAGAAGCGTTAATTTTAAACAACGATGACTTCAAGCTTCATTTTAAAAACTATATCAAAGGATCTGGAATGTTGATTGCCAAATCGAGATTTTTGGGAATTCAATTTAGAGAATTATTTACTGACGATTTGATATTCAAATTAGCAGAAAAAGCAGATGAACAGGCTGATAGAATCAGACAAAGATTAAAAGAACAAAACTATGTGTTAGCTACTCAATCTACAACCAACACAATATTCGTAAATATGGATTATGAAAGATATCACAAATTAAAACACAAATATAATTTTTGTGAAAACTACAAAACAGATGATTACATAAATGTAAGAATTTGTACATCCTGGTCTACTGAAGATCACATGGTAGATGAATTGATAAATGATTTATAAATTTGCGACATTAAATGGTCGCTTTTTTAATAGGGGTTTTTTAAAAATAATAAAATATTACAAAAAAGTTACAATGATTTAGAAAAAACTACTAAATACTTTTGTGGTGTAAATACCTAAAATATCTAATCTTTTATTTGTTTAAATCCGTTTATTAATCTTTTAACACAAAAAAACATAAAAAAATGAAGAAAAAAATGTAAAAATATTTCACTCAGAACAAGTGTGATAAATAATATCAAGTTATAGATTTATGAACACGATATTTCAATAAAATAGTGATTATTGCGAAATGTTTACAATTAAGCAAAGACAAATCAAAACGAAAAATTTTAAAAATAATCTGAGTCGGACAATAAAATAACAATCTAATATTAAAATATTTTGAAAAAACTATGATTATGTTATCATTTTCATAAATTCATGTTATAATGAAATTACGAAAAACGTGAATAGTAGTACTTATTTATTTTAATTACACATTCACGATTAATTCGGATTTTCTCATATGATTAAAATATTTAAGGAGGAATTGTAAATGAGAAACAAGAAAAGGTTTGTTGCCTTGATGTTAGCCGGCCTTATGGTTGCTGGTACAGCATGTGGAAATGGAGGATCAAAAGGTGGAGCAAAAGGAGAAAACACAGTATACAATACTTTCGTAGCTGCTGATCCTGAATCTATCGATGCTCAAAAAGGTAGTGACACTTATGGTAATATAATCGTAAATAACGTATATGAACCACTTATCAGATTAGTACAAAACGACGATTTAACATTAAAGCCAGAAGCAGCAGCAGCATCAGAATGGAAAGTATCTGAAGATGCTATGACTTATACATTCACAATACGTGACGGCTTGAAATGGGATGATGGTCAACCATTAACTGCTAAAGACTTTGAATATGGTATTAAAAGAACTGCAGACCCTAAAACAGGTTCAGGTTCTTCATTCTTATTAGCTGATATAGCTAATTTCCAAGAAGTTAACTCAGGAAAAGCTCCATTGGATACATTAGGAGTTAAAGCACTTGACGACAAAACATTGGAAGTCAAATTAGGTGCACCAGCACAATACTTCATCAATATTGTTCCTTTTAGAGTAATGTTCCCACAAAGAAAAGACATAGTTGAAAAACAAGGTGAACAATTCGGGTCAGAATCTAACACAATCGTAGGTTGCGGACCATTCAAATTAACTGAATGGAGTCACAACTCTAAATTAGTTCTTGAAAAGAACCCAGACTACTGGAACAAAGATAAAGTTAAGTTAGAAAAAGTAAACATCAGAGTATTAACAGATGAAAACACTCGAATGAATGCTTTCCAATCTGGAGAAATCATGAGTGTAAGTACAAACAAACCAGAATGGACTTCTAAGTTCGATAAGAGAGAAGGAACTAAGACACAAAAAATTGACATTCCTGCAATTGACTACTTCGCAGTTAACCACAAAGATGAAGTATTCAAGAACAAAAAAGTTAGACAAGCATTCAACATCGCTTTAGACAGAGAAGGTTTCAACGAAACAGTTCTTAAAGGAAAAGCAGATCCAGCTTATTTCTGGGTACCAAAAGCTATCACAATTAACGAATTGAAGTATAGAGAAATGGCAGGTAATCCTGTTAAAGAAATGGCTGACAAATTAGGCGATCCTAAAGCTTTATTATCTGAAGGTCTTAAAGAATTGGGAATGGATCCAGATCCATCTAAATTAGAAGTAAGTTTGATTATGACTAACTCACCAGAATTAAAAAAACGTGGTGAATATTTCCAACAAAACTTCCAAAACAAACTTGGCGTAAAAGTTAAATTGGAAATGATGGAATGGGCTATCCTTTCTGGTAAAATCAATAAAGGTAATTACCAAATGGGTTATTTAGCATGGTCTGCTGACTACAACCACCCATCAGCAATGATGTCTTTATTCACTTCAAGTGCTAACGCAGTTAGAACTGGTTGGAAGAGCGATGAATATGATAAATTAATCAGAGACGCTGCCAAAGAAAAAGACGAAAACAAGCAAGTAGAATTGTATAAGAAAGCTGAACAAATCTTAGCTGATGAAACAGTTATTATTCCAATTATATCTATTTCTGAAAATATGTATTATCAAGATTATGTAAAACATATTAACTTAAACCAATTCTCAACAGCAGGATACAAAGACACTTATTTAGAAAAAAAATAAAATAACTAGTAGCAAATGGCAGGCTGTTACAAATTATTTGTAACAGCCTACTAATTGTGTATATAGGAGGACTCATGTTAAAATATCTTATAAAGAGAATCTTGTACATGGTGCTTACATTATTTGTAATCACAACAGCAACATTCTTCTTGATGCATAACATTCAAGGGGATCCGTTGTCTGCTATGGGTAAAACTCTTCCAGAGCAAACAATCAAAAACTACAAAGCTAGATACGGTTTGGATAAACCAGTATCAACACAATATGCAATATTTTTAAAAAATGCATTACACGGAGACTTAGGTGCTTCATACAAATATCCAGGTAGAGAAGTTAAGACTACTATAGCTCAAACCGCTCCAGTATCTGGAAGAATCGGTGGACAAGCCATGGTAATAGGTATTACAATTGGTATTATCTTTGGTATTCTTGCGGCCTTAAACAGGGGTAAAGTGCCAGATTATATTATCAGTGTATTGGCTATTTTGGGTATTACTATACCTGTATTTATCTTGGGGGCTCTTTTACAATACGCTTTCGCAGTAAAACTAAATTGGTTTCCAACTTCAGGATATGGAGACGAAATCAAGTATACAATACTACCATCTATCGCATTATGTTTTGGTTCAATAGCCACTTATGCTAGATATATGAGAAGTAATGTATTGGAAGTTTTAAACGAAGACTACATACTTACTGCAAAAGCAAAAGGTGTATCAGGCTTCAACGTAATCAGAAAACACGTATTCAGAAATGCTATACTTCCTATCATAACAATTATAGCTCCACAAATCGTTGGTATTTTTACAGGATCTTTCATTATTGAAAATATGTATTCTATACCAGGTTTAGGAAGTTACTTTGTAAACTCTATAACTGCCAGAGATTATCCTATGATTATAGGTACAACAATTTTCTATGCATTTTTGTTCTTAGTCTCTCAATTAGTTGTAGATATATTATACGGAATAGCAGATCCAAGAATTAAAATTGTAGATTAGGGGATTAGTATGGAAAAAATAGATCAAAGCAAATTTCAAAGACTTTCAGAGGAAGATAGAACATCTGAATTTATAGCAAGACCTGTAGTTACATACTGGTCTGACGCTTGGAGAAGATTTAAAGAAAACAAGGCAGCTTTAGTTGCGTTCATTATATTAGTATTTTTAATTGTAATGGTTATCATCGGACCGATGTTAACTGGATATTCTCATGAAGAATTAGTGGGAGAAATTAACTTAACACCAAGCTCAAAATTCTGGTTTGGTACTGACGAACTTGGAAGAGATATATTCACAAGAATTTGGAGAGGTGGTAGAATTTCCATCATAATAGGTCTTGCAGGTGCTATTATTGGTACTGTAATTGGTTCTATTTATGGTGCAGCTTCTGCGTTCTTTGGTGGAAGAGTTGATACAATAATGATGAGAATTGTAGAAATATTAATTTCTATACCTTACCTTTTATTAGTAATCATTTTAAGATTAGCTTTAAATTCAAATGGTGTAGGAACACTTATTTTGGCCATGACTATCACAGGATGGTGTGGACTTGCAAGACTTGTAAGAGGTCAAATTCTTTCATTAAAAGAACAAGATTATATCATGGCAGCTCGTGTATTGGGAGTAAGTAACAAAGATATCATTATAAAACACCTTATTCCAAATACTTTGAACGTAATACTTGTATCAATTTCATTTGATATTCCAGGATATATTTTCGGTGAAGCCTTCTTAAGTTACTTAGGACTTGGTGTACAACCTCCAGAAACTTCTTGGGGACTTATGTGTTCACAAGCACAACAAGTATTCCAATTTTATCCTTATCAATTGTTTTTCCCAGCTCTAATGATCGGGTTAACAATGCTTTCATTTACTTTGTTAGGTGATGGTTTGAGAGATGCGCTTGACCCTAACCTTAGACAGTAGGAGGAAAAAACATGAGCAAGAATAAATACAAAGATGTAGACGCATTAAAAAAAGAAAAAAAACTTTCAGAAGAAACTTTAATTGAAGAAACAGTTGTAAACGAAAACAATGAGATTGAAACTACAACTAAGTTTGTTTCCTCTGAAGTTGTAGAAGATAAAGTTAACGAAGAAAATAATATGAATGAAAAACAAAATTTATCAGAAGAACTCACTAGAACTGCTAGAGTAGCTAAAGATTACACTAACAGACCAAAAGTAATAGAAATAGATAATCTTAATGTATCTTTCAATACTTATGCCGGTGAAGTAAAGGCTGTAAGAGGAGTAAGCTTTGATATCTACGATGGGGAAGCCTTAGCTTTAGTAGGGGAATCTGGATGTGGTAAAACAGTAGTAAGTAAATCTATACTTCAAATTTTACCTCAATCAGCAGTTATCAAGGAACCTTCTTCAATTAAATATATGGATGAACAAGTCCTTAAAATGGATAAAAAGAGATTGAGACAATACAAGGGATCTGATGTATCAATGATATTCCAAGACCCTATGACATCTCTTAACCCAACTATGAAAATTGGTAAGCAAATTACAGAATCACTTTTGTTACACACTGATTTATCAAAAGATGAAGCTAAAAAAGAAGCTATTAAGTTATTAAAGACTGTAAATATTCCTAATGCTGAAGAACGTGTTAAACAATATCCTCACGAATTATCAGGTGGTATGAGACAAAGAGTTATGATTGCCATAGCATTGGCTTGTAACCCTAATGTTATTTTAGCTGACGAACCAACTACAGCACTTGATGTAACAATTCAAGCGCAAATCTTGGATTTGATGAGAGAATTAAGAGATACTAAAAACACTTCTATAGTATTGGTAACTCACGATTTAGGTGTAGTAGCTGACTTTGCCGACAGAATTCAAGTAATGTATGCCGGTGAAATAATGGAAACTGGTACAGTACAAGAAATATTTAAAGATGCACATCACCCATACACATGGGCATTATTGATGAGCGTTCCAAGACTTGACTCTTCAAAGGATAATGAATTGTATTCATTAGGTGGAACACCACCAGACTTATTGATGGAAATTCCAGGATGTCCATTTGCGGCAAGATGTGATTATGCAATGCAAATTTGTAGAGAAAAGAAACCACCTGAAACAAGATACTCAGAACATCATGTTTGCAGATGTTGGTTGACACATGAGCAAGCACCAAAAGTTGAAAGACCTTATTAGGAGTGAATTATGTCAGAAACTAAAGTTATTAAAGATAAAAACATAGATTATTCAAACAGAGAAGTGCTTGTTGATTTAGAAAACTTAGATAAGTTTTTCAAAGTTGGTAAGAACAAGACTTTAAAAGCTGTTGAAAATATAAATCTAAAAATATATAAAGGGGAAACTTTCGGACTTGTAGGAGAATCTGGATGCGGTAAAACTACATGTGGTAGAACTGTTATTAACTTATACGAACCTACAAATGGTAAAGTTATATATGAAGGAAAAGATACTTCAAAATTGAGCGGTAAAGAAAAACAAGATTTCAAGAAAAAAGCTCAAATGATTTTCCAAGACCCTTACTCATCTCTAGACTCTAAGATGACAATAGGGGATATCATTGGAGAAGGTATCAGAGTTCACTTCCCTGAAATGAAAGAAAAAGATGTCCAAAATAGAATTACAGAATTGCTAAAAACTGTAGGACTTAACGCTGAACACGGAGCGAGATTCCCACACGAATTATCTGGTGGACAAAGACAAAGAATTGGTATTGCCAGAGCTTTAGCGGTAGAACCTGAATTTATCGTATGTGATGAACCTATCTCAGCCCTTGATGTAAGTATTCAAGCGCAAGTAGTAAACTTACTTATTGAATTACAAAGAGAAAAGAAATTAACTTATTTGTTTATTTCTCACGATTTATCAATGGTAAAACACATTTCTGATAGAATAGGCGTAATGTATTTGGGTAGTATGGTAGAAGTATCTTCAAACACTAAGATTTATAATCAACCACTTCATCCTTACACTAAAGCATTGATTTCTGCTATTCCTATTCCAGATCCAAATGTATCAAGCGAAGGACGTGTTAAATTACAAGGTGAAATTCCTTCACCAATTAACGCACCAGAAGGATGTAAATTCTGTACAAGATGTAACTACGCAATGGAGATTTGTAAAACTGATAGACCAGTTCTACAAGAAATTGCTGATAAACACTTTGTAGCTTGTCACTTATTCGATAAAGGATTGGACGAAGGTATAAGAGCTATGAAAGAACAAGATAAAAAACTTCAACGTACACCACAATCTGAAGTTCAAGAAAATGTTGAAGAAACAACAGCTGAAGCTGAAATGGACAAGAGATTAGATGACGAAGCACAAGTTAGAAATATAGATTCTACAGGAATGACAAAATAAATTATATTCCCCGCCAAGTGCGGGGTTTTGTTTTGCCCAAAATTCAAACAATAAAACAAATATATGATAAAATAATCAGTGGTGTTAAAATTAATCTATAATTACACCATAGTAAATTTGCTATGGTATAATAAATTGAGAGGAGAATTATGATTAAGAATATAATATTTGACCTTGATGGTACTATTACAAATTCTTATGAGGGAATTGTAAATGCTGTTAAGTTTAGTTTGGATAAAATAAATTTCAAATACGATGAAAGTAAGCTCATATCTTTTATAGGGCCACCTTTGAAAGACAGTTACATGGAGTTGGGATTTAGTGAAACTGAATCCAAAGAAAGAATTGAAGATTTCAGGGATTATTATTTCAAAAAAGGTATGAAAGAAATGGAACTTTACGATGGAATTGTAGAAACTATACGCAAATTTTATGATAATGGATATAAAATTTATTTGGCTACAAGTAAAGTTGAATCATCAGCTAGGAAAATTTTATCAGATAATAATTTGTTGAAATATTTTTCATATACTGCTGGTGCGACTATGGATCAATCAAGAGTAGAGAAGGAAGATGTGATAGCCTATTTGATAGATAAAACTGGTATAAATCCAGAAGAATCGATAATGGTTGGAGACAGACATCACGATATTGAAGGGGCAAGACTTAACAATATTAAAGCAATAGCAGCAGAATATGGATTTGGAAATGCAGATGAATATGAAAATGCGGTATTTATTGCAAATAAACCGACTGATGTTTACGAATATGTGATTAATCAAGATGATAGGTGATTTGAATGGTTAATAATATTAAAAATACAGTAATAGAATTTTCAAAAGAAAATGAAGAAGTTAGAAGTCTAATAGAAACGGGAAGAAGACTTAATCCTTCGTTAAAAAAGGACGAAAATACTGATTATCACTTTGTTTTCGGAGTAAGTGATCTTGAAAAGTTTAAGGATTCACACTTCATTGAAAGTTTATTTGGGGATGTATTGATGTTAGAGAAATCTGACAAATTTACTTACACAAATAAAATTAATCCACACAATATCAGCTACACTATAGTGCTTAATGATATTTCTAAAATTAGAATATTTTTCATTAAGGAAAACACGATGCAAGCATATATTAATGAAGATAGCCAAGCGGAAATTTTGGTAGACAAAGACCAAGTTTTGGTAGGCAATAGCACAAAATCAGATGTTTTTTTCAGACAATTAAAGCCAACTAAGCATGAATTTGAATCACTAGTCAATCAGATGTTTATCAATTCGTTAAATGTTGCGAAAGGCCTGTACAGAAAAGAAGAAATCTACGCCATTCAAATGTTTTATCATGTCAGAGAAAATGTAGATAAAATGACGGGTTTCTATATTGGTAGTAATTACGACTTCAATGTTAATATAGGATACAACTACGAATACATCAAGACTTATCTTCCAAAAGATCATTATGAAAGATATTTGCAAACATATCCACTACCAGAATTAGAAAATTTGTGGAGTACATTGTTCAAATCGTGTGATCTTTTTAGAAAACAAGGACTTCATGTGGCAGAGCTTCTGGGATATGAATATCCTAAGAGAGTTGACCGCGATATAATGCAAAAAATTAGAGATATATGGCAAAGATCATACGATTAAAAAACTGGTTTATAAAAACCAGTTTTTTTATCCCTTAAATATTTCCAAACCAAATATATCACACATATCGTTTAATCCTTGTAGGATTTCGTCACGACTATAGTTTGATTTTTGAAGTTTTTCATCCGAAAGTCCTTTTAATTTGTCATAAAATCTCGTTGCGATTGTGGCATACATTAAATTATTTGTTTCTAGCTTTTCAAACAAAATATTTTCAGCATCGTTTATTCTATCTTCTTCAATTAGATTTTCCAACAATCTTTCAAATTCGAACGAATCTTTTTGGTATTGTTCATTCTCATTTAATTTTCTATTTGTTTCCATATCTGTAAATAATTTTTGCAAAAATTCACTGACCACATTGATTTGTTTTAGTAGCCAATCGTTTGATTCTATCATATTATCACTCTTTCTAAATTTCTCTACTTATATTATACTAAATTTTCAAGTTTTGATATACTATTAATAGAATAAGATTATCGGAGAAAATTATGATTGTAAAATTAAAAAGAAATCCTAACGAAAAGGAAGTAAAAAAATTAATAGATTTTTTAAATGAACAAAAAGTCAGAGTCGATGAGACTATTGGCGATAGATACACGATTATTTCTTTAATAGGAGATACTTCAAGCATTGATGAGAAGTTAATATCGCGCTTTGATATTGTGGACAAGGTTATTAGAATAGAAGAACCTTTCAGTAAGGCAAACAAGAAATACCATCCACAACCTAAAATTGTCGATGTCGATGGTGTAAAAATAGGTGATGGAAATTTTTGCGTTATGGCAGGGCCATGTTCTGTTGAGAGCGAGGAACAGATTATTACTATTGCTAAAAGCGTGAAGGAAAACGGAGCAAATATCCTTAGAGGCGGAGCTTTTAAGCCTAGATCTTCGCCTTATGCTTTTCAAGGATTAGGTAAAAAGGGAATTGATTTGTTAATCCAAGCAAAAAAAGAAACTGGACTTCCAATTATTACAGAGATAATGGATTTGTCTGATTTGGATTATTTCAACGATGTCGATATGTTGCAAGTTGGAGCTAGAAATATGCAAAATTATTCTTTGCTTAAAGAGCTGGGACATTCAGACAAGCCAATTTTACTAAAGAGAGGTTTGAGTGCGACTTACAAGGAATGGATAATGAGCGCAGAGTACATTATGACTGGTGGCAACGAAAATGTCGTATTGTGTGAGAGAGGAATTCGAACTTTTGAAAATTACACTAGAAATACATTGGATATTTCAGCTATTTCTGTGATGAAGGAATTGTCACAACTTCCTATTATAATGGATCCATCACACGCAAGTGGTAAATACACTTTGATAGAACCGCTATCACTTGCATCGACTGCGGCAGGTTGCGACGGACTTATGATTGAAGTGCACAACGATCCAGAAAATGCGCTAAGCGACGGGCCGCAATCTGTCACTTGCGAAAGATTTAGAACTATAATGAGAAAAGTAAGGAAATTAAGGCAATGTATTCAGTAATAAATGTCAAAAATTACGATCTAATAGTTGGTCTTGATGCTCTGAATCAATCACGCGATTATTTGAACAATTTCATAAAATCAAAGGCGATTATTATTACCGATGAAAATGTAGATAGGTATCATCACAAAACATTGGATATTTTATTAGATGAATTGGAGATTGAACATGAATTTTACGTTATAAAACCGGGAGAATCTTCCAAAAGTTTATCAGAGTACGAAAAAATAATGACTTACATGAGTATGTCTTATCACAGAGATGATACTGTGATTGCTTTTGGTGGAGGAGTCGTTGGAGATTTGGCTGGTTTTGTAGCTGCGACTTTTATGCGTGGGATTGATTTCATTCAAATTCCTACAACTGTTTTGTCGATGGTAGATTCATCAGTGGGCTCCAAAACAGGGATTGATTTGCCAACTGGTAAAAACTTAATTGGAGCGTTCAAGGATCCAAAGCTTTGCATTATTGATCCACTTTTGCTGAAAACTTTAGACGATTGCGTGTTTGAAGATGGTTTCGGGGAAATTATCAAATACGCGATTTGTTTTGATGAAGAATTATTCGATATGATAAGTTCTAAAAGATACACTAAACAAAGCAATTTATCGGAAATTGTGGAGATTTGTGTGAGCATTAAAAAAGATATCGTGCTCCAAGACAAATTGGAGGAAAATTTGAGAAGATTATTAAATTACGGGCACACATTGGGACACGCTGTCGAAAAACTGTCCGATTATAATGTGATGCATGGACATGCCGTAGCTTTTGGAATGAAGTGTATGGCAAAAAAATACAGCAAGGATTACGACAGAATCTTGGAAGTTTTGAAAATGTATAATTTGAATGATAATTACGATTATTCTGAGGAAGATGTCTATGAAGTTAGCCTTCGCGATAAGAAAAACACAAAAGACATGATTAGTTTGATAGCTTCCGAAGAAATCGGAGACTGTACGGTTTTGAGTATGAACAAATCGGATTACAAAAAGGTTTTGAGGGATATTTATGAAGATTAAAACGGACAATTTACAAGGAACAGTGGAGGCTATATCTTCCAAATCATTTGCGCACAGGTTTTTGATTTTGGCAAGTGTCGCAGATACCGATACAACAATTATAATTAATGAATTTTCAAACGATATAATGACAACTATTGATTGTTTGAGAAATTTGGGAGTAGAAATCGACATAAAGGAAAATGAAGTTACAGTTCATCCTTCGTTTTTTCAAAAAGCTGTGTCCGATATCAATGTAAATGATTCGGGTTCAACTTTGAGATTTTTGCTTCCGTTGGTTAGTTTCTTATCACAAAAGACAAACATCAATTGTAGTGGAAGACTGCAAGATAGACCGATAAAAGAATTGATGGATCAATTGAAATTATCGGGGCTTACTTTTAGTGAAGATAAACTTCCTTTTACAGTTGATGGAACTTTTCATAAAATTGATTTTGAATTTCCGGGAGATGTGTCCAGCCAATACATTTCTGCGATTATGATGATTGCACCACTTATTGGTGGTTGTGAAATCAAATTGACATCACAACTTGAATCTACTGGATATATCAAAATCACACAAGAATGTTTGAGATTATTTGGAGTAGATTCCGAGATTTTATTTGATAAAGTCATCGTAAAACCAGGGGCTTTAAAATCACCAGGAGAAATTATCGTAGAAGGAGACTGGTCAAACGCAGCGTTTTTCTTGTGTGCAAATGAGTTGGGTGCAGATATAAACGTTCAGAACTTAAACATGGACTCAGTACAAGCAGACAGAAAAATTGTCGAATTATTAGAAAAAATAAATAACAACAGAGGTTACTGCGAAATAGATATATCACAAACGCCAGATTTATTTGTGATTTTGGCAGTGGTTTTGTCTCAAAAATGCGACAAATCGGTGCTAAAAAACGCTAAAAGATTGAGGTTAAAAGAATCGGATAGAATTCAATCAACTTACGATATGTTAAAATCATTCGGCGTAAACTGCGAGATAGAAGGAGATAATCTCATAATTTATAAATCAGAAATTAAACCAACAGTTGTAAATTCCTTTGACGATCACAGAATTGTTATGGCAGCAGCGATAGCATCTGTAATTACGAAAGAAGTAGAAATAAAAGATTGGGAAGCTGTGAATAAATCTTATCCATCTTTTTTTGAAGATTTAGAAAGGTTGCGCAGCGATGTCATCGATAGGTAAATTAGTTAAGTTAACTGTGTGGGGAGAATCGCATGGTTCAATGATTGGTGGCGTGATTGATGGAATTGATCCAGGAGTCAAAATCGACCAGGGGAAATTAAGAGCGCACATGAAAAGAAGATCTCCCGGCAAATCCAACACGACACTTAGAAAAGAATCAGATGAAGTTGAATTCGTATCGGGGATTTTGAACGATACAACAACAGGTGCTCCATTATCTTTTGTGATTAAAAACTCAGATCATCACTCAAAAGATTATTCAAATATCTATAATACGCCAAGGCCATCGCATGCAGACTATCCAGCAACTGTTAGATACAATGGTTTCAACGATATCAACGGAAGTGGACATTTTTCTGGAAGATTGACAGCAGTAATTAACGTGGCAGGATTTATCGCACAAGAAATCTTGAAGCAACACGACATCTATGTGTTCAGTCATTTGTATTCACTTGACGATATTGTAGATGAACGATTTGATGATTTGGAATTTACAGACTACAGTTATTTGAAGAATAAAAAAATCGAAGTAATAAATGATGAAATAATCGATAAAATAGATGACATAATAGAAGAGTTGAGAGATAGAAAAGATTCCGTTGGCTCAAGTGTAGAAACTGTTGTGTATAATTTGAGAGCGGGAGTTGGAGATACACTTTTTGATTCGATTGAATCTAGGTTGTCACAAAGCTATTTTGGAATTGGAGCAGTAAAATCGGTTGAATTTGGTTTGGGGAAATCATTCGACAAATCAAATGCATCTGTTGTGAATGACTGCTATTATATAGAAAACGAGCAAATCAAAACTAAAACTAATTATAACGGTGGAATACTGGGAGGAATTTCGACGGGAATGCCTATAATTTCCTTAGTTACATTCAAACCACCAGCATCGATTGGAATAACACAAGATACAGTTGATTTGAGAAGTAGGACGAACACTATGTTGACTGTTGAAGGAAGACACGATCCAAGCATTGGTATCAGAGCCGTAAGCGTTATGGAATCTATTACGGCATTTGTGATTTACGATTTGTTAAAGGAGTACGGATGGAAAAATTTAGGAAAGAAATAGATAAAATTGATTCTGAAATCGCCAGGTTATTAGAAAAAAGATTTGAGATTTGTTCTGAAATTGGCGATTTTAAATCAAAAAACAATATTGAAACAGAAGACAAATCGAGAGAAAAGGAAATTTTTGAAAAAATAGAACAAACAAATTTAAAATACCGCGACAATATAAAGGAAGTTGAATCCAAAATTTTACTAGAATCAAAAAAAATTCAGGATAATTTGAGATGAAATACGGATTATTAGGAAAATCTTTAAAGCATAGTTATTCCAAAGAAATTCACGAACTATTAGGATACTATAAATACGAATATTTTGAAGAAGATGATTTGGATAAATTTTTCAAAAGAAAGGATATCAATGGAATCAATGTAACTATTCCGTACAAGGAAGACGTCATAAAATACTTGGATGTAATGAGTGAAGATGCGAAGAAAATCGGATGCGTAAATACGATTAAATTTTCTGATACTATCAAAGGATATAACACCGACATCGACGGAATGGAGTATATGATTAGCCGTATTATCGATTTGAAAGGTAAAGAAGTCGTGATTTTAGGTGATGGTGCGACTAGCAAAACTGCAATAGAATGTGCGAAAAGACTTCAAGCAAGAACTATTAAAGTGATTTCACGAAAAGGTGATCATAAGTTTGAAGATGTAGATTATTACAAAAACTGTGACGTTTTAATTAACGCAACTCCAGTGGGAATGTATCCGAATAATTTGCAATCAGTTATAAAATTAGGGAAAATCAGACCAAAAGCTGTGTTTGATGTGATTTATAATCCAAATAAAACTTCTTTGTTAATGGATTGCGATAGACATAGAATTCCAAACGACAATGGTTTGCGAATGCTGGTGTATCAAGCTGTCAAAGCGTGTGAGATTTTTACTTCTAAAAAAATAGACGATGATGTTGTAGAAAATATCGTACAGAAAATTAGAACGAAAAATATGAATATTGCACTAGTTGGAATGCCTGGAAGTGGTAAAAGTACAGTTGCTAAAATTATCGCAAAAAACACTGACAAGAAACTTGTGGATATCGACAAAATCATCACGCAAAGATATGGAAATATTAATGATATATTTGCAGTACAAGGCGAAAAATATTTCAGAAAAATAGAGTCTGAAGTTTTAGAAGAATTTTCCAAAGAAAAGAACTTGGTTATCGCAACTGGTGGAGGGGCTGTAACTG
Source organism: Finegoldia magna (assembly GCA_032548025.1). GTDB lineage: Bacteria > Bacillota > Clostridia > Tissierellales > Peptoniphilaceae > Finegoldia > Finegoldia magna_K. Next base: position 153,583 of record JAWGCW010000001.1, on the reverse strand, counting down.
TGAAGAAGAATTTTTATTATCTTCATCAAAATTCAGTTGTTTATTGGATTGACAGACCGAACAGTAAACTATCCAGAAAAAACAGGCCGATTTATAAAACAAATACTATGCGTGAAATTAGAAAGAACAGAAATTATTTGTATCGAAGATTTAGCGATAAATATTTCAACAATTACAACGCAAAAACAACTGCCAAATTAATCGTGGAGGATTTCAATGAAACTATATATTATTAATGGGCCCAATTTAAATATGCTTGGCATAAGAGAGCCTGAAATTTATGGTAAGCTGACATTACAAGACATTGAATCCAAGATAAAATTATACTGCGCAAAAAATCAAATTGACGTAGAGTTTTATCAATCAAATCACGAGGGAGAAATCGTGGATATTATTCAAAGTGCATATCAAAAAGCAGATGGAATAATCATCAATCCTGCAGCATACACGCATACTTCTGTTGCCATTTTAGATGCATTGAAAGCTGTAGATGTAGACACAGTTGAGGTGCATCTATCAGATGTAGATGAAAGAGAGGATTTCAGAAAACTTTCTTATGTATCATTTTTCGCAAAAAAAGTTATCAAAGGAAAAGGAGCAGATGGATATATCGAGGCTATCGATTTTTTCTTAAATAGAATATAATATAGGTATGAAAAATCAAGGAGGAGCAATGAACGAATTACAAAAACGTGGTTTATTTAATGAATACGGAGATATTGAATTATCAAAGAGAAAAATAATTAATGGTAATACTACTAATTTGAACGATTTTAACAACATAAAATACTCTTGGACAAGTGAATGGTACAGACAAGCTATGAATAACTTCTGGATTCCAGAAGAAATCAACTTGAATCAAGATATCAAAGATTACAGAAATTTATCGGAAGACGAAAAGATTGCTTACGACAAGATTTTATCGTTTTTGATTTACTTGGATAGTTTACAAACTGCACAACTTCCAAATTTGGAAGCATACATCACTGCTAATGAAATAAACTTGTGCTTGTCCATTCAAGCATTCCAAGAATCTATTCACTCACAATCTTACAGTTATATTTTGGATACTATTTGTTCTCCGGAAGAAAGAACAGACATTTTGTATCAATGGAAAGATGATGAGTTTTTGTTAGAAAGAAACAGATTTATTGGAGATCAATATAACGACTTTTTTGAAGAAAAAAGCGAAAGAAACTTCATGAAAGCTCTCATCGCAAATTATATATTGGAAGGAATTTACTTCTATTCTGGATTTATGTTCTTCTATAATTTGGGAAGAATGGGCAAAATGCCAGGAACTGTACAAGAAATCAGATACATCAACAGAGATGAAAATACTCACTTGTGGTTGTTCAGATCTATGATTTTAGATTTGAAAAAAGAACGTCCAGAATTATTTACTGAAGAAAAAACTGCACAATACAAAGAAATGATAAAACAAGGTTCAGATGCTGAAATTGAATGGGCAAAATACGTTATTGGTGAAAAAATCCAAGGTTTGTCCATCAAAATGGTTGAAGATTACATCAAATACTTGGGTAATTTGAGATCAACAGGACTCGGTTTTGGAGTTATCTATCCAGGTTATGAGAGAGAAATCCCTTCAATGAAATGGGTAAGCGAATATTCTGACCCAAATAAAATCAAGACAGATTTCTTCGAAGCAAAACCATCAGCTTATTCTAAGTCAGCGATAATAGAAGACGATTTATAAAATATACCCGGCATTTTTTTACAGGAAATGCCGGATTATTTAATTTAGAAATATGAAAATACAATTAGAAGACAAAAGATATCAAAAAGAGTGCATAGATATTTTTACGATATTTGATTCCAAACAAAATCTAGAATTTGGTGAAAGTGATTTTGTCGTAGGAAAAGATTACGTGAAAAAAGATAAGACTTATCCATTCACTACAAGATTAGAATTAAAAAGAATACTCTATAGCATATTTTCAAGAAGATACAATTATACAAATGATTGGGGAATATTAACTGGAACGAAACCCTCTAAGATTTTGAAAAATCATACAGACGAAGAATTAAAACAAATGTATTTAATTAATGATGAGAATTTGAAATTACTTAGAGATATAGACGAGGTTCAGTCTAGCTTAGATTTTGATGAAAAAAACTACAATATTTACATCAATATCCCTTTTTGCCCAAGTCGATGCGATTATTGTTCTTTTCCTACTATTGTTTACAAAAACAACGACAGAAGAGAAGAATACTTGGGGTATCTATTAAAAGAAATAAATGAAGTCTCAAAAAGTATCGACAAATACAAAATCAAAACAATTTATGTTGGAGGTGGAACTCCGACTAGTTTAGACTACACAATGCTAGAAAAATTATTGAAAGTTATTGAAAACTGTTTTGTGTCAGAAAACTTGATTGAATACACATTTGAAGCTGGACGAGAGGATAGCTTGGACTTTGACAAGCTAAAATTGTTAAAGAAGTACAACGTGACAAGAATTAGCTTGAATCCACAAACTTTTAACGAAAAAGCGCTGAAAGCTATGGGAAGGATTCAAAATAACGAGAACTTACTTGCTTTGTACACTCAAGCCAAAAACTTGGGATTTGTGATAAATATGGATTTCATACTTGGATTATTGTACGATGATGTGAAAAATACAGAAAACAATTTCGAAATTCTAGGACAGCTACAACCTGATAATATAACTTTTCACACACTGTCGATAAAAAATGGAAGTAAGTACTCACAACAATACGATAAGGAAAATTTTGAAGAAAATATTGCAGAGAAACAAATGCAATTGGTAAAAAAATGGACATTGCAAAATAATTATCGTCCTTATTATTTATATCGTCAGAAAAATATTCTGAATAATATGGAAAATATCGGATATTGCAGAGATATTCCCTCCAGATACAATATTGTAATCAATGAAGAATTAGAAAGTATAATAGGTTTTGGAATGACTGCTAATTCTAAAATCGTAAAAGATGATATAATAAAATACACAAACTACAAAAATTTAAGAGATTATTCAGAAAAATTAGATGAAATAATAAAAAGAAAGGTGGAAATTATCAATGGGTGAACTAAAGAAAAGAGAAGAATTCAAATCGAATAAAAGTAGAGTTTTCCAAACGATAAAAGATAGATTATTAGATAATTCAAAACCAACAGGAGTTGAAAATCAGTACGTAATAGATAATTTAGGAGTTACAATGACCTACACTATAAAAGAAATCGTTGAAAACGAAAAAATGTACATCGATTTAAATTCCAAAAGCATAGATGGATATTTGAATTTTGATTTCGGAGATACAAATTCAGGAAGTTTTGTTGATATTGATATGAAACTTCATAACAAATCATTATTCGGTGGATTGATGAATTTCGTAATGGATGCGGAAAAGCTAGAGAATAAATTAGTGTATGAATTGAAAAAAGAACTGGGAGAATTGTAGAACATCAATGTTTTTAATTGAATAATATATGACATAGTCCTCACGATTTTAATTCAAAATTTTTTGTTTTGGATAACTTTCATGGGGATTTTTTTGGTTTTATAATGACAATTTATTCTAAATATAGTCAAAAACACTTCAAATATTACAAAAATGTAATATTTTAGACTGTTGTACTCAATTAACAAATGAAATTAAAATTTACTGTAACCTTTTTGTAACCCTTAATTTTCAAGCATTTAACAATTTTAAAATTTGAGCGAATAGATACAAAGAGTTCTAATGAAAACAAATATCGTTTAAAGGGTTAAAAATATGATCTTTTTTCTTGAATTATTTTTCTTGGTTTAATAAAATAGCCGAGTAGTAAAAATTAAACACAAAAAAATCTAAAAAAGAAAGAGGAGATACAAATGAATTTTAGAAAGTTAATTTTAAATTCTTCGGTTGTCATTATGACAAGTTTATTAGCATTTGTACCATCAAATTCACAAGCAAAAGATTTAAAGAATGTTAAAGTAGAACAAAAATCAAGTGAAAATATACAATCAAAAAAATATTGGATAAATGATGATACAGATTTGTTTAAGAAAGAAAATGAACATAGTAAAATAATCGAAGGATTGGAACAAGGTGACAATGTAAAAGTTGAAAAAATCGGAGAAGTTTTTGCGAAAGTAAATTTCACAAAAGGTGACAAAAAATTCGAAGGTTTTATTTATAGATCATATTTGTCAGAAAAAGAAGTTAAACCAGATCCAAACAAATTTGAAGGATGGGTTAACGAAGAAACTAAAGTTTTCGATTCAAAAGAAAAAGAAGCAAAAGAATTGGGAGTAATCGACAAAGACTCAGAAATCAAAGGTCATATCGATGAAGATAATTTGAGAATTACTTATTTCGGAAGAACCGCTTATATTGTTGCAAAGAATACAACAAAGGAGTCTCCAGCAGATAGAGACAAGAGATTAGCAAAAGAAAGAAAAATCCAAGCTCAAAAACTTGCAGAAAAAAGAAAAAAAGAACAAGAAGAAAGAGCTAAGAAGGAAAAACAACAAGCACAATCAGCTCCTCAAAATGTTTCAGGAAGAACTATCACAATGAGATCTACTGCTTATACTTCAGATCCTGCAGAAAATGGTGGATATTCTACAACTGCAATGGGAACGTCAATTAGATATGGTGTGGCAGCTGTGGATCCTAGAGTTATTCCATTAGGAACTAGATTGTACATTGAAGGTTATGGATACGCTAGAGCAGAAGATACTGGTGGAGCTATCAAAGGAAATAGAATCGACTTAGTGTTTGGTTCAAAATCTCAAAGCAATAATTGGGGAAGAAGAACTGTTAGAGTTACAATTTTAAATTAATTAAATATTATTACTACGATTAATGAAGGCGATGAATTTCATCGTCTTTTTTGATTGACAAATACATAAGATATGATATAATAATAAGTTTTGTTATTGAATTAATTTGGTGATTAAGCTATAATATAAGGTGAGGTGATGGTATGTTTAAAATAGGCGATAAGATTGTTTATCCTATGCACGGTGCAGGCATAATTACCGAAGTACAAAATAAAGAGGTCTTGGGAGTTAAAAAAGATTATTATATTTTGAAAATGCCAATGGGGGAAATGAAAATCTCGATACCTGTAGATAAGATAAATGATATGGGAATAAGATTTGTTGCAGAAGAAGAAACTATTCATTCTTTAAGAGATATTTTAAAGAATAGCGAAGTTGATTTTCCTTCAAATTGGAATAAAAGGTACAAAGAAAATCTCGAAAAATTGAGAATGGGAGATATAAAAGAAACTGCTATTGTGTATAAGGGTTTGTATGAATTAGATTGTTCAAAAGGCCTATCCATGATTGAAAAGAAAGTACTTAATACCTCCAGAAAAATGCTTATTAGCGAAATAGCAAGTGGTTTGAATATCAAACCATCAAAAGCTGAAAGCATGGTGAACGAATTAATCGATTTAGATTAAAATATTTGTGAAAGGAGAAATGATTTGTTCAGACGAGGGATGTCAATACTGATATCTATCATCGGAGCTATTTTAGGAATTATATTTACTAATGTTATTTTCAGTAATTTTATTGAAAAATCAACTAGTGTTATTATTAAGATAGTCGCTATGATAATAGCGGCAGTCGTATTTGGATTCATATTTTATGCTTTGGCTCCGAAATTCATATCGGTAGAATTAAAATTGATAGAATCTATTGAAGATTCGCTTAAAAAGTTCTCTCTGGTCGATATTGTTATAGGGACAATTGGTCTGGTAGTAGGGCTTATACTAGCGTTTTTGATATCGCAACCGTTGTTAAAATTAAATATTCCAGGGATAGGAACTGTATTGACGGTTATTTTTGAAATTGTGTTTTATATTGGAATGGGGTTTTTGGGAGCAAAACTTGCCCTTAATTATCACGATGATTTTCTCGCATTTTTCGATAGAATCAAAACCAAAGAAAAACCAAATCTAAAATTTTCAAACAAAGATAGCAAAGTTAGACCTAAAATCGTAGATACTTCAACTATTATCGATGGGAGAATTATCGATATATTAAAGACGGGATTTTTGGAAGGGAATTTAATAATTCCAATATTTGTTATCGAAGAACTTCAACATATCGCGGATTCTGATAATTATTTGAGAAGACAAAAAGGAAGACGTGGATTGGATATTTTAAAAACTATGCAAACTGAGTACAAGGACAAGGTTAAAGTGGTTGATAAGAGATATCCTAATATTGATAAAGTCGATTCTATGCTTGTAAAAATGTCAGAAGAATTGAATGCAAATTTACTTACGAACGATTATAATTTGAATAAGGTTGCAGACTTGCAAGAAGTTTTCGTGTTCAACATAAATGATTTGGCAAATGCTATGAGACCTGTTTTTGTAGCGGGTGAGCCGATTAATGTGTCAATCATCAAAGAAGGACGCGAAAACAATCAAGGTATAGGCTACTTAGATGATGGTACTATGATTGTAGTGGAAGATGGCAAAAAATATTTGGGACAAGTTATTGAATGTACTGTTACAAGTGTTCTTCAAACTTCTGCAGGTAAAATGATCTTTGCAAAGAAATCTGATGGGAAAGATCAGTAGTTTTATATTGTATTTATTATTTGAACTTATTAGAGAACTATTTGTGTAGTTCTCTTTTTTTATTGCAAGAGCAAATTTTTTTAATTAAATTGATTTTTTGATATAATAATAATGAGGTGTTATATGGATAAATATATTTCAGCTATTATAACTGCGGCTGGATCCTCTCAAAGAATGAATAAAAAAATTCCAAAACAATTTTTGAAAATCAAAGATAAAATGATTTTGGAGATGACTTTAGATGTGTTTCAATCAATCGACGAAATCAAAGAATTCATTCTTGTAATTAGAGAAGAAGACGAAGAATTTGTACGAAATTTTATAAAAAATAAAAATTACAGAGATATCGTAATCGCTATCGGTGGCGACACAAGAGAAAAATCTACATACAATGGTTTGAATAAAGTAAATGAAAATTGTGATTTGATAATAAGCCATGATGCAGCAAGACCGTTTATTAGACGTGAAAAAATACTTGAAGCCATCGAATCTATCGGCGATTATGACGGGCTTGTGGTGAGCGTGGGAGCTAAGGATACAATAAAATACGTTGATGATGATATGAGAGTTGTGAACACTCCTAACAGATCACATTTGTATATGGCGCAAACACCACAAGTCTTCAAATATAAGTCTATCAAAGACGCATATAAACTAGTATTTGACGAAAAAATAAATGTGACAGACGATTCATCTTTACTTGAAATCGTCGGTAAAAAAGTAAAAATAATTAAGGGCGATTATTCCAATATCAAAATAACTACACAAGAGGATTTGCTATTTGGAGAGCTAATTGCTAGAAAGAGAGAAAACGAATGAGAATAGGTTTTGGGTTAGATGTACACAAACTTGTTGAAGATAGAAAATTGATATTAGGCGGGGTTGAAATTCCACACGATAAGGGACTTTTAGGTCACAGCGATGCGGATGTTTTGATTCACGCTATAATGGATGCTATATGTGGAGCGCTTTGCTTGGGAGATATTGGCAAGTTATTTCCAGACACCGATATGAAATACAAGGACATTGATTCCAGAGTGTTGCTTAGAAAAGTTTTTGAAATTATGGATGATATGGGATATGAAGTTGGAAATATTGACTCTACGATTTCTTGCCAAAAACCAAAACTTAGAGATTACATCGACACAATGCGTGAAAATATCGCACAAGATTTGCACACTAATACATTTAATATTTCAGTCAAGGCAACTACAACAGAACAACTTGGCTTCGAAGGCCGATGCGAAGGAATCACAGCTAACAGTGTCTGCATATTGAATAAAAAAGATTTATAGGTGATTATATGAATTTTCGAAGAAAAATAGCAATAGATTTGGGAACAGCGTCTGTTCTTGTGTATTTGCCAAACAAAGGAGTCATATTGAATGAACCTTCTGTTGTGGCGATGAATAGTTTTAATTCAAAAATAATTTCTGTTGGAAAAGATGCTAAGAAAATTTTGGGCAGGACTCCAGGAAATATTGTCGCCAAAAAGCCATTAAAAGATGGTGTGGTTGCAGATTTTAATTCAACAGAAAAAATCATTTCTTATTTACTCAAAAAAACTTTGGGTAAATCACTAATCAGACCAGAAGTTTTGATTTGCGTTCCAAGTCAAATCACACAAGTTCAAAGAAGAGCTGTCATTCAAGCTTCAAAATACGCTGGAGCATACAACACGTATTTAATTGAAGAGCCATTAGCAGCAGCAATAGGTTCGGGAATTGATGTGACAGATGCAAGGGGAAACATCGTCGTAGATATCGGTGGAGGAACTACGGATGTCGCAGTGATTTCCATGGGAGGAATTGTAATCAACAAATCAATTCCTGTTGCAGGAGATGAGTTTGATAGAAGAATACAAGATTTTGTCCAAACAAAATACAATATGATTATTGGAGAATCCACTGCGGAAAAAGTTAAAATAAATGTAGCCAGCGCATATCCTAGAGATGATGGTGAGTTGTACGAAATCAAAGGTAGAAATCTGGTAAATGGATTACCAATGCATATTTACGTTTCATCAAAAGATATTTCAGTTGCATTGAAAAAGCCAATCGACAAAATCGTAGACACTGTTCAAGAAGTTTTGGAACAAACACCAGCTGAATTAGCGGCAGATGTTTACGAAAGAGGAATCATCATGAGCGGTGGCGGATGTCTATTGAAAGGATTGGATAAGTTGATTTCTGAAAGAATTGGCGTAAACGCTAGAATAGTAGATGGTCCAATCACAGCAGTTGTTAGAGGAACTGGCAAATCACTAATGTGGATGGATAAATTAAAAGAAGACAGTGACTCTCATCAAGATTTGAGAAGAAAAGTAATAGTTAGTAGAATGAGATAAAATGTAATTATTACAAATTGTATTCATTGTTTTTTAACGATGTGGTATAATATATGTATAAAATAAAATAGGGGGTATTTTGATATGAAAATGATGACACAAGCAAATTTACAATCAGCATTCGGAGGAGAATCTCAAGCAAGAAACAGATACAACATTTGGGGGAATAAAGCTGAAAAAGACGGTTTTAAAAATGTTGCTAGATTGTTCAATGCTACAGCTGACGCTGAAAAAATCCACGCTGCATTACACTTTGATGCATTAAAAGATGTTCATGGTGATTTCGCAGTAACTAGCATGGCTGGTTTCGGAATTGGAAGCACTTCTGAAAACTTAGAAGGAGCTAGAAACGGAGAAATCTTCGAAGCAACAGAAATGTACCCAGCTTACATAGAAGTAGCTGAAATGCAAGAAGAAAAAGAAGCAGTAAGAGCTATGAGATTTGCTGTAGAAGCAGAAAAAGTTCACGCTGAAAGATTCGGGAAAGCAAAAGAATTCGTTGACGGTGGAAAAGACTTAGAAGTAGAAGAAATATTACTATGCCCAATTTGTGGATACATAGGATTTGAAAAAATCGATGCATGTCCAATTTGCGGATGTAAATCCGAAAAATTCATAGAATATTAATTTTTTGATATAAGCCGGGTAATACCGGCTTATATTTTTAAAATCTGGAGGAAATTATGGTTGAGAAAAAGGTTTGTATAACAAATGAGATAGGACTTCACGCAAGAGCTGCATCCAAATTTTTGAATGAAGCAGTAAAATACAAGTCTAATATTGAATTCATAAAAGATAATAAAAAATACAGCGGCAAAAGCATTATAAGCATTTTGTCATTATCAGCACACAAAGGATGTGAGCTTATTTTAAGATGTGATGGTGAAGATGAACAATTAGCACTTGAAAAATTAAGCGAATTAATTGAAAAAGGGTTGGATTATTAAAACATAGTATGAAAATGTTTTTATGGATAAACAGTGCTACGATCGTTTAATTTTGCGAAAAATTGGTGATAATTTATGGTATCATATAATTAAAGAAGCATAGATGGGAATGATTAATTTGGTTTTTTTGGATAAATTTTTTAATATGATCAATACACTAAGATTTTTGGATATCATAGATATCGCTATAGTTGCGGTCTGTATTTACAAATTATATATGATGATAAAAGAAACAAGAGCTGAACAACTTGTAAAAGGTTTAGTAATCATATTTATTTTTGTAAAAATCAGTGATTCGTTGAAATTATACACTGTAAACTGGGTTTTGGAGAACATGATGACGGCTTTGGCTATCATGATAATAGTAGTATTCCAGCCTGAACTTAGAAAAATTTTGGAAACAATAGGTAGAAGTAATATTTTGACCAAATCATTTGCGGATATCAGAGGAGAAAAAGTGGATAAGTGCGTGGAAGAAATTGTACACGCTGTATTTTCACTTTCAAGACAAAGAATCGGTGCGTTGATTATCTTCGAGAGAAGTACAGGCCTTGGAGATGTTGTAGAAACAGGCACAGTTTTAAATTCTGCGATTTCTAGCGAACTTTTGATAAATATATTCATACCTAATACTCCACTTCATGATGGCGCAGTTGTAATCAAAAATGATACTATCAAAGCGGCGGCATGTTTTTTGCCATTGTCCACAGAACAATCCATATCCAAGGAATTGGGGACAAGACACAGAGCAGCTATAGGAATGAGTGAAAAAAGTGATTGTTTGGCACTTATAGTTTCAGAAGAAACAGGTGGTATTTCAATAGCTGAACACGGCAAAATCAACAGATACGTTGATGAACCAACTCTAACAAAGATTCTGACAAAATTATACAATGATCAAGATTCTTATATTTTCAACAGAAAGGAAATAGAAGATGAAAGATAAAATAAAGAATAATTCATACTTAAAAAATATTGACTTCAAAGGATTTTATTCAAACAATCTTATAATTAAAATAGTCTGTCTTTTTTTGGCGATATTTTTGTGGTCCTTTGTAATGGGAAATAAAAACCCTGTAGTAACAAAAGATATTCCAGTAGTAAACGTTGAATATCGTGACATAGATAAGTTAAGGGAAAATGGAAGAGTGATAATATCACCGAAAACTCCGACAATATCTATGCGTGTGGAAGGAAGAAGAAACACAATAACCAAAATGAAAAATTCAGAAATAAAAGCTTTTGTCGATGTAAAATCCATAAAAGTGGATTCTGAAACATTACCTGTGCAAGTAAGTCTTCCTCAAGGAGTCAACGTAACTGATCAATCAGATGAAACTATTTTAGTAAAAACAGAAACAGTCGATACTGTTAAATTCCCTATAAGAATAATGAAGGTTGGGGATTTACCAGATAATGTAGAAATTGACTCCATAAAACTAGATCCAAAAGATATAAAAGTATCTGGAGCGAAAACATATCTTAATTCAATTGATTACGCATCAGTCAAAATTGATCAGTCAAATATTGACAAGGATATCAACTTAGATTTACCGATTAATCTAAGCTTAAAAGACGACACTACAAGATCATACTTGACAAAATCATCTGAAAGCTGCAAAGTAATAATCGATGTATTGCTTAAAAAAGATGTTGAAATCAAACCAGTTGTGACTAATATTCCAGACGGGTTGAAAGTCAAGAAAGTTACATTCAGTAGACCGACAGTAAAGATAAAAGGTCAAGATGATATTATAAAATCACATTCAAATATAACAACAAAAGCCATAGATTTAAAAAGTTTTAAAGAGGGAGAAAACACAGTAGATGTAACATTGGACTTACCGCAATCAATTGTACTTGCAGAAGGCTCCAACGGAAGAATCACAGCAACAGTTGTCCTGGAAAAATAATATGAAAATTAAAAACGAAATTACATTGATAACAATTGTACTAGGTGCAATTCTAACAATAATTTCATTTTATGTGGAAAAGTTGCTGAAACTTCACCAGACTTATCAAAATTATTAAGCCAAGTAATATTTTTCTCATTGCCAATAACATCTTTTATTGGTGTGTACTTTTCATATAAAACTGAAACTTTTAAAAACTTAATAATAAACACATTGTTCTTGTTACCGATTACAAGTTTTATGTTTATAAAAAAGCGAGTGCAAACTCGTTTTTTTATTTGAAAAAGATGCACATTTTAATTGATTTTTACATTATGTGTTATAATTAGATTATAAAAATAGAGGGGGATATTGATGGGAAAATATTTCGGAACTGACGGTATAAGAGGCGTTGCAGGCGAAGATTTAACTGTTGAATTAGCTTATAAGCTTGCGAGAGCAGCTTGTTATAAATTAAAAGATGTAGATAATAAATTAATTGTTATAGGAAAAGATACTAGAATTTCTGGGGATATGTTGGAAGCGGCTTTGATTAGTGGAATTACTAGCATGGGTTTTGATGTTTACAGATTAGGAGTAATTCCTACACCAGCTGTGGCGTATTTGACTAGATTTTACAATGCTTGTTGCGGGATAGTGATTTCTGCAAGCCACAATCCTTACGAATTTAATGGAATAAAATATTTTTCGAATGAAGGTTTCAAATTAAAAGATAGTCTTGAAGAAGAAATCGAATATTTGATTGATCATCAAGATGAAATTAACGTAAAAATTACAGGAGAAAAAGTAGGTAGAGTTTATGAAGAAGAATGCGCAAAGGATACATATATCAATTATCTTTTGAGCAGGGTTGATTTGGATTTGACTGGTGTGAAGGTGAGCTTGGACTGTGGTTATGGAGCTACTTCTGAAATCGCACCAATTATTTTCAATAGATTAAATGCTAATGTGACTGTTACAAATACAGAATACGACGGAAAGAATATTAACTTCAAATGCGGTTCAACAAATCCTGAAGTTATAAGTAATTTGGTAAAAATTTCTGAATCTGATATGGGATTTTCGTTCGATGGAGACGGGGATAGGTTGATTGCTTGTGATGAAACTGGTGAAATAATGGATGGAGATCATGTTATTTGTGCAGTTGGACATTTCTTAAAAGAAAACAACAAGCTTAAGAATAACGCAGTTGTAGGAACTGTTATGACTAATATCGGTCTTATAAAAAGCTTGAAAGAAATTGGCGTGGATGTTATCAAAACACAAGTTGGGGACAGATACGTTCTTGAAGAAATGAGAAAAAATGGCTACATTATTGGTGGAGAACAATCAGGACACATTATTTTCATAGAAGATAATACTACTGGTGATGGAATCTTATCGGCGATTAAATTAGCGGAAATAGCTGTTAAATCAAAACAAAAACTTTCAGAAATGAACAAATTGATGACTAGTTTCCCACAAGTTTTGGTGAACGCAAAGGTTAATAATGAATACAAAAAAGTGTACAAAGATGATGAAGTAATCAATAAAAAAATAGCTGAACTTGAGCATGAATTCAAAGATGAAGGCAGAGTTTTGATTAGACCTTCGGGAACTGAGCCTTTGATTAGGGTTATGATTGAGGGAGAAAACCAAGAATATTTAGAGAAAAAAGCTATTGAATTAAAAGATTTAATAGAAGAAAGATGTGAGCTAATATGAAAACAATAGCGATTATTTCGGCATTAGAAAGTGAACAAGAGTATTTCAGAGAACAATTTAAGCCGGTTAAAAAGGACAAGTTCAATCACTATGAAATATATGTTTCGGAATTTGAAGACAAGAAAATTATAAATTGCGTTTGTGGAATTGGAAAAGTAAACTCAGCAGCTTTAACACAAAGAATTATCGATATGTACAATCCGGATTTGGTAATAAATTGTGGTGTGTGCGGTGGATTGGATAAGACTCTTACTTTTGATGAGGTAATTCTTGCAGATAAATTAAAATACCACGACATAAATTTGGATATTTTCAGCGACAATATCCCATACACTGATACTTTTGAAGCTGATAGTGAAACTTTGAAAAAATTAGACGAAATAATGACTCAAGAAAACCTAAAACACAGAATAGGTCTTATTGTAACAGGAGATCAGTTTATATCAACTACTAAAAAACAAGAAGAATTATTCGAAAAATATCACGCGTTGGGAACAGAAATGGAAGGATGCTCCATTGCTCATACCTGCTATCTAAATAATGTGAAATTCTTGGTTATAAGAAGCTTGTCTGATTTTGCGGACGATGATGCAGATGATGAATTTTATAATAATTTGGAAGAAAAAACAAAAAAGGCTGCACACAGTGTAGTTGTGTTGATTAAAAATATGTAATCAATTCGTAGGATGAATGTAAATTTGTCCTACGTTTTTTATTTTGCTTAAAAATGAGCAAAAAAATACATCTGTATAAAACAGATGTATTTTTTCATAATATCAATAACAAAAGGAAACAAAAAAATCACAAATATAATTTGTGATTATGGTCGGGGTGAGAGGATTTGAACCCCCGGCCCCATGGTCCCAAACCACGTGCGCTACCGGACTGCGCTACACCCCGACGTTTTTATTACTTGCTTATCTCAAGTACTTTATTAGTATACGATAGATTTCGGTTTAATACAAATCAGTTTATAACAAAATAAACGGAGATAAAACAAAATAATTTCAAATATCTCATTCTATCTCCGTTTTATTAAGATTTTAAATTTTTTTACTTTTTATTTACATTACTTTAATATTCGTAGTAATACTTGAATAATTCGTAGATATATTCGTTATCTTTGCATCCGCCTAATTCTCTTACTGAGTGCATTGACAAAATTGCATTTCCAATGTCTATAGATTGAATGTCCAAGTTAGATACAGTGATTGGTCCAATTGTAGAGCCTCCTCTTTTATCTGATCTGTTTGTGAATTCTTGACAAGGTATATTTTTATCTAAGCATAATTTTTTAAATATTGATGAGCTAACTGCATCAGAAGTATATGCTCCGTTTGCCGCATATTTTATAACAGGGCCGTTGTTGATTAGTGGTCTGTTAGTAGGATCTGCCATTTCTGTGTAATTTGGATGCAAACTGTGTGCTTGGTCTGCGCTTATTAGATAAGAATTGTGCAATACTTCGTAGAAGTTTTTGCTGTTATCTTCGACGATTTTTTTGAAACAATCGCTAAGAAGTGTACTTCCTGCTCCTTGTTTTGTTGAAGAACCTATTTCTTCATTGTCAAAAACCATAGCTAAGGCTAATGTGTTTGTAACTTCGGAATCTATTAAGGATTTGATAGAATTAAATGCCATTCCCAAATTATCGATTCTTCCTACTGAATAAAATTCGTCGTTTTCTCCGACAAACTCTCCTTTTTGTCTGTCGTATAAGAACAAATCAAAATCCAAAATATCTTCAGCATTTATTCCAGTATTTCTAGCCAAAATTTCTTCAAAAGTTAGCTTAGAATCTTTTTCTGATAATGCTAAAAGTGGCAATGTATCTTTTTGCGCATTAAATTTGTAGCCATTGTTAACATCTCTGTTCATGTGGATTGCAACGTTAGGAATTATCAACAAATTCTTATCTACGTTAATGTGTTTGATTTCTGGTTTGAATGGATTATCTGATTTCAAAACAACTCTACCAGCTACAGACAATGGACGGTCGAACCATGTGCTTAGTATTGGTCCACCGTAAACTTCAGTGTTTAAAGTCAAAAATCCGTCTTTGTTTACGATAGAATTTGGTTTTATTCTAAAAGTTGGGCTGTCTGAATGAGACCCAATCAATCTGATATTATCGAAATCAGAACTTCCTTTAAAAGCGATAATTGATGAATCGTTATTTGTTACAAAATATCCTTTGCCATTTTCGATTTTCCAATTATCCTTAAATTTTAATTCAGTAAACCCTTCTTCTGTTAGTGTTTTTTTAAAATTATCGATAACGTGAAAAACAGATGGACTGTTATCGATAAAACTCATTAATTCTTTTGTTATGTTCATAAAATCACCTCAATAATAGTATACCCAAAAATAAAAATACTTAATAGCAAAAGTTTACAAAAAATATACTTAGTGGTATAATGAAGTTACTTCAGGGCGAGGTTGATTTCCTCACCGGCGGTTATAGTCCGCGAGCATTATGCATGAATTGGTGTAATTCCAATACCGACAGTAAAGTCTGGACGAAAGAAGTAAATGTAATAATTAACATTTAGCCCTAAATATAAGGGCTTTTTTATTTGCCCTTGAAAATCTTAGGAGGTAGGTTATGGAAACCACAAGAAAAAATTCTAGTACTCAAACTATGGTGAAAATCAGTATTTTAGGGGCAATAAGTGCATTGCTTATGATTTTTAAATTCCCTCTACCATTTGCACCACCATTTATGACAGTGGACATAGGAGATTTGGGAGTATTAATTTCAGGATTTGCACTAGGACCTGTAGCAGGTGTGTTAACTTCTGCAGTTAAGATTTTGTTGAACTTTATAATTAACGGAACAACTACTGGTGGAGTTGGGGAATTATCTAACTTTATATTATCATCAGTATTTGTTGTTGTAGCAAGTTCAATTTACAACAAAGGAAAAAGCAAAAAATCAGCAATCACTGGATTAGTTTTTGGTGTATTGGCGTACACAGTAGTTGCTTGTATTTCTAACTATTTTGTAATTTTCCCATTGTACGGAATTAATTTGGTTGATTTTACAAAAGAGTTTGCAAAAGTAAATTCATTGGCAGGAACTCCGTTGATGTTCGTGCTTTTCAGTATCGTGCCATTTAACATTGTAAAAGGGATCATCGTATCTGCAGTTACAATCGCACTTTACAAGCCAATTTCAAGATTTTTGAAAAAATAATCAATAACATACATGTAAAAATTCATAAAATATACAATGACTCATTAATCTAAGATAATGGGTCATTTTTGTTGTTGTTCAGTTGTGATATAATTTATTTGGTGATATTTATGGAATATATTTTGAATGATTTAAAAGATACTGAAAAATTTGGACAACTTTTTGCAAAAGCTTTAAAAAAACAAGATGTTATATCTTTGATTGGTGATTTGGGAGCTGGAAAAACTACTCTTACTAAATCTATTGCTAAAAGTTTTGGGATTGAAGAAAGTGTAACCAGTCCGACTTTTTCATTGGTAAATACATACTACGGTGATGTTGAATTAAATCATATTGATTTGTATAGATTAGAAGATGAGATGGAGATAGAATCCTTAGATATAGATGAGTTGTTGTATCCAGAAGGAATTACTATCATTGAATGGGCAAGTCAAGCACAGTCTTATATGCCTAGAAATTTAATTGAAATTTACATTGAAAAAACTTGTGATGTTTCCAGAAAAATTAGAATTGACGGGAACAACAAAAGAGAAAAAGAAATTATAGAGGAATTAAATGAAAATTTTAGCGATTGATACTTCAACTATGATTAGCTCTTGTTCTTTGATGGAAGATGGACTAATCGTTGGAGATTATAATATAAATCAAAAGAAAACACACAGCGAAACTTTGGTTTTGATGATTGAGCAAATGCTTGAAAAATTAGATACAGATATTGAAGATGTGGACGTGTTTGCGGTGTGCAAGGGACCTGGATCTTTTACTGGTCTTAGGATTGGAATGACCACTGCAAAGACTTTTGCACAAGTTTTCGATAAAAAAATCGTCGGCATATCTACCTTGGAAGCTTTGGCTAATATGATTAGCACTGACAAAATCATTATTCCTATTTTGGATGCAAGAGGTGGGAGAGTTTACTACTCGATGTTCACTAACGATTCAAAATTAGAACGTTTGATGGATGATGATTTGATTTATTTTGAAGATTTGGTTGAACAACTTGACGATGATAAGGAATATATTTTTGTAGGAGATGGAGTGTATTCTTTCTTAGATGAAATCAAATCTAAAAAGAATTTCCATCTTGCAAATTCTTCTTTAAATAATTGCATCACAAGGTCTATTTGTGATTTGGCTAATAAAGCTACAGAGTTTGATAGTTTTTACACTTTGAGTCCTGATTATGTAAGAAAATCACAAGCACAACGAGATTACGAAAGAAGACACAGTAATGATAATTAGACAGATGGCTTCCTTTGATTTGGATGATGTTGTAAGGATTGAAGAGGAGAGTTTTTCAGATGCTTGGAGCAAAACAGGCTATGAGAATTGTCTAAAAAATAATTGCAATCATTATTTTGTCGGAGAAAAAGAGGGCGAAATAGTAGGCGTTTTTGGATTTTCAGTGGTTGTGGACGAATCCGAACTGCATACTATTTCTGTTAGAAAAAAATTCAGAAATCAAGGAATCGCAACAGAATTCATTAGATTTATGATTGATTTTTCAAGGAAAGAAAATGTCAAAAACATTTACTTGGAAGTTAGAGAGTCTAACTTTGAAGCGATTAATCTTTATACAAAATTTGGATTTCAAAAAAACGGTAGAATTAACGGATATTATGAAACACCAAGAGAGAACGCATTGAGGATGATGTTGAATATGGAAGATATAAATGAAAACATAATTACACTTGCTATTGAAACATCTTGTGATGAAACAAGTGTTGCAATTGTCAAAAACGGAAGAGAAGTAATGAGTAATGTGATTTCTTCTCAAATTGAAGTACACAAAAGATACGGAGGAGTTGTTCCAGAAGTTGCAAGCCGCCTTCATTTGGAAGCTATGAACTCCATTTTACAACAATCTTTGGATGAGGCGAATATTACTTTGAAAGATGTGGATGTGATTTGTGTTACAAAAGGACCAGGACTTATTGGGGCGCTTTTGGTTGGGATATCTTGCGCCAAATCATTGAGTTTATGTTTGAAAAAACCACTTGTAGGTGTTAATCACATGCAAGGTCACATTTGTGCAAACTACATTAGCCACAAAGAATTAGAACCACCATTCATTTCTTTGGTTGTATCTGGAGGACACACTTACCTTATAGACGTTTTGGATTATCAAAATTATGAAATAATTGGATCTACAAGAGATGATGCTTGTGGAGAAAGTTATGATAAGGTCGCTCGCGCATTAGGATTGGAATATCCAGGTGGACCTGTTATTGACAGACTTGCCAAACAAGGAAGCCCAACTGCTATAGATTTTCCTAGAGTTATGCTTGAAAAAGACAGCTATGATTTTAGCTTTAGTGGGTTGAAAACAGCTGTGTTAAATTATTTGAATAACAAAAATCAAAAAAAAGAAGAGGTAATCAAAGAAGATGTCGCAGCATCATTCCAAGAAGCTGTAATTGATGTATTGGTTGAAAAATCTTTTCGATTATTAGAAGAAAAAAATCAGAAAACTTTCGTACTAAGTGGTGGAGTAGCAGCAAATTCAAGATTAAAAGAAAGAGTTTTGGAAAAAGCTGAAGATAAGGGAATAAAAGTGTATTTCCCAGATAAAATCCTGTGCACAGATAATGCGGCTATGATTGCCACTGCAGGATACTATGATTTTATTAACGGAAAACAAGATGGTTTGGATTTGAAAGTTTATCCAAACTTAGAATTGTAAATTGTAGCTATAAATTTAAATATTAACATTTAAAAAGGAGTTCTCACTTTAAAATGAGGACTCCATATTTTTTATTCAACTGTTACTGATTTTGCTAAGTTACGTGGTTTATCCACATCTAATCCTTTCTTCAAGGAAGTGTGATATCCCAATAATTGTTCGGGAACTACAGAAAGTATTGGATATAACAATTCCAAAGTTTTAGGAATGAAGATGATTTCTTCTGAGAAATCTTTCATATTGTCATTACCTACAACTGTGATTGTGAATACTTTCGCTCCTCTTGTAACAACTTCTTGAACATTTGAAATTGTCTTTTCAGCTAATTTTGATTGTGTAATAACTGATAATGCTGGAGTGTTTTGTTCTATCAAAGCGATTGAACCGTGTTTTAATTCTCCTGCAGGGAATGCTTCAGTGTGAATGTAGGAAATTTCTTTTAATTTTAAAGCTCCTTCTTTTACACTCAAGAAGTCCAATCCACGTCCGATAAAGAACATCGATTTATCTTCCTTGATAGCTTCAGCTATTCTTTCAGTTATTGATTCTGATTTTAATGTTTCATCTATTTTTTCAGGCATTGTTTTTAATTCTTCGATGTATTTCGAATATTCAGAATCTTCAATTGTGCCTAATTTCTTTGCGAAATCCAAAGCCAACATTATCACTGTAACCAATTGTGAAATGTATGCTTTAGTACTAGCTACTGCAATTTCTGGACCTGCCAAAGTGTAGATAACCTTGTCAGCTTCTCTTGCTATTGATGAGCCAACTACGTTTGTAACTGCCAAGATTTTTGCACCTTTGTTTTTGGATTCTCTAAGAGCTGCCAATGTATCAGCAGTTTCTCCTGATTGAGAAATCAAAATCACTAGAGTGTTTTCGTCGATAAATGGATCGTTGTATCTGAATTCTGATGCGATATCAGTAATTACAGGTATTTTTGCCAATTTTTCAATAGCAACCTTACCAACTTCACCAGCATGATAAGCTGTACCACATGCAACGATGTATACTTTGTTTATTTTTGATAATTCTTCTTTAGTTAATGAATTTTCTGCAAAATCTATTACGTTATTTTTTACATTAACCTCCAAAGTCTTCTTAACAACTTCTGGTTGTTCGTGAATTTCCTTTAACATAAAATGCTCATAGCCACCTTTACTAGCTTGATCAATTGTCATGTCTACAGTTTTAACTTCACGATCTATTTTTTCGAAGTTCTTATCGTAAATTGTGTAGTTTTTCTTATCGATTTCAACTACATCTCCGTTTTCCAAATACACGATGTCTCTTGTGTATTTTAAAACAGAAGGAATATCACTTGCTAGAATTATTCCGTCGTCACATTTTCCTAAAATCAACGGAGATTCTTTTCTTACAGCGATTAGTTTGTCTTTTTCGTATTCTGAAACAATTCCTAATGCATAAGCTCCCTTTAATCTTTTGATTGTAGATTTTACTGCTTCTAATAAATCGTCTTTATAGTACTGGCTAATCAATGCAACAACAATTTCTGTGTCTGTAGTTGATTTGAAAGTGTAGCCATTATCTTCTAATTCTTTTTTTAATTCTTTGTAATTTTCGATAATACCGTTGTGAACAACTGAGAATTTACCATCTTCACTTACTTGTGGGTGAGCGTTAATTTCATTTGGTTCACCGTGAGTTGCCCATCTGATGTGACCAATTCCGACACTTGCGTTGTTGTCGATTTCATCGATAGAATCTATTAAATTTTGCAATTTTCCTTTTCTTTTTACTGTTTCGATTTTATCTGTTACTACAGAAATACCGCTTGAATCATAACCTCTGTATTCCAGAGATTTTAATCCGTTTAATATGATTTCTACGGCTGATTTTTCGCCGTTATAACATACTATTCCGCACATATATTTACCTCCAAATTTTTTAGAGATACACTTCATTATTTTTGTTTCAAAATTGCTCTTGAACTTTGTTAAATGCTAAGGCTGTGTTACCTATAGAGCTCCCGCCGAAAAATTCGATAACTCTATCCCTCGTTAACCGTAAAGGTCTGGCGCTTTTTTGTTTTTATCTCTTGAGATATTATATCAAATATAAAATGTAGTGTAAATTTTATTAGCAAATTGCAATAATTTTGTAACAAATGAAAAAAATAATAATGATTTTCACTTGACATTAATACTCTTTATCAATATAATATCAATGTAATAGATTTGAACGTTTAAATGAAGGTGATTAAATGAATTTGGCATTAGTGCCACTCAATGAAGATTTTGAGATCGTAAAAATAAAAAAAATAAAAGATGATTCACAAAAAAAATTATTGAATAATATGGGCTTTGTTGAAGGAGCGCTCGTTAGTGTTGTTTCAGAAAGCCACGGAAATTTGATAGTTAAAATCAAAGGTTCAAGAGTGGCTATAGGAAAAGATATAGCTATGAGAATTATGGTAAATCATATTTAATGATATTTTATCAAGGAGGATACATAAAGTGGATAACGAAATGAATCTTAAGCATGCCGAAGTAGGAAAATACTACAGGATTGTTAAGATTTTAGGAAAAGGTCCTGTTAAAAGAAGAATTATGGATATGGGCATTACAAAAAATGTCGAAATCTATATCAGAAAAGTAGCACCATTAGGAGATCCAGTTCAAATCAATTTGAGAGGATACGAGTTGAGTCTTAGAAAGGATGATGCAGAAAATATTTTAATAGAATTGATAAATAAATAATTAGGAGGACTTATGTCAATAAGAATTGCTTTAGCAGGTAACCCTAATAGTGGTAAGTCCACTATGTTTAACGCGTTGACAGGATCCAATCAATATGTTGGTAACTGGCCAGGCGTTACTGTAGAAAAAAAAGAGGGAACCTTAAAAAATAACAAAGATATTAAAATTACCGACTTACCGGGAATTTACTCGCTTTCTCCATATACTTTGGAAGAAGTTGTTAGTAGAAATTACTTAATAAACGAAAAACCAGATGTAATTATTGATGTTGTGGATGCTTCAAATATTGAAAGAAACTTGTATCTTACAACACAATTATCTGAAATTGGAATTCCAATGGTTTTGGCATTTAATATGATGGATGTCGTTAAGAAAAATAACGATAAATTAAACACAAAACTAATATCTGAAAAATTGGGAATTCCAATAGTTGAAGTATCAGCACTTAAAAAATTAAACTTGGATGAATTAATTGAAGTTGCACAAAAACAAGTGAAATCTCATCATGAATCGATAAAATCATTTAGTGATGAAATTGAAAATGTGCTTACTGAAATAGAAAATAGTGTAGAATCCATTAAAAATTCTGAATCAAAAAGATGGTTTGCAGTAAAAGCTTTGGAAAGAGATGAAAAAGCATTACAAGCTGTTCATATCACTGATGAAGAAAAAGCAAAAGTTGAAGAAATTATTTCAAAAATTGAAAACGAATACGATGATGATGGTGAATCCATAATTACAGATGAAAGATATACATTCATTACTTCAGTAATTTCAGATTCTGTACAAAAAGGAAGATCGGGATTAACAACTAGTGATAAAATTGACAGGGTGGTTACTAACAGATTTTTGGCATTACCAATTTTCGTATTGATAATGATAGCCGTTTACTTTATTGCGGTAAAAGTTGTTGGTGGTCCTCCATTCCACGATTGGTGGGCAGATACTGTGATGGGAACTGCATTAGCTGATTTAGCTACAAAAGGATTAGAAGCAATCGGAACTAGCGAATGGGTAACAAGCCTTGTTGTTGATGGTATTGTTGCCGGCGTTGGTGCAGTATTGGGATTCTTGCCTTTGGTTGCAACGTTGGAATTATTGTTAGCTATTTTAGAAGATATAGGATACATGTCAAGAATCGCATTTATGTTGGATAGAATGTTCAGAAAATTTGGTTTATCTGGTAAATCATTTATTCCAATCTTAATTGGTACTGGTTGTTCAGTTCCAGGAATTATGGCAACAAGAACTATTGAAAATGAAAACGACAGAAAAATGACTATCATCGTTGCATCATTCATGCCTTGCGGTGCAAAAACAGAAATCATAGCATTATTTGCAGCAGCGATTTTCGGTCAATGGTGGTTTGCTCCATTATTGTATTTTACAGGAATTTTGGCAGTAATAATCAGTGGTCTTATCTTGAAAAAAACTAAGGCATTTTCAGGAGAACCAGCTCCATTCGTAATGGAACTTCCAGAATATCATACACCAACTGTTTCAAATGTTTTGCGTGTAACTTGGGATAGAACTAAATCATTTATCATAAAAGCAGGTACAATAATCTTAGTTGCATCAATTTGCGTTTGGATTTTACAAAATATTTCTGTTAAGGGAGAATTTGTTCATTTCGCTGATGATAGTACCGATACTATATTGGCGTTCATCGGAAAAATATTCGCTCCGATATTTGCTCCATTAGGATTCGGAAATTGGACTGCAACTGTAGCTTCATTCTTAGGAACTGTTGCTAAAGAAATGGTAGTCAGCGTTTACGGAATAGTTTCTGGTGTAGGTGATGATACAGGTAAAATAGCTGATTTGGTAAAAAGTAACTTCACTATAGCATCTGCTTTGAGTTTCTTGGTATTCAACCAATTAACAGTTCCTTGTTTTGCGGCAGTTGGTGCTATAAAAGAAGAAATGAATTCTTCAAAATGGACAGCATTTGCGGTTATTTATCAAATTGTTTTTGCATATTTAATATCGTTTATGGTATATCAATTCTTAAATGTGTTGGTAGTAAAACAACCATTTACAATTATGACAGCAATAGCGCTTGTAGTGTTGGTTGGAATGTTGTATATGATATTTAGAAAAGATAAATACAAAAACAATCAATCAAAAAGAGCAGTAGAATAGAGATAGAATTTTAAAGAAGGTGATTTTTTGAATATAGCTGATATAGTAGTATTATCAATAATTGTCATAGCAATTGTGTTTGCAGTACGTCGTATGATTAAAAAAGGTGGTAGCTGCGATTGCGGTTCCACTTCTTGCCCTCATTCTAATAATTACAATAAACAATAAAAAAAGCGTGGCCTTTAGCAGAGGTCACGCTTTGTTATTGTTCTAAACTTTTTAGGTGTAATTTGTTTTATATTTTTGAATTGTTGACAAAAATATGAATCAGATTGAAACCCAACTTCCTTTGAAATCTCGCTAACGGATTTGTCGGTGTAAGTCAAAAGCAGTAGACTTTTTTCTATTCTAAAAGTAGTCAAAATATTTGGAAGATTGCTTCCCGTGTTTTGACAAATCAATGTCGACAAATAGCTTTTGGACACGTGCAAGTGATCAGACAGAATATCCAGAGAAATCTTCTGCTCACTGTTATTGTAAATATAATCCAATGCCCTTCTGATTAATGGGTTTTCACAACCCTTTGTAAATATATTTTGGTTTGTAGTGTAATATTCTACAATTTCATGGAGTATTTCATCAAGATTTTCAGATTCATCATTTTCTATTTTAGACAATAATTTGTTTTTTTCGATTTCGCAAAATTTTAGACTCTGATTATCGCTTATATTCTTAATTTGGTTCCAGCAAAATATTCCCAACAATTGAATAATTGTGTTCTTTTGGGATCTTATATTAGTTTCTGAATTTTGCCAAATATTCAACAATTTGTCAGCTAATTCATGTGCTTCTTTATTCGATTTTAGCTGAACAGCATTTATTAATTTTGATTCCAATACGAACATACACAAATCCTTTCATTTTATGAGTGTTACGAAGTAATTATATAACTAATTTACTAAAACTTGCAACAATTGATATATTTTTGGATTTTGTTTTGGATTTAATATATAATTAATTAAGAGGTAATTATGAAAAGAATATTAATTTTGTGTATGTGCTTTTTGTTTTTGTCTACAAAATCGCTTGCTAATACAGATGTAGTTTTGGATAAAATAATAGAGAAGGATTGTTCAAATTTATCGGAAAAATTGACAGAAGAAGTTTACGACAAAAATGCTAACTTAGTGATTGTTAATGAAAAAAAAGAAAGTGACATAATATCGGCGCTTAGTTTTGCATATAAGAACAAAGCAGCGATTTTGTTTATTCAAAATGATGGAGCATATATAAAGAAAGAAAGTCCAATATTAAAAGAAGTCGATAGGCTTAAAGCTAAGAATGTGTATATAATTGGTGGACCCAAATCAGTTTCAGAAGAAATTGCAGATAATTTGAAATTAAGTGGGCTGTTAGTTACAAGAATTGATGGAAGAGATCGAATTGAAGTATCTAAGAATGTTATAAAAGAAAACACTAACTTAAATCCAACAGATACTTTAGTAATCAGTGATTTGTCAAATTTCAATTTCATTCAAGCAAAGATGGGATACTATTTGAAAAATGGGTATGCGATTACTTTTGTAGACGGTAAAAAATTTGACGATTCTATTATAAAATTCGCTATTGATAAGGGAATTTCAAATATTTTGATAGATCAGCCTACATCAATAATAAGTAGTGAATATGATGAAAAATTAAAACAAAACGGATTTAAAGTCAAAAGAAATAATTACAGGTCTGTTTATGATGCTAATTACGCACAAAACTCGAATATCAAATATTCCAAGATTATTTTTACAGAATACAAGGATATTCGAACTTCGCTGTTGGCGTCTTTCGTTAGTCTTCAAAAAAACTATGTAAATATTTTGGTAAATGAAGGTAATGTCGACAAGACTACTAACAAACTTCTTACAACTTCTATACAAAATGGGGTGTATATTGGAAATAAGGAAGAAAATTTTAAAAAATTAATAAAAAAATTGGATTTATACTACAAAGCTGAACAAAAATGACAGTTTTTTAATCATTTTAGTTAAAAAACTTTTAAAAAAATGCTATTTGAGGTATAATATTAGCTGGAATTTCTATTTTAAGTGAAATAAATTTAATTTTTAAATAAAATTTAGGAGGAAAGTATGAGCGCAGTGCTTGTAAGTAAAGAAAATAATCAAGCGGTATTTACATGTGAAATACCAGCAGAAGATTTCAATAATGCAATTGAAGAAAGTTATAAAAAGAATAGATCTAGATTTAGTTTAAAAGGATTTAGAAAAGGAAAAGTTCCAAGAAAAATGTTGGAAAGAGCTTATGGTGAAGGTTTATTCTACGAAGATGCAGTAAATCTTTTATTACCAGGAATTTACGAAAAAGCTATCGAAGAATTAGAATTAGAACCAGTTTCTCAACCAGACATCGATCTTGACGATATCACTGAAAACAATGATGTTAAAGTAAAATTCACTGTTGATTTGAAACCAGAATTTGAATTAGGTGATTATTCTAATCTTTCAGCTGAAATTGATGAATACAAAGTAACTGATTCTGATGTTGATATGAAAATTAACCACGAATTAGAATCAAACGCAAGAGTTCAAGAAGTTGAAGAAAGAGAGGCAAAGGAAAACGACACAGTTTCTATCAATTTCAAAGGTTTTGTAGATGACAAAGCATTTGACGGTGGGGAAGCTGAAGATTACGAATTAGTTTTAGGTTCACATACTTTTATCCCAGGATTTGAAGAACAAATCGTAGGTCATAATGTTGGAGATGAATTTGATGTTAATGTTAAATTCCCAGAAGATTACCACGAAGATTCTTTAAAGGGTAAAGATGCTAAGTTTGAATGTAAAATCAACTCAATCAAAGAAAAAGTATTACCTGAATTAGATGATGAATTCGTAAAAGATGTTTCTGAATTTGATACTCTTGATGAATACAAAAAAGATATTAAAGAAAAATTAGAAAAAGACAACGAACAAAGACAATTAGTTGATAAACAAAACAAATCTGTAGAAGCTTTGATTGATGTTACTGAAATTGAAGTTCCAAAATCAATGGTAGAAAACGAAGTTAATCGTCAATTCCAAGATTTTTCAAGCAGAGTTCAACAAATGGGCTTAAATACAGATCAATATTTCCAAATCACTAATACTTCAGAAGAAGATGTTAAAAACGAATTAAGATCTAATGCTGAATTAAAAGTAAAAGGTGATTTGGTATTAGAAAAGTATATGGAAAAAGAAAATATCGAATCAACTGAAGAAGAATTAGATGAACAATTAAAAGAATTCGCTAAAGTTTACGGTCAAGATGACGAAGAAAAATTCATCGATGAATTTAAGAACAGTCCAAACGTAGAATTCTTAAAAGAAGATATCAAGAGAAAGAAAGCTTTAGAAAAATTAGTAGAAAATACTAAATTCGAAACTAAGAAAGCTGAACAAACAAAATAAGATAAATAATATTTCAAAATATTAGAATTAATAATAGGAGGTTATTATGCCATCTTTAGTACCAATGGTTGTAGAACAAAGTAATAGAGGAGAAAGATCTTATGATATTTTCTCTAGACTTTTAAAAGAAAGAATTATTTTCGTCACAGGCGAAGTTAATGATCAGATGGCGGATCTTGTTATAGCTCAATTATTGTTCTTAGAAAGTGAAGATCCTAAAAAGGATATTCAATTATATATCAATTCACCTGGAGGATCTGTAAGTGCAGGATTGGCGATTTACGATACTATGCAATACGTTAAACCAGATGTTTCTACAATTTGTGTGGGAATGGCTGCTAGTATGGGTGCAATCCTTCTAACAAGTGGTGCCAAGGGAAAAAGATATGCACTTCCAAATGCAGATACTTTAATCCATCAACCACTTGGAGGCGCTCAAGGACAAGCCAGTGATATTGAAATTCACGCTAAGAATATTTTGAAAAAAAGAGAGTTGCTAAACAAGATATTATCTGAAAGAACTGGACAGCCCCTAGAAAAAATTGAAAGAGATACAGACAGAGATTTCATACTAACAGCAGAAGAAGCAAAAGAGTATGGATTGATAGACGAAGTTATATATACTTCTAAATAAGGAAAAATATTTATGCCAAAAAACGAAAATCAATATAAATGTTCTTTTTGCGGTAAATCACAAGATGAAGTAAGAAAATTAATTGCTGGACCTGGTGTATTTATTTGTGATGAATGTGTTTCATTATGTAACAGCATAATAGAAGAAGAATTCAAAGATTTAGATAATATCCAAGAAAGAATTGATTTGCCAAAGCCAATAGAAATCAAGGATGTGCTTGATGATTATGTAATCAAGCAAGAAGAGGGTAAGAAATCCTTAGCTGTTGCGGTGTATAATCATTACAAAAGAATTAATTCTAATCTAATGAATAATGATGTAGAATTACAAAAATCGAATATTTTAATGGTAGGTCCAACAGGAAGTGGTAAAACACTTTTAGCAGAAACTCTAGCTAAGATATTGGACGTTCCTTTTGCGATTGCCGATGCAACTAGCCTTACAGAAGCTGGATATGTTGGTGAGGATGTAGAAAATGTAATTTTGAAACTTATTCAAGCAGCTGATTATGATATCGAAAAAGCTGAACAAGGTATCATTTACATTGACGAAATCGATAAAATCACAAGAAAAAGTGAAAATCCATCCATCACTAGAGATGTAAGCGGTGAAGGGGTTCAACAAGCTTTATTAAAAATAGTTGAAGGTACAATTTGTAATGTACCACCACAAGGTGGAAGAAAGCATCCTAACCAAGAATATATCCAAGTCGATACGAAAAATATTTTATTCATCGTTGGAGGAGCTTTTGACGGCTTAGAAAAAATAATCGAAAGAAGAACAGAAACAAAATCAATAGGTTTTGGTGCAGATTTGGGAGAAAATGAACACAAGAGAATTTCTGAGTTGTTCAAAGATATTAGGCCAGAAGATTTGATTAAATTTGGTTTAATTCCTGAATTTGTAGGAAGAATTCCAGTTTTAGTTACACTTGATGAACTAGATGAACAAGCTTTAATTAAAATACTTTTGGAACCTAAGAATGCAGTTATCAAACAATATCAAGAATTATTCAAAATGGATGATGTTGAGTTAGAATTTGATGAAGAAGCATTGAAAGCTATCGCAAAACTAGCTTACGATAGAAAAACAGGTGCCAGAGGTTTGAGAACAATAATAGAAAAATCTTTGATGAACATTATGTTTGAGCTACCATCAAGACAAGACATTTCCAAAGTTATTTTGACAAAAGAAAGTATACTAGAAGGAAAAGACCCAAAACTTGTTTTCAAAACAAATAATAAATAACACAAATAGCTCACTTTAGGTGAGCTATTTTTATCAATAGATTAAATTCGAAAGAGGAGTTTGATGAAAGAATACTATACAATATCAGAAAAGAAACTTCCAATAATCGCGTTGCGTGGTCTGTGGTTGTTTCCAAATAATATTCAACATTTTGAAGTTGGAAGAGAAGTTTCATTAAATGCTTTAAATGCTAGTTTGCTCAGAAATTCTGAGATTTTTATTTGTACGCAAAAGGATCCAATTGTAGAAAACATCACAAAAGAAGATTTTTATCATACAGGAGTTCTTGCAAGTATAAAACAAACTATTAAAATGCCAAATGGAAATGTCAGAGTTTTGGTTGAAGCTTACGACAGAGCAAAAATCGTGGACTTCGTAGAAAACGACAGTTTCTTAGAAGCAAACGTTGAAGTTATGGAATACGATAAAACAAAATATCATCCTACAGACAAATCGCTCACTATGATTAGGATGATTATTTCTTCGTTTGAAAGCTTGGCAGAAATCATCAAAAAACCATTACCACAAGATTTGCTTGGGGGACTTTTAAACGAAGAAGATCCAAGTTCTTTGATAGATACAATTTCAATGCTAATTTCATTAAACGACAAGGATTCTATTTTATTATTAGAAACTTTGGATATGGATGAAAGAATTGAATTGGTGTACAAATTTGTAATTAAAGAAATTGAATTTTTGAAGATAAAAGAAGATATCGAAGAAAAAACTAACAAGGAGATTTCAGACACTCAAAAAGAATATTTTCTTCAAGAACAATTGCGTCAAATCAAGATGGAGTTGGGAGAAGAATACGACATCGAAGACACAGATGATTATGCCAACAAAGTTAAGAAACTAAAACTCAAAAAAGATTCTGAAGAACACGTCTTAAAAGAAATAAACAGATTATCTTCGATGAATCCAAATAATCCAGAAAGCACTGTGATTAGAAATTATATCGATCAAGTATTGGATATTCCTTGGAACAAAAAATCAAAAAGTTCGATTGATTTAAAAGTTGCTGAAAAAGTTCTAAATGACGGACATTTTGGATTAGAAGATGTGAAAAAAAGAATTTTGGAATATTTAGCTGTTAAGAAGATGACTGGATCATTAAAAGGACCTATCCTTTGTCTAGTTGGACCTCCAGGGGTTGGTAAAACTTCAATTGCAAGATCAATCGCTGAAGCAACTAATAGAAAATTCGTATCCATGAGACTTGGTGGCGTACGTGATGAAGCAGAAATCAGAGGCCACAGAAAAACTTACATCGGAGCAATGCCAGGAAGAATCATAACTCAATTGCAAAAAGCTAAGAAATTAAATCCAGTTTTCTTATTGGATGAAATTGACAAATTAGCATCTGATTTTAGAGGAGATCCTGCAAGTGCCTTGTTGGAAGTTTTAGATCCGGAACAAAACAGTGAATTTACAGATAATTACATCGAAATTCCGGTTGATCTGTCAGATGTATTATTTATCACTACTGCAAATTCACAAGAACAAATTCCGGATGCATTGTTAGACAGAATGGAAGTTATCAGAGTTACAAGTTATACAGATTATGAAAAATTTGAAATAGCTAACAGATATTTGCTTCCACGTCAATTAAAAGAAAATGGAATGGACAAATCCCAATTCCACATCACAAGAGATGCTATCTATACGATTATAAACAACTACACAAGAGAAAGTGGAGTAAGAGAGCTTGAAAGAAATATTGGAAAAGTAGTCAGAAAAGCCGTTGTTAAAATCGTAAGAGATGATGTTAAAAAAGTTGTTGTCAACAATAAAAATCTAGAAAAATTCTTGGGATCAAAATTAGTTCTTGATGATGAAATTCCAAGAGAAGATACAGTTGGAGTTGTAAATGGATTAGCTTGGACACAAGTAGGAGGAGTTATCCTTACAATTGAAGCGAATGTAATGGACGGTACAGGCAAAACACAACTTACAGGAAAACTTGGAGATGTAATGAAAGAGTCTGCAATGGCAGCCATTTCATACATCAGAAGTAATCAAGAAACTTTGGGAATAAAAGGTGAATTCTACAAAGAAAAAGACATTCATATTCACGTTCCAGAAGGTGCAGTTCCAAAAGACGGTCCATCAGCTGGTGTTACAATGGTGACAGCTTTAGTGAGTGCATTGACAGGAAGAAAAGTAAAACACGATTTTGCAATGACTGGAGAAATCACACTTACAGGTAGAGTGTTGGCGATTGGTGGGGTAAAGGAAAAAGTCTTGGCGGCTCATAGATATGGAATCAATAAAGTTTTCTTGCCAAAAGAAAACAAAAGAGATATTCAAGACATCGATCCTAAAATTAGACAAAAAATCAAATTCTATTTTACAAATAATGTAAAAGAAATTTTGGATGAGGTATTAATATAATGAAAATAGGAGTAATAAGTGATACACATGGTTCTTTAGACAATACGAAAAAGGCTCTGGATATTCTAAAAGATTGCGATACTATTTTGCATTTGGGAGATGTTCTGTATCATGGGCCACGTAATGCGCTTCCAAAAGATTACAATCCAAAAGATTTGGCAGTTATTTTCAAATCTATGGATAATGTGATATATACAAGAGGAAACTGCGACAGTGATGTTGATCAAATGGTTATTGAACACGATTTGACACAAAAACATAGAATAATAAATATTGGCAAATTTAGAATTTTCACAATTCATGGATATGAGGAAGATGAAGAAAAGAGAATTAGAATTGCTAAGGCAAATAATTGTGATATTATAATAACTGGTCACACTCATATAAAAGTCTTGGAAGAAAAAGAAGGAGTTATTTTGTTAAATCCAGGCAGCTCTTCTATTCCAAAAGACGGTATAAAATCAGTTGCAATAATAGATGATGATGAAATCAAACTTATAGATACAGATTCGAATAAAGTTTTGTCATCTTTGAAAATATAAGGCCAATTAACTCAGAATTGAGTTAATTGGCCGTTTAGTTAGGAAGTGAAAAAATGATTCTAATAGGCGCAAAAGACATAGAAAAATCTTTCTTAGATAAAAGTATCTTAGAAAATGTTACTTTTAATATTAACGACAATGATAAAATTGGAATCATAGGAATAAATGGTGCTGGTAAATCCACTTTGTTTAATATTTTGACAGGAGAATTGTCTAAAGACGGTGGAGACTTGTTCATCAAAAATGATATGAAAATAGGATACTTGAAGCAACATAATTCATTCGATTCGACTAATACTTTGCACGAAGAATGCTTGAGCGTATTTTCGGAAGTATTGAGACTGGAACAAAAACTTCGAGAATACGAAAATCAAATGAAGGATACCGAAGATTTGGAAGATTTGATGAACAAATACCACAGAGATTTGGAAAGATTTGAATCAATGGGAGGATATCTCTACGATTCTGAAATCAAAGGCACACTAAAAGGTTTGGGATTTTCAGATGATGATTTGGATAAAAATGTCACTAATTTTAGTGGTGGTCAAAAATCTCGAATAATGCTCGCAAAACTTCTTCTACAAAAATGTGACGTATTGTTACTAGACGAGCCTACTAACCATTTGGATATCAAAGCTATCGAGTTTTTGGAAACATTTCTAAAAAATTACAAAGGTGCTTGCGTTATAATCTCTCACGATAGATATTTCTTAGATGGAATTGTAAACAGGATTTTTCATATGGAAAATAGAACAATCAAAACGTACGAGACAGATTATACTGGTTTTATGAAACAAAGAAAAATCTATATGGATATCCAACGAAAAACTTACGAAAATCAACAGCGTGAGTACAAGAGACAACTTGAAATCGTCGAAAAATACACTAGCACTGATAATGCTAAGAAGAATAAACAAGGACAATCTAGAAAGAAACTGTTGGATAAAATGAAGCTTATGGATAAGCCAACGTATGATGATGGAACTTTTGGAATTAAATTCAAGATATCTTCGCCAAGCGGCAAGGACGTTTTGATGGTTGAAGATTTGTCAAAAAAAATCGACGACAAGCTTATTTTTGAGAATTGTAACTTAGATATATATAAGGAAGAAAGAGTTGGACTTATTGGAGCAAATGGAGTTGGCAAGACGACTTTATTCAATATTATAACGAAAAAACTAAAACCAACTTCTGGAAAATTTAGATTAGGTTCCAATGTAAACATCGGATATTTTGACCAAGAACAGATGTATTTGAACGATAAAAATACAATTATAGATGAAATTTGGGACGAATATCCTAAAATGACTCACTACGAAATCAGAAGTGCTCTTGCTATTATGAATTTCGTGGGAGACGATATTTTCAAACTTATTGAAGATTTGAGTGGTGGAGAAAAGGCGCGTGTATCTTTGCTGAAGTTGATGCTTTCAAAATCAAACTTTTTGTTACTGGACGAACCTACTAACCACTTGGACATTGACTCAAAGGAAAGTTTGGAAGATTCTCTGATAAATTACGAAGGTACTGTTTTTGTAATTAGCCACGATAGATACTTCTTGAACAGAGTTTGTGATAAAATCATTGTGTTGGAAAAAGATAAAACGACTACTTTCCTTGGAAATTACGATTATTATCAAGAGAAAATCAATGATTTAAAAGTGGACAAAACAGAGGAAAGTTTGAACAAAACTGCAGCTTTGAAAGAAAAGAAAAAACAACGTGCTATCACAAATAATCTTAAAAAACTGAGAAAACAAATTGAAACGATTGAATCGACTATAGATAAAATTGACGAACGAATCAAAGAAATTGAAGATTTGTTTTGTCAAAATGATATTTACGATGATCCTCAAAAAATTCTTCAATTAAATGAAGAACTGGAACATCTTAACGCTGACAAAAATTCCTTGTATTCAGATTGGGAAGATAAACAATTGGAATACGAAGATTTTGATAAAAATTAAGGAGGGAAAACTTGGATTTTTTAGAAAAAAAATTTCGTCTATCTGAGAGGAAAACAGATGTAAAGACGGAATTAATGGCGGGATTTACTACATTTATGACTATGAGTTATATCTTGGCAGTCAATCCTCAAATGTTGAGTCAAACTGGAATGGACAAGGGTGGAGTTTTTACTGCTAGTGTAATTGCAAGTATTATTGCCATGGTTTGTATGGCTTTCTTAGCCAACTTGCCATTTGGTTTGGCACCAGGTATGGGACTTAATGCATTTTTTACATTTACTGTTGTTAAAACATTGGGCTATACTTGGCAATTTGCGCTTACTGCAGTATTTTTGGAAGGTATTGTATTTTTAATTCTTTCATTATTTAAAGTAAGAGAAATGATTTTTGATGCGATTCCAATTAATTTGAAAAAAGCAGTTAGCTGTGGAATTGGTCTTTTCATAGCGCTAGTTGGTTTGGTAAATTCAGGAATTATTTTGCAAGGTGAAGGTACTGTTTTACAATTGGGAAATCTCTTGAGCAGAGAAAGCGTAGTATTTATTGTAGGATTATTCATTATCTCTTTACTTTTGGCAAGAGAAATCAAAGGTGCGTTGATGTATGGGATTTTGGCTTCTACGATTTTAGCTTTAATTTTGGGAGTGTCAAAATACCAAGGCGGATCTCCAATAACATTGCCACCATCATTAGCTCCAGTAGCTTTTAAAATACAATTCGATAAAATATTTACTTTCGATATGTTCACTGTAGTATTCACATTCTTATTTGTAGATATTTTCGATACAGTAGGAACTTTGGTTGGAGTTAGTGCAAAAGCTGGTATGTTAGATGAACAAGGAAAATTAAAAGAAGCATCTCCTGCATTATTAGCAGACGCGATTGGAACAACAATGGGAGCTCTACTTGGTACAAGTACAGTAACTACATTTGTTGAATCGGCATCAGGAGTTGCAGAAGGTGGAAGAACTGGTCTAACAGCTTTGTCTACAGCATTCTTTTTCTTCCTAAGCTTATTCTTGTTCCCAGTATTCGGAATGATACCTGCACAAGCAACAGGACCTGCATTGGTAATCGTAGGATTATTTATGCTTAGCTCAATCAAAGAAATCGACTTTTACGATTATTCAGAAGCAATTCCTGCATTTATAACAATAATTGCAATGCCATTTTGCTATTCAATCGCAGAAGGAATTTCTTTTGGAATGATAAGCTACGTTTTGATAAAATTATTAGCAGGAAAAAGAAAAGATATTTCTATTTTGATGTATATATTGGCAATTGTATTCGTATTAAGAATAATTTGGCCTTTATTTTAAACATTAAATAAAAATAGTAGTGCATTAAAAATGCGCTACTATTTTTTTGTTCAAAACTATTTCAAAATTTAAGAATAAGTGTTATACTTTTATTGTAAACGATAACATAATTACAGAGAATACATAGATTTATGAAATTAATTGTTATAAAATCAAATAATTTAGGTAATAAAAAGAAGAAAAATAAAATAAGGAGGTTATAAATATAAGTAAAACGTCTTCTTTTTAAAAATAAAATTAAAGGAGTAAAAATATGAAAAAATTTAGCAAAAAAATATTAATGCTTTTAATGGCAATCTTAGTTTTAGTAACACCTACTTTTACAGTCGCAGTAAGACAAGAAGTACACAACGATAGAAACTATAATTGGTACATAGATCAAGGAAACACTGGCTGGGCTAGTAACTCAAATTGTGGTCCATCTTCAAGTGTAATGGTCGAAAAATGGTTCAATAGAAATACAATCGCGACAGCAGCAGGAGCAAGAGATCGTTATCCTATGCAAGGTGGATGGTGGTCAACAAACACTGTATCACAATATTTGAATGATCAAAGAATTCCAAATCGTACAATTGTATACAATGGAGAAGATACTTTGACAGATATATTGGATAATGGAAATATTGCAATTGTTTGTGTGAATACTGGATTTATTTCATTTAATAATAACAACAATTCAAACATCGGTAGATTTTACAACTATCAAGGAGGACATTTCTTAGTTGTAAAAGGATACACTCATATCAATAATAGATTGTATTTTGAAGTTTACGATCCAAACAATTGGGGAGAAATGTACTTTAATGGACAACCAAAAGGAAAAGACAGATTATACGCTGCCAATGAATTATCACAATCAATTTTTAGATGGTGGGGAAATATTATAGTAATAGGATAAGAATGAGAGCCTTGAAATTAATTTTTCAAGGCTTTTTTTAATTCACATTTTACTTATAGATTTTTCCTATAAGTAATGCTTAATTTATTGAATAATCCTATAAATCAGAAAATAGTTTTGTTTGATGTTATAATGAAGATGGTGATAAATATGTATTATGTAGGAATTGATATAGGTTCAACTGCTTCAAAGGTAGTTGTTTTAGATGATTCAAAAAAAGAAATTCTTTTCAAAAAAGTTATGCCAACGGGCTGGAGTTCTGTTGAAACAAGTAAAACTATAAAAGAATGGCTAGAATCAAATGGAGTAAACGAAGATAATAGTAAAGTTGTCGCTACAGGATACGGGAGAGTTTCTGTTCCATTTGCGGACAAAGTCGTTACAGAAATAACATGCCACGCAAAAGGCGCAAGTTTTTTCAACGATACTGATATGACTATTATCGACATTGGAGGACAAGATACAAAAGCTATTAGTTATAAGAATGGTATGGTAGAAGATTTCATAATGAATGATAAGTGTTCTGCTGGTACTGGGAAATTTTTGGAAGTAATGGCAAACCGTCTTGGTGTTGGACTCGACGAAATGTTTGATTTGGCAAGAAGGGGAAAAGATGTCAAAATTTCTTCGATGTGTACGGTTTTTGCTGAAACAGAAATCATTTCATTAATTGGAAAAGGCACACCAAAAGAAGATATTGCATGTGGTGTAATTAATTCCATTATTAATAAAGTGAAGACCTTGGTTCACAGACTTCCAACGACTGATTATTATTTTTTAACTGGAGGTTTTTCGGGAAATGATTATATGACAGAACACTTGTCACAACTTCTGTCAGCAACCGTAGAAACAAATGAAAACGCAAGATTTGCTGGAGCAATTGGAGCAGCAGTTTTAGCAAGATAATGGATTATTTGGATATTAGAAAAAACGCATATATCGATGCCCTCACTTTGAGTAAATCAACAACTGTTGTTTCATTGTGGGGCAGAGTTCCATGGGAAATCGTTGAGAGTTTTGGAGTCACAACAGTG
This sequence comes from Finegoldia magna, assembly GCA_032548025.1. Lineage (GTDB taxonomy): Bacteria > Bacillota > Clostridia > Tissierellales > Peptoniphilaceae > Finegoldia > Finegoldia magna_K. The sequence continues at coordinate 115,917 of JAWGCW010000001.1, read as the reverse complement.
TATTCTTATGGAATGGACAGGGAGATCACTGAAGATTATTCGGATAATAATTACTGTGATATGTTGAATTCTTCTTTTGCTTATTTGGAACTTGGAAGATGTCCTTTTATGTTTAGTTCATCATTTTTCATTGTAGATGATAGTTGCAAAAGTCGCTACGAAACTTTGAAAAAGAAAACTGACAAGGATGTTTTTGTGTACAAATACAAGGATTACAAATCTTTGATTGAGTATTTGGAAGCTAAATTGGACAAAAAATTTAACGAAGAAAAATTTGACGAATTAATAGAAAAATCCAGAGAAATTTCATCTCTTATATTCAATCTCAGAAAATGCGATATTGATGAGAGAAGAATATACGAGGTGGAATACTTCTCCAAATTTATCTTCGACGTCGACAAAAGAATAGAATTCATCAAAAAACATATAGATGATTCTTTTAGGGAGAAATCATCAGTTAAACTTCAGGCAGCAGCTGGAGTGTACAAAAAATTTGATCAATTAATCAAAGAAGGCTATTTTTGTGAAGGTGAATATCACGATATTTTTACAAAAAAAGGGTTTGAATACATAGATGAAAAGTACAGAAGATTTGATTTCAAACCAGATTATGTTATTAATAACTGTAGCCAATTTGATTGTGATGATAATGTAATTACTTACTAGGGGGTATAAAAATGGCAGATTACAGAAAAATGTGGGAAGATTTAGGAATGAACGTTGAAGAACACGACGTTTTGTGTGAAGTTTTACCACAAGCATTTGGTGATGTATATTTATCACAAGAAAATAGACCAGAAAAAATGGATTATTTCAACATGGTTGTTGCAGAAATCCACGGGATTAGACCAGCTGAATTAATCGAATTCCAAAAAAACGGCGGAAAAGTTGTAGGAACATTCTGTATTCACGTTCCTGATGAAGTAGTATTTGGTTGTGGAGCTATCAATACTGGTTTGTGTTCAGGATCTCAATTCTGGGTACCAGGTGGAGAAAAATATCTTCCAACTGCAACATGTCCACTAATCAAAGCATCTTTAGGTGCCAGATTTGAAAAAACTTGTCCATTCTTTAGACTTGCAGATTTATTCGTTGGTGAAACAACTTGTGATGGCAAGAAAAAAGCATGGGAAATCATGTCAAAAGATGCACCAATGTACATCTTTGATTTGCCACAAATGAAAAGAGACAAAGACGTTGAATTCTTCAAAGATGAAGTTTATAGATACATAGACAGAATCGAAGAATTAACTGGCAACAAATTAACTCCAGAATCTCTTCATGATGCAATTGTTTTAATCAACAACAAAAGACGTGCAATGCAAAGATTATGGGAATTCCGTAAATTAGACAATGTTCCAATCAGCGGTAAGGATTGTCTATTAATTTCTCAAATTGCATTCTACGATGACCCAACAAGATTTGCACAAAAAGTTAATGAATTGTGCGACGAATTGGATAAGAGAAAGGAACAAAACGTTAGCGTATACAAAAAAGGCGCAACAAGATTAATGTTAACAGGAACTCCATTATCTATTCCAAACTGGAAGCTACACCACATCATTGAATCAAGTGGAGCAGCTGTTGTATGCGAAGAAATGTGTACAGGTTCAAGATATTTTGAATTAACTGTAGATGAATCTGGAAAAACTATGGACGAAATGGTTGATCACTTAACAGACAGATACATGAAAGGTATTAACTGCGCATGTTACACTCCAAACACTGAAAGAGTTGACGACATCATCAGACTAGCAAAAGAATACAACGTTGATGGTGTAATCGACGTTAACCTAAAATTCTGTAACATTTACGATACAGAAGGTCATATTGTAGAAAAAGAACTTAAAGACCACAACATTCCGGTATTGGGAATTGAAACTGATTATACTGACGAAGACAGCGAACAATTAAAGACAAGAATTGAAGCATTCGTTGAAATGATTGAAAATGGCAGATAAAATGAACTACATCTTGTTCAAAGATGTGGCAAACGGACAAAAACTTTACGATTTAATCAAAGAAAATTCTATAAAAGCTACGATTGCACCAACACCAAGAGTTTTGGATGTGTGTTGTGGGATTTCTATATTGTACGATAACTTGGAGGACAAACCCAAAATCGAAAAAATTATAGAAGAAAACAACATCGAAATCAAGGGCTTTCACGAAATAGAACGAGACATTAATCCTAACAGGATGAAGTTTCTGTAAATTGTAAAATCAAAAGAGCACACGCAGTGCTCTTTTTTGATGCTTGTGAAATGCTTAAATATGGTAAAATAATAGTAGCAATAAAAAGGAGAATAAAAATGAGAGCTGGAATTTTTCAATTTATGAATGATGCTGTTAAATTAATTAATAGTCGTTACAAATTCATAAACTTTGTTGCAGAAGAAACAAAAGAGTTTTTTAGTAAAGTTTTTGAAACGAACGAAGATGTTATTAATATTAACGCACGTGTAAAAAAAGAAGACAGCATCAAAGAAAAAATACTAAAACAAAATTATTATATAAAATGTAAAGACGTAGAGGAAGTGTTCAATCTATTTCCAGATTTAATTGGAGTTAGAATAGAATGTCGTTTCAACGAAAATGAAAAAGATTTGTACGAATATTTGAAAAGACTTTTTTATTACAAAGATGAAGACGGCTATTATTATTCTAAGTATGATATGAGAATCAGACTTAACCTGGATCAACCACAACCACAAAAACAAAAAAACGGGTTTGAAATTTATAAAATTGACGCTATTTTTGTGGAAAACGACGATATGAAAATCAATTTTGAAGTGCAAATCAAATCCATGGTTAATGTTTTCTGGGGAGAGGTAGATCATTCGATTTTATACAAAAATTCAAACTACGTTATGACAGAAGATTTGATACGTGATGTAATGTATTCAATCAAAAACAACCTTACAATTATCGACAAACAACTCAACAGTGTTTACAAAAAAATGATGACAGTGGAATCCAACGAAGATGATGCTACAAGACAACAATTTAAAAGCATCATAACAAAAATGATTCACGATGGATACATGCTCAAATTAAAATACAATTTAGGTTTTGTAATAGATATGAGAAATATCGCAAATGTAGTCAGCGATTATTTGTTTTCAATAATGGATGTTTTGGAGAAAAAACAATACGAAGAAAGATTAATCGACATATTAAACAAAGTCAATGCCATAAGTAACAAGCCAATTAGTTTTGGTGAATTGTATGATTTTTCGGATATGGAATTTGGAGATTACATTCACACTTCATTTGCACAGGGACTTAACAGCAGATTGGACAAGGACTTCAACTGGAACTTCTGTTTGTCGATATTATTTGCCCTTGATGACAGAGAAAACAACGAAATTTTTATGGATTTTGTGTATTATGTGATATATTCCATAAAAAAAGTCATCGAAAAAGAAATCAGCAACTGCAACATCAACCAAACTTACCAAGATATTTTGACGGATAAATTAATGAAAGAAAGCATAAAATATTTGTCGGAATCATATAATATTAATAATTTTTCACAAAATTCATTCGAAATAATAGGAGAAATCGTAGAAGAATTCGTAAAAGATGTGGAAAGCGTGGAAGACATCGAAAAACTAGATTTTTTAGCATTGAGAAATAAATTCTTGGAAAAATTTGAAGGAATCAAAAATGAAGATTAGATGTGGAACTGATATTCTAAGAGTTTCACGAATTGAAAACATAAAAAATCTGGATAAATTTATGCGAAAAGTCTTTACTGAACGAGAAATTTCATACATTGAATCGAAAAATCGTAATTACGAGACGATTACAGGGATGTTTTGTATTAAAGAGGCGGTGTCAAAAGCTTTGAAGACAGGAATTGGTAAAATGAGTTTTATGGATGTGGAGTCTATACATGATGACGGTTTAGTTGTAAAATTAAATACAGATAAATTTCCAAAAGTTTTAGATATTGATGCATCCATTTCTCACGATAAAGAATACGCAATAGCAATGTGTGTGTTGATGTTGGAGGATTAAAATGGATTTTACAATAAAAAAACGCGACCCTTTTTCCAATAAAGGAAACTACGGAAGAGTCTGCATAGTTGGTGGTTCGAACGGAATGTGTGGAAGCGTCTACTTGGCAAGCATGGCAGCACTTCGTTGTGGTAGTGGATTGGTGTACTCAATTGTCCCTGAAATTATCTCGGAAATCATGCAAATTAAATCCGTTGAAAATATAATACTTCCACTTGAATGTGACGACAAAAAATTGAGTGATAATTCTATTTCTCAAGTTTTAGAATATATTTCCAATAAAAACTGTGTCGCAATTGGCTGTGGCATGGGAAAAGATGAATTAAATTACGAATTGATAAAAGCCGTACTCAAAAACTTCAATAAACCAGTTTTGATAGATGCAGATGGATTGAACTCAATAAAAGACTTCAGTGAACTAGAATTTGAAGATTATTCAGTTGCCATAACTCCACATCCATTGGAATTTAGTAGACTTTCGGGATTGGATGTAGATTATATCAATCAAAATCGTGAGGAAGTAGCTACGGATTTTTCAAAAAAACACAAATGTATCGTAGTTCTCAAAGGTCACCACACAATTGTTGCAAAAAATGATGAAATTTATGTAAACAATACAGGAAACGCTGGAATGGCAACAGCTGGAAGTGGGGATTGTTTGTCTGGAATTATTGCAAGTTTTATGCACAACACAGATGTGTTCGAAGCTTGTAAATTGGGAGTGTATATTCACGGACTAGCTGGAGATTTTGCAAAACAAAAAATAGGAGAGGACAGCATTATTGCATCGGATATTATTAGAAATTTACCGGAAGCGATTAGTGCTTGTAAGGAGAAATAATGTTTAAATATCAAAGTTATTTGAAGGTTGATTTGGACAAATTAAAACACAATTACAAAGAAATCAAAAACATAAGCAATTTAGTCAAAATGTGTGCCGTAGTTAAGGCCAATGCTTATGGACAAGGCGCAGCATTTATTACAAAAGAATTGGAATATTTGGGAATAGATTACTTTGCAGTGTCCAATATTAATGAAGCCTTGGAACTGCGTAAAAATGGAATATTCAAACCAATTATGATTTTAGGATATATTTCCAATGAAAACATTGAAGTCGCCATCAAAAACAATATCGAATTAACAGTTTACGATTATGAAACTGCAGTTGAAATCAACAACGTTGCAAAAAGTTTGAATAAAATATGCAAAGTTCACATCAAAATCGACACAGGAATGACAAGATTAGGGTTCCAAGTTAGACTTGATCACGATAAATGCTTGGAAGAAATCTTCAAAATTTATAAAATGGATAATGTAGTGTTGCAAGGAATTTACAGTCATTTTTCAGATGCTGATAGCGAAGATTATTCCTATACCAAAGAACAATACAATACATACATTGGTTTTATGATTGATGTGGAAAACAGAGGAATAACTGTTCCAATAAAACACATAGCAAATGATGCTGGAGCGATAATTCACGGATATTTCTTGGATATGATAAGATGTGGAATAGGACTTTACGGATATCATGCATCAGATTATGTAAGAGAAAATTCTAGGCTAAATCTGGAAGAAATATCTTCGCTTTACACAACAGTGTCCATGATTAAAACAGTTCCAAAAGGAACAGACATCGGATACGGAAGAACATTCACGACAAACTCTGAAACAGTAGTTGCAACAGCTACAATAGGTTATGCTGACGGTTATCCTTTGGAATTATCCAACAAAGCTTATGTGATTATCAACGGCAAAAAAGCAAAAATTTTGGGAAAAGTCTGCATGGACCAAATTATGATAGATGTATCTTTCATTAGAGATGTAAAAGTTGGCGACAAAATCTTATTGTTCGGAAAAGATGACATGGGAGAAATATCATTATATGATTTGGCAGAAATGGCAAACACAAATGTATATGAGCTTTTGTGCAGAGTTACAATGAGAATTCCTAGAATTTACACTCGTAACGGAAAAGTCGTAGAAGTGTGCGACTATTTACAAAAAATAAACTAATTTAAGCCCAGCTTTCGAGTTGGGCAAGTTGTTTATTGTATTGATTTCTTGAAGTGTTTTGGATATAATAAAAATAGTTCTTAAAATAGCGAAGAGTTTATAGGGTGAGTTTATGAAAGTAAAAAGAGGAGACATATTTTACGCAGACTTAAGCCCTGTTGTTGGATCTGAGCAGGGTGGTGTAAGACCTGTCGTTGTTGTTCAAAATGATGTGGGAAACAAATACAGTCCAACCGTAGTCATAGCAGCTATTACCTCACAAATAAATAAAGCGAAATTACCAACACATGTTGCAATAGAACGATCCAAGTACGGTTTACCGAAAAATTCAGTTATTTTAGCTGAACAAATAAGAACTATTGATAAAAAAAGGCTTCGTGAAAAAGTAGGTAGCTTTGACGATAGAGTTCTGATAAAGTTGGATGAAGCTTTAAAAATATCTGTGGGTATATAATCTAAACTACATATTTTATAAAAAAGTTATCAAATTTGATTTGGTAGCTTTTTTTGTATATAATTTAAGCTATGGAAAATTACGATATTTTTAGATTAAACAACTTTTTAATATACAAAAAAACAGGAACAGATGGACTAAGCATCTACGATTGGAACAAGAAAAAATTCGCATTCAAAAACGAAAATAGCGAACAAGAACTTCTTAAAATTAACGACATATACATCAACGACAGAAACAGTGACATCGAACTTATCGACCTAGTAGAACGTGAACAAGAAAACTCATTTTCTTCAGTTGTGAATTACTACAGCGATATGAGCGAAGTACAACTTCACAAAAAGACGATACTATATCTAATTAAAGACAAAGATTTTGATATGTTACAAGATTTGTTCGACAAAATCGAAGATGATCAATCATATTCTTATCTATTCGTATACGCAATCAAAAAACTCATACAATATGGAAATAGTCCGTCACTATTAAAAGGCAACATCGAATTGACAGAAGAAAATCAAGAAATAGTTACAACATTATCCATTAGCATGATATCAGATGCATTGTTAAAATATTTTGATTATTTCAAAAAATTCTTCATCTTCACATCCAATTACGTGTTCACAATAGATGTCAGAACATATATACTTATGAATTACATGACTAAATTCATAGCAAAATGGAGAGAGTTTCTATACAAATACTCAAAAGTCGACGACAAAGAATCCACATTCAAATTAATCAACGATTATGTAATCATGCTTTCACAAAGCTTGGACAATGATAATTACTCAATTGAAATGGAAAAAGAAATCATATCAGAAACCAAGAAATATTTGAACGAAGAAGATTATACGAATGTGTTCAAAAACTTGTCATCAATACATGATTCGTATTATTTTATACTATTCGTAGAAGAACTTATCAAACAAGACAAAGACAAAACATTTGAAAAAGTGTGGGAAATTTATCGAAAGAGATTAAAAAGCACATACAAAGACAAAAAATACATGAATATTGTCATGGAAATCAAATCATTTGAAGCTAGAAACGATGACTTGTACCAATATTTGAAGAAAAACATAGAGAAAACATTCAAAAAAAGAACAAAGCTATTAGAAATATTAAAATTCGTAGATAAATTGGATTTTAAATAAAATATTAGAGCAATCTTACAGGGACATTTAGAAAAATATGTCCCTGTTTTTATGTAATAATATAATTTCAAAAAAGAATATATTACTATATCACATATTGAAATTTTAAATAAATGAAAACAACTTAACAAAAGTAGGAAGTATCTATGTTTGAGTGTTAACAAGAATTAATTTAATATCAAAAGAACAAAAATTAAACAGTATCAATCTTTATATATTAGAACATCAAATAAATAAACCATTGACAAAAAAATCAAATAAAGATAAGATGAATTCATAATAAGTATTTTATGTACTTGTTATGAAAACGTTACATAGATTAATTTTAATAAAATAATAAGTGATAACTTTGCATATAGTTATAAATAAATTGCAAGATTTATTTGATAAAACGACAAAAGGAGCAGAATAGAATGGGAACAAACAACAACAGTGAAGATGATTGCTTCAACTACAGGAAGAAAAGGATTCAAATTTGTATTATTAAGATACTACTTAGCATCATAATCTGTACTTTTAGTTCTGGATTTACATATTCAAATAATGTACAGAAAGTACCTGATTATATAGAAGAGGATATTTTAAAAGGAAATATTAAATTAGAAGATAAAACTAATGTTAATTTAAAGAGTAAAATATCACAAGAAGAGTATGAAAAGACTATAAAAGAAGTAGAAAATTTTTTACTAGAAAATCATGTGATTTTTAATAATACGTCCAGAGAGGAATTTTCGATAGAATGCGACAAATTTATTAAAAATAAAAAAGAGCACACAATAATAGATACTCTGGTGGATTTAAAGCTTATAATATCTAGTTTAAAGCAAGGACATCTAGGGCTTGAATCTAATTATTTCACTGAAATTTTGCCAATAAAACTATCAGAATTTTCAGACGGAGTGTACATAACTACAAGTTATAAAAATGATATTGATATATTAGGAAGTAAACTTTTAGGGATAAACGATATTTCAATTACAGAAGTTGAAAGTAAATTATTTAAATACGCCTATGGAGAAAACAAAAATTTTAGACATATAAGTTCAATTGGCAATTTAGTGATATTAGATATGTTAAAGAGGGAAAATATAGTAAAAGGACAAAAAATAAAATTAAAACTTAAAAAAAATGGTAAGATATTTTATAAAAATATTAATATCTATAAAATTGAAGATTGGCAATATGGTAAAATTGATTCAGATTATTCAGGCATGTACTTTGTAGATGTAAAAAAAATGTACGACAAGATTAACCAGGTTTATTATAGAACTATTATTCCTTTACGTAAGATAAATTTAACTGAAAAAAATTTTTATACTGAAAGTAGAAACAAAGACTTAATAATTTATTATAATTCATGTAAAGATAACGCAGAATTTGACATGTATAATTTTTCAAGAGAGATAAATGAAAAATTACATATAAATAAACCTGAGAAAATTGTTATAGACTTAAGATTTAATCTTGGAGGTTTGTCTGAATTATATTCTAAAATATTAAAGGAAATAGAATTATATCAAATAAAAAATCCAAATACAAAGATAAAAGTATTGATAAGTAATAAATCATATTCAGCAGCGGGATTTGCAACAATAGAAACAATTAGAAAACTGGATAATGTTGAAATAATAGGAAATTATTCAGGATTTACTATAAAAACTACAACAGGAGTTGATAGTTTATTATATATAAAAAATCTAAAAGCGTATTGCCAGTATGCAAGGATTTTAGTAAGTCAAAATTATGAGAAGGAAGATGTATTTAAACACAATTACAAAAACTATGATTATGAAGGTGATATGCTTACACCAGACTTCCACGCAGAGCAATCTTTTGCAGATTACATGATAGGAAATGATCCGGCTATGAATTATGCACTTAGAGATGAAGGAGACAATTCGTTATTTAATAAAATGAAGTCTATTATTGATTAATTAAAACAGATAGTTTGAGAATAATATTGTCTAAAAATAAATCTGCTGAAATGGCATAAAATTCAAGGAGGAAAATATGAAAGTATTAATGGACGGAAGAAATAATGGTGTAGGAACAAGTGGAAGTGAAGCTAGTATCATAAGCGAAGTTATTGTTGGAATTACGAGTACAATTGTTATGGAACTTTAGCATGTGGTCAAAAATTATAATAAAGGTGATGGATATGTTGCAAAGACAGACGTTAAGTAAAATGATAAAGTTAGCAGTGGTTATGATTTTTTTTATAACAACTACTGGATTTACATATTCGAATAATGTACAAGAAGTACCTGATTATATACATGAAAAAATTATAAAAGGAAATATCAATTTAGAAGACAAAATTACTATTGATTTAAAAAGCAAAATATCACAAGAAGAATATGAAAAAACTATAAAAGATGTTGAAAATTTTTTGAAAGAAAATCATATAATTTTTAATAATACATCCAGAGAAGAATTTTCAAAAGAATGCGACAAATTTATTAAAGATAAAAAAGAACATACAATAGTAGATACGATATTAGATTTAAAAGTACTGGCGTCAAGTTTAAAACAGGGACATCTTGGATTTGGGTCAGGATATTTTACTGAAGAATTGCCAGTAGATTTAATTCTGTTAAAAGATGGTTACTACATAAATATATGCAACAAACAATACAGTAATATCCTAGGAAGCAAACTTTTAGCAATAAATAATACTCCAATTGAAGAAGTAGAAGAGAAGGTATCAAAATATTTTTTAGGTGAAAACAAGAATATATCCAGATTTTTTGCAATTGAAAACATTAGAATAGTCGATAATTTAAGACGCGAAAATATAGTAAATGGCAATGAAATAACACTTAAATTAGAAAATAATGGAAAAATATTTTATAAAAATGTAATTCCTCAAAATTTCAGAAAATGGGAATTTGGGAAATTGGACTCTAAAAATACTGATTTTTATTTTATGAATATAGCTAAGATTGTAAATAGAATGAATAATCAGAATTCTGTTAGCTTTAAACCAATAGATGTAATAAATCAAACAGAAAAAAACTTTTATTCTGAAATAAAAAACAAAGATTTAATAATTTATTATAATTCATGTTTTGATAATGTAGAATTTAATATTTTCGATTTTTCGAAAGAGATAAATAAAAAATTATATGAAAGTAAGCCTTCTACAATAGTTGTGGATTTAAGATTCAATGGGGGAGGTAGTGTTTACATTTACCCATATATTTTAAAAGAAATGTCATTGTATCAGATAAAAAATCCCAAGACAAAAATTAAAGTATTGATAAGTAATAATTCATATTCTGCAACAGCACCCGCAACTATGCAAACGATGAGAACAATGGATAATGTTGAAGTAATAGGATCTGATTCGGGATTTACAATTAAAAATACAACGGGCTCTGATAGTATGTTTTATATCAAAAGTCTAAAACTTTATTGTAATTATGGGATAGGAATATTTAAACAAAATTATGAAAAGGAAGATGTATTTAATCATAATTATAAAAACTATGATTATGAAGGGGATATGCTTACACCAGATTTCTACGCAGAACAATCTTTTGCAGATTACATGATAGGAAATGATCCAGCGATGAATTATGCATTGAGAGATCAGGGAGATAGTTCGCTAATTAATAAGTTGCAGTCTATTATTAATTAATAAAATTAAAAACAGGTAGTTAGAAAACAGCATTCTCTAAAAATAAATTTGGAGAAACGGGATAAAATGCAAGGAGAGAAAAATATGAAAATTTTAATAGACGGTAGAAATCACGAAGCAGGAACAAGTGGAAGTGGAGTTTGTAGCATAAACGAAGCTTCTTGTTGGAATAACAAATTCAACTGTTATGGAACTTCAGTATGTGTTCCAGAATTATAATAAAGGTAATGGATATGTTGCAAAGACAAACGTTAAGTAAAAAAATAAAATTAGTAGTGGTTATGATTTTCTTTATAACAACTACTGGATTTACATATTCAAATAATATAGAAGATGTGCCTGATTATATAAAAGAAGATCTTTTAGAAAATGTTAACTTAAAAGATAAAATTCATGTTAATTTAAATACTAAAATATCACAAGAAGAGTATGAAACTACAATAAAAGACGTAGAAAATTTTTTGAAAGAAAATCATGTGATTTTTAATAATACATCCAGAGAAGAATTTTCAAAAGAATGTGACAAATTTGTAAAAAATAAAAAAGAACACACAATAATTGATACACTATTAGATTTAAGAATGTTAATATCAAGCTTAAAGCAAGGGCATCTTGGATTTGGAACAGAATATTTTACTGAATTGTTGCCAATTGATTTAATTATGTTCAACGATGGCTACTACATAAAAAAATGTGCCGAAGAAGACAATGATATGTTAGGAAGCAAACTTTTGGCAATAAATAATACTTCAATTGAAGACGTAGAAGCGAAAGTATTAAAATATTTTCTAGGTGAAAACAAGAATACATCAAGGGCAAATGTAATTGGAAATATTAGAAGAGTTGATAACTTAAGGCGCGAAAATATAGTGGATGGCAATGAAATAACTCTTAAACTTGAAAAAAACGGAAAAATATTCTATAAAAATTTAATACCAATTAAACATCAAAACTGGGAATTTGGGAAAATAAATTCTAGTTATACAGATTTTTACTTTTTTAATGTGAATAAAATATTAAACATAGCTAAAGATCCAAACTTCGCTAGTATCAAGCCATTAAATAAAACAAATTATACTGAAAGAAATTTTTACTCTGAAGCGAAGAATAAAGACTTAATAATTTATTACAATTCATGTTACGAGAATCCAGAATATATAACATATAATTTTACTAAAGAAATAAATGAAAAATTATATAAAAACAAACCTTCTAAAATAGTCATTGATCTGAGATTTAATACCGGAGGTTTTCTTAAAAATTATCTTAGCATATTAAAAGAAATTGGGTTATATCAAATAAAAAATCCAAATACACAGGTAAAAGTAATGATAAGTAATAAATCTTATTCTGCAGCTGGATTTGCAACAATAGAAACAATGAGAAAGCTGGACAATGTTGAAATAATAGGTAGTGATTCGGGATTTACAATTAAAACTACAACAGGAGTTGATAGTTTATTATATATTAAAAATTTAAAAGCGTATTGCCAGTATGCAAGAGTTTTACTAGCTCAAAATTATGAGCTAGAAGATGTATTTAAACACAATTACAAAAACTATGATTATGAAGGTGATATGCTTACACCAGACTTTCACGCAGAACAGTCATTTGCAGATTATATGATAGGAAATGATCCGGCTATGAATTATGCATTGAGAGATGAAGGAGACAATTCGTTATTTAATAAAATGAAGTCTATTATTGATTAATTAAAACAGGTAGTTGGAGAATAATATTCTCTAAATAAAAATTTGCCGAAATGGCATAAAATGCAAGGAGAGAAAAATATGAAAATTTTAATAGACGGTAGAAATCACGAAGCAGGAACAAGTGGAAGTGGAATTTGTAGCATTAGCAAAGTTTCTTGTTGGAATAACAAATTCAACTGTTATGGAACTTCAGTATGTGTTCCAGAATTATAATAAAGGTGATGGATATGTTGCAAAGACAAACGTTAAGTAAAAAAATAAAGTTAGCAGTGGTTATGATTTTTTTTATAACCACTACTAGTTTTGTTAAGCAGGACGAAATGGTAAAAATTAGCCAACAAGACTTAATTGATTTACGTAGCACTAATAATATTGAAGAATATGATTCTAGTGTAATTAAAGTTAATGATCCAATTAGTTCAGAAAAGTATAAGAATCAGGTAAGATGTATAAGAGATTTTATGATTAATAATCATGTTTATTATGAAGCACAAAACATTGATGAAATTACAAATTCTTATAATAAACTATTAAATGATTCACAAAATAAAACTATTCTGGATCTAAATCTTGAATTAATGAAAGTAATCTCAAAATATAAACAAGGGCATGTTTCTTTAAATTTAGTATATAATGTGCGACCATCAGTTGTTATTCAAGAAATTAATGGAAAATATTACATAATTGCTGGTGTAAATCAATATAAGAACTTGATAGGGTCAGAAGCCATAAGTATAAATAACATTAAAATTAAAGATGTTTTAGACAGATTAGAAGATTATGCTAATGGTGAAAATGAAAGTTTTAGAAATTATACTAAAAATTTACTCTTGAATAATCATGAAATATTGAAAAAAGAAAATGTCATGACAGAAACGAAAAATATTTATGAATTAAAAACTGGAGATAAAATAATAAAATTAGATATACCTTTTGAGGAGTCAAAAGATCTTATAGTTAGTAAATTAAAGATTAATGGAAGAAAAACTAACCTAATAAATTTAAATCAGAAAACTAACAAAAATGAAGAATATAATATTATCAAACCGCTAACATTAACAGTAGATAAAAATAAGTTACATTATATTGAAACAAAAGAAAACAATTTAATTCTTAGATATAATTCCTGTACTGAAAATGATAATTATAAGATTGAAAAATTCACCAAGGATGTCTGCAACAAATTAGATAGTAACAAATTTTCAAATATAATAATAGATTTAAGATATAACTCTGGAGGAAACTCCTTATATATCTACAATATTTTTAGTAAGATGATGGCATATCAAGGGGCAAATCCAAAAACTAAAATAAAAGTTCTAATAAGTGATGGAACTTACTCTGCTGCAGGAGATTGCGCTTTGCTATTTGTAAAGAATTTTCATAATGTTGAAGTAATTGGTACAGAGAGTGGATTTCCAGTATTAACATCTGCTGGAAATGTGGAATATGCATATACAAGAGATACTAATACTGGAATAAATTACTGCACAACTGTTTTTAGACAACACTATGAAGATGTCGATTCGTATTTATTTAATTATATGAACTTTGATTTTGACAGGAATACAATGACACCAGACTTCCACGCAGAGAAGTCATTTGCAGATTATATGATAGGAAATGACCCAGCGATGAATTATGCACTTAGGGATGAAGGAGACAATTCGTTATTTAATAAAGTGAAGTCTATTATTGATTAATTAAAAACAGGTAGTTGGAGAATAGTATTCTCTAAAAATAAATCTGCCGAAATGGCATAAAATTCTAGGAGAGAAAAATATGAAAATTTTAATAGACGGTAGAAATCACGAAGCAGGAACAAGCGGAAGTGGAATTTGTAGCATTAGCAAAGTTTCTTGTTGGAATAACAAATTCAACTGTTATGGAACTTCAGTATGTGTTCCAGAATTATAATAAAGGTAATGGATATGTTGCAAAGACAGACGTTAAGTAAAATGATAAAGTTAGCAGTGGTTATGATTTTTTTTATAACCACTACTAGTTTTGTTAAGCAGGACGAAATTATAACAAATAGTCAACAGGACTTAATTGATTACATCAACACTAGTAACATTGAAAAATATGATTCTAAAAAAATTGAAGGTATTAAACCAATTAGTTCGCAGAAATACGAGAATCAGGTAAGATGTATTAGAGATTTTATGATTGATAATCATGTTTATTATGAAGCACAAAACATTGAAGAAATTACAAATTCTTATAATAAACTATTAAATGATTCACAAAATAAAACTGTTCTGGATCTAAATCTTGATTTAATGAAAGTAATCTCAAAGTATGGACAAGGGCATGTTTCTCTTCTTCCAATTGATATAAAAAAATCTGAAGTTTTTATAGCTGAATTTAATGGGAAATATTACATAGTGGGAGCGAATGAACAATTTAACAACTTACTAGGATCAGAAGTTATAATCATAAATAATATTAAAATAGAAGATATTATTGACAGGTTAGAAACTTATGCTGTTGGAGAAAACAAAAGTTTTAGACGTCGTCAGCAAAATTCTTTCTTAAATTCTTACAGCATTTTGAAAAAAGAAAATCTAATTGCAGAAAAACAGAATATTTATGAATTAAAAACAGGAGATAAAATTATAAAAGTAGATATACCATTTGTTAAGTCAGATGATTTAATAGTAAGTAAATTAAAGGTAAATGGAAGAAAAACTGATATATTACAATATGAAAGAAAGAGAACTAGTAATGAAAATAATGATTCAATAAAACCATTATCATATCCTGTAGATGTAAACAGATTACACTATATTGAAACAGAAGGTGACAATTTAATTCTTAGATATAATTCCTGTACTGAAAATGATAATTATAAGATTGAAAAATTCACCAAGGATGTCTGTGACAAATTAGATAGTAACAAATTTTCAAAGATAATCATTGATTTAAGATATAACTCTGGAGGAGATTCCTCATATATCTTCAATATTTTTAGTAAAATGATGGCATATCAGGGGGCAAATCCTAAAACCAAAATAAAAGTTCTAATAAGTGATGGAACTTACTCTTCTGCAGGAGACTGCGCTTTGCTATTTATAAAGAATTTTCATAACGTTGAAGTAATTGGTACAGATAGTGGATTTCCAGTATTAACATCTGCTGGAAATGTTAATATGTTTTATACTAAAGATACTTATTTTCAAATATCTTACTGTATGATGGTTTTTAGAGAACACTATGAAAATGTCGATTCGTATTTATTTAATTATATGAACTTTGATTTTGACAGGAATACAATGACACCAGACTTTCACGCAGAACAGTCATTTGCAGATTATATGATAGGAAATGATCCTGCGATGAATTATGCATTGAGAGATGAAGGAGACAATTTCTTGATCAATAAAATAAAAAATTTGAAAAAATAATATCAGGAAACATTGAAAGGAGTATTGTATGAAAATCATTAAAGAAAGAAATAGTAGAAACTTAATTCAAATAAAAGCAAATTTCAAAAATATAGTATTTCTGAAAGGAGAGCTATATTATGAAGAAAACTTTGAGTAAATTTGTTACAATTATGCTGACAGTTTTTTTATTTTTCAACGCATTTAGCACAAAAGCGTCAGCTGATTCAGGTAGTTTGTGGGTATATAATAAAGGTA
This sequence comes from Finegoldia magna, assembly GCA_032548025.1. Classification (GTDB taxonomy): domain Bacteria; phylum Bacillota; class Clostridia; order Tissierellales; family Peptoniphilaceae; genus Finegoldia; species Finegoldia magna_K. Next base: position 99,271 of record JAWGCW010000001.1, on the reverse strand, counting down.
TCTGGACAGTTCGTTTAGATTCTCCAGACGGTGCAAAGCCTTATTATCATCTTCATTTTTATAAAAAAGGGAAACATATATATTGTTTGAGATTAGATAATATGCAACCATGTGATGGTACTAGAAAGAATAAAGATAAAGTCTATAAATCAGTGATGAGAGATGTGATGAAACATCCAAAAGTAAAAAAAGCTGTATCTTATCATACACCAGCTATAAATAGCGCTCGGGTTAGAAAAATTGCAAAACCATTATTGGTAGCGGGTGATGGAATATTGGTTGTGGTTTCAGCAGTAAATATTTTCACAGGACCAATAGATGATATAGCAGCTTGGACTGCTTTATCAGCTGCGTTGGGAATGTAAGGAGTGATGAGATTGAAATATTCAGATGGAAGTATACTTACTAACGAAGATTTAGTTGCATGTTACCCTAGAAGAATAGAAAAAAAAGGAAATTATGAAATATGGCAGTTTCCTTATGTGAAAAATGAAGTATTACATGACGAAGACGATATAATTGGTATTAGCTTTATAGAGAGAACTAATAAAATCTTCTTAATATCCAAGTTTAAACATAGATTAGAAGATTTAGACTTTATAAATCGTATTATTTCTCTAGTGCACGATGTTTCTGATAAATTTGAATTTGAAAAGCATTTAGTCACAACTGATCCATCATTAGAGGAAGTGCTAAGAATTATGGAGGAATAGGTTGGAGTAAACTTTATTCTATTAGAGTAGAATATAATTTCTTTCTAGTTTAAGAAAAAGGCGGTGTTGCTTATATAGGCAAGGCCGCCTTTTTGATTGATTTTATACCTTTTAACGATTTTTAAGAAGTGGTGTACAAATTGGTAAAAATATATCTCAAAATGCCAAGCATTAAATTGTATCAAAATTGTGATAGTCTTAGACATCAGATATAATGGTGGTGGTAGTGAATTACATACAAGAGAATTAGAATTTGCCATAAAGCAATATCAATTATTAAATCCAAAAATCAATATTAAAGTGTTAACCAGTGAGGAAACTTTTTCAGCAGCTACAAAAATGATAGATAGTGTAAAAAGGAACTTAGAAAATGTAAAATTAATTGGAAAAAATACTGCGGGAGCTTCCAATTTTGCTAATTATGCAGGAAACCTCATCTTTCTTGGGAAGAGTAAACTATTCATACATACATCGGATAGAATGATAAGATATGATTATACATATAATGATGTGTTACATTGTTCCAATCTCAATAAAAGAGATGGATCAACGTGGTATCCTGATATGTTTATCGAAAATCAAATCGAAGATTACGCAGTTGGCAATGACAAGGTTATGAATTATGCACTTAGTGATAAAGGAAACAATTCTTTGTTTGATAGAATAAAGGGAATATTTAATTAGATATTTCTATGGAATATGAGAAGTTTCAAAGACCACATGAATTGAAATTCAATTTTGTGGTCTTTTTGCTTGTGGATATTTATTTTTGAATTATTAATTTGTCAACTGGTCTGTCAAACTCTTCTGGATTTAAATCATCAACTAATTGGAAATCGTAGACTATGGATACTTTATACGAATCTTCGCCGATTTTGTCGATGAATCTGTCGTAGAATCCTCCACCGTAGCCGATTCTGTATTTGTTTTTGTCGAAGCATAATCCAGGTACTAACATGAAATCAAATTTAACGTCTGATTCAACTGGATTTTTGGGTTCTAGGATTCCGTAAGCCCCAGGAGCCAAATCGTCCATGCTTTTGATTTCTGCAGCAATCATGTGTCCTTTTGATTTTACATAGGGAACGTATACTTTTTTTCCTTGTTCCAACAAATCTTTGATGAGCTTGTGAGTGTTAAACTCAGATCCAAAGCTCACATACACAAAAAAGTTTTCGGAATTCTTGAATTCTTCTAAGTTTTCCAATTCTTTTAAGAGTTCATCGTCGACTTTTTGTTTATCAGAGATGGAGTCTCTTTGTTTTAACATTTTTTTTCTAATTTCTTTTTTGTTCATTTTCATCACCTAAAAATATATATACCCTAAAAAGATTTAAATATCCAGTTGTTTAAAAATTTAAAAAGACTGTGATATAATTAGGTTTACGAGGTGAAAAATGTTAGAATTCGTTCATGTCGATAAGACATATAAAAATAAAGTGTGCGCACTAAACGATTGCAATTTTAAAATTGAACAAGGTGAATTTGTTTTTTTGATTGGACCAAGTGGTGCGGGCAAATCAACTATTACGAAACTTATACTTAAAGAAATAAATCCAGATAGGGGTAAGATTTACCTTTACGGTGAAGATATAACGAGATTAAAAGCAAGGAAGGTTCCTAGATTAAGACAAAGTATAGGAATGGTGTTCCAAGATTTTAAATTATTGGAGAATAAGACTGTGTACCAAAACATAAAATATGTTATGCAAATTTTAGGGAAGAGTTCTTCAGAGATAAAATCTACGATTGATACTGTGCTTGATTTGGTAAATTTGAAAGACAAAAAGAATGCATATCCTCACGAATTATCCGGCGGGGAAATGCAAAGAGTGTGCATTGCACGTTCAATGGTTAATAAACCAAAACTACTTATTGCAGACGAACCTACGGGAAATTTGGATCCAGTGACTAGTATGGATATTGCCAATGCTTTGGTTAGAATTAATGAACGTGGCACGACTGTTTTGATGATAACTCACGAGAAGGATATTGTTAACAAATTACAAAAAAGAGTGATTCAATTGGACAAGGGTATTATTGTTAGAGATGAAGAAGGTGGAATGTATGAGAAGAATTAGAGTTATGATATCCACTTTGAAGGAAGGATTTGTAGGTATTTGGAAAAACAGATCGATGGGTCTTGCATCTTTGACGACGATTTCTCTGGCGCTTTTGATTTTGGGATCTGTAATTATATCTATGTTGACGATGAATCAAGCTGTAAAAGACATCGAAGGAAAAGTTAATCTTGTCAATGTGTACTTGGAAAATGGAATTCAAGAGAACAAGACGAAAAAGATTGAACAGTTTATCAAACAAAAAGATGGCATTAAGGATTTGAAGTATGTTTCCAACAAACAAGCTATGGAGAATTTCTCCAAGTCTTTAGATGATAAAACTTTGATTGAAGGAATGGAATCAGCTTTTCCTGCATCATTTGAAGTTACACTGAAGGATGTAAACGACGCTGAAAAATACGTTAGAGAATTTCAAAAAATAGACGGTGTTGAAAAGGTAAGCTTTTACAAGGATTTAATTGCTAAAATTTCAAATGCATCTAGAATTGTAAAATACGCTGGATCAATCGTAGTTGCAATATTGGTGATGATTTCAATAATAAATATTTCAAATACGATTAGATTAACTGTGTATGCCAGAAGAAAAGAAATCGCCATTAAGAAAAATATCGGTGCATCTAATTTGGTAATATCTGCACCACTTGTTGTTGAGGGAATATTTTTTGGAATAATTGGCGCTGTGGTCGCGTTTTTGGCGTGTTATTACCTGTACAGATATGGATATTTGAGGTATAATAAGACTGTCTATGGATTGATATCAACTTATTTGGTTCCACCAGTGATGATTAGGTGGGATTTATTGAAGATTTTTATCAGTCTAGGCATTGGAATTGGAGCATTCGGTTCCGTATTAAGTAGCAAAAAATATCTCAAAATATAAGGAAGGAATTATGAAGAAGAAAATTGTCGCATTAGCCTTGTGTATGATGCTTATGACTAATGCAGTGTATGCAGACAAATTAACCGAATTAAATAACGAAAAAAAAGCAAAAACTTCGGATTTAAACGAATCTAAATCCAACCTAAATAAATTAAAAGATGGCAAGAACGATGAGTTGGAAAAGTTGAAAAACATCAACTTAAAATTAACTCAAACTCAGTCAGAACTTGCTATTCAACAACAAGAATTGGCAAAAATTAATAAATCAATAGATGACACTAAAAAAGAAATCGAAAATTACAAATCTAGTATCAACCAAAAAACAAAAGAATTTCAAAAAAGATTAAAAGGAATGTATATATCAAAAGACGGCGCAAAAGTCGATGTGCTTTTCGGATCTGGAAATTTGAATGATTTATTGAACAACGTAAGTTTGATGAATTATATCGCTAGATTTGACAAAAATCTATTGAATGATTTAAAACACGAAAAAATTTCATTAGATTACAAAGAAGATGAACTAAAATCCAAAATGCAAACAATGGAAATTGTAAAAAAGAATTTGGAATTAAAAGTCGTAGCATTAAATGATACATTGGCTGAACAACAAAAATTAATCGACGATATATCTAAAAATGTAACGATGACTGAATCAGAAATATCTTCATTAATAAAAGAGCTTGAAAAAATTGATGGCAAAATCGACCAAGAAAAAAAGGCAATACTACAAGCAAAATTACTTGCAGCACAAAGAGCTCAAGCTGAAAGAAGAAGACGTGAAATGTTGCAAAGAAAGAAGGCAATCAATACTAATATTTCAGCACCAGTCATCAATAACGACGGAGCGTATTTACAATGGCCTGTACCATCATCTCACAGAATGACTTCTTTTTATGGATGGAGAAGCGATCCATTCGGAAGAGGATCAGGATTCCACACAGGACTTGATATTGCAGCGCCAATGGGAACACAAATCGTATCTGCAGAAGATGGAGTCGTAGTTCACGTTGGATGGAGCGGTGGCTACGGAAATCTTGTGAAAGTTCAACACGATAACGGCTCATTGACTTATTATGGACACTTGAGTGGATTTAATTGTAGTGTAGGTCAAAGAGTAAAACGTGGACAACTAATTGCATATATGGGATCAACTGGATATTCAACAGGATCTCATCTTCATTTCGAAGTTAGATTCAATGGTCAACACACTGATCCTCTTAACTATTTAAGATAATTATGAAACTAAGTTAGCAATAACTTAGTTTTTTTCATGCAATAAATCATCTGTAAATATTTGAAAATAGTCACTTATTAATTTAAGCGGCATCTCAGTATGATTATAACTATAATGATATAATGCATTGTTCCAATCTTAATAAAAGAGATGGATTAACGTGGTATCCAGATATGTTTATCGAAAATCAAATCCAAGATTACGCCATTGGAAATGACAGGGTTATGAATTATGCTATTAGCAATTAAATAATGTAATTAATATCTTCTTTTATTGATTAAAAGAGGATATTTTTTTAATTAAAAACACAATAATCTTAGACAAATTGTAACTCAATTTTAATACAAAAAATCGTTAATCTGTTATACTATATATTAGTTAGAGGTGATTTATGAAAACATTTAAAAAAGTTTTTATTGGATTGGGGCTTTGCTTATTGGTGTATCTTAGTTTTTCTGTAGGAAATGCTACGGGAAAAAGAACTGCGATTGCCAATGAAAATGGTATTCCATTAGCGAAGATCAATAAGATTGAAAACTTGATTGACCAATATTATCTTTTTGATATAGACAAAAACAAGCAACAAGAAGGAGCTGTGGAAGGCTATGTAAAAGCTTTGGGAGATCCTTATTCTGAGTTTTTGACTAAGGAAGAGATGGATAGTTTGAACCAACAAACTGAGGGAGAATATGCAGGTGTTGGAATTGTGGTTACTCCTTCTGAAACTGGTGCGATAACTGTTGTTAGTGCAATCAAAGGTAGTCCAGCTTTTGAAAAAGGCATCAAAAAAGATGATATTATACTTAAAATTAACGGCAAGGATTACAATGCATCACAAATGAATGATGCAGTGAAGGTTATGAAAGGTAAGCCTAATACAGATGTTAAGCTTACTATTGCCAGAATGGAGAACAAAACTAGTAAGATTTTCGATGTAAATATCACACGTCGTATGATTAGTCTGACTACTGTTAATTCTCAAAAAATTGGAGACATAGGATATATCAATATAACTCAATTTGACAGGAAAACTGACAAGGAGTTTATCGAACAATACGAAAATTTGAAAAAGCAAAATGTGAAATCAATTGTTTTGGATTTGCGTAACAACCCTGGTGGTTTGTTGGATTCTACGGTTAAAATAGCAGACTATCTTCTTCCACAAGGAGTAATAGTTAAGACTGTAGATAAGAATAAAAAAGAAGATATTCAAAAAAGTGATGCTTCAGAACAAAATTTACCAATGGCAGTTCTTGTGAATGGTTCAAGTGCATCTGCATCTGAAATTTTGACAGGGGCTTTGAAGGATTACAAGAAAGCTACGATTGTCGGAGAGAAAACATTTGGGAAAGGTATCGTTCAAACGATTATTCCTATGGAAAAAGGCGAAGGGTTGAAGCTTACTATTAGCGAGTATTTTTCACCAAATGGAAACAAAATTCACAAACAAGGTGTTAAACCAGATGTTGAAATCAAATTAGATGAAAAAGCTAAGGGTATCGGAGTTGAGTTTATGAAAGAAGATAACCAACTTCAAAAAGCTTTGGAGATTTTAAATAAGAAATAGGAGAAATTATGAGAGAAGAAAGAGAAACGAGAAGAAAACGCAAGAGAAGAAAAAAAATAATTAATTCAATAGTTCTTTTGATTTTTGTATTGGCTGTAGGAAGTTTTGTTGCAGTAAAAGTAGCCAACAGCGAACAAAGTCTTAATCCAAAAGTAGCTGAGAATTCTTCTAAGAAATCGAACAAAAAAAACGCAGAGAAAAAAGAAGAGCCAAAACCAGATCCGAATAAATTAATGAAGGGTTCAAATCATATTTTAAAAGCAGATTCGTATGCTTATGATGCCAAAACAATTAGTCAATTTATTAGACCAACAAAATCTGAGGGCTATGTTAAAAACACTGACAACAAAAAAATTTGTTTCTTGACTTTTGATGATGGTCCAAATCACAGCATAACTCCACAAGTTTTGGATGTATTAAAGAAAGAAAATGTTCCTGCTACATTTTTTGTAGTTGGTAAACATGTTTCACAAGATACAAAAGATATTTTGGAACGCCAATTAAATGAAGGTCACGCAATTGCTCTTCACTCTTTTGAACACGATTATTCAAAATTATATCCTGGAAGAGTTGCAAACGCTGATAGAATTAAAAAGGAAGCAGAAATGGCACAAAAAGCATTGCAAGATGTTCTTGGTCCAGATTTTAAAACAAGCGTGTGGAGATATCCGGGCGGACACATGAGTTGGCAACAATTAAAACCAGGCGATGATGCATTAGAATCTTTGGGCATTCACTGGATAGATTGGAACAGTTTAGTTGGAGATGCTGAACCAAAAAGCAGAAGACCAACGACAGTAGAAGGTATGGTTGAATTTGCAAATACTTCATTAACTTATCAAGCTGAGCAAGATTTAGTTGTAGTTTTGTGTCACGATGCACCAGGAAAACAACTAACTGTTGATTCACTTTCAGCAATTATTAAAAATTTTAAAGATAAGGGATATGAATTTGGAATTTTAAAATAATTTTAAAATTATAAATATTAGCTTAAATTTGCCACAATTAAATTATTATGCAGAGCACCTTTTTGATAAGGTGCTTTTTTAATGTTTTAAATCCTACTAACTATATATAGTATGAATAAAAATCAAAAACCCACATATTGATACTATCTGTAGTATTTGATATAATAAAGCAGTATTAGGAAATAGTAAAAAAATGATTTAATCTTATAAAAAAAAGGAAAGAGAAGAGGGATTGCAAATGCTAACTGTAGAAAAAAGAGATGGGCGACAAGTTGAATTTGATGCTAAAAAAATTGTCGTTGCGATAGAAAAAGCTATGAATAGTAGTACAGGAATTTACGAGGAAAATTTGGCTGAAAAAATCGCCAAAGAAATTGAAGGATATGCCAAAACGATTGGAAAAGTTTTGAGTATTACTGATATCGAAGACCAAGTGTATTATAAGTTAATTCAGTACAACAATCCCGCTACGGCAAGAGCATACGAAAACTACAAAGCCGTACAAAAATATAAAAGAGAAACTAACACTACTGATGAAAGTATAATCGGTTTGTTGGAAGAAAGTAACAAGGATTTGTTAGAAGAAAACTCCAACAAAAATGCAGTGATAGCTTCTACTCAAAGAGATTTAATAGCTGGTGAAGTTAGTAAGGATATTGCTAGAAGAAAGCTTATTCCTCAAGATTTGCTTCAAGCTCACGATGAAGGAGCAATTCACCTTCACGATATGGATTACATAATTCAACCAATGTTTAACTGTTGCCTTGTAAATATGAAAGATATGCTTGATAAGGGAACAGTTGTAAACGGCAAATTAATCGAATCGCCAAAATCATTCCAAGTTGCTTGTAATGTAATGACTCAAATAATCGCACAAATAGCAAGTAATCAATACGGTGGTCAAAGTATCGATATTAGATGTTTGTCAAAGTATTTGAGAAAATCTTACGAAAAAAATTTGAATTTGTGCATTGAAACTCTTGGAGACATCGACATGGCTGAAAAAATGGCAGATAAGATGACTCAAAAAGACTTGGAATCAGGAATTCAAACAATCCAATATCAAATCAATACATTGATGACTTCCAATGGACAAGCTCCATTTGTGACTTTGTTTATGTTTATTGAAGATCACGATGAATACAAGGAAGAAACTGCAAAGATAATAGAAGAAATTTTGAAGCAAAGAATTCAAGGAATTAAAAATGAAGCAGGAGTGTATGTTACACCAGCATTCCCTAAGTTAATTTACGTTTTGGATGAAAATAACATTCACAAGGACAGCGAATTTTATCATTTGACTTCACTTGCAATTCGTTGCACAGCTAAGAGAATGTATCCTGATTATATTTCGGCTAAGAAAATGAGAGAAAACTACGAAGGAAATGTGTTCAGTCCAATGGGATGCAGAGCTTTCTTGTCTCCATGGAAAGATGAACATGGAAACTATCAATTTGAAGGTAGATTTAATATCGGAGTTGTTACGATTAATTTACCACAAATTGGAATTTTGGCAGATGGCGACGAAGACAAATTCTTCGAAATATTAGATAAAAGATTAGAAATGTGTAAGCGTGCAGGAGTGTTGCGTTACGATTTACTAAAAGATGTCACTAGTGATTCTTCTCCAATTCATTGGCAACACGGAGCTATTGCGAGACTTAAACCACACACACCAATCAAAGATTTGTTGATAGGTGGATATGCGACTGTGACTTTGGGTTACATTGGAATTTACGAAGCTACGTTACTAACAATTGGTGAAAGCCACACAACTCCAAAAGGCAAAGAATTTGCAATGAAAATAATGGATATTATGAATGAAAAAATAAAACAATGGAAAAAGGAAACTAATCTCGGGTTTGCATTGTATGGAACTCCAGCAGAAAGTCTAACTCACAGATTTAATAGTATCGACAGGGAAAGATTCGGAGTAATTGAAAACATAACTGACAAGGGTTACTACACAAACTCATTCCACGTTGATGTTAGAGAAGAAATATCTGCATTCGAAAAATTTTCATTTGAATCAAAATTCCAAGACAAATCATCAGGCGGCTGCATTTCTTATGTAGAAATTCCAAATATGAGCAAAAATTTGAAAGCTTTGGAAACACTTGTAAAATACATTTACGATAATATCCAATACGCAGAATTTAATACTAAAAGCGATTATTGCCAAAACTGTGGTTTCGATGGAGAAATTACAATAAACGAAGATGGAGATTGGCAATGTCCACAATGTGGAAACAAAGACCATGCAACTATGAATGTTGTCAGAAGAACTTGTGGATATCTTGGAGAAAACTTCTGGAACGAAGGAAGAACAAAAGAAATCAAGGATAGGGTATTGCACATTTAATGAATTACGCACAAATTAGACAATACGATGTGGCAAACGGCCCTGGAATTAGATGTACATTTTTTGTAATAGGATGTAGTCTGAATTGCAAGAATTGTTTTAACAAAGAATACCAAGATCCAGAATTTGGAGACAAATGGACAGATACTCAGACTAATCAAATAATAGATTATCTGAATCAAGAAGAAATTGATGGACTAACAATTTTGGGTGGAGAACCATTTGAATCATGTGATGATTTGATAGAAATTGTAAGAAAAATCAGAAACCACACGGAAAAAAGTATTTGGATTTTTTCGGGATACACTTACGAAACATTATCCAAAAAAGAAAACTGCAAAAAGTTATTGGAGATGTGTGATGTACTTGTAGATGGAAGATTCGTAGAAGAATTAAAGGATTTACGATTGAAGTTTCGTGGATCTTCAAATCAAAGATTGATTGATTTGAACAAGACCACAATGGATGACATCATATTAGTTGATGAAAATAAATTATAAATAAACCGTTAGAATCAGCTGGTTCTAACGGTTTCGTTTTGCAATTAATTACATATTCGATATTATATTTTTGATAAAAGAGCCGACAGTTTTGCTAAACATTTCAGGAGACTTAATGTAGCAGAAATCATTGGTGAAGATTTCCTTTTCAAAAGTCAAATCGTCTTGTGATCCAGTGAACACACCTAGTAATTTTATTTTTTGCATTCTAGTCAAGAATACTTCTTTTGCGCTGTCTTTTACTGCCAATTCTCCGACATAATCTTCTGCTTTAAATCTGGTTTTGCCGACAAAATTGAGATTTACGATATTGTTGGGCTTACCATCTGTTAGCATTATCAAAAGTTTGGACTCCATTTGTTCCGTCATAATATTTCTCATAAATTTGAGTGCCAATCCGTCTCTGTTTGAGCCTTCTGGATGATAATGAAAAATATTTTTGAAGTTCTGCTCGTCGTAGTCTTTGAATTTTGTAATTATCAAATAATCGTACATATTTTGAAAACCAAGTACACGAACTTTTATGGACAAATCACTTAATGCTTTCGCTATAACATAAGCTTGTGCTGCTATAATTTCCTTCTTCTCACTTTGACTCGCAGACATATCCAACAATAAATCAACAGACATTGGACTGTTTTCGTTTTTGTAGATTTTGTTAAAAATTTTATTGTCGTTTAGTTTGGTGTGACGCCATGCTCTTTTGATATCGATAGTTCCGAACGTCGACCTTCTAACATCATCATCTTCATTTTTGAGAAGAGCAAGTTTCAGCATTTCACTTAAAACATTGACTTGGCGATTGTAAATGAGGATATTTTTCTCGAAATGTTTAATATTCTCATTGTAAGATTCTACCAAAAGATTCGTTCTGTAGTTTTCAATTCTAGTAGAATTGGCATTCACTATGTGAAAATTTATATCAGAATGAATATCGGTAGACAGTTTATTTTTCAAAGAATTCAAAATAGATTGATCGACGATACTTTTTCCGTACAATCTTTCGATATTAAGATGAACATCTTTAGTACGGGAAGTTTTTTGAGTGGAAGAGTCGTTGTCGACATCCTCATCTTCCAATAATTTGTACAAATCTTCAGTAAATTCTTGTGATTCAATGGAATATTTTTCAAGTTGAGATACATTTTCTTGTTTTGTTATAATTTTCTGATTAGTTTTCTGGATCACTGGTTTGACTTCTTTTTTTATCTTTTCGAAATTATCATTATTGCGAATATCTTTATATGAGTAGAAATATTTATTTATAATCTCAATCAAAAGATTTATAAGAGACAAGCTATCATTGCACTTTGTTTTAGTCAACATCAAGATTTCTCTGATGGATTTTGTAGTTGTCCAAGGTCTATCAGTGTAATGATATTTTTCCAATTCTTCAGAAATGTTTCTAGGATTGGACCTATAATACTTGTCAGAATAGTATAATTTCTGTAACCAGTCAAAATCCTCAAGCCCATTTCTTTCATTTAACATTTTATCTTTTAGATTGTTATCTAAAATTATCATCAAAATCGTAAAAATATCCGTTTTATTTGACACATTATCAATTATTTTCATAACGGAATTAATATCGTAGAATCTGTGGGCAAATCCAAAAAGCGCAGTCTGAAAAATCTCTGAATTGACATTTTCTTTTGTAATAAAATCTAAATTAGGGTTAATGTTGTAATCTTCACTCAATAACCAAAATAGATTTTTGAACCTTGAATCTTCCATTATTCAAATATCTCTTCCGGTTTTAAATCGTCCTTAAATATGGTATCGATAATATCTTGCACGATTGTTTTTTCAAATTCATCAAATGTTTTATTGACAATTCCAAGTTTTAAGCTTGATTTAACGCTCAAACCTCTTTTCATAGCGTGGATTGAAGATAACAAACCACGCAAGTCGATACATCTTCCAGAAATTTCAGAATTCAAACTTTTTTCTTGTAAATCCATAAAAAATCTCACGAACATTTTTTGAGCGGTGTCTGTCAATGAAAATTCTTCTGAAAGTATCTTGTTCAAAGTTTTTTCGTCTGTTTTTGGCATATCTATGACAAAAAATCTGGACAACAACGCTTCATTGATTTCACGCGTACCAGCGTATCCATAATTCATTGTAGCTAAGAATCTTGTTTTATCGTGAATGTCTACTTTTTCAAAACCGGGTATATCTATAATTCGACGATAATCCAAAACGGAGTGCATAATAGCAACAGAATCGTTCTTAGCCATATTAATCTCATCGAACACGCAGAAGCCTCCATTCAATGAAGATTCCAACACTGGACCTGCTCTGAAAATAACTTCATCGTTTTTCAAAGTATCCATACCAATCAAACTTTCAGAATCCGTGTTCACATGAAAAGAAATATTCCATTGTGGTCTTTGGAAAATATATGCCAAATTATCGCACAATATATTCTTGCCGGTAGCTTTAGGACCAACCAATAGCAAATTATTCGCTTCCAAAATGCTTGTTATAGCCATTTCCAAAACTTCTTTTCCATAGTAGTTAAATCGTGGTTTGGGAATTCTAGATTTGAATTTATCATCTACATCATTATTCTTCAAAAACTTTTCTACATCTTTTATTAAATTTTTATTTATATTTTGTGATTCAAGTAAATTAATCATATTACCTCTTTCATTATTCATCTAATTGTGACATTAGTATGATATAATAAATTAAAAGAAATTGGAAGTAGGTGAATAAATGAAGAAAGCATGGGGAGGTTTCGTAAAAGGATTTGCGAAATTTTTAGATGGATTTTTCGGATTTTTAATAGCATTTATAGAAACATTGGTGAATTTAACTGTGGGATTTAGGTATGTACTAGGATCCATATTATCCTTCGGTTGTATATTTATATTGTTCTTTCCTTATATATTTTTCAAATACAAATGGGTTACATTTACGGTTTTGTTCATAACGATATTTCCTATTTTGGGTAAAGGATTCGTCAATTATCTAAAATATGTAAAATATTCTATGGTTGAATTCCTACTTGGATACGGGGATTACTATCTCAATAATTCACAAACAAAATACACCTCTTATTCTGATTACAAGAAAAAATACATCTTCAACAAACAAGAAGAAGAAAGAAAAGCGCGTGAAGAACGACAAAGACGTGAACAAGAAGAATGGACTAGAAGATTTAACGAATGGTTCAATCAAAACGGATTTGGCTTCGATGATTTCGGGTATTACCAACAACAAGGTCAATATGGTGGATACAACCAAGGTTATGGTCAACAAGGATATGGATATCAAAATCAATACCAAAATCCAGTGGATGATTTCGTTAGAATTTACGAACAACATTGCGACACATTGGGAGTTGGATACAACGCAGACAAGTACGAAATCAAATTGAATTACAGAAAACTTGCCAAGAAATATCACCCTGATATAAACAAGGCAGCTGATGCAACTGCTAAGTTCCAAGAAGTTAACAACGCATACGACTTTTTGTCCAATGAACAAAACATAGAAAGATACAATAGAATCAAAAACAAAAAATAGTTTATCGCTGGGAGAATATCTCCCAGTTTTTTATTACAAAAAATAGAAAACATTACTCATTAAGACAAAAACTTTGTTTATATTTTTAATAAGACTATTTTTCATTTTAAAAAATGTAAATTAAAAATATCAAAGTTACAGCAATCAAAAAAATATAATAAAAATGTTTTCATTTATACATATAGCAATTTTTATAAAAAATTCAACAATATATCTAAAATCAATTTAGATTTAAAAAATTATATGGGTTATAATAGTTAGATGTGAGGAAGTGAGTTTATGAAAGATGTAATCAATAAAATAATTGAGATTGATAAAAAAGCACAGGATTTGGATGAATCTTTTCAAAATGATCTTGTGACTGAACAAAAAAAACAAAAAGAAGCTATAAGAGAGCTTGAAGACAAATATCAATCAGAATCTGTAACTAAACTTAATTCTGTCCATGATGATATTATTAATAGCCAAAAAAATAATATCGAAAATCAAAAGAAGAGTATTGAAGAAAAGAAAAATCACTTGAAGGAAATCTTCGATAAGGACGAGGATAGATTGGTGGATAAATTCTTCAACATTATTACGGAGTAATTATGGGATCTGCAAGATTATATAGTGCGCTTAATACTAAGATTTCTAGGATTAGCTCAGAGCTTTTGTCTGATGAAGATTTTAAGAAATTATTAGAAGCTGATACTAATAAGGATCAATATGATTATCTTTTGAAATTGGGAAAGATTGAGGGTGAATACGCAAACGAGGGCGTGAGTCAGTTTGAAAATAGTCTTAATGATAAGATGATTAGAACTGAAGAAAAGTTGAAGTATTATATGAACGGCAGATACAAGGATTTTTATAATTCTTTGTTGGAGTATTATGTCGTTGAAGATATTAAAACTTTGGCGCGTGTTATCGTTAGAAGGGAATACACCGATAGGTTGAATGATAATCTTATAGTTCTCAAGGATACAAAATTTTCTCGAATTTCTTCGTCGACTACGATTCAAGATTTTGTGGATATGTTAGATGAGCCATACAAATCTATTGTCGATAGGTACAAGGAAGAAAATCGTCACAGAATTTTGTTTTTTATTGAGATGAACTTGGATAGAAATTATTATTCAAACATTATCAAGATGAGTCAAGGTTTATCGAAACAAGATTCTAAGATTGTCCAAGATTATTATGGTGAAAAAATCGACTTATTGAATTTGGAATGGATTTATAGAGCTAACAAATATTATGAAATCAATAGCGAGATTATTTTCAACTTTACGATTTTGAGCGGTAAATTGTTCCAATTGGACGATTTGAAGAAGATTTCGTATATGGATTTTGATGATTTGATAAATTTTATTTCCGAAAGCAAGTATTCTTTCTTGGTTAATACCGACAATGATATTGATTTGTATATGGATAGGAGAGTTTACAGATATCTTTATTTCAAGGCTATGGATTTGCTACATACTAATAAGTACAATATTTCGAAACTTATTGCGATTGGCGAATTACTTGAGTTTGAAAAATTTGATATTGAAAAAAGTGTGGAATCTAAGAGATTTAATTTGGATTTTGAAAAGTCCAAGTCTTATCTGATTAGAAGAGTTTAAGGAAGTGGTAAATTGAGAGCAGAAAAAATGTACATGATGAATGTAGTTGGAAATCTGAAGTATCTTGAATCCACTATAAAAGATTTGTTGGATATTGGAAGTGTCGAACTTACTGATAGTTTGAGCCAAATCGAAAACAATACTTTTATCGTTAATATCAATAGTGAAAATATCGAAAAAACTATGGAGTTTAATAATGTTACTGGTTTTGAAAACAGGGATGTTAAGGAATTGAATTCTATTGCTGATAATTTGAAGGATATTTTCAAAATTGATTTGAAAGATGAGAGATTAAAAAGAGAGTACAACGAAGATGAAATCAAAGACTTCTACGGTTCTATTAAATCTAAGGTGGACAAGATCTACGATTGTGAAAACCAAATTGATGAAAATAAAAAAGAATTGGAAGATTTGTATTTGATAGAAGATTTGGATGTTTCTATTGAAAGCTTGTGTGATATGAAGTATTTCGATTATCGCTTTGGCTATTTGTCTAAGGAAAATAGATTAAAGTTGAAGAAAAACTACGATAATATCATGGCAAGTGTACTTCATTTGGCAAGTAAGAACAAAAAGGAAGTTTATGTAGCTATTTATCCAAAAGATGTGTCCATTGAAACAGACAGAATTTTGAGATCGTTGAACTGGACTGATATCAATATTAATAAAGAAAGAAAAGAGGTTCCAAAAGAAATAATTTCCAAAATTGAATTGGAAAATGAAAACTTGGGAGCTGAAATCTCAGAATTAAATCAAAGCTTAAATGAGATTTACAGAGATAACAAAAGCAAAATCATTGATATGGTGATTTCTGCTAATTTGTTGATTCAATTAGAAGATGTGAAGAGTTTACTTGGAAGAAGTGAAAACTACTTTTACTTGGCAGGATGGGTTCCTGAATCAGCTAAGAGTGTTGTTCAAGAAAAATTATCTGCATACGATGATATGTTCATTAATTTCTTGGATGCAGATGACAGTGGACTAACTCCTCCCACCAAGCTCAAAAACAACAAATTTTTTAAGCCGTTTGAGCTTTTAGTTAATATGTATGGCACTCCAAATTACAAGGAAATCGACCCAACTGTATTTTTCGGATTGACGTATATGTTGTTGTTCGGTGCTATGTTTGGGGATTTGGGACAAGGCGCTGTGATGTTTGTAGCAGGTGTCTTATTAGCGAAATTCAAAGACAAGATGATGGGCGGACTTCTTGAAAGAATTGGTGCAAGTTCCATGGTGTTTGGAATTCTTTACGGTTCTTTCTTCGGACTAGAAGGAATTATTCCGGCATTGTTTTTGAAACCATTTGAAAATATCAACAAAGTTTTGATTATAGCTATTGGACTTGGTGTCGTACTTTTACTGATGGCTTATGTTTTAGGATTATGTAACAATTACATTTTCAAAGATGTGCAAGAAGGACTTTTCGGACAAGAAGGGTTGGCGGGATTTATGCTATTCTTGTTATTCTTATTATTAGCTGCAACTGTTGCATTGGAATTACACATTGTGCCTGTTGGAGTGATAGCAGCATGTATGTTGATAGTAATCTTTGTAATGATTTTCAAAGTTCCATTGACACAACTTTTGTACAAGAGAAGACCTCTTCACAATGGATTAGATGTTACAGGTTATTATGTCGAAAGTTCATTTTCAATTATTGAAACTTTGATTTCGATGTTTTCTTCAACTGTATCATTTATAAGAGTGGGAGCATTCGCTATTAACCACGTTGGTTTGTTCTTGGCATTCACATCTATCGGTAAAATGATAGGAACAAATGCCGGAAATGTAGCTATGATAATTGTAGGTAATATCGTGATTTTAGGTCTTGAAGGTTTGATTGTATTTATTCAATCATTGAGACTTGAATATTATGAATTGTTTAGTAAGTATTTTAAAGGGGATGGAATTTTATTCCAACCAACTATAAAGAGAATTTAAAGGAGATAAATATATGTATTTTATTTTAATTTCAACAGCAATAATAGTTTTATTAACTATAGGTTCAGGTGTTTATTTGTTATATAACAACACTGATTCATCAAAAACAAAATTAAAAAAAGCTTTAAGAACTAATCTTTTTGCTATAATTCCATGTCTTGTAATGGCAATTGTATTTTTAATTCCAAATTCAGCATTTGCAGAATCTGCTGCTGGTGCAACTAATGGTCTTGGACTTTTGGCAGCTGCTTTGTCAACAGGTCTTGCAACAATTGGTACTGGTTATGCAGTAGGTGTTGTAGGCTCATCAGCATTGGGAGCTGTTAGTGAAGATCCATCATTATTAGGTAAATCATTAATTTATGTAGGATTAGCAGAAGGTATTGCAATTTACGGATTGGTTATTTCAATTCTTATTTTGCAACAATTATAATTATGAAATCCGTAATTATAAGTGCGGATAATGTTACAAATCTTGGTATGCGCCTTGCTGGAATCACAGGTTTAGTTGCGAAAAACGAAGCTGAAATGAAGAGAGCTTTTAAGGCTGCAACTATTGATGATACTTTGGGCGTTGTCATTATTACTGAAGAAGTGTTCAATACTATAAAAGATGAAGTGACAAAACACAAAGACAAGGGTAAGAAACCATTGGTTGTAACAATACCCGGAAGAAAAGGACTTGAAGACAAAGATTTCTTAATGAAATACATTAAGGGGTCTATAGGAATTAAGGTAGATTAGAGGTAGAAATGATTTTATTAGAAAAGAAATTAGATATTTTTAACAAAATAATCTATGCAAATAAGAAAAAAGATTATGAAAAGAAACTTCTTGAAGTAAAAAACTCTAATCAAAATGAGCTAAAAGACTACGAACAAAAATTAATTGATGAATACAATTTAAATTTGAAAAAAAGAACCAGAAAAGCTGAACAAAAATCTATCGAAAAATTGAGAACTGCTGAACAAGAAAGCAGAAGAGAGCTTTTGGTTTTAAAAGAAAATGTATTGCAAAAATTGTTTGATAATGTTACTAAAAAAATATTGGATTTTGTGAAGACTGATGCTTACAAGGAAAGATTAATCAAGAATATTGAAGAAAACTTGGCTGATTTGGATTACAAGGTAGTGTTGTTGGTTTTACAAAACGATTATGATTATGTAACTGAGAATTTCAGTTCAGAAAAAGTCGAAGAAATCAAATCCATTGCGAACAATTACTTGGGTGGATTTATGATTCAAGATGTAGAAGAAACAGTGAATTTTGATTACACTTATTTGTCAAAAATGCAAGATTGTAAACATGAAATGGGTGAAGATATTCATAATCTAATGACTGGTGGTGATATCAATGAATAATGGTAAGATTTTTTCTATTAATGGTCCTGTAATAAAAGGAAGAAATATGACCGATTTTACAGCGAAAGAAATGGTGTTAATCGGTGAAAAGAAATTAATCGGAGAAGTTATCAGCCTTGAAGATGATATCGCAGTTATCCAAGTTTACGAAGAAACTGAAGGATTGAAAAAGGACGATGAAATTTATCACACTAATAAACCACTTTCATTAAAATTAGGACCTGGTTTATTGAAAAATATGTTTGATGGAATAGAAAGACCATTAAAAGAAATAAGAGATAAATTTTCAACTTTTATTCCAGAAGGTATCGGACTTATTTCCATCGATGAAGAAAAATTATGGGATGTCACTATAAAAGTTAAAAATGGTGATACAGTTACTCAAGGACAAATAATAGCAGAAGTTCCAGAAACAGAAGCTATCGTTCACAAAATTATGATTCCAGTTGGAGTTAATGGTACTGTAAAAAATGTGCTTGAAAATGGCAAATACAATATTGAGACTACTATTATGCAAGTGGAAGATGATTTTGGAAACTTAACAGATATAAAATTGTACCAAGACTGGCCAATCAGAATTCCAAGACCTTCCAAGGAAAGACTAGATGTCGATCGTTTATTGGAAACTGGTCAAAGAATTTTGGATGTGTTCTTCCCACTTGCAAAAGGTGGTACTGTAGCAATTCCTGGTGGATTTGGTACAGGGAAAACAATGACTCAACACCAATTAGCAAAATACGCCGATGCAGATATTATTATTTACATTGGTTGTGGTGAACGTGGTAATGAAATGACAGAAGTATTGGAAGATTTTCCAAAACTTATCGATCCAAATAACGGTAAGCCACTTATGGAAAGAACTGTGTTGATAGCCAATACTTCCAACATGCCAGTAGCAGCCAGAGAAGCAAGTATCTACACAGGAATTACAATGGCAGAATATTTCAGAGATATGGGATATGATGTGGCAATCATGGCAGACTCCACTTCTCGTTGGGCAGAAGCTCTTCGTGAAATTTCTGGAAGACTTGAAGAAATGCCTGCAGAAGAAGGATATCCTGCATATCTTCCATCTAGAATTGCACAGTTCTACGAAAGAGCGGGAATTGTGAAAACTTTGAACGACAACGAAGGATCAGTTACAATTATCGGAGCTGTTTCACCAGCTGGTGGGGATTTCAGTGAACCAGTTACAGAAAACACTAAGAGATTCGTAAATGTATTCTTGGGTTTGGATAAGGACTTGGCATATTCAAGACACTATCCAGCTATTAACTGGATGAGCAGTTATTCTTCTTATGTAGAAAAATTAAGAGATTATTACGAATCTAAACTTGGCGAAGATGTTGTCGATTTGAGAAATCAAATGCTTAAATTGTTATACGAAGAAGACAAATTAAAAGAAATAGTAATGCTTGTTGGTGAAGATGTTCTTCCAGACGATCAAAGATTGATTTTGGATATTTCAAATGTAATGAAGTTAGGATTTTTGCAACAAAATGCTTTCAGTAAGGTGGATACTTATGTTCCTCTTAAAAAGCAAGTTGAAATGCTTAAAACTATAAAATTACTATACGAAGAAGGACACAAGGCAATCAAAGAACAAATTCCTATTTCTCAAGTAAAAAATGCAGATTTGTATTCAAAAGTTATCGCCATGAAGAACACAATTTCTAACGAAGATTTAAGTGGAATAAAAGATTTGAATGACGAAATCAAAGAGTTTTACAGCGATTTGATTAGAAAATACGAAAAGTAGGTGATTTTATGATAAAAGAATACATTAAACTAAAAAAAGTTGAAAGTTCAATTATAGAAGTTGAAAATGTAAATGAAGCATCTTTTGGGGAAGTTGTCGAAGTAAAATCATCTGCATCAGATAAATCAATGGTCGGTAAAGTTGTAAATATTAACGATGATACTGTTACTATTCAAGTATTTGGTGACAGTACAGGAATGAGTACACAAAATACTAAAGTTAGATTTTCACAAAGGCCATTTGAAATAGCTTTGTCAGAAGATATTTTGGGAAGAAAATTCAACGGGATTGGTCAACCAATAGATGATGGAGGAGATATTTACGCAGCTAAACGCTACAACGTAAATGGACGTGCCATCAATCCAGTTTCCAGAGTTTATCCAAGAGATTTCATCCAAACAGGAATTAGTTCGATAGATTGTTTGATGACTTTGATTAGAGGACAAAAACTTCCAGTATTTTCTGGATCTGGAATGAGTCACAATAGATTGGCTGCACAAATCGTTCGTCAAGCCAAAATCAAAGGCGCAAACGAAGATAACTTCGCTATTGTATTTGGAGCGATTGGTGTAAAACACGACGAAGCAAGATTTTTCGAAGATACTTTCAGACAATCTGGTGTATTGAATAATGTGTGTATGTTTGTAAATTACGCTGATGATTCAATAATGGAAAGAATTATTACTCCAAGAGCGGCACTAACTGCAGCGGAATACTTGGCTTTCGAAAAAAATTATCACGTTTTGGTTATCATTACTGATTTGACAAGTTACGCAGAAGCTCTTCGTGAAGTTTCATCAAAAAGAGAAGAAGTTCCTTCCAGAAAGGGCTATCCAGGATATTTGTATTCTGATTTGGCATCATTGTACGAAAGAGCTGGTATGATAAAAGATGCAGAAGGTTCTGTAACTTTGATTCCAATTTTGACGATGCCTAATGACGATATCACACATCCTATTCCAGATTTAACAGGATATATCACTGAAGGACAAATTGTTTTGGAAAGAAGTTTGATGCAAAAAGACATCTATCCACCAATCAATGTTCTTCCATCATTGTCAAGACTTATGAAAGATGGTATTGGTGAAGGATACACAAGAGAAGATCATCCAGATGTAAGTAGCCAATTATTTTCAAGTTATTCTCACGTTCAAGAAGTCAGGGATTTAGCACAAATTATCGGAGCGGATGATTTGAGTGAAGCTGATCAAAAATATTTGAAATTTGGAGACGAATTTGAAAATAGATTTGTAAAACAAGATTATTATGAAAACAGAGAAATAGAAGAAACACTAGATCTTGCGTGGGATTTATTGAAGATATTACCAGAAAACGAATTGGACAGATTATCACCAGAAATGATAAAACAACATATGAACAGGTGATTATATGGCAGTTTATAAGATGACTCCTACAAAGGGGAATTTAATAAAAGCTAAAAAGACATTGGATTTTTCCAAAAAAGGTTACAATCTTTTGGATAAAAAAAGAACTGTCCTAATTAAAGAAATGATGGGACTTATGAAAAAAGCACAAACTCTTCAAGATTCCATCGAAAAAGAGTTCGATGAGGCTTACGAGCTTTTGACAGAAGCATCCATAACAGTTGGAACTGATAGACTTGAAGAAATTTCCCATTCGATTAGTCACGAAAAAGAATTCGATATAATTTACAAATCAGTAATGGGAGTTGAAGTTCCGAATATTGTATATCCAAAATCAAAAGCCGAAGCACAATATGGTTTCTTCAGAACTAATGCCTCATTCGATAGGGCTGTTCTTGCATTCAACAAAATCAGAGAGACTATTTATGAATTGGCTGAGATGGAAAATGCAGTGTATAAATTGGGTAAAGAAATTAAAAAAACTCAAAAACGTGCCAATGCGTTGGATAAAATACAAATTCCAAAATACGAACAATCCATCAAAGATACTGAAGATATCTTAGCCGAAAAAGAAAGAGAAGAATTCTTCAGATTGAAGATGGTCAAAAAGAAAAAGAAATAAACTTCGGTTGGGCAGCTGATTTGCCTGACCGATTTTTTTGTTATAGTATAGATATAACAAATCAATTTAAAGGAGAGGTCAGAACTTGATAAAATTTTTAGCAAAATGTATTTGGTGGCAAGATATTAGAAAACCAAAGAAAATTTCTGAAAATATTTTAAGAATATTGTATATTGCATTAGAATTATTTATCAGCTGGTTGTTGATAATATATTTGACAAATTTCAGCTTGAATAAGGTTGTTTATGTGATTTTGTCTGTTTATGTAGTGTTATCTTTGTTGACATTTGGGGCTATTAAATCGTATGAGTTGGAAATATCTGAAGACAAACCTCTTTTATCTTGGGGATTGTGGATTTTAGGATGGCCACTATCTTTAGTCGGGTTATTCTTTTTAGCTTTTAATAAAGAAAATATTTTGAAAATAACTGAAAAATAATTTTAGGGAATTCTAAAACGAATTCCTTTTTTTGTTTGTGATTGATGTGTGTTTGGGGTATTATATAAAGAGAGGTGATTTTATGTGTAATTGGGATTTGTCCAAGATGTATAAGGACAAAAATGCAATCGAAAAAGATATTAAATTAGTTAACGAAAATATTAATAAAATTGATGAGTTGAAGAAAAATGAAAAGGATAATTTCGTAGAAATATTGGATTTGCTTTTCGAAACTGACAGAGTAATGGATAATTTGTACACTTACGCTTCAATGAAAAAGGATGAAAACAGCAAGGTTTCTGAAAGTGTCAAATTGGAATTGGAATTGTCATCATTGTACAACAAGCTACAATCAAGATTTTCTTTTGTTGAACCATTTGTTTTATCATTAAAAGAAGATGAACAAGACAAACTTATCAGAGAAAATCCAAGTTATGAAATATTCTTCAAAAAGATTTTGAGATTTAAGGAGCACACTTTATCTGCAGAAGAAGAAAACATTATTTCACTTATGAGTGAAGCTATGTCAAGCCCTCACAATGATTTCTATAGTTTGCAAAACACAGATATGGAATTTCCTTATGTAGAATCAATCGATGAAAAGCTTACAAATGCTAATTTTGTTCCACTATTATCTAAGCTTCCACGTGAACAAAGAAAAGAAGTTTTTGAAAAATATTACGATGAATTAGCGAAGTACAACAATACTTTTGGCGCTACTTTGTATGCAAATATCAAAAACTTGGTTATACTATCTAAAATCAAAAAATACGACAGTGCAAGACAAATGGAATTATTCAACGACGATGTTGAAGAAGTTGTGTACGATAATTTAATCGACATTGTGCACGAATATTTGCCATATTTTTACAAATACTACGATGCTAGAAAGAAATTGCTAGGATTGGATGAAAACCACATGTATGATGTTTATGTTCCATCTACAAAAGGTTTTGACCGTGAGATTCCATTTGAAGAAGCTAAGAAAATGGTTATAGAAGCTGTAAAACCAATGGGAGAAGAATATCAATCGATTATGAAAAAAGCTTTCGAAGAAAATTGGATTGATGTATATCCTAAAGATGGCAAAAAACCAGGAGCTTACAGTTGGGGTTCATACGATTCTTATCCATACATTTTATTAAACTACACTAATGATGTGGACTCAGTGTTCACTTTAATTCACGAATTGGGACATTCAATTCATTCATATTATTCAAGAGCTAACAATGAGTTCAAATATGCAAGTTATACTATATTTGTTGCGGAAGTTGCAAGTACTTGTAACGAAATGTTGTTGTTGGATTATATGATTAAAAACGCTAAAAATGATGATGAAAAATTATACTTGTTAGATCATCACATCAATTCATTCAAATCAACAATTTTCAGACAAACTATGTTTGCAGAATTTGAACGAGAAACTCACAAATTAGTTGAAGAAGAAAAGGCATTAACTGGAGAAGATTTCAACGAAATTTACCTTAACTTAAACAAAAAATACTTCGGAGATAGTGTTGTATCAGATGATTTGATTAAGTACGAATGGTCAAGAATTCCTCATTTCTACACTAACTTCTATGTTTATAAGTATGCTACAGGTCTTAGTTCATCATCAATCTTGTCACAAAAGATTTTATCGGGAAATGAGCAAGATTTGGAAAACTACAAGAATTTCTTAAAAGATGGTAACAAAAACTATCCTCTAGTACAACTTAAAAACGCTGGAGCAAACATCAAAGATAAAGAAGTTTTGAGAACTGCTTTTGAAGTTTTTAAAGAAAAAGTATTAGAATTTGAAAAAATTGTCAATAAATAGGGGAGAAATTCATGAAATATAAATCATTACACACATGTATCAGAGTAACTAATTTGGAAAAATCAATCGAGTTTTATGAAAAAGCTTTAGGTATGGAAGTTACAAGCAAGAAAGATTTCCCTGAAGATGAGTTCACACTTGTGTATATGACAAGCGATCACAACTACGAAATAGAATTGACTTATAACTATGGAAAGACAGATTATACTCATGGAGATTTCTACGGTCACATGGCTTTTGAAGTTGAAGATTTGAAAAAATCACATAAATACCACAAATCTTTAGGTTATGAAGTTGATGAATTAGGTGGACTTGAAGGAGTTGCAACATTTTATTTCATGAAGGATCCAGATGGTTTCAACATAGAAATAATTGGTAAATAGTATGAATCTTGAGTTAAAACATGTGAATAAATCTTTTGGAGATAACAAAGTTTTAACCGATATTTCATTTAAAGTTGAAAGCGGACGTGCTTTTGGGTTTTTGGGTAGAAATGGAGCCGGCAAAACTACAACTATGAGAATCATTACAGATGTTTTGAGTGCTGATAGTGGGCAAGTTTTGATTAACGGCTCTCCCATTAACTACAATGAAGTAAATATCGGATATCTTCCAGAAGAAAGAGGATTGTATTCCAACGAAAAAGTGTTCACCCAATTGTATTATTTTGCAAGACTTAAGGGTACAGACAGAAGAAGTGCTCTTCAAAATGTAAGATATTGGTTGGATAGGTTTGATTTGGCAAGATACAAGAACAGAAAATTGTCCACTTTGTCCAAAGGTTTAAGACAAAAAGTTCAAATCATTTCAGCTCTTTTAAATGATCCAGATATTTTGGTTCTTGATGAGCCGTTTTCTGGACTTGATCCAATCAATGCCCACGAACTAAAATTGGCTGTTGGAGAATTTATACAGAATCAAAAAATAGTTATATTTTCCAGCCATTTGATGAGTTATGTAGAAGAATTTTGCAGAGATGTTTGTGTTATTGAAGAAGGTAGGATTATTTTGAATGGGGATTTGAATGAAATCAAAACTTCTATGGCTGAGAAGAAAATGCTACTTAATGCAAACAACATGGGAATTTGGGAATTAAAAGAACTGTTAGAAGCAGAAAATTTGATTTATCCAGATGCTGTTGTCAGAGAGTTCAAGCTTTTAGTTAGACTTACTGAAAATGTAACGAAAGAAGATATATTGGAATTTATGATGCTCAATCAAATCGACATCAATTGTTTCAGCCAATATGAGCCAAGTCTTCAAGATGTTTTCGTGTCAAAGGTTGGTGTTAGAGAATAATGAAAAAATTCAGCAGAGTATTTAATTTTGAATTTAACTCCATAATAAGACACAATTCTTACTTGATTGCGACGTTGGTAATCACAGTTTTGGTATTTGCTTTGTCTTTTTTGCCAAGATTCATGCCATCTATTTTTAATAACGCCAATGCAGGTGCAAACAAAAATGCAACCGTTGATATTAATGCACTCACATTTAAAAGCACATGCATTTATTCATCTAATAAGGATATTGATGTTGAATATTTGAAGACTATAATGGGTTTGGATAGCAAAGATGTGCTTACATCGGAGGCTGATGTAAAAAAAGCTGTAGAAAATGGTGAATACAATATAGGATTTGTAGTAGAAACTCCAACAAAGTTCAATTCTTATATCAAAAACAAAGAATTTATGGACGATCATTCCGAAAGGTTCACAAGGACTTTGGAAAAGTATAATTACGACAAAAGTTTAATTAAAAATGGAGTAGATCCTGGAATAATTGAGAAAAATTCAAAAGCGGAGATTAATTTTACAGAAAAAGTTTTGAATAAAGACAGGTCTCATTCATTTGTGTTTTCAATTGTTTTTGTTATTCTTTTCGATTTGATGATACTATTTTATGGAAGCGTTATGAGTAACAATATTTCAAGAGAAAAGAAGGACAAGACAATTGAAGTGCTCTTATCATCTGCAAAGCCAAGTGTGTTTGTATTTGGTAAACTTTTAAGTTCAGCAGTTTTGGGAATAATCCAATACTTTATATTTATTATTTCGGGAATAGTCGGAATATTTGTCAATAAAAACTATTATCCAGAAGGCATATGGACGTTTTTCACAAATACTTTGAGTCTAAAATTCTTGTTGACTATACTTTTGTTTGTAGTATTTGGATTTGTTTTGTATTTGATATTGTTCCAAATTCTTGGACTTGCTGTAAAAAGAGCGGAAGAAGTTAATTTCCTAATAGTTCCAATATTTTTAGTATTGGTAGGATTGTTCTTCGTAATAATCAATTCGTTAGGAAAAGACAGCGATATATTGATTAAAATATTATCGTTTGTGCCTTTTTCATCTGCAACCTTGATGCCAGTTAGATTTTTATTGAATGATGTGAAGTTATTGGAAATAGGAATATCATTTGGATTGATGCTTGTAGTGATAGTTTTATTGTTAATAAAAGCAATAAAAATGTATCGCAAAAGCGCAATGGAAAATATCGATTAAAACACTTGACAGAATATGCAAATAGTGTTAGTGTTATATTGTAACAATTAGATAATTATCTTATTAAGAGCAGTGGAGGGAATGGGCCCTATGAAACTCAGCAACCTATTAAATTAGGTGCTAAATCCCACAGGAAATCCTGAAAGATAAGTTTACTGATCCTTACCTTTTCAGGTGAGGATTTTTTTATGGAGGTATTATGAAAAACATATTTTTAACATCTGAATCTGTTACTGAAGGTCATCCAGACAAAGTCTGTGATCAAATTTCTGATGCGATATTAGATGCAATTATTAAAGAAGATAAGGATGCAAGAGTCGCTTGTGAAACTTGTTCAACAACAGGACTTGTTATGGTAATGGGAGAGATTACTACTACAAGTTATGTGGATATCAGATCAATCGTTAGGAAAACATTGAAAGAAATAGGTTATGATAATGCAGATTATGGTATTGATGCGAAAACTTGCGCAATTATAACTTCCTTAGAAGAACAATCAAAAGATATTGCACAAGGAGTTGATGAATCTGAGGAATACAAGGGAAATAAATCAGATGAATACGACAGATATGGTGCAGGAGATCAAGGAATGGTATTTGGATATTCAACTAATGAAACAGAATCAGGATTGCCATTGCCACTAGAATTATCACACAAATTAGCAAGAAGACTTGCAACTGTAAGAAAAGAAAAGATTTTGAAATATTTGAGACCAGACGGTAAAACTCAAGTTACAGTTGAATACGAAGATGACGCACCAAAAAGGATTGAAGCTATCGTAGTTTCAACACAACACGATCCTGATGTTGATTACGAACAATTAAAAGAAGACATCAAACGCGAAGTTATCTTGAAAATTGTTGATGAATCTATGATTGATGAAAACACAAAAATCTTTATCAATCCAACAGGAAAATTCGTAATCGGTGGACCAATGGGAGATGCTGGACTTACTGGAAGAAAAATAATCGTGGACACTTACGGTGGATTCTGTAATCACGGTGGAGGAGCATTCAGTGGTAAAGACCCTACAAAAACAGACAGATCAGCAGCATATTTTGCAAGATACATTGCAAAAAATGTCGTAGCAGCAGGACTTTGCGATATGTGTGAAGTAGGATTTTCTTATGCAATAGGGGTTGCAAAACCAATTAGTATGTTCATCAACACATTTGGAACTAACAAGATTGAAGAAGAAAAAATTATCCAAGCGATTAACGAAAACTTTGATGCAAGACCTAAAGCTATCATTGACAAATTGGATTTACAAAGACCAATTTACAGAGATGTTGCAAGTTACGGACATTTCGGACGTAATGATTTGGATTTATCATGGGAAAAATGTGATAAAGTAGATGCATTGAAAAAATATCTATAAAATAAAAAATCAGTGAATGTTAAATATTTTAGCATTCACTGATTTTTTTGTAAAAAAAATAGATAGCTAAAGTTAGCTATCTATGATATGTATGGCGGGAAATGGTAGGAATCGAACCTACCCGGGCAGCTCCTAACTACCTGAGACGGTTTTGAAGACCGCAGGGCACACCAGCACCCATCAATTCCCAAATACTTTAATATTATACCAAAAACAAAGATTATTTACAAATTATTTTACATCTAATTCACAAAAACGTAATATATTTGATAATAGACTGGGCTTCGCAGTGCAAAGCCCAATTTATTATTTGAAATCTTTTATTTTAACTCTGTCATTTTCAATTCTCTTTGTATAACCTTTAATATCTAGTGTTTCTAAAAGAGTGATTGCACTTTTTCGGGAGATATTGAGCATGTCTTTGAGTTCTTTTACATTTAAAGTTTTGTTGTTATTGAAGTGATCATCGACAGTTTTAATAAATTTGTCATAGCATTTCTTGGAAATCAAAAAGTTATCTCTTAAAATCACTACATCTTTTTGTAACAAAATTCCTAAAATGGTCTTATCTTTTTGATTGTGAACTACATTGTCTATTTTCAACAATTTATCAAATTGGTTTTGACAAATATCTTGTAGCATTTTCTTTCTGATTTTTTCATCTTCATCACTTAGCATAACTTTGTGACATTTAGAAGATATAACGCCATTTTCTTCCATTAATACTTCTTGATCAATCAAATCTTTAATCATATAGTTAAAGAAAGCTCTATCATCGTCTAATTGTAATTTTTTTAGTAATTCTTCCTTGTTTACTCCTGGTAATAAAGGATTTGTCTTGTGGAATGAGATGACAAACATTTTTAATTTACCTAATAATTTAAGGTAAGCTTGTTTTTCTAAGACTTTATCATTTCTGATTACAACTTTGTCTTCTTGTTTTAGTTCGTCTAATTCTTTAACAACTTTTTCCTTTGATTCTGAAGAATAGAATACCAAATCATCAATTTTTGTAGGATAAATCTCATCCTCAAGATAATTCAATATAATATCCTTAATTTTTCCTTCTTCTTTTATTTTAAGATTTTCAATTATTTCTTCATCGAATAACTTGTGCTTTCTCACAGAACCATCGATTATAATACCTCCACCAATTGTAACTTGTGGGGAAAATTGTCTCAAAATAAATGGATCAGATGTTTTGGCATAGATTTTTTCTTCAAGTCTTATTTGAACCAAAGCCTGTGTTCCAGGTTTAATAACTTGTTTATCAAGTGGAACGACCCTTCCGAAGATTTCTTTTGTACCATGAAACAATCTAACTCTATCCCAGTGATTTAAAGGCGATGCACTTTCTAATAGTGTAAGTCTAACATCTATCATATTGAAAGATTTTAGTGAATTTTTCTTGGCAATAACATATCCTCTGTCGATTTCATCTAAATTTAGATTGATATTTAAAGCAACTCTTTGGGATGGGTGAGCGACATTTACATTTTTATTATGAACTTGAATGTTTTTTATGTTAATATCTTTTTCAATAGGATATATAAAAGATTCTCCTTTGCGAATATCTCCATCAAGCAATGTTCCAGTAACAACTGTTCCGATTCCTTTAACGTTGAATTTTCTGTCGATATTCATTCTGTAATCTCTTTCAGCGTGCTTTTGCTTTAATTTCTTGGATTCAGAATCTATCATTTGAATTAAATTATCTATTCCTCTTTTTGAAACAGAATCCACTTCGCAAATAGGACAGTTTTCAAGGAAAGTTCCCTTAACTAATTCTTTTACTTGTTCAGTTGTCTTTTGTGTTTCTTCATCAGTAGCCAAGTCTCTTTTGGTCAAGACCACAATACCTTCAGTTTTATTTAAAAACCTAAGAATATCCAAATGTTCAACTGTTTGAGGCATTACACCTTCTTTACAGTCGATACACAAAAGAATCATGTCCATTCCAAAAGTACCAGTCATCATATTTTTTACAAATTTTTCGTGACCTGGAACGTCTATTATCCCAGCTCTTTGACCACTTGGAAGATCAAAATAGCTAAAACCTAAATCGATAGAAATTCCTCTCTTCTTTTCTTCCGGTAGTCTATCTGTGCTATTTCCGGTTAAAGCTTTTATTAATGTAGTTTTTCCATGATCGATATGGCCAGATGTACCTATAATAAAATCCATATAACCTCCAATTAATTTACTAATGTATATTATACCATATTTCGTTATTTTTTATAAAACATAAGGAAATTATTTTCATAAATTTATACAAGGACGGTTTAATTTATCGTAATAAATTAATTATCTAACAATAATATCAATTCCTTTATCAATATATTAAAGTTAATTACATGCAAAATACATTCAAAAGTATATATATTCATTTAAAGTGTCAAAATATGAGAGAAATTAAAATGATAATGAATATTAATAGGCTTTTTCAATATAATACTAATTTACTTTAGATGGTTTAAGTGGTATAATTAAAAATATAAAAAAGAAAATAATTTTGATAACCGAAGGAAAACAATTTTTTAGGAGGATTTTAATGAGTTTTACATTTGACTTAAAAGAACATGCTTCTCAAGTCGAAGAATTTAGAGAATTTGTGAGAAGCAAAAAGGACATTAAAGGTCCATTGATGCCGGTTTTACAACGTGCACAAGATGAATTTGGATATTTACCAAAGGAAATTATCACTATGATTTCTAAAATATTGGATATTCCTTTGTCAGAAATTTATGGTGTTATTACTTTTTATGCACAATTTTCTTTGATTCCAAAAGGGAAATACGATATTCAAGTTTGCGAAGGAACTGCTTGCTATGTAAAAGGAGCTCAAAGAGTTTCTGAAAAACTACAAGAGATTTTGAAAGTTCCAGCAGGAAGTACTACTGAAGACCAAAAATTTTCCATTACTCCATGTAGATGTGTTGGATTATGTGCATTAGCTCCAGTTATTGTTATTAATGGAGATGTGTATGGTAAGGTAGCTGTTAATGAATTAGAATCTATTGTTAGTAAATATAATTAATTTAGGGGTTTATTATGGATATTCAAAAACTTAGCGAGATAAGAGATGAGTTTGCAAAAAATATTAAAATGCGTGAACTCGTAAAAGATAAAATTTATGTTGAACACACTAATCCAAAGGAAAAACAAATTGTTGTGTGTGGTGGAGCTGGTTGTGAAGCTATAGGAGCAAAATCTTTGGTTGAAGAGTTCAATAAATATATAGAAGAAGAAAATATTGAAAATGTTGCTGTTGTTCCAGTAGGATGTATTGGACTTTGTGAAACTGGTCCTAACGTTGTTGTATATCCTGAAGGAATATTCTACACAAGAGTTAAGTTATCTGATGTTAAAAGCATCGTTGACAAATCAATCGTTAATGATGAGGTTGACGAAGATGTGGTTTACGAAAATGCAAAACAAGACGGAAAGATTTTAAAATACAATTCGGTTGATTTCTACGACAAACAATATAAAATAGCTTTAAGAAATGTAGAAAAAATTCAATTAGAATCTTTGAATGAATATATTGGTGCGGATGGCTATCAAGCTTTACATAAAGCAATTTTCGATTTAGACCAAAAAGACATCATTGACGAAATGAAAAAATCTGGCTTAAGAGGCCGTGGAGGAGCAGGTTTCCCAACAGGCAGAAAATGGGAATCAGCTTTTAAAGTAGAAAATAACCAAAAATATGTTATTTGTAATGCCGATGAAGGAGATCCGGGTGCTTTCATGGACAGAGCGATTCTTGAAGGAGACCCTCATTCAGTTCTAGAAGGTATGGCTATTTGCGGTAGAGCAATTGGTGCTAACCAAGGATTTATATATGTTAGAGCGGAATATCCAATTGCTGTTAAAAGATTGAGAATAGCTATTCAACAAGCGAAAGAAATGAACCTTTTAGGTAATAATATTTTTGGTTCAGATTTTTCATTTGACATAGAATTGAGATTGGGATCAGGAGCATTCGTATGTGGTGAAGGTACTGCTTTGATGGAATCTATCGAAGGTAGACGTGGAATGCCTCGTACCAAAATCTTCAGAACAGCTGAAAGAGGATTATGGGATAAACCAACTATAATTAACAACGTTGAAACATTTGCCAATGTGCCAGCTATTATGTACAAGGGTGCAGACTGGTTTACAAGTTTCGGTACGGAAGGCTCTCCAGGAACTAAGGTATTCGCTTTAGGTGGTAAAGTTGTTAACACTGGATTGGTAGAAGTTCCAATGGGATCTACTTTGAGAGAAATAATTTTTGACATCGGTGGTGGAATTAAGGATGGTAAGAAGTTTAAGGCTGTTCAAACAGGTGGACCATCTGGTGGTTGTATTCCAGAAGAATTTTTGGATACTCCAGTTGATTTCGAATCGTTGGCTAAAATTGGTTCGATTATGGGATCAGGCGGAATGATTGTAATGGATGAAGACGACTGTATGGTTGATATTGCAAGATTCTTCCTTGAATTTACAGTTGATGAATCCTGTGGTAAGTGTGTTCCATGTCGTGAAGGTACTAAGAGAATGCTTGAAATCTTAGAAAAAATTACTTCTGGCAAAGGCGAAGATGGAGACATCGAAGCATTGGAAGAATTATGCGATACTATTACATCTGCTTCCCTTTGCGGTCTTGGACAAACAGCTCCAAATCCAGTTATATCAACACTAAAATACTTCAGAGATGAATATGAAGCTCATATTTACGATAAGAAATGTCCAGCTCATGCTTGTAAAGCACTTTTATCTTACGAAATTACAGATAAATGTATTGGATGTACAAAATGTGCAAAGAATTGTCCTGTAAGTTGTATTGAAGGAGAAGTTAAGAAACAACACGTTATAGACAAATCTCAATGTATTAAGTGTGGTAACTGTGAAACTGTATGTCCTGTTCACGCAGTAGTTAGGAGATAGATAGTATGATTACTGTAACTATTGACGGAAAAGTAATTAAAACTGATAAGCCTAAATTCATTATTGAACTGGCTAGGGAAAATGGAATTGACATTCCAAATTTATGCTATGACAAAAACTTGGATGTAGTGAGTGCATGTAGACTTTGTTTGGTAGAAATTGAAGGTAGTAAAAAATTAATGACAGCTTGTTCTACTTTGGCAAAAGACAACATGGTTGTTCATACTAAAACAGATAGATTAATCAAACACAGACAAAGAATTCTTCAAATGTTGTTGGATTCTCATCCAAATGATTGCTTAACGTGTCAAAAATCTGGAGAATGCCAATTACAAAAATATTCCTATGAATATGGAGTAAAATTCAGAGAACATGACGGAGCGAAAAGAGAAAAACTAGTAGATGATTCTTCGCCATATATCATCAGAGATGATAGCAAGTGTATATTATGTGGAAAATGCGTAAGAACTTGTAATGTTATGGATGATAGAAAAATTCTTAATTTTTCAAATAGAGGATATCAAACAAGAATAAACTTAGATATTAATGATACATTTGAATCTTCTTATTGTATTTCATGCAATAGATGCGTAGTAGCTTGTCCTGTGGGAGCATTGATGGATAAGAGAGCTATGAATTTAGGAAGAAAATGGGAATTAGAAACTAAGAAAGTTCAATGTAGGGTTTGCGAATACGGATGTGAATTTGAAGTCTTGAGAAAAAATGGAAAGAATCTTGCATTGAGAGCATTAAGTCCAAAAAATGGCAGACCACTTTGCTTAAAGGGTAGATTGACTACAGAATTATTGAATGTGGATAACCCAAAACAACCTTACAAGAAGATAGGTGGAGAATTTGTCGAAGCTAGCTGGAATAATGTATTAGGTTTGGATAAGATTCTAGACAAAATCGAAAAAATAGATAATTAATGTATAAATAGAATGAATAGGAGAAATAATGAATAGAGAACAATTAATATCAATTATTGATGATGCTGTAAATAGAGAAGATGATTCATATACATTTTACAAAGATGCAGCTGAAAAAGCTGAAGATCCACAAACTAAAAGTCTTTTTGAAAGGCTTAGCAAGGAAGAATTGAAACACAAAGATTACTTACAAAAATTCTTAGAAACTAAAGCTGAAACTATCAAAATTGATGATAGTGAAGATTATAATTTATCACAAGACATTGATAGACCAAGAATGACTACAGAAATGGACTTCAGAGATGCTATCAAATTAGCTATTAAAAGAGAAGAAGAAGCTATGCAATTGTATGCTGATATTGCAAATTCTTGCTTAGATAAAGCTGAACAAGATATTTTTGTTGGATTATCAAAAATGGAAAAATTGCATAAAACTGAACTAGAAGAAATATTTTTGAATGTAGGATTTAACGAAGTTTGGTAGGTGTAATATGTTAAATATAAATATTGATGGTATTGATGTTCAAGTTGAAGAAAATACCACTGTATTAGAAGCGGCGCATAAAGTTGGAATTGATATTCCGACATTGTGCCACGATAAATACCTGAGCGAATTTGGCGGTTGTAGAATGTGCCTAGTTGAGATAGAAGGATCCAGAAAACTTCAAACGTCATGTTCTACTATGGTCAAAGACGGAATGGTTGTTAAGACAGAAACTGATCGTTTAGTAAAAACTAGACAAAATATACTTAAACTTTTGATGATGAATCACCCTAAAGATTGCCTAACTTGTTCAAAAGTTGGTAGTTGTAGATTACAAGATTTGTGCTACAGATATGGTGTTAAAAACCCAGAAGTATTAGGCAAATACGGTAATTATGACATAGAAGTTCAAAATCACGAAGTTGATGATACGAATCCATTGATTTTTAGAGACCAAAACAAATGTATTTTGTGTGGAAAATGCGTCAGAGTTTGTGAAGAAGTTCAATGTACACATACAGTAGATTTTAAAAATAGAGGATTTGATTCTTATATTTCTACAGCTTTTGATCTTCCTTTATGCAAGGAAAACTGTCGTATGTGTGGTCAATGCATAAGCGTGTGTCCAACAGGTGCATTAATCAATAAACAATTAAAAGATACAAGACCTTGGGAAGTTGAAAAAGTTAAGACAACTTGTCCATTCTGTGGAACTGGATGCCAATTCAATTTAATTGTAAAAAATGGAAAAGTTCAAGGTGTTGAACCATGTGATGGTTATGTAAATCAGAACGCTCTTTGCATCAAAGGTCGTTTCCATACAGATATGATTCACTCAGACGAAAGATTGACTACTCCATTGATTAGAAAGAATGGAGAACTAGTTGAATGTAGTTGGGATGAAGCTATAGGTTATGTTGGAAATAAACTAAGAGATATTAAGATGGAATTTGGTCCAGATTCTATTGCTGGTTTAAGTTCTGCTAGATGTACAAACGAAGATAACTTTGTATTCCAAAAAATGATAAGAGCAGCGATTGGAACAAACAACGTCGATCACTGCGCCAGAACCTGACACGCTCCAACAGTTGCAGGTCTTGCAGCTACATTAGGAAGTGGAGCTATGACAAACTCTATCGAAGAAATTCTGGGTGCAGAATTATTGTTTGTTATAGGTTCTAATGCTACTGAAGCACATCCTATTATTGGTAATAAGATGAAACAAGCAGTTAAAAATGGAACTAAACTTATCGTTGTAGATCCAAGAAAAACTGGATTAGCAGAGCAAGCGGATATTTGGTTGAGATTAAATCCAGGTACGGATGTGTTCTTATTGAATGCAATGATGAAAGTTATCATAGAAGAAGGATTAGAAGCCAAAGATTATATTGAATCTCGTGTTGAAAACTTTGAAGGCTTGAAGAAAACAGTAATGAAATACGATTTGGATGAAGCTGAAAAAGTTACAGGTGTGGACAAGGAATTAATCAGACAAGCAGCTTTGTTATACGCGAAGACTGAAAAAGCAGGTATATTCTATACACTTGGTATCACAGAACACACGCATGGAACAGAAAACGTAATGAGCTTAGCAAATCTAGGAATGCTAACTGGACATGTTGGTATTGAATCTGGTGGAATCAATCCTATCAGAGGTCAAAACAACGTACAAGGAGCATGTGACTTAGGTGCATTGCCTAACACTTATCCTGCTTATGCAAAAGTTACAGATCCAAAAGCTCGTGAATTTTTCGAAAGCGTATGGAAGACTCCATTGAGTCCAAATCTTGGATATCAAATTCCTGAAATGTTTAATCAAGCAGTTAAGGGAAATCTTAAAGCAATGTATATAATGGGAGAAGATCCTGTTTTATCAGATCCAGATGCAAACCACGTTAAGAGAGCTTTGAATAATTTAGATTTGTTAGTAGTTCAAGATATATTTATGTCTGACACAGCAAAGCTTGCAGATGTTGTATTCCCTGCAACTTGCTACGCAGAAAAAGATGGAACTTTTACAAATACTGAAAGAAGAGTTCAAAGAGTTAGAAAAGCTGTTACTCCTCCGGGACAAGCTAGAAATGACTGGTCAATTTTATGCGATGTAAGTAAAATAATCAATCCAAATGTATTCTTTGATTACGAAACAAGTGAAGATGTATTTGAAGAAATGAGAGTAACTATGCCAAGTTACAGAGGTATGACTTACGAAAGAATCGACAATGTTGGATTACAATGGCCATGTCCTACAACATCTCACCCTGGTACAAAATACTTGCACAAAGGAATATTTGCAAGAGGTCAAGGTCAAATGATGGAAATAGAATACAGACCATCAGAAGAATTGCCTGATGAAGATTATCCAATGATTTTAAGTACAGGAAGAATGTTGTATCATTACAATATAACTACGAGATACTCAAAAGATTTGGATGGAGTAAGTCCTTACGAACTTGCAGAAATCAATCCAGTGGATGCAGAAAGATTAGGAGTAAAAGATTTAGATACTATCAGAGTTACATCCAGAAGAGGAAGTATCGTAACTCGTGTTGTAGTAACTGACAGAGTATTACCTAATATGATATTCATGACATTCCACTACAGAGAATCTCCAGTAAACGAAGTGACATCAAATCACTACGATCCAATTACAGGAACTGGTGAGTATAAAGTGTGTGCAATTCATGTTGAAAAAGTTGATTTGCATCCAGATCAT
Source organism: Finegoldia magna (assembly GCA_032548025.1). GTDB lineage: Bacteria > Bacillota > Clostridia > Tissierellales > Peptoniphilaceae > Finegoldia > Finegoldia magna_K. The sequence continues at coordinate 61,550 of JAWGCW010000001.1, read as the reverse complement.
GAGGATACAATTCAAAGATTTGTTAACATGGCAACTTTATTATCAGACGAACACAAAAAAGATAAAAAAGTAATTTAAACAAACAAAAAAGATCTCAGATTTTTAAAATCTGGGATCTTTTAAATTGCGATTATTTTAAAATATCTTCAATCAATTTTAGCAATTTGTCGTTTGATTGCTCATCCAAAATACAAAATCTAAAAAAGTATTCACTCAAATTATTAAACGATGCACAGTCTCTTATGATAAGAGCATGAGGAATTAGTTTTTCTCTTAATTCATGTGCAGTTAATTTTTTGTCCAATATTTCGCATAGTACGAAATTTGATTTTGAAGGATAAACTTTCAAGCAATCTATTTTTTCTAAAGTAGATATCATTTTTTCTTTTTCACTATTAATAAATTCGAACACTTTTTTGTGATAATCAGTATCCGCGAACATCTCGCCACCAAGAATGTCGGCAAAAATATTTATGTTCCACAAATTGGTGTGTTTATTTATTTCATCGTAAAGTTTTTTATTTCCAGTTATTCCGTAACCCAATCTTATTCCTGCAGCTGCGAAAAACTTCGATGTAGAGCGTATAACAAGTAGGTTATCACATTTTTCAGTTAAATTTACTGCTGAATATTTGTCTACATCTGAAAACTCAACATAAGTTTCATCTATCATAAAATAGCAATTACTTGATTTGATGAGTTCTTCAAGTTTTCTGTTTTCAATAGCGTATCCTGTTGGATTGTTAGGATTGGTTAATATTACAAGACTTACGTCATTTTCTTTTATCATTCTCGATAATTTCTCACAATCTATCGCAAAATCATTTGATTTATCCAAATCGTAAGAAATTATATTGGAGTTGATTTTGTTGAGTTCTCTTTCATACTCAGAATAACTAGGGTTGAATATTATTGCGTTTTTTGGATTTATTAGGGATATAAATGATGAAATCAAATTAGTGCTACCAGATGTAAGCAAGATTTTGTCTCTTGATACATTGGTGTATTTTTCAATAGATGATAATAATTGATCGTAGTTTGGGTCAGGATACACCCCGACTTTATTAAGATTTTTTTCAAGCTTAGTCATAGCTTTAGGACTAGGGCCCAAAGGATTGACATTTGAGCTGAAATCCTTGATTTCATCTATATTAAATCCGTATTCTTTTTGAATTTTAAAAAGATTTGCTCCATGAGATGATTTCATTATTTTCTCCTTATAAAATATTAATACCTCTTGTTTTATCTAACAAAATTGAGATGGATTCTTCTCTATTGATGTGGTGAATAAATTCGCTCATCAATTCACTCATATCTACAGCGTGGAACCATTCTTTGTTTTTGATTGATTCAGGTACGTATGTTAAGTTTGTAGAATAAACTCCGTCGATGTAGCCTTCCTTATTCATTTGGTCAAATTTGTCAGCACCTTCAGTAAATAATGCGAAACTTACTGCGCAGAATATTCTGTTTGCGTTTTGTTGTTTCAATTGTTTTGCAATATCGATAACAGATCCGCCTGAAGCAATCATATCATCTACGATTAATATGTCTTTGCCTTCTACTTCACGTCCGATGTATTTGTGTTCAATAATAGGGTTCTTACCGTCGACTACTTTAGTGTAATCACGTCTTTTGTAGAATAATCCTATGTCTTGTTTTAAAATATTAGAATAATAAATTGCTCTATCCATTGCGCCAGTATCCGGTGAAATAATAATCATGTTTTTCTTGTCTAATTCATCAGTAGTAATATTTTCTTTTTCTAAGAAGTGAGTAACTATTTCTGCTGTTGGATAGATATTTTCAAATGTCATCAATGGAATTGCGTTTTGTACGTTTGGATCGTGTACATCAAATGTATAAATTCCATCTACACCCATGTCTTCTAATTCTTGAAGTGCCATTGCACAGTCAAGTGATTCTCTTGATTTACGTCTGTGTTGACGAGAAGCATATAAAAGAGGCATCATTACATTGATACGAGAAGCCTTTCCATTAATTGCGGAGATAACTCTTTTGATATCTTGGAAGTGTTCATCTGGACCAATTATAGTTTGTTCACCGTACATATTGTACTTCAATCCATAATTTCCAACGTCTGATATGATTAAAATATCACGACCTCTAACTGATTCATCGATTGTAACTTTTCCTTCACCGTTACTAAATCTGGATTCTGTTATCTTTAATAAATAACTTTCTGTTGCACCATTTTTTTTCATTAAAAGTTCGTCAACTTCTTTTGCCAAACCTTCAATGTTTTTCATTGCTATGATTCCAAGTTCTCCGTATGGAAACTCTTCAAATTTTGATTCTGACATAAGTCCTCCTTAAATACTACATTATATATAAAGAATATCACAAACAATTTTCGTATTCAAATTTAAATAATACAAACTATTTGATATAATCGGATAGGAAAGGTGTATTATAAATGATTAATAATGATGATGAAAAATTCATGATGAAAGCTATCGAACAAGCGAAGATAGCATTTGATATGGACGAAGTTCCGGTTGGATGTGTTATTGTAAAAAATGGCGAAATAATTGCTCAAGCTTATAACAGTGTGGAAACAGATAACAATGCGACAATGCATGCAGAATTAAAAGCTATCAATCAAGCAACTAAGGTTATTGGAAATTTTAGGTTAGATGATTGCACTATGTATGTGACATTGGAGCCTTGTGTGATGTGCACTGGAGCTTTGGTGTATTCCAGAATACCAAAAGTTGTGTTTGGTGCTTTCGATAAAAAAAGAGGAGCTTGCGGGTCTTTGCTATCATTAAATGATTACGAAGGTCTCAATCATAAAATAGAAGTAAAAAGTATTATGGAAAAAGAGTGCGTGGAACTGATGCAAAGTTTTTTCAGGAGGATTCGTGAAAAAAATAAAAATAAATAGATTAAGTGATTATTTGAAAAAAACATACGGCACGAAAGTTTACAAGTTGCCATTAGATGGTGGGTTTAGTTGTCCTAATAGAAAAAATTCTAACGGCTGTATTTTTTGTTCTGAAAGTGGATCTGGTGAATTTACTTTTAATGAATATTCAATCAAGGACCAAGTCGAATTGCAAATTAAAAGATTATCTGAAAAGAAAAAAGCTGACAAATTCATTGCGTATTTTCAATCGTTCACCAATACTTATAAGCCTGTAAATGAACTTAGAAAAATCTATTCAGATGCTATTGAAAATAAAAATGTACTTGTGCTTGATATTGCAACAAGAGGAGATTGCTTAGATGATGAGAAGATACAACTTTTGAGTGATATCAATAAAGAGGTTGATGTTTGGGTTGAAATGGGACTTCAATCTACAAAAAAGTCTACGGTAGAATTAATCAATCGTGCTTATAGCAATGGTGTTTATTTTGATATGGCAAAAAAACTAATGGATAATGGAATAAAAGTTATATCACATGTAATTGCTGGACTTCCTTATGAAACTGAAGATGATTTCTTGGAAAGTGTGTATCAAACACAAATACGCGATATTTGGGGAATCAAAATTCATTCATTATATATACAAACAGATTCAAGGTTGTACGATTATTATCTACAAAATAAATTTAAAATTCTAACAATGGATGAATACACTGATTGGGTCGTAGATAGTTTCAAAATTTTAAATGAGGATACTGTTGTGCATAGAATGACTGGAGATGCTTACAAGCCAAAACTTTATCTTCCTAAATGGTCTTGTGATAAATTGAAAGTAATTTCTGAGATAAATAGTAAAATTAAAACATACAATACATAAAAAAATTTATTGAAGTTTTTGCGCTTTTGAAATATACTAACTTAGTATAGGAATATGGAGGGAATAACAAAAATGAAAATCCACATGGGGTTAGATGTAGGTTCAACAACTGTCAAACTTGTCATTATAAATGAAAACTACGAAATTTTATTTCAAGAATATACTAGACATCGTTCTGACATAGAAGAAACTACTAAAAATGTTCTTAAACAAGCATACGACTCACACCCAGAGTTCAAAAACAGCGATTGTACAATCATGGTTACTGGAAGTGGCGGAATGTATGTTGAAGATAATCTAAATATCGAATTTATACAAGAAGTTGTGGCTGGAACTACAGCTATAAAAAAATATATCCCTAATGCCGATGTGTGTATTGAGCTTGGGGGAGAAGACAGTAAGATAACTTATTTAAAAGGAAACGTAGAACAAAGAATGAATTCCATCTGCGCAGGTGGAACTGGAGCATTCATAGACCAAATGGCAGCTTTGTTAAAGACGGATGCATCTGGTCTTAACGAATTAGCCAAAGATTACAAGAAAATATTTTCGATTGCAAGTAGATGCGGTGTATATGCAAAAACTGACATTCAAGCTTTGATCAACCAAGGCGCAACAAAAGAAGACATGGCAGTTAGTGTATTCCAATCTGTTGTCAATCAAACAATATCAAATCTTGCTTGTGGTAGACCCATTGAAGGAAATATCGTATTTTTGGGTGGACCACTTTATTTCTTATCAGAATTAAGAAATAGATTCATCACGACACTAGATGATGGTGTCAACACATTCTACAGTCCTGAAAATGCTCAAGTATTTGTGGCATTGGGAGCAGCTATTGCATCAATGGATGGAGAAGTTGTGAAGTATGAGGATTTGTTGAACAGATCTTATGACAAAAAACAAGAAATTAGTGATGAGTTAATACTTGAGCCGTTATTTAAAAATGAGAAAGAAAAAGAAGAATTTTACGAAAATCACAAGAAATCAAACGTGAAATTCAAAAATCTTGACGAAGTACAAGGAAACTTGTATTTGGGAATTGATGCAGGTTCAACTACTAGTAAAATTGTAGTAATTGATGAAGATTGCAACATTGTATACGATTTTTATGCGAATAACCAAGGAAATCCACTTGATTTAGTTAAGGAACAATTATCTGTAATTTATTCTAAACTAAATGATAACCAAAAAATTGCAAGTAGTGGTATAACAGGTTATGGTGAAGATTTTATAAAACAAGCTTTATCGGTCGATTTTGGTGAAGTAGAGACAATAGCGCATTTGACTGCTGCTAGATACTTTGATCCAGATGTTGATTTTGTTTTAGATATTGGCGGTCAAGACATGAAAGCTATGCATGTAAATGATGGAATAATTGATTCTATTCAATTGAACGAAGCGTGTTCTTCTGGTTGTGGATCATTTATTGAAACATTTGCTCATAGTTTGAATTTATCCGTACAAGAATTTCAACAAAAAGCACTTGAATCAGAGAATCCTGTAGATTTAGGTTCAAGATGTACTGTTTTTATGAATTCGAAAGTAAAACAAGCGCAAAAAGAAGGCGCTAGTGTCAGTGATATTGCAGCGGGTTTATGTTATTCAGTAATCAAAAATGCAATCCAAAAAGTTATCAAACTTAGAGATCCATCAAAATTAGGTGAACATATCGTAGTTCAAGGTGGTACATTCTACGGGGATGCGATACTAAGAGCGTTCGAAAAAATTACAGGTAAAGTTCCTACAAGGCCAAATATTTCAGGACTTATGGGAGCTATGGGAATGGCTTTGATTGCAAAAGAAAAATCAACAGGATATTCTACGATTTTATCTGAAGACGAACTTGAAAAATTTGAATATACTCAAGAACAAGCAGAATGTAAATATTGTTCTAACCATTGCAAATTAACTATCAACAAATTTGCAAATGGCAAAAAGTTTGTAACTGGAAATAGATGTGAAAGAGGAGCTGGAATTAGTCTGGATAAAAAAGACAAGCTTCCAAATATGTACGAATATAAAAACAAGAGATTATTTGGATATAAGAGCATTCCAGAAGATAAAGCAAGAGCGACTGTAGGAATTCCTAGAGTGTTGAATATGTACGAAAATTATCCTTTCTGGCATACATTCTTTACGAATTTAGGATATAGAGTTGTATTGTCTTCTAAATCATCAAGAGAAATTTACGAAAAAGGAATTTCTTCTATTACAAGTGAGACATGTTGCTATCCTGCAAAATTAGTTCACGGTCACATTGAAGATTTGTTAGAAAAAAATGTCGATATGATATTCTATCCTTCGGTATTTTTTGAAAAACAAGAATACGATAAGGCGAATAATCACATTAACTGTCCAGTAGTTACTGGATATCCGGAAGTTATTAAAAATAATGTAGATGGATTGAAAAACACGAAGTATTTCAACCCATTTATATCATTCCAAGATAAAAATAAATTAAAGACAAGACTTATAGACGAATTAAAAGAGCTAGGACTTTCTGATAAGGACATTTCCAACAGTGTTGATAGAGCGTGGGATGAACTTGAAAAATACAGAAAAGATGTAAAGATTGAAGGTAAGAAAGCTTTATCCAAAATTCGTGAAATGGGCAAAAAAGCAATTGTGTTAGCTGGTAGACCATATCATGTCGATTCAGAAATAAATCATGGAATTCCTGAACTGATTACTTCATTAGGTCTTGGAGTTTTATCAGAAGATTCTATAATTGATTATGATGATGACGTTGATAGCGATTTGAGAGTATTAGATCAATGGGTATATCACTCCAGACTTTACAGAGCAGCAGAAATTGTTGGAAACAGTGAAGATTTGGAAATGGTTCAACTTAATTCATTCGGTTGCGGAATTGATGCTGTAACTACAGACCAAGTTAATGAAATATTGTCTGCTAAAGGGAAAATCTACACTGTATTAAAAATCGATGAAATTAGTAACTTAGGTGCCGTTAAAATCAGAATAAGATCATTGATACAAGCACTTGAAAAGAAAAACTTCGTTCCAAATGTTAAAAAATCATATCACGTAGAAAAAGTTGAATTCACTAAGAAAATGAAAGAAGAATACACGATCCTAGCACCACAAATGGCGCCAGATCACTTTGAAATAATGGAATCTTTATTCAAAGATAATGGCTACAAAGTGGAATTTTTAAAAGATGTTAATTCAAAAGTGATCGACGAGGGATTAAAATATGTAAACAACGACGCTTGTTATCCATCTATAACTGTTGTTGGACAAATGATGGAAGCTATAAATTCTGGTAGATATGACACTGACAAACTAGCTTTGTTAATGAGTCAAACTGGTGGAGCATGCAGAGCAAGTAACTATGTTGGTTTCATAAGAAAAGCATTAAAAGAAGCAGGATATGAAAATATTCCTGTAATTGCTATTTCTTGGCAAAATATCGAAACAAACGAAGGCTTTAACCTTTCTCCATTAGTATTACAAAAAATGATTGTTGCAGTATTATATGGGGACTTGATAATGAGATTATCAAACTTCACAAGAGCCTACGAAAAGGAAAAAGAAACTGATACTTTAAAACAAAAATGGATTGAAGAATGTCAAAAGAGAGTTTTGAAATCAAGTTCAAAACTATTTAGACAAACTGTCGATGAAATTATTGAAGATTTTTCAAAAATAGAATTATTGGATATACAAAAACCAAAAGTTGGTATTGTCGGAGAAATTCTAGTAAAATATCTTCCTCAAGCCAATAATAATTTGCAAGATTTATTGGAAAAAGAAGGCTGTGAAGTAGTAATGCCTGACTTGACAGATTTTGTACTTTATTGCTTGAGAAATGAATACCATAAAGGAAACTTCTTATCAAAATCCAAATTCACAGGATTCATGTGCAATATGGGAGTAAATTTGATTGAACATTACAGAAAATACATCAGAAACCAATTAATCAAATCGAAGTTTACTCATCCACTTAAGATACAAGAACTGGAAGATTATGCACAAGAAGTTGTATCGCTAGGAAATCAATATGGTGAAGGATGGTTGTTAACAGCAGAAATGATAGAATTAATTCATATAAACGCTAACAACATTGTATGTATCCAACCATTTGGTTGCCTTCCTAACCATATCACAGGAAAAGGAGTCATTAAGAGAATTAGACAATTGTATCCACAAGCAAACATAATTCCAATTGACTACGATCCTGGTGCAAGTGAAGTAAACCAAATTAATAGAATTAAACTTATGCTTTCACAAGCAAAGGAGAAAATTAATAATTAAAGCTTACAAAAAATCAAATTTAATGTAAATTTTCATTGTTTTTGATATAATTAAATAAGTGTTAAGACAAAGCACCGGTGAATCCGAGTGCTTTGTTCATTAAAAAAGTAATTGGAGGAAAGAATGAAAAAAAGAGCTGTTATTGTCTTTTTTATTTCGCTAGCACTATTTTTGGGAGTTTATTTCGGTGCTGGTAAATTTTTGGGAAGCTTAAAAACAACTGGCTCTGATATTAAAGGCGATGAATTAGGAAAAAACAATGTAATTGAACAAAATATACCAGATGAATTTTTGTTTGTCCTATTAGGAATTGACAAAGAAGTAAGCACAACAGATCATCAAAGATCTGATACTATAATGGTTTGCAAAGTTAACTTTAATTCTGGTAATGTGGATATACTGTCTGTGCCAAGAGATACTCAAATTAGATTGAATGGAAATATTCACAAAGTAAATGCAGCTCATGCTTATGAAGGAGCGAAGGGATCTTTAAAAGCGTTAAGAGATTTATTGGGAATAGATTTAGATTATTACGTTGAAGTTGATTTTGATAGTGTTGAACACATTGTAGATGCAATGGGTGGGGTTGAGGTTGACTCACCAGCTGATATAATTGTCGAATCAAGACATATCCATATTCCAAAGGGAAAATCAAAACTAAATGGAGATGAAGCGTTGCAATATGTAAGAGCACGTCATCCATTGGGGGGATCTGATGAAGCTAGAATTGAAAATCAACATTATTTTATAAAAACATTGTTGGATCAATTATTGAGCCCTGCAAATATTACAAAAATGCCAAAGATGGTTGAAATATTCAAAAGAGATGTTAAAACGAATATTCCATTGGGAGATATGACATCTTATCTTACAAAACTTCCTAACTTTTCATCTAGTAAAATACATAGCTATATACTACCTGGAGATTACAAAGACGATGGAATTAGTTGGTATATAGCGGATGAAGAACAATTACCAGAAATTGTAGACAGATTATTTGCTGAATACAAACTGGAGGATCAAACCACTAATGATAATGATAAAAAAGAAGATGAGGAATAATTACAAAATAATTAGTGGTTTTGTTTTTGGGAGGTATTTTTGTGGAAAGAAAGCAAGAACACATTGAAAATTATTTAAAATCAGAATATAAGGGAAACAATTTATTTGATTGTGTGTATTTGGAGCATACATCACTACCAGAATTAGAATTGAATGATGTCGATTTGTCAGTAGAATTTAACGGCAAAAAAATCGACTATCCCTTCATGATAAACGCCATGACTGGTGGCGGAGATTCCTGTTGTGATATCAACGAAGATTTGGCTAGATTGTGCAAGACATTCAATATTCCAATGGCAGTTGGTAGTCAAAAAATAGGTCTTGTTGAAGCAGAAGCTATTGAAAGTTTTGAACTTGTACGTGAAAATTTGATTAAGAATGAAAACATTGTAATAGGAAATCTTTCTGCAAGAGAAAGCTTGGAATCAGTTCAAAAAGCAATTGATATGATAGACTCTGATATGTTTGGTCTTCACTTAAATCCAATTCAAGAATTGATTATGGAAGAAGGAGACCGAGAATTTTCTGGAATAAAAGCTAACATCAAAAATATCCTAGAAAATGTAGATGTGCCGATAATAGTAAAAGAAGTAGGTTACGGAATGAGTAAGAAAACAATCTATGAATTGTACGATTTAGGTGTTAGATACATTGATATTGCTGGTTTTGGTGGAACCAATTTTTCTGAAATAGAAGATAATAGAAGATTCGACATGGAATTTTCTGAATTTTATTCTTGGGGAATTCCTACTGCGAAGATTTTATTGGACATGCAAGATAAACCTGACGATTTGTTTTTGATTGCAAGTGGCGGAATAAAAACATCAATTGATATTGTAAAAGCATTAGTCCTTGGCGCAGATATTACAGCAATGAGTGGCGAAGTATTATCCTATTTAATGCACGGTGGTTATGAATTTGCTAAGGAATTTTTGGATAGCTTGATTTATAAATTAAAAATGCTTATGGTAATGCTCGGAGCAAAAAACATCAATGAGCTGAAACATGTAGATTACAAAATATTCGGGAAATTAAAAGAAATTACAGAATAAAAAAAGTCACACAAATTTGATTTTAATATCAAATTTATGTGACTTTTTTAAATGTATTTTTCTATTCTTTTTGTAACAAAACTAAAAAGCAATGCTTTTAGCATATCTCCAGGTAAGAAAACTATCATACCTGTAAATAATAATTTCCACAAATCAAATTGTTTGTTGGATAATTTGAAAAATATTCCCATGTATGCCACACCAAAAGCGTATATTATTAAAGATGAAGTCATGAACATAATAAAAAGATTTATCTTAGATAAGTTTCGTTTTTTGTATTTAACATAAAAAGTTTGGGCTAAAAAGCCAAGTATATAACCAAAGCTTGGTGAAAATATTGCCTGCATTCCACCTTTTCCTCCTGCAAAAACAGGAAGACCTATAAGACCAAGTATAATATATAGTACAACTGACATATTTGCGTATTTTTTACTTAAATAATATCCAGATGCTATTGCAAACAAACTTTGTAGTGATATTGGAACTGGGAATAGAGGGATAATTATATATGATCCAATTATTATTAGAGCACTAAATAAAGAGATTTTTATAAGTTCTTTTGTATTTGATTTATTAGTCATCTTGTTTCTCCTTCATATCTTGTCTGTAATTTGCCATGACTTTGTGAAAAATTTCTCCTGATGTTGGCGGAGTATAACTTAAAGCATTTGCTCCAGCATTGATCGTATCAATAACATTTTGTTCATTGTCGCCGCCTGTAGCAATTATTGGAAATTCATATCCAACTTTTTTTCTGATTTCTTCAACTAAAAATGCAGTTTTCTTTCCACCAGATACATTTAAAATATCTGCACCAGAATTTATTTTTCCTTCGATATCATCGTATGCAGACACGATTGTAGCTACAATTGGAATATCTAGAACTTTTTTCATCTTAACAATAGTCTCGTTTTTCATTGGGGCATTTACGATTACTCCGTAAGCTCCTAACATTTCTGCTTGTAATGCCATATTTACACTTCTAATTCCAGATGTAATTCCGCCACCTACCCCAGCAAAAACTGGAAGACTTGAAGACATTATTATTGCATTCGTAATTGAAAGTGTGGGGGTAAAGGGATACACTGCCATTATTGCGTGACCATTTGTATTATTAATTATTGCAATGTCTGTTGTAAAGACAAGAGTTTTTATTCTTTTACCTAAAACTGTTATGCCAGATGCTTTGTACATAGCTTCTGGAATATGTACCATTCTGTGTCTCAAATTAGATTTTACTTCTGGTATAAATTTCTTTTCCATAAGATGCCTCCATAAAATTAATTTCTTATTTATTTTATAATATATAAGGCCCTTTTGGCAAATCGAAAAATAAAAAAATATTTTGGGAATTTGTTGTAATTCTTAGAAGATTATGGTAATATATATAGGTAAATCCTTGCTCCGGATAGGGGCCAAATAGACCACAAGGAGGTGTCATATGAATAAATATGAATTAGTGCTAATCTTTAAGCCAGAATTATCAGAAGAAGACAGAAACACTGTATTCTCAAGAATTCAACAAGTAATTGACGAAAATGGTAAACTTGAAGAAGTTCACGATTGGGGAAAAAGAAAATTAGCTTATGAAATTAACTACATTAAAGAAGGATACTATTATATTGTAAATTTCGATTTAGATCCACAATTTGTTAAGGAAATTGAAAGAAGATGTAGATTATTCGACCAAATCATTAGATACATGGTTGTTAGAGTAGACGAACAATAATCGTAAGAGGAGGAAATGTTTTGAATAATGTTAGTTTGATGGGTAGATTGACAAGAGACCCTGAAGTGAGATATTCAGCGAATACTCAATTAGCTAATGCTAGATTTAGTGTTGCTGTAGATAGAAGATTATCTAAAGAAAAAAGAATGGAAGCTGAAAACAACAATCAACCAACTGCGGATTTTATCAATTGCGTTGCTTTTGGAAGAACTGCAGAAGTTATTGGACAATATTTCCACAAAGGAAATAGAATTGCGATTACAGGTCACATTCAAACGGGATCTTATGAAAACCAACAAGGACAAAGAATTTATACAACTGATGTAATTGTCGATCAATTTGATTTTGTTGAATCAAGTAATTCACAACCAAATTCAGGTAACAATCAAGGTTACAACAATAACCAATCATTCAACAATAATTCTTTCCAAAACAACAATTTCCAAAATTCAAACGATATTCATAAGAGTAATGACGATTTCGGAATGGGAGACAATGCAGTTCCGACTGATATTGACGAACTTCCATTCTAATAGTAGGAGGTTTTAAAGATATGCAAAGAAGATTTAGACCTAGAAAAAAGATAGATCCATTCCAAAAGGATAAAACAAAAGTTATTGATTATAAAGATGTAAATATGCTTAAAAATTATATCAGCGAAAGAGGTAAGATTTTACCAAGAAGAGTAACTGGATTAAACGCAAAACATCAAAGACAAATAACTGATGCTATCAAAAAAGCTAGACAAGTTGCACTATTACCATACAGTGCTGAATAAGGAAAAATTAAGCTACCTTGATGGTAGCTTTTTTTACATATAAAAGGAGATATAAATGAGTTTAAAAATCGAAAAAACAACAACACCAAAACAAAAATACTCTAACAGTGAAGAATTGGGATTTGGTAAAATATTTACAGATCACATGTTAATAATTGATTACGACAAAGAAAATGGTTGGCATGATGAAAGGATAGTTCCTTATCAAGATATTAGTCTTGACCCTTCTGCGATGGTTTTTCATTACGGACAAACTGTTTTTGAAGGAATGAAAGCTTATAAAAACGACGGCAAAGTATATTTGTTTAGACCATCGGAAAATTTAAAAAGATTAAATAAAAGCAATGATAGATTGTGCATTCCACAAATCGATGAAGAAAAATTTTTGGAATATTTGTACAAATTTATCGATGTGGAAAGAAACTGGATACCTGAAGAAGAAGGTTGTTCATTGTATATTAGACCTTTCATCATTGCAACTGATGCACAACTGGGCGTTAAAGTCAGTAATAAATACAAATTTATCATAATAGCATCTCCAAGTGGATCTTATTACAAAAATGGTTTGAGCCCAGTTAGTATTTATGTAGAAAGAGATTATGTGAGAGCTGTAAGAGGCGGAATGGGAATGGCAAAAACTGGTGGAAATTATGCTGCTAGCATGAAAAGCCAAGATATTGCTCACGATAGGGGTTATTCACAAGTTTTATGGCTAGACGGTGTAGAAAGAAAATATATCGAAGAAGTAGGTGCTATGAATATATTCTTTGTGTTAAAAGATAAAGTTATAACTCCAATGATTAACGGAAGTATTTTGGAAGGAATAACTAGAAAATCCGTAATAGAATTACTAAGACACGAAGGTATGGAAGTTTCAGAAGAAAGAATTTCCATTGACGATATCAAAGATTATTACAAAAATGGAGAGCTTCTAGAAATATTTGGAACCGGAACTGCAGCTGTTATCAGTCCAGTTGGAAAGCTATTGTATGATGAATATGAAATGATTATTAACGATGGCCAAATCGGAAAAACTAGCCTTCACGTTTATGAAACATTAACTAATTTACAATTTGGAAAGATTGAAGATAACTTTAATTGGAGAGTTGAGATTTAAACGATAAAAGTCATTTTCCAAATAATTTTATCTTGTATTTATGGTATAATGAATACGATAAGTAATATTTGTCAGAGGAGTTAAAATGAATAAATACAGAAACATAGTATTGGGAATTTTAGATGCTATAATCATTAATATATCGTATATTGTAGGTTTACTTTTAAGATTTGACGGACAAGTTCCGCCAAGGTATATGAGTTACTATCTTAAATACGCAGTTGTAGTTACAATAATACAAATTTTAATACTTTTTATTTTCAAAATGTACAAGGTAATGTGGAGGTATGCAACATTTGAAGACTACTTAAAAGCTGGTGTGTACACTGCTATTGCAAGTGTTGGCTCTTCATTGTTTTTGATTTTAGTAAAATCAACTCTGCCAAGATCAAGCTTTTTGATTGCCCTTGTTTTTGAAGTTATTTTGATTTTAATAGTTCGTATGATTGCAAGAACTCAAACTGATAAAAAATCATCGGTCGTACAAACTATCGAAGGACAAGTTAATTCAATGGTAATAGGAGCAGGTGCTGGAGGTGTTTTGGTTGTTCGTGAAATGTTAAATCACCCTGAAATGAAATCCAAACCTGTGTGTATAATCGACGATGACAATACTAAAATAAACAAAAGCATATCTTCAGTTCCGGTTGTTGGTGACACAAGTGATATTGTTAAAAAGGCACATGAGTACAACGTTGAAGAAATTGTTTTAGCGATACCAACTATAGATTCAGAACGAAAGAAACAAATTCTTAATGAATGCGAAAAACTTAATGCAAAAGTTAAAATAATGCCTGGCTATTATGAATTTATAGATTCCAAGGTTGATTTGAAAGATTTAAGAGATGTTCAAATCGAAGACTTGCTTGGACGTGACCAAGTAGTATTGGATAAAGAAATTCTTAATGAATTTTTGAACGATAAAGTCGTAATGGTAACTGGAGCAGGTGGATCAATAGGTAGTGAGCTTTGTAGACAAATATTAAAATATAAACCAAAAAAATTGGTGATGATTGATATCTATGAAAACACTACTTATGATATACAAAATGAAATTTTGAGAAATGATTCTGATGCACCAATTGATGTTATTATAGAATCTATAAGAAACTTCGATAGAATGAATGCGATTTTTGGAATTCACAAACCAGATGTTGTGTTCCACGCTGCAGCTCACAAACACGTTCCTTTGATGGAACATTCACCACAAGCAGCTGTTTTGAACAATGTATTTGGAACGAAAAATATAATAGATTGTTGCGATATTCATAACGTCAAGAAATTCGTATTAATATCTACAGATAAGGCGGTTAATCCGACATCTGTAATGGGTTGCACAAAGAGAATTTGTGAGCTATTAGTACAATCTAAAAATCAAATTTCTAAAACAGAGTATGTGGCAGTTAGATTTGGAAACGTGCTTGGATCAAATGGTTCAGTAATTCCACTATTCAAAAAGCAAATTCAAGAAGGTGGACCAGTTACTGTTACCCACAAGGATATCATTAGATATTTCATGACAATTCCTGAAGCTTGTCAACTTGTTATGCAAGCTGGAGCAATGGCAGAAGGTGGAGAAATATTTGTGTTAGATATGGGAGATCCTGTAAAAATAGTAGATTTGGCTAAAAAATTGATAAAATTATCAGGTTTGGAATTGGACAAAGATATCAAGATAGAATTTACAGGACTTAGACCTGGAGAGAAACTTTACGAAGAAACTTTGATTGAAGCTAATAATATAAGTAAGACAAAATATGATATGATATTTGTAGAAGAACCGGTGGTTCACGATATAGAAAAATTATCTGACGACTTAGTGGATTTGAAGAAAACTACAGAACAAAACTCTAAGTTAGTAATTGTAGAACAATTGCAAAAAATCGTACCAAATTATACTCCGGATGTAGAACATCAATAAAAGAGGTGGAATATGGCTGACAAGAAAAGAAAATCAAGTTACAGTGATATTAATAAAAAATACGATTTTTCAAGCGGCAGAGTTTCAGAAAGCGAAATGAGACGCAGAAAGAAAAACGCCGAGAAAAATCGTAGAGAAATGAGAAAACAACGAGATAGTTATAACCATGAACAAGATATGGGCAAAACAATAGTTTTGACTCCAGAAATGGTTGAAATGGAAAGAAAAAGAATAGCTAGACAAAAAAGAATAGCTAGAAAGAAAAAATTGAGGAGAAGAAGAATTATTTCCGCAATCGTGGCAATAGTTCTGATACTTTTAATCATTTTTGCTGTTAAGAAGGTTGCGAACAAAGATAATTCAAAACCAAAACAACAAACAACAATAACTAACCAAACTCCAGTACAACCACAACCAGTTGTTCAATCATTAGTTAAGTTCTCAAAGACAAATAAAATGACTAATTTGTATGAAAAGAGCGAAAAAGTATCCACTGTCCTTGAACAAATCCCTAACAATGCATATGTAAAGTATTACTCAGATCAAGGAGATTTCTCATACGTTGTGTATAATGGAAAAAAAGGATATATTTTAAAATCTGATTTGTCAGATATAGAAAACAAAAATCAATTCAAAGTAATAAAAGGCGTTTTGATTGTAAACAGCGATTACACATTGCCTTCAGATTACGATCCAGGAATTGATGAAGATGCTCGTAAATCATTTACTTTAATGGTTAATGATGCAAACAAAGACGGTGTAATATTAAGAAGTGTAAGCGATTATAGATCATTCGAACAACAATCTAAGTTAGAAGATGTAGAAGATGTAAAATTTGTAAAAGCTGGTAGCTCTGAACATCAAACAGGACTTGCATATGATTTGATAGGGGAAGATTACACTCTAAAATATAAAGTAGATTTCTCGAAATCAAAAGAATATAAGTGGTTGATAGACAATGCTCATAAATACGGTTTCGTATTAAGATATCCTGAAGATAAGAAAGATATAACAGGTTTAAGCTTTGCTCCATGGCATTTCAGATATGTTGGAATTGATTTGGCTAAAATTCTTCACGATCAAAATCTAACTTTGGAAGAATATCTAAAAGTTGCAGATGAAAATGTAACAAACGCTGATAATAACAAAGAAGATATCGACAAACAAAACAACGAAGAAAAAGAATCATCAAATTCAGAAGAAAACTCTGAGAGAAAATCGGATAGTGAAAACTCAAATAATAACAGAGATAATTCTGATAACGAAAACTCAGAAAACTCTGACAAAAAGAGAAATAACAATCAAAATTCTGAAGATAATGGACAAAATAATAATCAAAAAGACAGAAATAACGACAACGACGACAAAAATGATAACAATAATTAGAGGTGAAATATGATTTATTTAAACAATGAAAACTTTGATGAAGAAGTAATTCAATCTAAAGGCAAAATTTTGGTAGATTTCTATGCGGATTGGTGTGGACCATGCCAAGGACTTGCTCCAATAATTGAAGAAATTGATAAAGAAAACAAAGACGAAAATATCAAAATCTGTAAACTAAATGTCGATGGAGCACAAGAAATTTCCAGAAAATACAAAGTTATGAGTATTCCTACAATATTAGTATTTGAAGATGGAGAAATTATAAAATCTACTGTAGGTATGGTTGAAAAAGAATATCTCTTGGATATGCTAAAATAACAAATCAAATAGCTTACAATAAGCCTAATTTCTTATGAGATTAGGCTTAATTTTTTGCAAAAAACAAGCCTCACTTTTTGTGAGGCTTTGTTTAAAAAACTTAATCATATTGTATACATTTTGAAAATTTTATTTTATTTTTGTATGATATAATTTATTAAAGTGATTTTAAGGCTTCTATAGCTTTATCGTAATCAGGGTGATTTGTATTTTCTTTTACGTATTCAACGTATTTAACTTCGTTGTTTTCATCTAAAATTACAATACCTCTGTTAAGAAGACGGAATTCTTCCATAACGAAACCATATTTCAAACCAAAATCTAAATCTTTGTGATCGCTTAGGACTAATAGGTTGTCGATTCCTTCAGCTGCACAGAATCTTGATTGTGCAAATGGTAAATCACAGCTAATTGTAAATATAATTGTGTTGTCAAATTCACTAGCTTTTTTGTTGAATTCTTTTGTTTGGAATTCGCAAACACCAGTATCAATTGATGGTACTACAGAAATTAATTTTTTCTTTCCATCGTAATCAGATAATTTTACTGGTTTTAATTCTGCGTTTAAGCAAGTGAAATCTTGCGCTTTATCTCCTACGTTTACTTTAGTTCCTAATAATGTCACAGGGTTGTTTCCAAATGTTGTTTCTTGTCTTTTGTCCATGTTATAGACCTCCTTATAATTTCATTTTCATTCAAATGGTATATACCCAAAAAATTATTTAAATAAACAAGAGGAGTTGATTTTAATGAGCACAGCTACAATTATTATTGTATTAATTAGCGTTGCGATTTTGGCGTTATTCTTTAAAATTTCTTTTAAATTGGGGATGCATGCCCTTTCTGGTTTTGTAGGAATTTTTATTTTAAATATTTTCTTAAGTTTTTTTAATATGCATATTCCATATAATTTGATTGATATGTTAATTGTCGGTATTTTTGGAGTTCCGGGATTGGTTGTTTTATTTTTATATTACTTTGTTATCTAGCAAGAAATTATCAACTAAAATATTAAATTTGTTGCGAAGAAATCACTTATTTGGTATAATTAATAGAGATTTTAGATTACTTAGGAGGGAAATAAATGACTAACTATAAATTAGATATGCAAAAAAGAGACAAAGTTGGCTCTAATGCAGTTAGAAAATTAAGAGTAAAAGAAATGGTTCCAGGAGTTATTTACGGAAAAGACTTAGAACCAATTAATGTATGTGTTGATGAAAAAGAATTAAGAAAAGTTCACTTAATGGCAGGAACTTCAAGCTTAATCGATGTTAAAGTTGATGGTGAAGATCACACTGTAATTATAAGAGAAGTTCAAAAGCATCCATTTAAAAATCAATATGTTCACGTTGATTTCAAAGCAATCAAAATGGGAGAAGTTGCAAACTTTACTATTCCAGTTGTATTAGAAGGAAGAGATGAAATCAGAGTTCAACCATCTGTATTGATGCAATTATTAGACGAAGTCGAAATCGAATGTTTACCAAAGAACTTACCAAACGAAGCTGTTGTATCAGTTATCGATATGCAAATTGGTGATACTTTAGAAGTAAAAGACTTGGATGTATTCAAAAATGCTGACATAACAGTTCTTGAAGACGAAACAGAAGCAGTATGTTCATTATCTGAACCAAAAGAAGAAGTAATTGATGATGAAGATGAAGAAGTATCTGCAGATGTTCCAACAGTTGGCGAAACTGAAGAAGAAGACGCAGAATAATAAATAGAAAAAATAAAGCGAGTTAACTCGCTTTTTTTATAGGATAAAATATGTTTATTACTTTTGAAGGTCCAGATGGCAGTGGGAAATCAACCATAATTCAAAAAGTTTACGATTATTTAATCGAAAATAATTACGATGTAATTAAAACTAGAGAACCTGGTGGAAGTCCCATTGCTGAAAAGATCAGAAATTTGATACTTGATACTGAAAACACCGAAATGGGTTATAGAACGGAAGCTTTGTTATATGCGGCTTCTAGGGCACAACATGTTGAAGAAACAATTCTACCTGCAATAAACGAAAATAAAATTGTTTTGTGTGACAGATTTCTTATATCTTCTCTTGCATACCAAGGTGTAGGAAGAGATTTAGGAATTGAAAATGTTAGAAAGATTAATGAATTTGGTATAAATGGAGTTTTCCCTGATTTTATTTTGTTTTTTGATGTTGATCCTATTACTACTCTAAAGAGAAAATCTTCTTTGGATTCAGCAGATAGACTTGAAAAAGAGGGTAATAATTTCCATGAAAGGGTATATAATGGATATAAAGAGATTCTAAATTCTGAAAAGAATATAGAAATTATTGATGCAACTCAGTCTGTAGAAGACGTATTTAGTCAATGTATAAAAGTTTTAAAAAGGAGAAATGTTTTATGAAACTAGTTGTTGCAATTGTTCAAGATCAAGATGTATATAATTTAAATGCAGATCTTACTGAAGCTGGTTTTAGAATTACAAAGTTGGCTTCAACTGGCGGATTTTTGAAGACAGGAAACAGCACTTTGTTAATAGGTACTGAAGATGAAAATGTAGATAAATGTTTGGAAATCATTGAAAATGATTGCAAATCAAGAGAAACTACAACTTCAATGCTTTCTGTTAGCATGCCAGGAACTAACTACATATCATATCCTGTAGAGGTTATGGTAGGTGGAGCTACTGTATTTTTACTAGAAGTAGATAAGTATTTGAGATTTTAGGTGATTTTATGAAACTTATAGTTGTAATTATGGAAGATGACATGAGTCATATTCTTTCAAAAGAATTGTTAGAAAATAAAATATCTTCTACAAAACTATCATCAACAGGCGGTTTTTTGAAAAAAGGAAATACTACAATGTTGATTGGGACTGATGTAGAAAAAGAACAATCTATTTTAGATTTGATTAAAAAAGTATGTGACGAAAATGATATTGAGTCTGATAATGAATCAAAGGCTAATATTTTCGTTATGGATTTAGAGGATTTTAAAAAGTTTTAATGTTACTGAAAAACAAAACTTTGATAAATCAAGTCAAGAATAATAAAATTTCTAACCAATATTTACTATATGGTGAGAATTTAAAAGAAATAAATTATGATGCGAAGGCTTTGATATACAATTTACTTGTTAGTAACTCAAATTTGAAGTTAAAGTTTGATAGAGATAAGTTATCCGATTTGTTGGTTATAGAACCTGAGAAAAATTCTATCACCATAGATAAAATCAGAAATATTGCCAAATTTGTATCCACAAAGCCTTTTGAATCAAACAACAAGGTTGTTTTAATAAAACAGGCTGATTTGATGAGAATGGAGGCTTCCAATGCTCTTTTAAAAAATTTGGAAGAGCCGAAGCCTTTTGTGTATTTTATATTACTTACAGACAATAAGAATAAACTTCTGAAAACTATTATTTCAAGATGTCAAGTAATTAATTATCTAAGTGAAAGAGAAAATGAAGATTTTGATTATACGATAGCTTTGGACATTTTGGATAAATCTATGGGACAAAATCTTTTGACAATGCTAGATTCTAAGGAATATTTCTCTGATTTTCAAAAAGACACTGATGTATTGTTCGATTTTTTGATGGAGTTTTATTCGTCGTTTTTGAAATTTGTGAAGACAAAGGATGGATCTTCTTTGAATAAAGATTTCGTAAAATTGTACAAGAAATATCCAAAGGCTAATGAAAGAATTATTTTAGAAACTTTGGATAAAATTGAGTCTGTAAGGGGATATTTTAAAGTTAATGCGAATTTTGAGCTTTCTATGGAAGAGCTTTTATTGTATATAATGGAGGAAAACTATGCTTGATGTAACTGGTGTTAGTTTTAGACAAGCTGGTAAAGTGTATTACTTCGACTCCAATAATCTTCAATATAAACTAGGAGATCATGTAATTGTAGAGACTGCTCGTGGTATTGAGTATGGGGTTGTTGTAAAAGAAAATTTTGAAATTAATGAAAAAGAATTATCGTCTGATCTTAAACCAATCATAAGATTGGCTGATAGTGCAGATGATTATATTTATATGGAAAATAAGAAGAAAGCTAAGGAATCCATCGAGATCTGCAAAGAAAAAGTAAAAGAATTCGGTTTGGATATGAAATTAGTGGACTGTGAATATACATTTGATAACAATAAGGTTATTTTTTATTTTACTTCAGATGAAAGAGTTGATTTCAGGGAATTAGTAAAAGAATTAGCTAGAATTTTCAGAATAAGAATAGAATTGAGACAAATTGGAGTGAGAGATCAAGCGAAGATTGCAGGAGGAATTGGTCCTTGTGGTCAAAGATGCTGCTGCAACAGATATATGAGAAATTTCAATCCAGTTAGTATCAAAATGGCAAAAGACCAATCATTATCTCTCAATCCTTCAAAAATCAGTGGGCTTTGTGGAAGACTTATGTGCTGTTTGAATTATGAGCAAGAAGGCTATGAATGCAAATTAAAGAAAATGCCACACGTTGGTCAAAAAGTTACTACTGAGCTGGGAGAAGGAATTGTGACTGAAACTAATACTCTTTTGGAATCTGTGAAAGTAAAAGTGAAGACAGTGGATGAAACAGAAGAATTAATTCAAGTAAATGTAGATGAACTAATTGAGTTTAATAAGTGCGGTGGATGTAATCATAAATGTCATTAAACACTTGCATTTATTCTAATAGTGTGTAATAATGATTGTAGAGCATAAATACATAATACGCTCTAAAATTACAAGGGGGTAAAGCAATATGGCTTATAAAATTTCTGACGATTGTATCGCTTGCGGACAATGTAAACCTGAATGTCCAGTAGATTGTATTTCTGAAGGGGACATTTATACAATTGATCAAGACGCATGTATTGATTGTGGTTCTTGTGCTGACGTATGTCCAGTAGATGCTCCACATCAAGACTGCTAATTTTAGGGGAGAATTAGACTACTCATTTTGAGTGGTCTATTTTTTTAATATGAAAAGAGAACATTTTATACCAAAAACCGATTTAAAAATAATTGCTGATGATGAGAAATTTTCTTTTACAATTGACTCCATCCTCCTTACAGATTTTGCAAAAATGAAAAAAGGCACTAATCTTATAGATATTGGTTGTGGGACAGGGATATTGATGTTGAGATGTATGGCAATGTATAATTTGTCAAAATGCATCGGAATTGAAATTCAAAAAGATGTTGCAGATATGTTGGTTGAAACAATCGCGATTAATAATTTGGAAAATGTCGATATTATCAACGATGATTTTAAAAATGTTTACATCAAAAACGATTCAATCGACAATATAATAGTTAACCCTCCTTATCAAAAAAATGGTCATGGGATTTCTAATAAAAACAATAATTTTCACACATCGAGATATGATAATGAAATGAAATTGGAAGATTTATTTGAATTTGCAAAGTTGAAGCTCAAATCAAACAGGTCTTTGTTTATGATAAATAGATGTGAGAGATTAGTCGATTTGTTAAGTATTGGTAGAAAATATAATATGGAAGCAAAGAGGATTAGGTTTGTTCAATCGAGAATTGAAGATAAGCCCAATCTTGTCATGATACAATTTGTGAAAAATCAGAAACCATTCTTAACTTTTGAGAAAAATCTGATTATTTATAATGATGAAGACTACACGGAAGAAGTGATGAATATATATGGAATTACAAAAGTCTAAAATTTACGTTGTGCCAACTCCGATAGGAAATTTAGCAGATATAACTTTGAGGTCGTTGGATGTTTTAAAAAATGTGGATGTAATTTATTGTGAAGATACAAGAAATACATCTAAATTACTAAATTATTACGATATTAAAACGCCTCTTGTAAGTTATCATAAACATAACGAGCAAAGTAGATCAGAAGAAATTATTGACAAAATTTTATTGGAAAATATAAATTGTGCAGTAGTAAGTGATGCGGGGATGCCTTCTATCAGTGATCCGGGACAAATTTTACTGGAAAAAGCTATTGATCGTGATGTGGATATTGAAGTGATGCCAGGTGCAAGTGCTGCGATAACTGCTTTGGTGAGAAGCGGATTTGATAGTTTGCAATTTGCGTTTTTGGGATTCGTACCTAGAAAAAACGCTGACAAAAATAAGTTTTACGACCAAATCAAAAACGCAACTATGACTACAATAATTTACGAATCGGTTCACAGAGTTGAAGCAACAGTTCAAGAACTCAGTGAGTTTTTAGAAAACAGAAAGATTTGTGTTTTAAGAGAACTAACGAAAATTCACGAATCTGTTATGAAAGGAACTTGTGTTGAAGTTATAGAAATGTTAAAAAACGAAACTGTAAAAGGTGAATTTGTAATTGTAATCGACAAACTCATCGAAGAAGATGAAGATATAGATGTAAAAGAAAAACTCACAGAACTCATCAACGATGGAATGTCAAAAAAACAAGCAGTGAAAATCGTCAGTGATGTTTACGGTTTGAAGAAAAATGATGTCTACAAAGAGAGCTTAGAATTATGATTTCAAAAGATTTAATAGACAAAGTATCCTATTTAAATAAAAGACTTAACAATAGAAAAAATATATCTAAATTAAGCAGGAAAGATGTGAGAGATTTAATTACAAATAGAAAAATTGGAAAAATCAAAGTTTACGATAGATTTGGCATTGATAAGCTCAAAGAAATTAAAAAATTAGGAAGTATTTGCGTCGTAGATGGCTCAGTTAATAGAATTGGAGCAAATTATCCTAATTATGTAGAGTTTTTTCAGTCTATGGCTCTTCTAAGTTCTGAGCAAGAATCGTTGGTTAAGGCAGATATTTTGTGTCCATTGGTGGATGAGTTTTCAGAACGTGACCAATTCCAAATCTCAAAAGAAAAATTGTGTGAGACAGAACTTGCTGTCGCAATCGAAGCGGTATCAAATCATAAGGTAAAAATACTTATGATGGACGGAACTTTAATGAGATATGCACTTGAAGCAGAAGAATCATACAAAAAATTGGTCGAACTTTGCCATAATAACGGTGTTTTTTTAGTTGGAGTTGTCGAAGAAATTAGCACGAAGATTATAATGAACACTTTTAACGAAAATGATAATTATGTAGGGATGCTTTTCGATAGAGAAGCTTTGTTCAATGCATTAGATATGAATGAAGGTTTTGTAGTAGAAAAGTATAAATCCAGAAAAGAACAATATAATATAGAACAAGCATTTATAAGAACTTCCAAAGACCCATGTGTAATAGCTGTCGACATTCCGTCACAAAATAAGGATGATTTTGATAAAATAATTTCTTTTGTGCTTACAATGTCCGATGAAAATACAAGAGGAGTGCCGTTTTTGTTAGATTTGGTAGACAAGAAAACTAGAATTGACAACAAACAAGCTGAAATATTGGCGAAGAAATACTTGGATACAGAAATGTACCAATCAATATTTAGATCTCAAAGGAGTAAAAGAGTTATATAATGAATGATTTAGATTTTAGAGTAGTCGGAATGACCGACCAAATCGAATGTTACGTGGCTAGTAAATACGATAGACTTAGAATCAACGAGTATATGATTGTGGAAGATATCAAACAAGGGGATATTTTGTGTCAAGTTACAGAAACTCACAGTGTTAACGAGTTTATGGAGTCAAACACTGCTGATTCTTATATAACTAAAGAACAAATTATAAAACTTCAAGCAGTAGGATACAACATTTCTGAAGGCATCAAATATATTTACAAATTAAGAGTGATGGATGATCCAGCATTTGCGATTGAAGCAGGATCAACAGTTAGAAAACCAAAGTTCGATGAGATTAAACACTTGTTTTATTCTGGTACAATTGACAAATCACTTGAAATAGGAATTATAAAAAATACTGAAGAAATTTATAAAACATGTCCTGTTGAATACAAAAATTTGTTGAAAATCATGGATTCTAATCAAAAAGTCCACAATCAAGAAGAATTGGTTTATTTATTTAACTACTACAACATGATTGAATATCCGCATATTGGTATTTTTGGAGGATCAGGATCTGGTAAATCCTATGGGTTAAGGGTAGTAATTGAAGAGCTAATGAAAAAATCTGTTCCAACAATTGTGTTTGATCCACACAACCAAATGGTTTTTAAAGATAGAACTATGGAAAATTACGGGATAGATTTTTCTGACAAATTTGAAGTTTTAAATGTTGGGGAAGATTTGGGGATTAATTTTCCTGATTTGAACAAATATGAGCTTATCAGTTTGATAGAAACACAAGGAGAACTCACGGAATCCATGAAATCTGCTTATGAAGCTATCCTTGACAAAGACTCCATCACTCAATCCAGTGCAAATGCGTTTTTGGATTATTTGACAACTATATCCAAGGCATTATCTGATAAGGAAGACGACATTACAGGATACTATGAAAGATTTTCACAACTTGTAAATGTGGATTCACTACAAGCTGTTATCAGAAGATTTAATAGATTACTGAACACAGATATATTTTTGAACACTTCACAAAAGCTTTTCGAAGCATTAAAAGATGGCAAAACAGTTATAATTCAGGGTACGCAAAAGATGCTTAACTTGTACGCATCCTACGCAGTGAATTCTTGCTACAGAAAAAGAAGAAGATATGTAGATGCTATGACAAACGAATATTTTCCGATTATTTGTATGGTTTTTGATGAAGCTCACAATTTCTGTGGCAGCGATCAAATATCTGTTACAAGAAGAATAATTAAAGAGATTGCCCAAGAAGGTAGAAAATACGGAGTGTTCCTAATATTAGCATCGCAAAGAATGGCTGCAATCGAGCAGACTACAATTGCACAGTTATCCACAAAATTTATTTTCAGAATATCAACTGAAAAAGACCTTGAAGTCATCAGAAAAGAAACTGATTTGTCATCTGAAGAAATACGAAGACTTCCATATCTATCAAATGGTGATGTATTTATCTCTCAAGCTCAAATCGGAAAAACATTGTTTGCCAGAATTAGATTGGCTTATACTACACAACCAAAATTTAAAAATCCTTTTGATGAAATGTATCGAATGCTTAAAATAAGTGTTCAAAAGAAAAATGAATCGGATATGGAATTATTCAAAATGTTGAAAGAAGATAACGTATTTCCGATAACTCTTGATTTATTTAGGATTTGTAAGATAATCGAAGAAAGACACAATATAAAACTGAGTGTTAGTGAATTGAAAGACAAATTAAATAAACTTAGCAATGATGGATATATTACCAAGAAAAAATCTATCATGGGAGAAAGTTACTATTTAAAAGAGGAGTAATATGAAAGTTAGTTTAAATACGAAAGTTATGAACGTTTTTTGTGGGATAAATTCAAAAATAAGATTGAACAAGTTATTCGATTATATGCTTGAATGTTCCATTAAACAGGAAGAAATTCTTAAAGAAGAGCTTAAAGATTTGAAAGGGAGTTGGATTATATATCAATGGGATGTTGATATATATGATATGCCTGAAAGATTTGATGATTTGACAATACAAACTTACCACACTTATACTAGAAAATTTTACGCTTTTCGTAACTACGATGTTTTTAGAAATGGCGAACTAATTGTTAGAGCTAAAACAAAATGGCTGCTTGTCAATCCGGAAAAGAAGCTTCCTATGAGAATAAGTGATGAACTTGGAGAGATTTACGGAAGAGAAGATGGTTATGAAATAATAGAAAAAGATGTGGAGTTACTAGATGGCGATTATGAAAAGTGTGGTGAGTATACCGTAAGGAAAACAGATATAGATTACAATTATCACGCAAACAATGCTAGATATATAGAATGGATTGAAAATTATCTGGATGATGACACGATTAAAAAGGTGGAAGTTGTATATAAGAAAGAACTTAAACTAGATGAAAGTGTGGAGATTTATAAATTAGAAAAAGATTGCATTATTTATTTCAAATTAATTTCTGATGGAGTTTTGAAAACAATTATAAAAATTACGAAATAAATTTTGGCTCACAAAATGAATTTTTTGTTTTGTGAGTTTTTTATTTTGAATTTTAAAAAATAGCTAAAATTTCGCAAAAAAATAATTGACAAAATAAAACTGTTGTTATATAATTCTAAGATACAGTATAAAAATGGAT
Source organism: Finegoldia magna (assembly GCA_032548025.1). GTDB lineage: Bacteria > Bacillota > Clostridia > Tissierellales > Peptoniphilaceae > Finegoldia > Finegoldia magna_K. The sequence goes on along the minus strand of JAWGCW010000001.1, from coordinate 34,070 downwards.
AATTATGCTATAAAGTAGATTATTTAGGAGTTTAAGATAGTATAAGGGGTGAAGTATATGCATACTGAAAAGTATGGAGTAACGGACAGAGTTAGCTTTTCTAGGAACAGAAATGTTTTGGGGCTTCCAAATCTTATTGGTATTCAAACTGATAGTTTCGATTGGTTTGTAAAAAAAGGTATTAAGGAAGTTTTTGAAGACATTAGTCCTATAAAAGACTATGCGGGAAGTCTTGTTTTGGAATTTGTGGATTATTATTTTGAGGAAAATCCAAAATATACAATTCAAGAGGCAAAAGATAGAGATACTAACTATTCTTGCCCGTTAAAAGTGAAAGTAAGATTAATTAACACCGACACAGAAGAAGTAAAAGAACAAGAAGTTTTTATGGGTGATTTCCCTTTGATGACAGACAGTGGTACATTTATTATCAATGGTGCTGAAAGGGTAATTGTAAGCCAACTTGTAAGAAGTCCTGGTGTTTACTTCGCCGAAGAAATTGATAAATCAGGTAACAGCAACTTCGCATCTACAGTTATTCCAAACAGAGGTGCTTGGCTTGAAATGGATACTGATGCAAGTGGTGTAGTGAATATAAGAATCGACAGAACTAGGAAATTACCTGTTACTACATTACTTAGAGCTTTATTATTTGACACTGATGATGAAATAATTGAAGCTATGGGAGATTCTGAAATTTTAAGAAAAACTCTCGAAAAAGAAATTTCAAAAGACAGAGAAAGTGCTTTAATTGAAATTTATAAGAAATTAAAACCTGGAGATCCTGCATCTTTAGAAAGTGCAGAACCTTTGATAAATAATATGTTCTTCGACAGTAGAAGATATGACTTAGCAAAGGTAGGACGTTACAAATTCAATAAAAAATTATCTTTGAGAGACAGAATTACTAATCAAAAAGCAAAAGAAGATGTTGTGGATACATCAACAGGAGAAATATTAGCTACTGCAGGAGATTTGATTACTGAAGAAATGGCAATCGAAATCGAAAATGCAGGTATCAATGTTGTTGATGTTATCGGACACGAAGGTCAAAGTGTTCGTGTTATTGGTAACCACTTTGTCGATTTGGATAGTTTTGGTTTGGATATGGATTTATCTGATTTGAATTTGTCAGAAAAAGTTTATTATCCTATTATGGAAAAAATCTTGGAAGAAAATGATGACGAAAAATCAATCAGAAGAGCAATTGAAGAAAATGTTCATCAATTATCTCCAATTCATATAATCCATTCAGATATTTTGGCATCCATTAACTACGAATTCAATTTATTCTTTGGAATTGGTTCAACTGATGATATCGACCATTTAGGTAACAGACGTGTAAGAACTATTGGTGAATTGTTACAAAATCAATTTAGAATTGGTTTGTCAAGAATGGAAAGAGTTGTAAGAGAAAGAATGAGTACTCAAGATCCAGACTTGGCAACTCCACAATCATTAATCAACGTTCGTCCAGTTACTGCAGCAATCAAAGAGTTCTTTGGTTCAAGTCAGTTGTCACAATTCATGGAACAAACAAATCCATTGGCAGAACTTACTCACAAGAGAAGATTGTCAGCTTTAGGACCAGGTGGTTTGTCAAGAGACAGAGCAGGTGTTGAAGTGCGTGACGTTCACGACTCTCACTACGGTAGAATCTGTCCAATAGAAACACCAGAAGGACCAAACATCGGTCTTATTACTTCCATGACAACTTATTCTACTACTAATGAATATGGTTTCTTAGAAACTCCATACAGACGTGTTGACAAAGAAACTGGAGAAGTTAGTGAAGATATTGTTTATTTGACTGCTGATGAAGAAGATAAATATATAATTGCACAAGCGAACGAACCATTGGATGAAAATTCTAGATTTGTAAATGAAAGAGTTTCTGGCCGTGGTATCAACGGCGAAAATGATATTTATCCAAGAGAACTTATAGACTACATGGACGTTAGTCCGCAACAAATCGTATCTGTAGGTACAGCTATGATTCCTTTCTTGGAAAACGACGATGCTACTCGTGCGTTGATGGGCTCAAACATGCAAAGACAAGCAGTTCCATTGTTGGCAACTCAAGCACCGATTATAGGTACTGGAATTGAACACAAAGCTGCTAAGGACTCTGGTGTAGTAGTTAAAGCAAAACACAAAGGTACAGTTACTAAGGTATCTTCGGATATGATTGAAATCACTCGTGATGAAGATAGAAAAGTTGACAAGTACACTATTCGTAAATTTAAAAAAGCAAACCAAGGTACAACTTTCAACCAAAGACCTATCGTAAATAAAGGGGACAAGGTTGATGTTGATGATATAATCGCAGACGGTCCAAGTACAAACATGGGAGAAATGGCTTTAGGTAAGAACATTCTTATTGCATTCATGACTTGGGAAGGATACAACTACGAAGATGCGATGCTATTAAACGAAAAATTAGTTGTTGATGATGTATTGACATCAGTTCATATAGAAGAACACGAATCAGAAGCTCGTGAAACAAAATTAGGCGCTGAAGAAATCACTAAAGATATTCCAAATGTCGGAGAAGATATGAGAAAGAATCTTGATGATGAAGGAATTATTAGAATTGGTGCTGAAGTAAAATCAGGAGATATTTTAGTTGGTAAAGTTACTCCAAAAGGAGAAACAGAATTATCTGCTGAAGAAAGATTATTGAGAGCTATATTTGGCGAAAAAGCTAGAGAAGTAAGAGACACTTCATTGAGAGTTCCTCATGGTGAATCAGGTCTTGTTGTTGATGTTAAAACTTATTCAAGAGAAAACGGCGATGAATTATCTCCTGGCGTTAACAAAGTAGTTAGAGTATACGTGGCTACTAAGAGGAAAATCATGGTTGGAGATAAAATGTGTGGTCGTCACGGTAACAAAGGTGTCGTTTCAAGAATTATGCCAGAAGAAGACATGCCATACTTACCAGATGGTACACCAGTACAAGTAGTTCTTAACCCATTAGGGGTGCCAAGTCGTATGAACATAGGACAAGTACTTGAAGTTCACTTAGGACTTGCAGCTAGTAAATTAGGTTGGAAAGTTGCTACACCAGTATTCGATGGTGCTAGTGACATTGAAATAGAAGATGCTTTGGAAGAAGCAGGATATCCAAAAACAGGAAAGATTTGGCTAAGAGATGGTAGAAGTGGAGAATACTTCGACAACCCGGTAACTGTTGGATACATGTATATGTTGAAACTACACCACATGGTTGCAGAAAAAATCCACGCTAGATCAACTGGACCATACTCTCTTGTAACTCAACAACCATTGGGTGGTAAAGCTCAATTTGGTGGTCAAAGATTTGGAGAAATGGAAGTTTGGGCATTAGAAGCATATGGTGCAGCTCATACTCTTCAAGAAATTTTAACAGTAAAATCAGATGATGTTGTAGGTCGTGTTAAAACTTACGAAGCTATTATTAAGGGCGAAAACATTCCTGAACCAGGAATTCCAGAATCATTCAAAGTTTTAATTAAAGAACTTCAATCATTATCTTTGGATGTTAAATTACTTGATGAAAATAATGAAGAAGTCGAATTGATAGAAGAAGACGATGATTCTACAGAATTCGGCAGCGATGATAGACTATAAGAAAGGAGAGGGCTCCTTGGTACAAAAAAATACTTTTGAAGCTATGAAAATTGGTTTGGCTTCACCAGACAAAATCAGACAATGGTCTTGGGGAGAAGTTAAAAAACCAGAAACTATAAATTATAGAACACTAAAACCTGAAAAAGAAGGTTTATTCTGTGAAAAAATATTTGGACCTACAAAAGATTACGAATGTAATTGTGGTAAATACAAAAGAATAAGATACAAGGGTATTGTATGCGAAAAATGTGGTGTAGAAGTTACTAAATCAAAAGTTAGACGTGAAAGAATGGGCCACATTGAACTTGCGACTCCTGTAAGTCATATCTGGTATTTCAAAGGAATTCCATCACGTATGGGATTGTTATTGGATATGAGTCCTAGAGCACTTGAAAAAGTTCTTTATTTTGCATCATTTGTAGTAATAGATCCAGGTAAAACTGATTTATACGAAAAACAATTATTAACTGAACAAGAATACGAAGAATACTGTGACAAGTATGAAGAAGATGTTGATTTCAGAGCCAAAATGGGAGCTGAAGCAATCAAAGAACTTCTTCAAAAAATAGATTTACAAGAAGAATACAAAAATTTAACTGAAACTTTCGAAGGGGCAACTGGACAAAAGAAAGTTAGGATTTTAAGAAGACTTGAAGTTGTAGAAGCATTCATTGAATCAAAAAATGATCCTTCATGGATGATTATGGATGTAATTCCAGTAATTCCACCAGATATCAGACCAATGGTACAACTTGAAGGTGGAAGATTTGCTACAAGTGATTTGAATGATTTGTATAGAAGAGTAATCAATAGAAACAATCGTTTAAAAAGATTATTGGACATTGGATCTCCTGAAATAATTGTAAGAAACGAAAAAAGAATGCTTCAAGAAGCAGTAGATGCCCTTATCGACAATGGTAGACGTGGTAAACCTGTAACAGGACCTGGTAACAGACCATTAAAGAGCTTGTCTGATATGCTTAAAGGTAAATCTGGTCGTTTCAGACAAAACTTGTTAGGTAAGAGAGTTGACTATTCTGGTCGTTCAGTAATAGTTATCGGACCAAACTTGAAATTCTATCAATGCGGTCTTCCAAAGAAAATGGCTCTTGAATTGTTCAAACCATTTGTAATTAGAGAATTAGTTAAAAGAGAAATCTCACATAACGTTAAAAATGCTAAGAAATTAGTTGAAAGAGAAAACGACAGAGTGTGGGATGTTTTGGAAGATATTATAGTCGATCATCCAGTATTGTTAAACCGTGCACCGACATTGCACAGACTTGGTATTCAAGCATTTGAACCAATATTAGTCGAAGGTAAAGCTATCAAACTTCACCCATTAGTATGTACTGCATACAATGCGGACTTTGACGGTGACCAAATGGCAGTCCATTTGCCACTTTCACCAGAAGCGCAAGCAGAAGCTAGACTTTTGATGTTAAGTACGAACAACATTCTTGCATCAAAAGATGGTAAGCCAATCACAACTCCTTCACAAGATATGGTATTGGGTTCATTCTACATGACTACTAGAAAAGAAGGTCAAAAAGGTGAAGGCTTAATCTTCAAAGATATAGATGAAATGATGCTAGCTTATGCAATGCATTATGTAACGTTACAAACAATAGTAAATGTTAGACGAAACAGTGTGAATAACGATGGAACAAGCAAAATTGTAAAAAGCACTGTTGGTAGATTTATCTTCAACGAAGGAATCCCTCAAGATTTGGGTATGGTAAATAGAGAAGAAGATCCATATTCACTTGAAGTTGATTTGCAAGTTGACAAGAAAATGCTATCTAAAATCATCGACTTAACTTTCAGAAAATATGGAAATATTAGAACTGCTGAATTGTTAGACTACATCAAATCTATGGGATACAAGTATTCTACAATTGGTGCTTTGACAATATCAATGGGAGATATTACAATTCCTGATTCGAAAAAAGTTATCATCGAACAAGCTGAACAAAGAATTGATATGGTCCAAGACATCTACCTTCAAGGGGATATTACAAACGAAGAAAGATATAAAAAAGTTATCGAAATTTGGGAACAATGTATTAAAGATGTAACTAAAGCGTTGATGACAAACCTTCCTGCTGATAACAACTTGAATATAATGGCTGTTTCTGGAGCCCGTGGTAGTGAAAACCAAATCAGACAATTAGGTGGTATGCGTGGTCTTATGTCCGATACTGCTGGTAACACTATCGAAATTCCTATCACATCAAACTTCCGTGAAGGTCTTTCAGTACAAGAATTCTTTATTTCTACTCACGGTTCAAGAAAAGGTCTATCAGATACCGCTCTTAGAACTGCAGACTCAGGATATTTGACAAGAAGACTTGTAGATGTATCACAAGATGTAATTATAACTGAAGATGATTGTGGTACTGATGAATATATTGTTGCAAAAGAAATCAAAGACGGCAACAGACAAGTTGAAGATTTGAAATCTAGAATTATTGGTAGATATGTATTCGAAGATATTCTTGATTTAGATACTGGAGAAATCATCGTTCATAAAAATGATATGATCAATGAAGCTATTGCGGAAAGAATAGAATCAAAAGGAATCAAAGAAGTTAAGGTAAGAAGTGTTCTTGGATGTAAGATGAAACACGGTGTTTGTGCTAAATGTTACGGTAGAAACTTAGCTACTGGTAAGCCTGTAAACATTGGTGAAGCAGTTGGTATAATCGCAGCACAATCAATAGGTGAACCGGGTACACAGTTGACAATGAGAACTTTCCACTCAGGTGGTATCGCTGGAGTAGGAATCACATCCGGTCTTCCTAGAGTTGAAGAATTATTTGAAGCTCGTAAACCTAAAGGACTTGCTTACATTACTGAAATAGAAGGTACTGTAAAAATCCAAGAGAACAAAAAGAGAAATGATGTTATCGTAACTGCTGAAGACGGTGAAGAAAAAGTTTATCAAATTCCATACGGCGCTCACATTAGAGTTAACGAAGGAGATCATGTTGAAAAGGGAGAACCATTAACAGAAGGTTCAATCAATCCACAAGATATTCTTAGAGTTAACGGGGCTGAAGGCGTTCGTGATTATATAATTAGAGAAGTTCAAAAAGTTTACAGATTACAAGGTGTAGACATTGACGATAAGCACATTGAAATAATAATCAGACAAATGATGAGCAAAATTAAAATCGAAGAAAGTGGAGATTCAGGATTCTTATCAGGTAGCGTAGTAGATGCAAGAGATTTCAAGATGACTAATGAACAACTTGTCAAAGAAGGAAAAACTCCTGCAACAGGAACTCATTCGTTAATGGGTATCACAAAAGCATCACTAGCAACTGAAAGTTTCTTATCCGCAGCATCATTCCAAGAAACTACAAGAGTATTAACAGAAACATCTATTCAAGGAAAAGTTGATCACTTAATAGGCTTAAAAGAAAATGTAATAATTGGTAAACTAATACCTGCCGGTACAGGAATAGCAAAATATGACAGAATTGAAGTAGATTATGACGGTAAAGCTGAAGAAGATATGATTGAAGCTGAAAAAGCACAAGAAATAAATGATTCTGAAGTAGAGGAAGAATCTACAGTAAAATCTGGAAATTACGAATCATTACAAGATGAAGATAAATAATATTTAAGAATTAAGGGATGTGAATTCGCATCCCTTTTTTTATAAAATTGAGGAGTTTTGATGAAAAAGTATACAAACATCATAGAAATAAAAAACTTAAGTTTTCAATATGAAGGTTCATCAAAAAAAGTATTAAAGAACTTAAACATCGATATTAAAGAGGGAGAATTCATCTGCGTATTAGGTCATAACGGGTCTGGGAAGTCTACTCTAGCAAAACTCATTAATGCTCAATATATTCCAACAGAAGGTGATATCTTAGTTGGGAATATGAATACAAAAGATGACGATAATTTGTGGAATATTCGTGAAATGTGCGGGATGATGTTCCAAAATCCTGACAATCAATTGGTAGCGACAATCGTTGAAGAGGACGTTGCATTTGGTCCTGAAAATTTGGGAGTACCAAGAGAAGAACTTAGAAAAAGAGTAGATGAATGCCTCGAACTTGTGGGAATGAGTGAGTATAAGAGACATTCGCCAGCGCTATTATCTGGCGGTCAAAAACAAAGAATTGCAATTGCAGGGATACTAGCAATGAATCCAAAGTGTTTGCTAATGGATGAACCAACAGCAATGCTCGATCCACAAGGACGAAAAGACATCTTAGATACTGTGTTGAAACTAAGAGAAATGGGAAAAACTATAATCCATATTACTCATTACATGGAAGAATGTGTAAATGCAGACAGAATAATCGTGATCAATGAGGGAAATGTAGTTCTAGAAGGAACTCCTAGGGAAGTTTTCTCAAATGTTGTACAAATGAAAGAAATTGGACTAGACGTTCCAGAGCCTACAGAAATAAGCTATCTTTTAAATAAATCAAATATAAATGTAAGACGTGATGTTCTTACTGTAGACGAACTAGTTGAAGCTTTGGAGAGTGTTAGGTGATAGATATGAAGATAGAATGCAAAAATTTAGAACATATTTATAACAAATCAAATCCATTTGAAAAAGTAGCCCTCAAAGATATCAATTTAGAGATAAATATCGGAGAATTTATTGGAATTATAGGACACACTGGAAGCGGTAAATCAACACTCGCACAACATTTGAATGGATTATTGGAACCAACAGGTGGCGATGTTTTAGTTGACGGAATATCAACAAAGACAAAAGTAAAAACAGATATAAGAAAAAATGTTGGATTAGTATTTCAATATCCAGAGTATCAATTATTTGAAGAAACTTGCTACAAAGACATTGAATTTGGGCCGAAGAATTTGGGACTTACAGATAAAGAAATCAAAGAACGTGTAGAGTGGGCTTGCGATGCTGTTGGTTTGGATGTAGATCAGATGAAAGAAAAATCACCATTTGAATTATCCGGAGGACAAAAAAGAAGAGTTGCAATTGCAGGTGTTTTGGCGATGAAGCCAAAGTTTTTAGTATTAGATGAGCCAACTGCAGGTCTTGATCCATTGGGAAGAGATATGATTTTAAATCAAATAAAACAACTTTTTGAAAGAGAAGACATGACAGTCATTTTAGTAAGTCATAGCATGGAAGATATCGCAAAACTTTGCAACAGAGTAATTGTTATCGATAAAAGTCAGATTTTTATGGACGATAAACCAGAAGTTGTGTTTAGTAAAGAAAAAGAGCTACAAGAAATTGGACTTAGCATTCCACAATCCACACAAGTTGTGAGAAGATTGAAAGAAAAAGGAATAGATTTAAAAACGGATTGTTTGAATGTTGAACAAGCCTATGAAAGCATCAAAAATGCTATGGAGGCAAAATCATGATTAAAGACATAACAATTGGTCAATATTTTGCATCTGATAGTATAATTCACAAGCTTGATCCAAGAGTAAAAGTCACTTTTGTATTTTTATATATTATTGCGATATTTATTATAAGTAAACTTTGGGTATATGCACCAGTACTGGTATTCTTAATAACTATAATCAAAATTTCAAAAATAAAACCGAAATTTGTATTCAAAGGAGTTAAACCACTTCTTCCAATTATTTTGTTGACTTTTATACTTAACGTATTGATGACACCAGGTGAAGTTGTGTGGAAATGGAAAATATTTACTGTTACAAAATCCGGATTGAACTTGGGATTTTTTATGGCATTTAGATTGATATTCTTGGTTTTAGGTACGAGTTTATTGACCTTGACAACATCACCAATCGAATTAACGGATGCTATGGAAAAAATGCTTCATCCCTTTGCTAAAATAGGCTTTCCTGCTCATCAATTTGCAATGATGATGACAATAGCACTTAGGTTTATCCCAACACTATTTGAAGAAACAGACAAAATAATGAAAGCTCAAATGGCTAGAGGCGCAGATTTTGAATCGGGAAATATAATCAAGAGAGCTAAAAATCTCGTACCACTTCTAGTTCCACTGTTTATAAATGCTTTGAAAATAGCAGGAGAACTTGCGGTAGCTATGGAAGCTAGATGTTATCGTGGTGGTGAAGGAAGAACAAGACTTAACGAATTATCGTATCAAAAGCGAGACTTCATAGCTTATGCTGTTATTATTTTATTATTCATTTTAATTATTGTGAGTAGAATAATATGAAAAATATCAAATTAACAGTTCAATATGATGGTTCTAAATTTTACGGATGGCAGAAGTTGAATGATTTGCCATCCGTACAATTAGAAATAGAAAAAGCAGTGACGAAAATGGTTAATCAACCAGTCAAAATAAATGGAGCTGGAAGAACTGACAAAGGAGTTCATGCAAAAGGTCAAGTATGTAACTTCATTGTTGACACAGATATTTCAGCAAACCAATTTCTAATGGGAGTCAACCACTTCACGAGTGATTCAATTGTCATAGTAAAATCAGAAGAAGTGGATTTGGATTTTCATGCGAGATTTAGTGCAAGATCAAAGACATATAAATACATTTTATGTAACAAATACTATATGGAGCCTTGGTTTAATGATTATAAAGGTCACAGAAAATACTACTTAGATTTTGATTTGTTGCTAAAATGCAGAGATATGCTCATTGGAAAACATGATTTTACATCATTTGTTAATGATTTTGAAGAAGATACCAATCCAATTAGAACTATTGATGAAATTACAATTGAAAAAATAGACGACGATATTGTATTCACATTTAAGGCGGAAAGTTTTCTTAGAAATATGGTTAGAATTTTGGTTGGAAGCATGGTTGATGTAGCTAGAGGGAGAAAAAGCATAGAATGGCTTAAAAATGCTTTGGAAAATAAAGACAGACAGTCTGCAGGAATTACGATTGAACCTTGTGGATTGTATTTAATGGATATCGAATATTAAAAGGGGGAGTAAATGAAAAACTTTACCAGAAAACTCATCAGCGTACTTATGATAATAATGATGATGTTTGTTTTCATTGACACCGAATCTTTTGCAGAAAAAGATACATTTGTAATAGGAATGGAGGCGAACTACGCACCATTTAACTGGTCACAATCGACAGATGAAAATGGAGCCTATCCTATTGAAAACAGCAAAGGTGAATATGCAAACGGATACGACTTGCAAATAGCTAAAAAAATCGCCGACAGTTTGGGCAAGAAATTAGTTGTAGTAAAAATGGAGTGGGACGGACTTGCACCGGCAGTTATGAGCGGAAAAGTTGATGCAATAATTGCAGGAATGAGTCCGACAAAAGAAAGAAAAGAACAAATTGATTTTTCGGATACTTATTACAGTTCTGATTTGGTAATTGTAACAAAGAAAGACAGTAAATATATCAAAGCAAAATCATTAAATGATTTAAAAGATTTTAAAATTACTGGCCAATTGAACACATTCCACTATACAGTAATTGATCAAATCAAAGATTGTGACAAACTACCTGCAATGGAAAGTTTTCCATCAATGCTGTCTGCAGTTTTGGCAGAGAAGATAGATGGATATGTGGCCGAAAAACCACAAGCATTAAGTGCAGAAGCATCTAATGCTGAGCTTTCATACATTGAATTTGAAAAAGGTTCGGGATTTGAAACATCTGCTGAAGATACATCAATTGCAATAGGCGTGAAGAAAAATTCTGATTTGACAGAAAAAATCAATGAAGCTTTGAAGAAAATAAGTCCAGAAGAAAGAGATAAGTTGATGCAGGAAATGGTAAGATTGAACGTGGAAAAAAACCAACCACAAGGATTCTTATCAAAAGTAAAAAGTATTTTTAATGAATACGGATCACTTTTCTTAAAAGGTGCTTTGATGACATTGTTTATAGCCAGTATATCGACAATTATTGGGTTCTTGATTGGGATATTAGTGGCAGTTATTAGAAATATGAAACTAGATAAAGATAAAAACAAATTCACTTATTATCTTCACAAAGTTATCAATTTTATTCTAGTTTGCTATGTTGAAATATTCAGAGGAACACCAATGATGGTACAATCAATGTTGATTTATTTTGGAGCCAAATTATATCTTGGAATAGACATGGCACCAATTAGTGCAGCTTTGTTCATTGTTAGTGTTAATACCGGAGCTTATTTGTCTGAAGTTGTACGTGGTGGAATTAACTCTGTAGATGTTGGACAAATGGAGGCTTGTAAGGCTTTGGGAATGACACACGGACAATCCATGATTAATGTAATTTTGCCACAAGCAATCAAAAACATTTTGCCATCTATAGGAAATGAGTTTGTAATCAACATTAAGGATACATCGGTATTGAACGTAATCAGCGTTACAGAATTATTCTTCGTATCTAAATCAATTGCAGGATCAACTTATAATATATTTGAAACTTATGCAGTTACTTGCATTATATATTTCGTTTTGACATTCTCTTTGACTAGACTTTTATTATTTATTGAAAAGAAATCAAATAACAGAGAATACGTAATGGAAGCTACTACGGGAGGAATGTTCAATGGAAAATAAAATAATAGAATTACAGCATTTGAAAAAAAGTTACGACGGAGTAGAAGTTCTAAAAGATCTCAACTTTACGATATCAAAAGGAGAAGTTCTATCTATAATCGGATCATCAGGTTCTGGTAAGTCTACTATGTTAAGATGCATCAATTTACTTGAAAAACCAACAGGTGGAGATATTTTATATCATGGAGAATCCATACTTTCTTCCAAATTTAATCAAAATAAATTCAGATCGAAAGTAGGCATGGTATTTCAACAATTTTATTTGTTTGAAAATATGAGTGTAATGGATAATTGTACTGTCGCTCAGATCAAAGTTTTGAATAGAGACAAGGAATCGGCTGTTAAAGAAGCTAAAAAATATTTGGAACTGGTAGGAATGATTGACCATGCACATAAGAAACCAAGCATGTTATCAGGTGGACAAAAACAAAGAGTTGCTATTGCAAGAGCATTGTGCATGAATCCAGATGTTTTATTGTTCGACGAACCAACATCTGCACTAGATCCTGAAATGGTTAACGACGTATTGCAAGTAATGTCAAAACTTGCAGAAACTGGAATGACAATGGTTGTAGTAACACATGAAATGCAATTCGCAAGAGATGTGTCTACAAGGGTTTGTTTCATGAATGAAGGCTACATCATAGAAGATACAGATCCAATAACAATGTTCACAAATCCAAAACATGAAAGAGTAAAAGAATTCTTGAAGAATTATTTGAATAATTAAAATAATACGCCCTTTATCATATGATAAGGGGCGTATTGTTTTTATCTAATATTTCTAATGTAATTGTGAACTACATAATTGTTATTATATTTCGTATATATATTATACGGACTGTAAATAGAGTTTATTTCTAGTTTGTCTGAATTACCAAAAGAAACACTGAAATCAAACGTATTGTTTGAATCTGATTCTGGCCAAGCTATTATTGTAAAGTCTGTAGGGGATGTTGCTGTTTGTTGTTTTATGAACATTTTTGCAACTCCGTTTAAATCAGTAGTTTTAGTTATTGTTTGGTCGAATCCTTTTTGATTTCTAATTCTTAGATATAATTTTAAATTAGAAAGTTTTTTTCCATTTTCATCCGTGGCAAAAATATTAATGTTAGCTGTATCTGTAAGATTATATGAAGTTTTATCAGCTTCAAATTTTAATTTTACAGTTTGTTTTGTCTCAGGCTTAGTTTCTGAATCTTTGACGATTAAAGTTGCATTTGCGGAAGAGTTTTTGTATCCATTTTTCGAAACAGTAGCTTCAATGTAATATCTTCCAGGCTTTTGTGGTTTAAATGTATAGTAGCTATTACCGTAGCTATCAGTTTTAAATGTTTTTTCTTCTTTGTTGTCATTTTCATCAGTTATACTTAATACCACATCAGCACCTGAAATTTTTGAAGTATTATTTTTGCAATTTACAGTTATCATTGATGCTTGATTTAATTTGATTTCAGGACTATCCAAATCCACTTTTGTTTCAAAACTAGCTCTGTTATCTTTTATATCAAAGTTTACACTATCTTCGTTTGTGTTTCCTTTAGAATCAGAAGCTGATATATTCACGCTGTAAGTACCAGCTTCATCTAATTCATTAGCCTTCAAATATAAAATTGTTTGACCGCGATAGTTTGTAGACAATTCTTTTTCTATAATTTTTTTAGATGGCTTATTAATAGTGAATTTTACTTTAGCGTCTTTAATATTTCTTTTACTAGAATCTGTTATGATTGCAGAAATATTATTGGTATTACCGATAGATATTGAACTTCTGTAGACGTTTGATTTTATGTTTACTGCATTTTTGCTTTCTGGACTGTCGCCTTCTACATAAATTGCAGCAAAGTTTGAAACGTTTGAACCATCAGTTGATTTTGCAATTATTTTAACCTTACCAGGATTATTGCATACCACCATAGAATTATTTACAGATGCAATGTTTTCGTCTGAACTTTCTAAAGTTATTTGAGGATTTTTTGCGTTTGATGGTAATATCCTAGTGTCTATTCTGAACTTATCGCCAACTTTAGCTTTTTTATAGGAAGGATAAATTATAATATTTTGAACTTTAACATCCTTGTCAACACTATCATCGATGTTTGGTTTTTCTGGTTCTGTTACGTTAACTCTAATATATTGCAAAATCCTAGGATTGTCAGCTGACTTAACTGTAACATAGCATTGGCCAGGGTTTAGTGCTTTTATTATACCGTCATTGTTTACAGAACAAATATTTGTATTAGAAGATGACCATAACAATATTTTGTTAGTAGCATTTTCTGGATAAGCCTTAGCGTTAATTTGTGTTTCTTCACCTTGTTTTAATGTGATGTTATCTTCAGAAACTGCAATTTTATTTACTCTAATTTCTTGATTAGGTTCAGGAACATCAGGTTGTGGTGTTGGATCGACAGGTTCAGGATCTGGAGTTGGATTGACACCTGAATAAGGTTTTGTGAAAGCTTTCAAACATACATTTGCATTAGCTCTATTTCTTGCCAAATCTGACCAATTATATCCATCGTTAGAAATAAATGATTGATTATAACCTGATCTTGCTCTTGACGAATATCCATAAATCAAAGACTCAATTGGAATCGGGTAGCTGTAACCAGGAGTTGTAAGCTTAACAATTGGTGCAAAATATGCTCCTGCATTTATTTTTTGTGCATTAAATTTTACTGTAGTGTATCCTGCGTTTTCTACAGTTCCTCTGGCAACCAATACCTTGTCGTTGAATCCACTGTTTCCACCGATATTCGTGTTAACATAAATTTCGTATTGTGCACCATTTGATGGAACAAAGAATCCTACCTCGTCAATTTGACTAGTTCTACTAACAGGTCCAAAAATATTTGAAAACCATCCTGTTTGATTGTAACCAATGCTATCAGTCATTCCCAAATCATCATAATACCAAATAGATTTATTTCTATCTTTTTCTTTTAAAACAAAAATACAATTTCCTTTTGAAATATGTGCATCGTAGTAAGAAACGTGGTAGTATCCTCCTTGATTTCCCCAACGATCACCCCAACTATTTTTTACAATCCAAGCACCATCACCAGGAGGAGTAATTCCGAAATTATACCTTGAATAATCATCGTCCCAGCCAATAATAGTTACAGCGTGATTTTGCCAACCATAACCAGGATTGTAATGACTCATAGAATAAAAATTAGTATAACTTGTGTCACCATTTACTGTAGTGTAGGATGCACCATATCTCATAATAGCCCTTTTTAATCTGTCACGATCTTGATTGTTGTTCACATCTGGAATGTACAAAGCTTCCTTTAATTCTTTTGCTGGAAGTAAATTGTATGGAGAACTAAAATCATAAGCAGAATAAGGATCGTCTTTTTCCCAAATAGGACCAGACCATCTGGATAAGTAAGCTGCAGAAACTGCCCTCGTACCACCTTGATCAGGAGCCCAGTCAAAACCGTGAGTATTTCTCAAATGTTTTTCTGAAAAATCTGTGAATTGACCATTAGTAAGCATATTTGATTCTGCAGAACCGTAAGTTGCAAATGCCCAACAAGATCCATTTGGCCCTTGAGCTTTTACAGGGGTAACTCTATTGTGTTGGCGCAAATCGTAGTTTGCAGGTATACCATACGCTTTTTGTCTTGGGATGTCTTCTTTTTCATTAAACAAATCGTAATTCGTGTTAACTAAAAAAGGATCTTCATTTGAACCGTAGTTTTTCGTAGTCTTGGGACTACTTTGTTGTCTATTAAATGCTGGATTTCTAGGTGATTCTCTAAAATCGATTTCTTTTACTGTCAAATCATCGTTTAACTTGAACTTGTTTTGACCATCTGCAAAACTTATTGAAAACAAAGATTGCAAAGTAAAAACAGCAATTAATAGCAATAGATTTCTTCTTTTCATTTTTAACTCCTTGTAATGATTTTAAATATTAATTCATGACTAAAATAGTATACTTAACACTATTGAGAATTAACAATTATATTATACTACTTTTGGAAGAATAAATATATACATTGAATAATTTCATAAAGATTTCATATAAGTGTGAAATATTGTGATTTTCTAATGCTTTATATTGTAGTATATTAAAATCGGAGTTAATTAATGTAAAAATTTAAATATTTAATGTAAAATTTAAATAAAAACATAGAGATTTTTAAATTATGTGATATAATATAGTCAATAAAGTTAATAAATTGAATTAATAAATATCGAAAGCACAAATTTTTGTAAAAATTGAAGTATATTTATTAATGCTATCAAAATAGTAGCATTTCGAGAATTATTAGCATATTAAAAAAGGAGGGTGTTATGAAAATTAAAAAAATTCTTAGCCTACTACTAGGAACAGTTCTTGTTTCATCAATGGCAATAACTAGTCCAACGTTTGCAGAGGAACAAGACAATTCTAAACTACAACTAAGCCCTGTTGAAAATAGTTTTAAAGAAAATTCCAAAGATGACGAATTGTTAATTTCGCCATTGAAGACTTCTTACAATTCAGTAAAGGCGGTATCCAGAGCTGCATTGCCAGCAAAATACGATTTGAGAAAGACTAATAGGGTTTCTTCAGTAAAAAATCAAGGACAAAATGGTTCATGCTGGACATTTGCAACATATGGTTCCATGGAATCTTATTTAAAATTATTTGGAACAGAATATGATTTTAGTGAAAAACACATGAGAAACTTGCACGGGTTTGATTGGGGTCCAAATGATGGAGGTAACAGAGATATTGCAACATCATATCTTGCGAGAGGAACTGGTCCAATATTAGAAAAGGACGATCCGTATGATGCATACATTAATGTTTCACCTACAAATGTTAAGAGAGCATTTGATATTGATAAAGTAATATATCTTCCAGATGTTCACAACGCAAACGAAACAAATGTAATCAAACAAGCAATCATGGAATACGGTGGAGTTTACACAACTTTAAGTTCTCAAAAATATTACGAAAAGAAAGAAACTAAAAGTTACTACAATCCAGGAAGCGGGAAAGCAGACCACGCAGGAACTATTGTAGGATGGGATGATAATTTCTCTAAGAATTTATTCCAAGCAAAAGCTCCTGGGGATGGCGCATGGATTGTAAAAAACAGCTGGGGAACAAGCTTTATGGATGGAGGTTACTATTATGTATCATATTACGATGGTTTCTGTGGTAAATCCAATGCGGTATTTATCCCTCAAAGAAAAGATCCTAATGCAGTAATTTCACAATATGATGATTTCGGAGCAACAAGAAGTGTAGGATACAATATGCAAGGTTACATAGCAAATGTATTCACATCAGAAGAAGACCAAACAATTTATGAAGCTGGTTTGTTCACAGTTGCAATGAATACTAAATACAAGTTGTATATTGTAAAAGACTTGAAATCTACAGATGATTTGACATCTAACAGAGAAGAAATAGGTAGCGGTGTGATTGAATATCCAGGATATTACACATTAGACACTAAACAAATTAAAGTTAAAAAAGGTGAAAGATTTGCAATTGTAGCATACATGGATTCTTCAGCATCTAACTACAAATATCCAATGCCAATTGAAATGCCAGTTGCTGATTATGCTTCAAAAGCTAAAGCTCAAGAAGGTCAATCATTCGTATCATCACAAGGTGAAAAATGGACTGATTTAACAAAAGAAGTCAAGAATGCTAATGCTTGTATCAAAGCAATAGGAACTACAGGAGAAGTTCTTCCAAGAGATACAGTACCTGAAGTTGACCCCGATGAAGTTATCGAAGAACCTACATCCATCACTGTAAAAGAAGGAAGTCAAGGTTTTATCAGTGTTAAGAAAAAAGGTAAACTTCATGCGACAGTACAACCTGAAAAATTCAACAATGATCCAGTTGTTTTTGAATCATTGGATAAAAATGTTGCAGTTGTTAAAAATGACGGTACAGTTTATCCAGTTAGTGTAGGAAATGCAAATATATTAATCAAAACCGTAGATGGTAAAATTACACAAAGATTTAACCTATTAGTGGCTCCAGAAGGAATAAGAGTTCCCGATAGAAAAATGATTGAAGTAATTGGAGATAATGATTATGATCCTAAAACAGATCCAGATAATACAGAAATTCCAATAATACCACCTAAACCACCAATAGATAATCAAGAATTAGATCCTAAAGTTATCAGAAGTTTGGGAGTGTCAGTTCCATCTGTGACAATAAAACAAGGTGATAAATTCGATTTGGATCCAAAAATTTTAGCATATCCACAAACTGCCACAAGAGATTTTGATTTTAAAATTAGCAATACTGACATAATTGACATTGATTCAAAATCAATTATAACAGCAAAAAAGATCGGCAGAACTAAATTAGATATTAAGACAAAAGAAGGATTACAAACAAGTATTACAATTATTGTAATTCCTAAAGAAAAAGGCGAAATTACTGTAGAAAAGTTTGCTCCATCAAAAAGACATGCAGGTATATTTACGTTATTTGTAGATGCAAAAGAAGGAGACAGAGGTTATTCTGGACCTGCAAAACTTACAGTAAAAAGCGGAAATAGAGAGTTAAATCGAACAATATATTTCAATTCAGGTCATGCAAAATCTAAATTCCACGGAGGACAATTTGGAGTTTGGAGAAAAGATTTCGAAGCGACAATAACTATTAGAGACCACAAAGAAACGGTTAAATTTGGGTTTTAATCAATAACGGGTAATGCCGATTGTTAAACAAAATATTTAGTTCATAGGAGGGAAATATGAAACATTTAAAAAAATCATTAGCAATGATTTTAGTGTTCGCTATGACTTTTATAGCTGTTGCACCTTTGAGTGAAGTTTTCGCAGATTCTTTGGAAGTGAAACAAGAAGAACCTAAACTTGAAATCTCAGAATTAAAAGAAGGTTTGACACAAGCTGTAAAATCAGTTGAAGACATAGAACCAGCTGATGAAAAGTACAAGGAAGTTATGGATCAGTTTTATGAAGCACATGATTTCTTAGATAAAGAAATCAAGATTGCTGAAATGAAACAACGCCAAGCAGTAGGAAGTGCAGGAGCAGTAGGAGCATTAGAAAACACAATCTATGATTTAACTACAATTCCAGTCAGAGTTCAATTAATGATTAGAATTGGTAGAGCAATCAGATTTGCAACTACAGAACTATCTAACAAAGTTATAGCAGCTCACACTAAAATAACAGAATATATAATTACTGGATTATTATATGCTGTTAATCCTTTTGCTAGTGAACAACAAATTATGGATTACATCCAACAATTTGACCAATTAGAACAAGAATTGTTAGCTTATCCTGATTTAGGGCCAAATGATATAGCCACTATCTACAAAAAAGCTGCAGTTTGGAGAGAAATCAGAGAAGCTAAAAAAGTACGTGCTTCAAGAACAAAATTCGGTAATTCATTTATCGTAAGAGAATTAAGTGAAGAAATTTCTAAAACAGTTGGCTTACAATTCAGAATCACAGTAAAATGTGGTGAATTGGATGAGCAAGTTAAGAAACTCCACGAAGCAATGGAAAAAATTACTGGACCAAAAATTAAAGCCGAAAAAATCGAATTTAAAGAAGGCAACATGGGAGCAATCTCAATTAACAAAACTACAACAATAAGCCCAGTAGTTAGACCAAATGAAGTTAAAGACAAAGAAGTATTCATGTACTCATCAAATGCATTTATGGCGAGAGTCGTTGGAAACACAATTATTCCACTAAGAACTGGAACAGTTATGATTACAGTAATTTCAAAAGATGGATGCGCAAAATCAAACTTCGAACTTCACATTGTTGAACCTGGTCACAGCGTATCAGGAATTCCATTCTTACAAGCAACAGGAGAAAACTCAGAATACCTTAACACTAATACAAATGGTGGTGGAGTTGTAAACAATTCATTAGTTGGGAAAGATACTTATGAAGTTAAAAATATTGGTTTCTCAGTAAAATCTACTACATTAAAAGTTGGAGATACATTTGATTTAGCTTCAAAGACATTTGTATTCCCAGAAAATGCATTAGAAAAAGAAGTTTCTTACAGATCAGATAACGAAGCTATAGCTACAGTTAATGAAAAAGGAACGATCAAAGCAGTTGCAGAAGGAACATCTACAATTACTGCAACTACAAAAAACGGCGTAACAAATAAATTCAAATTAAACGTAATCAAAAAAATTGATAAAGATGAATATCAAATAACAGAAATCAACCCTTCTGAAAGAAAAGCAGGAATATTCTCAATCGAATTCAAAGCAACAAAAAATGGCAAGAAATACAATGGACCAGCCAAAGTAACTGTTTCTAATACAAAAAAAGCAATCGTAAGAGAAGTTTACTTTAACAATGGAGTTGCATCAGTTAAATACAACGGATTTGAATTTGGAACATGGGTTAAAGATTTCAACGTTAAAATTGAATTAAAAGACCAAGTAAAAACATTTGAACTAAATTATTAGGAGATGAAAATTATGTTAAAAAGAACACTATCAGTAGTATTACTATCTAGTATGTTATTGGGAACAGTAGCCCCAGCAATATCTTATGCTCAAGAAGAAAAACTTGAAATCGTTCAAGGAGCAGAAGAAACTGAAAAATTAGGAATTGATGAAGCAGAAGTATATAAAAGACAAATCAAATCAATCCAAAACGAAGTAAACTCAATCCAAGTTAAAAGAGAAGACGAACAACAAATGGTTGACAAATTCAACGAAACTTCTCTTGAAATCAGCGACAAAATCGACCAAACAGCAGTAGGAATGGGAGTAGCAGATATTTATGATTTATCATCTATTCCACAAAGATTATTATTATTAGGTAGAATGGGAAGAGCAATCAGATTTGCTACAACTCAATTAAGATACAAAGTAGATGCAGCACATGCAGAAATCGCTGAATACATCTTCGGAGGATTCGTAATAGCAGCTTCTCCATTCCACACAGTTGAAGATATGAAAGTTTACATGGCACAATTCGAAGCACTATCACAAAAATTATTAAGCTACCCAGATGCAGGATTAAATGATACTGCTAACATCTATGTAAGATCAGACTTAGATCACAAATTAGCAAAAGCTAGATCATTAAAATTCCATGAATTAAAGAACATGTCTGGTGCAGTAATCGACAAACTAACTGCAGAAATTAGAGAAATAACTGCTTTAAGATTAAGACCACAAGCAACAGTTGCAGAAATCTATCAACTAGGCGACAGATTAGACCAAGCAGTATTCGAAGCATTAAACAGTGAAGATTACAGAGCAAGTAAAACTGAAATACAAGCTTTAAGAGAAGCTATGAACAAAGCTATTCAAGCAAGAAGACATGGCGACAAGAGAGCAGAAGTTGGTAAAGCAATTGATCGTGCAAGAGAAGAATTGATAAAAATCAGACCATCAAGTGTAATTGCAGCTCAATTAGTACAACAATTCCAAACTTACTACGAATAAAATTTAACGAGACTAAGGAAATAATTAATATAAGCCACCATACGGTGGCTTTTGTTGTATTTACTATTAAATTATCTCACAACGACGGCGTATTTTTTGATGTTGTATCTTTTATCAAAAAGTTAGCGGGATATCCAATGTCCATTTGGTTTATCCTCTGCTGGATCTACGATGTGCATTCTGTTTTTATCGTAACCATCAACTACCATTACGTGTGCGTTGTAGAGCGCATTTTTTCCCCAGAAATAATCTTTAAATGTTGGATTTCTGAATTTGTATGTCGCAAAGAATATTACTGGGTTTCCTTTTGAGATTTCTTCTCTTATATATTCTGAGGATTTGCCAGAAATATTTTCTGCGTTTGCGTATTTGTTAGCCCATTTTGTTAATGGCTCCGGGAATATTGATTGGTAAATTCTTTCATCGATATTAAAAGGAGAGCCTGCAAATCCGTGATTTGGATTGTTGTCTTTTGCTAATGGCATTTCTTTTATAAATTGGTTAAGATTCGTGTTAGTTTTGATGTTTTTGTAGTGTAAACATTGTAGAAGTGATGCTGCTTCGCATCCCATCGGCAAACCTGCTTTGTTTTGATTGATTTGAGATATATTTAATAATACGTAGTCTTTTTTAGCTGGAGTTTTTCCGATTATTTCATCATATTTATGATGAAGTCCACCACCGATTAATGTTATTTTATTTGGATTTAATTTATTGAAGAAATTTTTCTCTGATTTTGTTAGATTGTTTTTTGTTGATGCAAATATTATCGGACTTTTTTCATTTGCTGCTAATGGTGCTACAGTAACGCAGTCTATAAGTTCAGAAAATCTTTGATCTCCGTTTTTCGCTAAGAAAATAGATTTTGAATTTTTGAAGAATGTGTCGGCTATTTTCATACTTGTATCATTTCTGTTTTTCCCATAAGTAATTATTGGATTTGGGAAATTTTTGGATAATTTTGCTGTAGCTCCGCCTATTAAATACGTGTTGTTGAATGTATAGTTTGCATATTTTTCTTTAAATGGTTTTATGTCATTTCCTACGAATAAAATTGGACTATTCATACGACATGCAGCTACACTGACACTTGCAGAATCCACTATTGATTTAGTGGCATGAACCACAAATGCATTGTCGAACTGTTTTGTTTGGTTGAGGTTAGAAAGTTCTTTTGCTATTTCAAATGATGTATCAATTCTGTCTTTTCCAGATATTCTTCTTACATTATAACCTTGTTTTATTAGATTTGTTTCTTGTGATAGGGAAATACTTTGAGTGCCACCTACAAGTATAATATTTGTAGATTTAAGTCTTTGAATTTCTCTTAATATAGATTGGTTAATTTTAGCAAAATCTGTTAGAAGTATAGGGCTATTTATTTTATGTGCCAAGACTCCAACTGACAATGAATCTGCTATTCTTTCTGAATTTACTATTATTGCTGTGGTGGATGTTTTAGTATGCGAAATTTTTGATATTTGTATGGCTGTTTCGTATCTATTTTTTCCTTCGATTGAAGTTTTTTCGATTTGCTTTATAGCTGATGTTGGTTGTGATATGAAAATCGCTAATACAAAAGCTAATGCAATGATTTTAAAATTTTTACGGTTTTTCATTATGTCCTCCTAATATTAAAGTTTTAAGTTTTTATGTAAATTTCATTAGTTGTTTATTTTATTATATCATTTATAGAATGCTTCACCTGCATTTGCAAGTGGAATTTTGTATAATTTTCATAAATATTTGACAAATTATTAAAAATATAATATTATAATTCTATTAAAAGCTGTGATCAGAACGGAATATTTTGATTGATTTTACAGAGAATCCTGTGTGGTGAGAGGGATAAATTAAGAAATATTCGAATCATCTGAAAGAAGCTCACAGATCTAATAGGTTTGTGCGTATTACTTGACGTTACAAGAAATGAGAGGTTTACACAATTAGGGTGGTACCGCGGTTTATTCGTCCCTTGGAATTAATTTTCCAAGGGATTTTTTAATTATTTTATAAGGAGATTTGTTTATGAAAAAGTTTAAGGAGCTTTCTAAGAAACCTGTTAAAGAACGTGAACAGGCTACTAGTAAGTATTGGAAAGAGATTGATCTTTTGAATGAAACTTACAACAGTAGAGATGAAGAAAATAGATATGTATTTTACGATGGTCCTCCAACTGCAAATGGAAAGCCAGGAATTCATCACGTTATAAGTAGAACTTTAAAAGATATGACTTGCAGATACAAAACTATGCAAGGATACAAAGTATATAAAAAAGCTGGTTGGGATACTCATGGTCTTCCAGTTGAGATCGAAGTTGAAAAGAAGCTTGGTCTTCACGATAAAAAAGAAATCGAAAATTACGGAGTAGAAAAGTTCAACGAAGAATGTAAGAAATCTGTATTTTCTTACAGAGAAAAATGGCAAGAAATGTCAGATAGAATGGCATACAATGTGGATATGGATGATCCATATATTACTTTGGACAATAATTATATTGAATCAGTATGGGCATTGCTTGACAAAATGTACAAGGACGGATTGATTTATGAAGGAGCGAAAATCCTTCCATATTGTCCAAGATGTGGTACTGGTCTTGCATCACATGAAGTTGCACAAGGATATGAAAATATCAAAACTACAACTGCATATGTTAAATTCAAAAGAAAAGATGCAGATGAATACTTCTTGGCATGGACTACAACTCCTTGGACATTGCCATCAAATGTTTGTTTGACAGTACATCCAGATATTGACTATATTTTGGCAGAAAAAGACGGAGAAAAAATATATCTTGCAAAAAACAAAGCACACGATTTGTTGGGTCACGAAGGCGAAGACTACACTTTAATCAAAGAATTAAAAGGTAAAGACATGGAGTATATGGAATACGAACAACTTTTACCTATTTATGATGTTAACAAAAAAGCATTTTATGTGACTTTGGCAGATTATGTAACTGTTGAAGATGGTACAGGAATTGTTCACACAGCGCCAGCTTTTGGGGAAGACGACTATCAAACAGGAAGAAGATACGATTTGCCATTAATCAATCCTGTTGATGAAGAAGGAAAATTCGTTGGCGGTCCATGGGATGGTCAACATGTTATGGATACAGATCCAGAAGTTTTACAAAGATTAAAAGAAGAAAACAAATTATTTAGAAAACAAAAAATTGAACACAATTATCCTCACTGCTGGAGATGCCACACACCACTTATCTATTATTCAAAACCATCATGGTACATTGAAGTTAGCAAATTAAAAGATAAATTAGTTGAGAACAATAACGGTGTAAATTGGTATCCAGAACATGTTGGTGAAGGAAGATTTGGAAATTGGCTAGAAAATATAAAAGACTGGGCGATTTCTAGAAACAGATACTGGGGAACTCCATTAAATATTTGGAAATGTGATAAATGTAATCACACACTTTCTGTTGGTTCAAGAAAAGAATTAAAAGAATTGGCTATTGAAGATATTGATGAAAATATCGAACTTCACAGACCATACGTTGACGATGTTCACATTAGATGTCCAGAATGTGGCGAAATAATGACAAGAGAAAAAGACGTTATTGACGTTTGGTTTGACTCTGGAGCTATGCCATTTGCACAACAACACTGGCCATTTGAACACACAGATGATTTCGATAAAGTATTCCCAGCAGATTTCATCAACGAAGGAATCGACCAAACACGTGGATGGTTCTATTCATTGCTAGCTATTTCTACAATGATTACAGGAAAAGCACCATACAAAAATGTTTTGGTAAATGATTTAATCTTGGATAAAGATGGAAAGAAGATGAGTAAATCGAGAGGAAACACAATTGATCCGATTGAATTATTCGACAAATACGGAGCAGACGTTGTTAGATTCTACTCACTTTACGTATCCCCACCATGGATTCCTACAAAATTTGATGTAAGTGGATTAAAAGAAGTAGAAAGCAAATTCTTCAGATCATTCAGAAACACTTACAACTTCTTCCAAATGTATGCGACAACAGATGAAACAGACCCTACAGAATATTTTGTAGAATATAAAGACAGAGCTGTAATAGACAAATGGATTTTGTCTAAGTTTACAAATCTACAAAAATTCTACTTTGAAAATATGGATCAATTTGAATATACAAAAGTTGCCAGAGAAATTTCTAACTTTGTAATCGAAGATTTATCAAACTGGTACATCAGACGTAACAGAAGAAGATTCTGGAAAACAGAAATGGATGATGACAAAAAAGCTGTTTACAACACAACTTACGAAATATTAGTTGGACTTACAAAATTAATCGCTCCATTTACTCCATTTATCGCAGAGGAAATGTATCACGATTTAACTTGCGAAAAATCAGTTCATTTAGCTTATTTCGATAAGGTAAATGAAGATTTAATCGACAATAAATTAGAAGAAAAGATGGAAATGGTAAGAACTTTTGTAACTCTTGCAAGAGCTTCTCGTGAAGAGGTTAATATTAAAGTTCGTCAACCATTGAAGAAAATCGTACTAGATGAAAGATTTAAGGATAAGATTGAAGAGTTCAAGGATTTAATCAAGGAAGAAATCAACTTAAAAGATATCGAATACAAGAAGGATTTGTCTGAATTTATGAATTACGAACTAAAACCTAACTTCAAAGTTGCAGGTAGTATTCTTGGTAAACACATCAAATCTTTTGGAAATTATTTGAAAGATATAAACGCCAAGGATTTCGTATCAAAACTAGACAAATCAGATTTGAATATTAAATTAGACGATGAAGACATTGATATCAAGAGAGATTATGTTGATGTAAGAATTAATTCCAAAGAAGGATTCGATGTGACAATGCAAGGAGATTATTTTGTAATCTTGGACACAGAAATCACTGATGAATTATTGATGGAAGGATATGCGCGTGAACTTGTAAGTAAAGTTCAACAAATGAGAAAATCAAACGACTTTGATGTATTAGATAATATCATCATCAAAATCAAGCCTACAGATGATATTAAAAAAGCAATTGAACAATATGAAGACTTCATAAAAGATGAAACATTGACTGTCGATATAATTATTGATGAAAATGTAGATGGTGAAGATGTTGATTTGAATGGAGAAAATGTTAGAATTGAAGTTATAAGAAAATAACGAATTAGCCTACTGATTAATTTCAGTAGGCTTTTTTTGCACTCAAAAGTATACAAAAAGTCAACAATTAAAAAAAACTAATTGTAAACTGTACTACACTAGTGGTATACTTATATCATATGAGGTGGAAGATGAAAAACAAAAACACAATTTTAAGAGCAATTTTAGTATTTGCATTTAGTTTAGGAGTAATTTTTTTCATAAAAAACAAAATTGGAGCAGATGATGCTTTTGATGTAATAAAAAAGATAGGACCAGTTTTCATAACAGCATGTGTTTTGACTATGTTTATGTTTTTTCTACTGGAAGCTATATCATACAAATATCTTCTAAGTATACAAGGATATGATGTATCGTTTAAAAGATGTTTCGGATATACATTTACAGATTATTTTTTTAGTATGATATCTCCAGGTGGTAGCCTTGGACAACCGTTACAATATCATACAATGAGAACTGATAATATTGATTCATTGGCTACGATTAATTCATTACTTTCTTTTAATTGGATTTATCATTTGTCTATGGTAATTATTTTCTTTGTAGCAATGATTTTTGGATTAGTCGGAAAAATTGCGGCGATTTCTGAATTTAAATATTTAGTTATATATGGAATAGTGTGTCAATTGGTCTTGGTATTTGGAATAGGATTTTTGATGTTTGATAGTGAATTGGCGGCTAGAGTAATTAGATTTTTTAACACGGTATTTTCTAAATTTAAACTTTTGAAACGTTTCAGTAAATCAGAAGAAGATATTACAAAAACAATTGAAGAACACAAAAATTTCGGAAAATTTTTGATAAATAACAAAAAAGTTTTTGCGAAATTATTGTGCATTTCGATGCCGATGCTTTTGTTTTCATTTGCAATTCCTGCAATCTTATACAAATCATTTGGACTAAATTCATATAATTTTATGACTCTGGTTCTGATCCAAGCTGTGGTTACAATTTCATTCGAAAGTGTTCACATTCCTGGAGGTGTAGGAGTTATCGAAGGTAGCATGATGCTTGTGTATTCTTCTTTTATGCCAAAATCATTGGCATTTAGTATTATGGCAATCAATAGATTTGTTACATTTTACTTAGCGGTTCCTTGTGCAGGTCTATACTTTTTATTAGTGAAGACTAATCGTAAAAATTATCAGAAAAACAACAGTCTTATAAAGCTGAATCAAGAACAGTAAATCGATCTATTAATTTAGGTCGATTTTCTTGTGGAAAAATGATACGTGATAAATATTTTTTTAGTCAAATGGGTATATTATATATAATCAATATATTCAGTGATGTATATTGTACTTATTAAAAGTAACAAATTTTATCATTGATTTTGGGGCGATTTATGATATGATAAATAAAAGAAATATTTTTTCTTGTACATAATGAAAAGCTTTTATTAATAAAAACAAATCCGTATTTTATGGATTTTATATATAAAAAATTTTATAAGGGGTGAAAGGTTTGAAAGAGTTTTATAATAAGTATTTTATGAAACAAAAAATGATGCATCCAGTTATGTTTGCTCTTTTGCCGATAGCTTTAGTGGCGATATATTTTTATGGGCTAAGAGTGTTGGCTTTGTTTTTGCTAAACGTAATTGTTGCATGCCTTGTTGAATATTTATCAAACGCGAAGATATTCAAAAGAAATAAAATATCTGAAGCAGCTATTGTCACATCCTGTTTGTATACAATGACATTACCACCATCTATTCCTTTTTGGATTTCAGCGGTTGGTATAGCGTTTGGTATATTTTTCGGGAAGATGGTTTTTGGAGGATTCGCAAAAAATGTTTTCAATCCAGCCTTAGTGGCTCGTGTATTTATTTATGTTAATTTTCCTCAACAAATGACTATTTATTGGAACAAAGCTGTAGGTGGTTTTCCTGGAGGATTTGGAACGTACTTAACTCAATCATTGGATTCTATGACACAACCAACTCCAATGACAGCTTTCAAAGTTAACTCAGCATTTGAAACAATCCCAACATTAATCTTGGGACAAATTCCTGGAGTTATCGGTGAAACTTGCAAAGTTTTGATTATTATTGGAGCAATTTATTTGATTTATAAAAAAGTTGCAAGTTGGCAAATTATGGCAGGAAGTGTGCTTGGTTTTTGCGTATTAAGTTTAATTTTTAACGCAATGGGAGTAACTTCTGTTCCCAATCCTATTTATGGAATGCTAATGGGAGGATTTTTATTCGGTACTGTGTTCATGGCAACAGATCCAGTATCTGCAGCTAAGACTCCAATTGGTAAGTGGATTTATGGTTTTATTATAGGAATTGTTACTGTAATTATCAGAGGATTTGCATTATTTGCAGGAGGCGTTATGTTCGCGGTTCTTATTGGTAATACTTTTGCACCGATAATTGATTATTGTGTAAATAAAGTTCAAGCTAATAAAAAAGCAAAAGCAAATAAGGAGGTCAAGGTTAATGGCTAAGAAAAAATCAGTTGTATATCCAGTAATTTTTATGTTAGGATTGACACTAGTTTTGACATTAGCATTGGCTTTGTTAAATCAAGTTACAACTCCTACAGTAAAATTTAATCAAGATATCGAATTAAAACATAAGATTTTGAATGTATTTAATATCTTACCTGAAGATACTTCTGCATCAAATATCGACAAAACTTTTAAAGATAATGTCGCAGAAGAAGACTATAAAGGCAATAAACTTTATATTTTAAAACAAGATGGTGAAGAAAAAGCTTATGCAGTTCCTATAAACGGGCCAGGTCTTTGGGGTTCTATCAGTGGATATGTAGGAATAACTAAAGATATGAAAAAACTTGTTGGAATTGAATTTATTAAACAAGATGAAACTCCTGGTTTGGGTGGACGTATTACAGAAGATGAATACAAAAACCAATACAGAGATTTGGATATCTCAAAGCCAGTTGACGGTAAAATTGTAATCAATAAACCAGCAAACGGTGGAAATATTGATGCTATAAGTGGTGCCACTCAAACATCAACATTTGTCGTGAATATGATTAATGAAGATGTGAATGAGTTTATTAAGAATGGAGGTAAATAATGGCTAATTCAAATAAATATACTAAATTATTGAAAAATGGATTGCTTGATGACAACCCTGTTCTTATTCAAGTTATAGGAATTTGTTCCACATTAGCAGTAACAAACTTATGTATGAACTCATTGGTTATGGGACTTGCGTTAGCTTTTGTTACAGGATGTTCATCGTTTTTGATTAGTTTACTTAGAAAAGTAACTCCTAAACACATTCGTATGATGGTTCAAGTATTTATTATTTCGTTCTTTGTAATAATAGTTGATATTTTCTTAAAGGCTTACATGCCAGAAATGAGTAAAACATTAGGACCTTATGTTGGATTGATTATTACCAACTGTATAATAATGGGACGTGCAGAAGCATTTGCTATAAGTAACGATCCTGTAAGTAGTTTTGTAGATGGCGTGGCATCAGGCTTGGGTTATACTGTAGTTCTTGTGCTTATAGCTTTAGTCAGAGAATTATTGGGATTCGGTAGTGTATTTGGTATCAGAATAATGCCTGAAAGTTTTGTGCCTTGGACAATGATGGTTATGCCACCAGCAGCATTCTTCATATTACCTATTATTATGTGGATTGCTAATGCTCATCTTAAAAAGGAAGGAGATGCTAAGTAATGACAATTAGTCCTTTAGTTATATTTTTTGCATCAATCTTTACTTCAAACATGATTTTCTCAAACTTTTTGGGAATGTGTTCGTTTATAGCAGTAAGTAAAGAAATTGAAACTGCAACAGGATTGGGAATAGCTGTAACATTCGTATTGACAATAACAACTATAATCAACTTTTTCTTATATAAATTAGTTGTTAGATTTAATATAGAGTATTTGAGATATATAATATTTATTATATCGATAGCGGCATTTGTTCAATTATTGGAAATGATTTTGGAAAAATACATTCCGAACTTATATTACGCTTTGGGAATATTCTTGCCACTTATCACAGTAAACTGTGCGATTTTAGGGGTAAGTTTGTTCATGGTAATCAGAAATTACAACTTCTTGCAAACAGTAGGTTTTGCAATAGGAAGTGGACTTGGTTGGATGTTAGCAATTGTATCAATGGCAGGAATTAGATCCAAAATCAAAGATTCATCTGTGCCAAAAGGTCTCCAAGGATCTCCTCTAACTTTAATTATAACTGGAATCATGGCGATGGCATTCATCGGATTCTCTGGTATAGTTCAAATATCATAAGGAGGAATCATGGAACAAATACTTATTACAACAATTGTAGTATCTGTATTGTGTGCAATATTTGCATTGTTGCTTTCATTTGCAGATAAATACATTGCAGATTATGGTGAAGTAAAACTAACTATTAATAACGATAAAGAATTTACGGTAGACGGTGGAGATAGTTTATTATCTACACTTAGAAACCAAAAAGTATTCATTCCTTCAGCTTGTGGGGGAAAAGGATCATGTGGTTATTGTAAGGTAAAAGTTTTGGATGGAGCAGGCCCTGTACTTGCTACAGAAAAACCAATGTTAACAGAAGATGAACTTAACGATAGCGTTAGATTATCTTGTCAGGTAAAAGTTAAAGAAGATATTTCGATTCAAATTCCAGAAGAATTATTTAATGTCAAAGAATACGAAACAACTCTTGTTGAAAAATTACCTTTGACTGATAGAATCACTAAGTTTAGATTTGAACTTCCAGAAGGAGAAACAATCAAATTTAAACCAGGTCAATATGTACAATTAAAAGCAGAAGAATATCCAAAAGGCGATGGATATGAAGGATCAGATGAAGAAGTATTCAGAGCATATTCTATTGCATCTAGTATCAGAGATGAAAAACATATAGAATTGTTAATTGGTTATACCAAGGGTATATGTACAACTTATTGTCACAAAGTCCTTAAAGAAGGTGACAAGGTTACTATCAATGGTCCTTATGGTGATTTCTACTATCACGATGAAGATACTGAAATCATATTAGGAGCAGCGGGAACTGGTTTTGCACCAATAAGATCTATCCTTAACCACATGAGAGATCATGATATTAAGAGAAAAGCAAGATTCTATTTTGGAGCCAAAACTCCAGATGATTTATTCTTGTTAGATGAATTGAAAGAATTTGAAGAAGATTTGTACGATTTCAAATTTATCCCAGTATTGTCAAGAACAACTCCTGAAATGAATTGGGAAGGAGAAACTGGACATGCCGACGATGCAATCAAGAAATATTGCAAAGAAACTGGTAAGAACAGCTCAGCTTATTTATGCGGTTCACCAAGAATGATAGAGTCTTTAACAAAAGCTTTGAATGAAGTTGGAGTAAATGACGACAGAATTTATTACGATAACTTCTAAAATAAAAGATCGATTGAAAACTGATTGTGAGTCAGAATTCAATCGATCTTTTTTAGATAAATTTAGTTCTAAATTTGTTTTGCTTAATTTTTGGATTTTCGTCGCTGTGACCTAAAGCGAGTGCACAAGTGATTTCATAATTGTCATCGATATCTATAGATTGTAAGAACTTTCTAATGTGTTCGCTATCATAAGAATCATAAAATTGATTAATCCAAACATTTGCTACATTTAATTCACAAGCTTTTAACATCATATTTTGCATTATGCATCCACAGTCGAATTTTCTATTTCTGTTATCTTTAGGACTCAAAAGCAAAATCATATTTTTGCAATTATAAAATCCGTTGTAGTTTTCGTTGTTTAAGTGCTTTCTGATGGATTTTAATAAATTTTCCATTGTACTATCATCAGAAATAGCAACGATTATGTTGTCTTGTTTGTTCATACCAGTTGGAGCATAGGTTCCAGCTTCTACTATTTTTTTCATATTTTCTAGTGATACTTTTGTCGATGTAAATTTTCTTCTCGATCTTCTGTTTTTGATAATATCCATAATTGCCTCCTATATGTTATAATTTTAATACTGGAGGAGATATTTTGCAATTTGTTAAAACAAAAGAAG
Organism: Finegoldia magna; assembly: GCA_032548025.1. Classification (GTDB taxonomy): domain Bacteria; phylum Bacillota; class Clostridia; order Tissierellales; family Peptoniphilaceae; genus Finegoldia; species Finegoldia magna_K. The sequence continues at coordinate 1,394 of JAWGCW010000001.1, read as the reverse complement.
ATTGCCAAAATCTAATGGATGTCGTCGCTGACACTGCAAGAATTTTGCTCGAGAGTGGTGCAGAAACGTATCGTGTAGAAGATACAGCTTTTAGAATGAGTAAAAGTATTCAAAAAGTTAATAAAATAAATGTATTTGTATCTTATACATGTATAATTATATGTTTGAGTTTTGATTTTGGAGATCTTGTTACTATGAGAAGAACAATTCCAAAGGCGACAAATTTGTGGAAAATTCATCAAATCAATAATTTTTCCAGAAATTTTGTAAAAGATGTGTACACTTTGGATGAATCAATAGAAATAATAAACAAAATAGATAATAGAGCTGTCGATAAAAAACTGTACATCCTGGGGGCATCCGCAGCTTCAGGATTATTTGCGCATTTATTAGTAGGTGGCATTATTGAACCTGTCGTAGCTTTCTTTATATCTATATTAGAAATGCTGGTTTTCAGATTTTTCCAACGAAAAGAAAACCCACAATTTGTTAATACATATATTACAGTTGCGTTTATGACATTTCTAACTTTAATTACATTGAAAATTTTTGGAATGTTTAGTGTGGCTTTGGATATGAACAGTATTATCGTTGGTTGTATCATGCCATTTGTTCCTGGTGTTTCCATTACAAACTCTGTAAGAGATGTACTTAGTGGGGACTTATTATCTGGGATAAGTTCTATGATTAACGCTGTGATTACAGCGTTGAGTATAGCTTTAGGTGTTGGTAGTATATTGTATTTTGCGGTTATGATGGAGGCGATTTAATGTTATATATAATTATAGAATCAATGATTTCATCATTTGCCACTTTAGGATTCTCGCTATTTTACGATTCACCAAAAAGATCTTATAAAATAGTTATGGTATCTGGATTCGTATCGTGGTTCGTTTACAAATATTTAACAATGATTTTAAATAACAAATTTATCGCTGCTCTTTGTGCATCAATTGCAGTAGGAATAATAGGAGAGATAGCTTCAAGAAAAGTTCACATGCCAGTCACGGTTTTTGTAATACCAGGAATAATTTCTTTGGTTCCTGGGGCAGATATGTATTACACAATGTATTACACAATTCAGCAAAATTCTAAACTAGCTTTTTCACATGCGAGAAATGCAATGTTATTTGCCGCCAGTATAGCTCTTGGAATACTTGTAGCATCCTTATCATCTAAGTCGATAAAGCATAATACAATAGAGCATTTACAAACAAATTCGATTTTTAAAATAAAAAACAAAAAAAACACTTGACAAAAAATAAAAACCTTGATATTATATAAAAGCACTTTGAGTTAAGTGCTTTTTAAATTACTCAAAAGAAAGTAATGCATGTAAAACAAAAATAAAAAAAGTTTTACAAAACACTTGACAAAATGAAATGATGATAGTA